>NZ_JABWEF010000001.1:0-688707 GCF_013369445.1 Duganella sp. BJB1802 | reverse complement strand
CCGGCGGGGGGGGGGGGGGGGGGGCGAGGGCGGCCGCCGCAGCGGCGGCAGCCACCGCCGCGACGCGGGTTTCGGAGGAGGAGGTATTGTCGGGAGTCGTGTTAGCCATGTGGTTCAGCGTGATCCGGAGTTGTTGAGGGAGACATTGGCCATGCCGGTCTGCGCGTTGTGCGCAGGGCTGCCGGGGCAGACGACGCACACCGACCACAGATAGCGGCCCAGCATCCAGGCCAGTGTCAGCAGCGCCACCAGGGTAATCATCAGGAAGACATCGTTGTAGGCCAGGATATTGGCCTCGCGCGTGGCCGCCGCGCCCAGCGCCGCCACGCCGGTGGCGCCGCGCGCGGCGGGATCGGCCAGCCCCGCGCCCACGCTGGCGCCGCCGCTCTGGATGCGCGCCGCCACCATCGGATCGAGCAGGGTCAGATGCTCGACCAGTATGCTGGAGTGGAATTTCTCGCGCACGACCTGGAAGGTGCCGACCAGCGCCGAGCCAAGCAGGCTGCCCAGCGTCTGCGTGATGCTGAACATGACCGAGAAGCTGACCAGGTTATTCGGCGCCGCGATCACCGCGCCGAAGCCGGAGATGAAGGTCGGCCCGATGAAGAAGGCGCCGCCGAAGGCCAGCAGGAACTGGCTCACATACAGGTCGGCGGGCCGGGTCAGGTTGGTGGCGTCGGAATCCATGTAGGCGCCGACCGCCATCAGCACCAGCGAGAACATCAGCTGCAAGGGGATGCGCGGCGGCGTGATGGTCAGCGCGCTGGCCACCAGCCCCGCCACCGTGCCGACCATGACGACGATCCACAGCATCTGCATCTGGTCGTTGTTCAGGCCCAGCGCCTGCAGGAAGCCCACGGTGCCGTTGGCCTCCGACTGCACCACGCGGATCAGCAGCACCGACAGGGCCAGCCGCGCGATATTGCCGTTGCTGAGCCAACGCGTGTTGAGCAGCGGGCGCGCGCGGTTATGCTCGACCAGCAGCGCGGCGGCGATCAGCACGATGGCGCCGGCCAGGCACAGTCCCAGCCAGCGCGATTCGAACCACCACACCGTGCGGCCCAGCGCCAGCACCGCCGACAGCAAGGCCACGCCGGGCGCGAACAGGCCGAAGGTGAGGAAGTCCATCTTCTCGAAGGCCTTGACGCGGTCCCCCGGCGGCAGCTTGAGCGCCAGCACGCAGGCCAGCGACAACAGCGCCAATCCCAGCTCGAAGAAATACAGGCCGCGCCACTCGCCGAACTCCATCAGCTCCGAGGAGAACAGCCGCGCCATCGGCAGCGCCAGTTGCGAGAAGCCGATGCCGAACACCGCCGCCTTGAGCCGGTGCTGGGCCGGGAAGGCCTGCAGCGTGTAGTACAGGCCGAGGGTGGTCAGCGCCGCGCCGCTCATGCCGTGCGCCGCGCGCACCGCGATGGCCGAGGCCAGGCCGTGCACGAACAAGTGGGCCACGGTGGCCACCGCGTACACCACCAGGAATAATTCGGTGAACAGGCGCAGGCCGTACTGCTGGCGGAACTTCACCAGCAGAAGGTTCATCGACACGTTGGCCATCACATAGGCGGCCGGCAGCCACTGGATCTCGGCCGAGTAGACGCCCAGCGAGCCTTGCAGGTAAGGCAGGTTGACCGACACCAGCGCGTTCCCCAGGCCGCCGGTGACGGCGACGATGAAGCCGACCACCAGGAAGGCCAGCCGGCGCTCGGCCGTGTGCAGCGGTGTCGACGGCGATCCCGGCAAGGACGGGCGCTCGTGCGGAAGCCATACCTGGGGGGCGTAAACGTCCATGGTGGTCAGAAGGTCCGGATGCGAATTGTATGGGGCGTAAACTGCACAATGACGAGCATATCACTATGCTCGTCATTGTTGCGTATATTACAGCCCACTCAAAAGGGAGAGCCTGCAGGAAGCGCATGCCGTCGCCCGGCCGGGCCGCCGCTTATCCCGGCGGGCACACCGGCCGGGAGGCATGGTGTTATTTGGCGCTGCGTGAGCCCAGCAGCTTGGACAGGCCGTAGCCGGCGGCGGCGGCCAGCAGGACCGACATGGCCGGGCTGGCGCGCACGCGGCTGCGGCCCGATTCGGTCAGCGCCTTGCAGCTGGCGGTGACGCGCTTGCCGCGTTCGATCAGGCTGTCGGACGTGTGTTCCACCGTGTCGGCCATCTTGCCGACGCCATCGGCGACCCGGTCGACGCTGTTGTGCGCGCTGTTGGCCAGGCGGTCGGTGGCGGGCGGAACCTTGTCGGCGACCTTGTCGATGGCGGCGTGGGCATCGGCGCGCAGATTGTTGCCGATCTGGGTGACGCCGTCGCGGGTGGCGTTGATTTTGCTGTCGAGGTTGTTGTCCATGATGCTTTCCTTTTTCGAGTGAATGTTGGAACTGCAAGGGATACGATAGGCCCCCCAGCGGCGCTTAACCGTGCGGAAACTAACAAAGTGGCGGGCAGAGCGCGGCATTGCAACAACGCGCCGCGTATGTGAACTGGCACACGGACTGCCGGGTCCGACTCTGCGGCCATCGCTGACGCCCGCCGACGTGACGGCCAACGCGCGCCTACGGCAGAGGCCGTGTCCGAATGTCAGACTTGACCCCACCAATCGCGCGGCTATGTGAGCTGCCACACGGACGGCGGCGGACGGATGGCGCATGCTGAGCTAAAAATACCGCTCTGGAGCGCCGCATGTTTCCCATCTCATCCACGCCGGCCAGCAATGTGACGCCCCTGGGGCCGCTGGACGCCGACTTGGTGACGGCAATCGGCTCGTCCACCGACGCTCCCGCCCCCGCCGCGGTCACGGTCGACCTGTCGCCGGTGGCCAACTTCCTGCTGACCGTGTCGCAGACCCAGCAACATCTTGCCCAGCTGCAGGCGGCCCTGGCCCAAGGCGCCGCGCCGCCCAACAGCGATACCACCCTGAGCGACCGCACGCGCGACGTGGTCGACGCATTCAACCTGCTCCCCTCCGCCGAGACCGACCGCGCCCAAGGACCGGAATCGTCCCTGCTGGACACGCTGGTGCAGAGCCTGCAACCGCCGGCGGTCGCACAGAACCTGGCGCAGATCGGCCTGTCCCTGCAAGCGACGCTGCCGCCCGACGCCCACAACAGCCTGTCGCTCGACGACGTGCAGCTGCAAACCGCCTTCCACACCGCCCCGCAGGCCACCGCCGCCACCCTGCAGGCGACCCTCGGCAGCTTCGACGCCGTGGCGGAGAACTTCGCCGCGCGGCTGGCCTTCGCGCAGCAGAACGATCCGCTGGGCGCCAATCCGGCGCTGGCCGCCGCCATCGCCGCCTACCGCATCAACGACATCGCCGGCGCCGCCAGCCATCTCGCGCAAACGGCGGGCAGCGCCATCCCGCGCGTGCCGGCGGTGGCCGCCCCCGCCCGCACGCGCGCCAACGGCCACACGCCATAAGCGCCGGGCCTTCTCCAAAACCATGCAATAATCGGCGCTTGCCCACTGCCCTGTTGCCGATGAAGCGCTTGAACATCACCGCAATACTGCTCGCCGCCGCGCTGTCGTGCGCCGCCCCGGCGCTCGCCGCCGCCGCACCCAAGGTGCCGCTGCTGATCGGCGACACGCTCGACGAGCAAGGCAAGCCCCGGCCCATGCCGGCGGTCAAGCGCAAGGTGCTCGACGCCGTGGCGCAGGAGCTGGGCGTGACCTTCGAGCCGCGCACCTATCCATGGGCGCGCGCCGAACGCCACGCGCTGAACGGCGAAGGCCTGGTGTTCGGCCTGCCGAAAACCGCCGACCGCCTGCGCGCGCTGCACTACTCCGACCCCGCCACCCACAACAGCCTGTGGGTGGTCACGCGCAGCGACGCCACCTTCCCCTTCAACGGCCTCGAAGACCTGCGCGGCAAGACCATCAGCACGGTGCGCGGCTACAGCTACGGCCCGGCGTTCGACGCGGCGCGCGGTAAGCTGTTCCGCACCGACGACGACATCTCCTCGCGCGGCACGCGCCTCACCCGCCTGATGCTCAAGCGCGTGGACGCGGTGCTGCTGTTCCAGCCCGAGGGCCTGACCGCCAAGGACCTGGAGAACAGCATCCGCGACTTCATGGCTTCGCGCCTGCCGGCCATCGGCGCCGCCGCCAACGCCGGCTTCAGCGTGCTGCCCAAGCCCCTGATCACCGACAGCGGCCAGTTTTTCGCCATCGCCCGCGACCAGGACGACGGCATCATCGAGCGCATCAACGCTGCGCTGGCGCGCATCCGCAAGCGCGAGGAGGACGCCAGGCGCCAGCACGCGCCGAATTAAATTTCGGCCGCAGCCGATTCGAAAGGCGATATGCCGCAAAACAGGCCATTCGCAAGTGCAAGTCGCACGATAATATTTTGCGTTTTTGGCGATAATCTCGCCATCACCTTACAACACCACATCGGGAGATCGCATGAAACTGAAGCACATCGCAGCCGCCGCCGCACTGCTGGGCGCCGCCGGCGTCCACGCGCAGGACACCCTGGTCAAGATCGGCCATAGCGGCCCGCTGTCCGGCGCCCAGGCGTTTTCGGGCAAGGACAACGAGAACGGCGCGCGCCTGGCGGTCGAGGAACTGAACGCCAAGCCGATCACCGTGGGCGGCAAGAAGCTCAAGTTCGAACTGCAATCGGAGGACGACCAGGGCGATCCGAAGGCCGGCATGGCGGCTGCCCAGAAGCTGATCGACCAGGGCGTCAAGTACGTGGTCGGCCCGTACAACTCGGGCGTGGCCATCCCCGCCTCGCGCGCCTACAACGACGCCGGCGTGTTGATCGCCACCGTGGCCACCAATCCCAAGCTCACGCAGCAGGGCTACAAGGGCCTGTTCCGCGTGAACGCCAGCGACTCGCAACTGGGCAGCAAGATGGCGCTGTACGCGGCCAAGGAACTGAAACTGAAGACCGTGGCCGTGATCGACGACCGCACCGCCTTCGGCCAGGGCCTGGCCGAGGAATTCAAGAAGCAGGCCAAGGCCGCCGGCATGACCGTGGCCGGCCACGAGTTCACCACCGATAAGTCGTTCGACTTCAGCTCCATCCTGACCAAGCTGAAAACCAAGAATGTCGAGGCGATCTTCTTCGGCGGCTACGCGCCGCAGGGCGCACCGATGGCGCGCCAGATGAAGCAGCTGGGCATCAACGCCAAGCTGCTGGGCGGCGACACCATCTGCACCGCGGAGATGGGCAAGCTCGGTGGCGACGCCGTCGGCGAGAACGTCCTGTGCCCGCAGGGCGGCGCCAGCCTCGACAAGTTGGCCAGCGGCCCGGCCTTCAAGGCCAGGTACAAGGCGCGCTTCAAGCAGGAGCCGGATGTCTACGCGGCGGCCTACTACGACGCGGCCATGATGTACGCACAGGCGATGCAGAAGGTGAATTCGATCGATCCGCAAAAAGTGGGCGCCGCGATCGGCGCCGGTTCGTACACGGGCGTGGCGGGCACCTACTCGTTCGACCAGCGCGGCGACATGAAGCAGTCGCCGGTCACCATCTTCCACTTCAAGGGCGGCCAGCCGGTTGCGCTGACCACCTACTGATGTAGCGCGCCGTCGGCCTTGATGTCGGCGACGGCGCCGTTCAGGATTTCCAGCGCCTGCTCCATGTCGAAATCGCCGACCGCCTGTTCCAGCTTGCGGTAGTGCCGGGGGAAGGCGGCGGCCAGCAGCGCGCCATGCTCCACCAGCAGCCGTTCGGCGCGGGCGTCGTCGTCGGCCAGCAGTTCGCCCAGTTCGCGCACCACGGCGTCGCGCTGTCCGGGGTCGACATCCACCACCGCCAGCTCGGCTTCCGCCGGCAGGCATGCGGCGATGGCCGCCACCTGGCCGGCCAGCACCGATTCCAGCTGCGCCAGCTGCGGCGCCAGGCGTTCGGCCAGCGCGGCGGCGCCGGTATCGCCCACCACCGCCGGCGACAGCGCATGTTCGGCTTCGCCGGCCAGCAGCTGCAGGGCGCTGGCGCCGATATTGCCGGCCAATCCCTTGAGTGTGTGCGCGCCGCGTTCGGCGCCGGCGCGGTCGCCGGCCGCCAGCAGCGCCGATATCTGAGTCACCGCGCCGGCCTGGTTGGCGACGAAGCCGCGCAGCATGGCCAGGTAGCGCGGCCGCTTGCCCAGCACGCGGCGCAGGCCGGACACCATGTCCAGGCCCGGTATCTCCTGCGGGAAGCCGTCGTCCGGCGCGGCTTGCGGTTCGCGGCCCGCAGCGGCTGGTCGTTCGCCGCCCGGCCCGGTCTGCGAATCGTGCCCCGGTTCGGTGCGCGGCTCGTAGCGCGGCTCCGCGCCGGCCGCGTCCTGCGCCGGCAGCGCGTGACGCGGCGGTATCCAGCGCAGCAGCACGCGCCACAAGTCGTCCGGCTCGATCGGCTTGATCACGAAGTCCACCATGCCCGCCTGCGTGCACAGGTCGCGGTCGGCCTGCATGGCGTTGGCCGTCATCGCCACCACCGGCAAGCCGTCCAGCGCCGGCAAGGCGCGCAGCGCGCGGGTGGCTTCGATACCGTCCATCTCCGGCATCTGCATGTCCATCAACACGATGTCGTACTGGCCACCCTGCGCCATCGCCACCGCCTCCACACCGTTGTTGGCGATGTCCACCACCAGGCCCGCGTCGGCCAGCAACTCCGACGCCACCTGCTGGTTCAGTTCATTGTCCTCGGCCAGCAGCACGCGCGCACCGCGCAGGGTCGCCAGCGCGGCCAGCTTGTCGGCCGGCGCCGGACGCGCCAGCGCGCTGTCATCCACCTCGCCGCCCAGCAGGCGTATCAAGGTGTTGAGCAGCACCGAGGCGTTGACCGGCTTGATCAACACATCGTCGATGCCGGCGCCGCGCGCCTGCTGCTGCACCTCCTCGCGCCCGTAGGCCGTGACCATCATCAAACGCGGCGGCTCGCGCAGCGCCAGCGCCTTGATGGCGGCGGCGGTTTCGATGCCGCTCATGCCCGGCATCTGCCAGTCCAGCAGCACCGCGGCCAGCGGCTCGCCGGCGGCGGCGGCATCGCGCACGATGGCCACCGCCTCGGCGCCGGACGCCGCCACCCGCACATTGAAGCGCATGCCGAGCAGCAGTTCGGCGATCACGCCGCGCGCACTGTCATTGTCGTCCACCACCAGCAAGCGGCTGCCGCGCAGGTCAGGCGACGGCAGCAACGAAGGGCGCGCATCCTGGCCGATGTCCAGGCGCGCGGTGAACCAGAACGTCGAACCCTTGCCCAACTCGCTCTCGACGCCGACCTCCCCGCCCATCAGCTGCGCCAGTTTCTTGGAGATCGCCAGTCCCAGGCCGGTGCCGCCGTACTTGCGCGTGGTGGAGGCGTCGGCCTGCTGGAAGCTCTGGAACAGCTGGCGCATCTGCGCCTCGCTCAAGCCGATGCCGGTGTCGCGCACCGCGAAGTGCAGCAGCACGCGCTGCTCGTCCTGGCTGCGCACGCGCACCGTCACCGCCACCTCGCCCCGCTCGGTGAACTTGACGGCGTTGTTGGCGTAGTTGATCAGGATCTGGCCCAGCCTCAGCGCGTCGCCCACCAGCGCGGCCGGCACGTCGGGCGCCACGTCGAACACCAGCTCCAGGCCCTTGGCGCCGACCTTCTCGCCGATCAGCGTGGCCAGGTTCTCCAGCAGCTGATCGAGCTCGAACGGCTGGTTCTCCACCTGCAGCTTGTCGGCCTCGATCTTGGAGAAGTCCAGGATGTCGTTGATGATGCCCAGCAGGTGCTGGCCGGCGCGCTGGATCTTCTGCACGTAGTCGTGCTGGCGCGGCGTCAGGTCCGTCTTGAGCGCCAGGTGGCTCATGCCGATGATGGCGTTCATCGGCGTGCGGATCTCGTGGCTCATGTTCGCCAGGAACAGCGACTTGCTGCGTGTCGCGTCTTCGGCGGTCTGCTTGGCGGCGCTGAGCGTCTGCGCCGCCGTGTGCTCGGCCGTCACGTCGGCCAGGTAGCCGTTCCACACCTCCTCGCCCGCGTGCTGGTGCACGCAGGTGCAATGGATATCGACCCAGCGCGCCGCCACCAGTCCCTGCGCGCCGAACTCCACGCGGCGGTGCACCGACCAGTGCTGCCGCGCGCTGTCGGCGATCTGCGCCAGCAGGCCCGCGCGGCCGTCGGGATCGAGCAGCGCGAACAGCATGGCGCCGTCCTCCAGCACGTCGCTGGCCTGCAGGCCGGTGATGGCCGTGATGGCGGGACTCATGAAGCGAAAGCGCGGCTGGCCCGCCGCGTCCATCTGGAACTGGTACACGGCCACCGGCAGGTTGTTGGTGATCTCGCGCATGCGGCGCTCGTTCTCGAAGCGCAAACGGCGCGCGCTTTCGGCGGCACGGGTGCGGCCCGTCACCACCATCGCGCACAGCCAGACGGCGGCCATGCAGCCGAAGGCCAGCGCCAGCTGGTTCCACAGCGGCAGCCAGTCGCCCTTGTCCTGCATGATCACCACGCGCCAGGCGCCGCCATCGTCCGGCCAGTTCAACTCGGTGGCGGCCAGCGCCTGCGTGCGGCCCTGGAACTCGGCCTGCTTGCCGACCGGTTCAAACGGCAGTTGCAGCGGCCCCGCACCGGAGAACAACTCGCCGAACTGCTTTTCGTTTTCCAGCTGGGCGACGCGCGCCGGCGCGGCCTTCCCGGCCTGCATGAACAGCCACTCGTTGCGGTTGGTGGCGAACACCACGCCGTCCGGCGACAGCAGCAGTACCGGGTCCTTGCTGCGGGCGAGGATGCGGTCGATCTCGCCGGCCGGCATCTTGATCGTGTAGACACCGGCGATGGGCGTGTCGCGCGAATTGCCGCTGTAAATAGGCGCCGCGAAATACAGTCCACGCTCGTGCGAATTGCTGCCGATGGCGGCGTAGACGTTGGCCTGCCCCGCCAGCGCGCGCCGGCTATACGGGCGGTAGCGCAGGCTGCGGCCCACGCCGATGGCCTTGCCCTCCTTGTTCAGGTAAGCGACGGTGGTGCCGTCGCCATTGAGCACGAACACGGTGTCGGCACTGTATTGATCGAGGACGGCGGCGAAATCCACGTGCAGGCGGTAGGCGTCCGCCGCCAGCTCTCCCGAAAGCAGCAGCTTGACGCTGTCCTCCACCAGGCCCATGAGAATCGCGCCGCCCATCACGCGGCCGTCGGTGCTGTCGATCTGGATCTGGCGCGCGATGTCGTCGGCCGCCGCCTTCAGGTCGCGGCTGTGCTGCTGAAACACCACCTGGCGCTGGACCAGCACCGCGGCGCCGCCCAGCAGCAGCGCCAGCGCGGCCCAGCGCATGGCCTGGCGGCCGGGCAGGCCGCGCCGGCGCACCGCGCCCCACGCCGAGCGCCATGTGCGCAAGGACGCGTGGGCCGGCAGCGGCGCCGGTTGCAGGGGTACTCCGTCTGAAGATCCGTCCATGGCGCCTTGCGTAGCATGTAGATTTGTCAAGGGATTATAGCGGAAAACTGTTAGCGCCCAACGCTTCCACGGCGGGCGAATCTGTGCTTTACTTGGCTGGCCAAAATATCAAGGTTCCCGAATGCCGCGCACCTCCGTCCGCCCTCTCCTACGCCTGCTGCTGTGCGGCGCGCTGGCCTGCCTGCATGCCGCGCCGGTGCACGCGGCTCCGCGTCCGCTGGCCTTCACCGCCGTCGATTCGTTGGGCGCCGACAGCCGCGCCATCCTCGCCATGCTGCAGGACCGGCAGGGCTTCGTCTGGATCGGCACCATCGAGGGAGGCCTGTTCCGCCACGACGGCCATAAACAGGTGCGCTACATGAACGACCCGGCCGACCCGCATAGCCTGCCGGGCGGCCGCGTCACCTCGCTGTACGAGGACGAAACGGGCAGGCTGTGGATAGGCACCGACGAAGGCCTGGCGCGCTACGACCCGGTGACCAACAGCTTCACGCGCCACGTGCCCGCCGGCGGCCCTGGCAACGCGCGCATCGTGCGCCGCATCGTCTCCGACTACAAGGGCGGCATGTGGGTGGCGACATGGGGCGGCCTGCAGCACTTCGACCCGCGCAAGGGCAGCTTCACCACCTACCGGCACGACGAGGCCAGGCCGGACAGCCTGCTCTACAACGACGTCAACGCCGTCGCCGTCGACACCAAGGGCGGCGTCTGGGCCGCCACCTGGCCGGGCGGCCTGGATTACCTGGCGCCCGGCGCCACCGGCTTCCAGCACTTCCGCGTCGACGACCCGGAGCACCCCAACCCCAAGGCCAACGACGTGCGCGCGCTGTACTTCGACAGCGCCGCCACACTGTGGATAGGATCGGCCGACGGCCTGGTGACGTGGAAGTCCGGCCAGCCGTGGGAGCGGCGCGAAGCGCTGACGGTGCAGGCCAAGCGCGTGACCGACATCGACGAGGACCGATCCGGCGACATGTGGATCAGCACCCGCACCAGCGGCCTGCTGCGCTGGGACCGCGAGCGGCGCCAGTTCCAGAGCTACCGCCACCGCGCCGAGGACGCGCATAGCCTCAACAGCGACGCCATCAACACCACCATGCGCGACCGCAGCGGCACCTTGTGGGTAGGCTCGCTGACCGATGGCGTCAGCCGCGCCAACCTGGGCTACCACGGCTTCGAACGTTTCGTCCCGCGCGACATCGATCCCGACTTCGTCAAGTCCAGCAACTTCGTGCGCAGCGTGGGCGCGGCCGCCAACAACCAGCTGTGGCTCGCGCTGGACGACGGCCTGGCGCTGTTCGATCCGGCCACGCGCGAGATGGTACGCACCTGGAGCGCCACGCCGAAGCGGCCGGGCGCCCTCAGCTCCAACGTCATCTACAGCACCTACCAGGCGCCGGACGGCACGCTGTGGGTCGGCACCTCGGAAGGCCTGAACCGGCTGGACAAGCCGGACGCACCGTTCAAGGTGATCCACTTCGGCAGCAAGACCACGGACTTCATCAACGCCATCGCACCGGGACGCGGCGGCGTGCTGTGGCTCGGCACCGGCACGGCCCTGCTGCGCTACGATACGGCCAGCGGCGCGGTCCGGAGCTACGCGCACGACGACCAGGACCCGGCCAGCCGCAGCGTCAACGGCGCCTCCACCGTGGCGGAGGACAGCGCCGGCCGCGTATGGAGCGGCGAGTTCTATCGCGGCGGCGGGCTCGATATGCTCGATCCGGCCAGCGGCAAGTTCCGCCACTTCCGCTTCGACCCGAACAACCCGGCAAGCCTGAGCAGCGACCGTGTCAGCAGCCTGCACCAGGATGCCGACGGCAGCATGTGGGTCGGCACCTCCAAGGGCTTGAACCACGTGGTGGCCGGCAAGGACGGCGCCTTCAGCATCACCCGCGTTCAGGAAAAAGGCGAACTGGGTACGCGCCTGATCGAAGCGATACGCTCGGATAAAAACGGCATGATCTGGGTGACCACGGCGGCGGGGCTGAGCAAGATCGATCCGGTCTCCGGCACCGTCACCGAATACTCGGTGGAGGACGGCCTGACCGAAGGCTTCTACATCGACTCCGCCGCCAACAGCGGCAACGGCTTCCTGTACTTCGGCAGCAGCAGCGGCGTCACCGCCGTCAACCCGGCGATCCACAGCAGCGCCTCGCGCCCGCCGCAGCTGGCGATCACCGACATCCGCGTGCTCAATCGTTCCTTGGGCGGCAAGAACCCGCCGCCGGACGTGATACTGGAAGGCGGCGTGACGCAGCCGCGTGCACTGAGCCTGCCGTGGATCGCCAACACCATCTCGATCGAATTCGCCGCGCTGCATTTCGCCGAACCGCGCAGGAACGCCTACAGCTACTGGCTGGAAGGCTTCGACACGCAACCGGTGCAGGCCGACGCCGCCCATCCCGTGGCGACCTACACCAACCTGGCGCCCGGAAAATACCGCTTCCATCTCCAGGGCAGCAACAACAAGGGCGTGGCCAGCCGCGACGAGATCGTCCTGCCGATCACCATCACGCCGCCGGTGTGGGAGACCTGGTGGGTGCGCAGCGCAGTGGCGTTGATGGCGGTGGTGCTGCTGTTGCTGCTGTTCCGCTGGGCGGTGCGGCGCGTGAGCGCGCGGGCGCAGGCTCTGGAAGCGCAATTGCAGGAACGCGGCGAAGCGCTGCGCATCGCGCAGCACAAGCTGGCCAACCTGTCGGCCACCGACAACCTGACCGGCATCGCCAACCGCCGTTGCTTCGACGACCAGCTGGCGCGCGAATGGCGCCGCGCCGCGCGTGAAAAGAAACCGATGGCGATCGGACTGGTGGAGATCGACCAGCTGGCGGCCTACCGCGAGCACTACGGCCAGCAGGCCGCCGACGAAGTCCTGCGGCTGGCGGCGCATGCGCTGAGCGGCGCCGTGCAGCGCGCCGGCGATCTGGTGGCGCGCTACGGCGCCGACCAATTCGCCTTCCTCGCCCCCGCCACCGCCGGCGACGAGGCGATGCGGATCGCGCGCCGCATGGAGGCGGCGCTCGCCGCGTTGAACCTGCCTAACGTGAAAGCCAGGTCGGGCAATATCAGCGCCAGCATCGGCGTCGCATCGCTACCGGCGACGCAGGACGACACCACCGAAGACCTGATACTGGCTGCCGACCAGGCCCTGTACCTGGCCCGCTCCGAAGGCGGCAACCGCAGCGTATTGGCGCCGGAGGACACCGAGGCGCGGATGGCCTAGGAAAGCCGCAGCTCCCAGTAGCCGACATCGATCCAGCGATCGAACTTGCGGCCAACCTGCTTGAAGTGGGCGACCTTTTCGAAGCCCAGGCTTTCGTGCAGCGCCACGCTGGCCTCGTTGGGCTGGGCGATGCCGCCTATCGCCATGTGGATCTCGCGGGCGCGCAGTTCCTCCAGCAGCGCCTTGTACAACGCCGATCCTATCCCCTTGCCGCCCTGCCCGAACGCCACGTAGACGCTGGTCTCGGCGGAAAACCGGTAGGCGCTGCGGGCGCGCCATTTGGTGGCGTAGGCGTAGCCGAGCACTTCGCCATCCCGCTCATACACCAGCCATGGCAGGTGCGCGGTGATGTCGCGGATGCGGCCCGCCATGTCCTCCGGCGTGACCGCGTGCTCCTCGAAGCTGATGGTGGTGGTGGCGATGTAGTGATTGTAGATGGCGACGATGGCTGATGCATCGTCCTGCGTGGCGGGTCGTATCATCGGATTCAAAGATAGCGGGTTTCGGTGGGTGGCAATATCCAGTTGTCGGCGCGGCCGTCGACATAGGTGATGGGCGCGTTGGCGAGGTCCTCGTCACCGACACCATCGAGGCTGGCGACGTTCACGCCATAGAACACGCCGTAGCGCGGCGAGTTGCCGATGCCGTATGGACGCACGCCGCAGTGCTTGCAGAAGTAGTGATGCTCGTTCTTGGCGCCGAACTGGTAGACATTCATCTCGCCCTCGCCGGCCAGCAGGCGGAAGGCCTCGGGCCTGGCCATCACGGCCCAGCAGCGTATCTTCAGGCAGAACGAGCAATTGCAGCGCAGCGTGCCGTGCGCCAGGTCGACATCCGCCTCGAAGCGCACCGCGCCGCAATGGCAGCTGCCTTGGTAAGTCCTCATCATCCGGTGGGTTCTCCTTGCGGCAAAGTATAGACTGATTCTTAACTCTTCGCCTGCAGCAGGTCGTCGAACACGGGAATGATGGCCAGCGAGAGCAAGCCCACCGCCAGCGGCACCGTGACGATGTAGCCCAGGTATTTGAAGCCGAAGGCGCCGGCCAGGCCGCCGAGCAGGAACATCGCCAGCAGGGAGCTCAATAACCGCAGCTTGCCCCGGTCGGCCAGCACGCGGTCGGCCATGGCGTTGTCGTTCCAGTAAAACAGTTTACCCAGTTCGATGCCGATGTCGGTCACCAGGCCGGTGACGTGGGTGGTGCGGATCTCGGAGCGCGACACCTTGGTGACGATGGCGTTCTGCAGTCCCATCACAAAGCACAGCAAGGCCACGATGGCGGACACCTGGCCGGATGCGTCCAGCCGCGCGCCCATCAGGCCGAAACACAGCAGCAGCGCCGCCTCCACGATCAGCGGCAGCGCGTACAGGCTGTGCGCGCCGCGCCGCCGGCCCCAGTTGATCAGGATCGCCGACGTGGCCGCGCCCAGCAGGAACGACAGCAGCGACGCCACGCCCGCCAGCACCAGGTGCACCTCGCCCAGCGCGGCGTTGTCCGCCACCGACGAGACGACGCCGGTCATGTGGGAGGTATATTGTCCCACCGCGAAAAAGCCGCCGGCGTTGACCGCGCCGGCCACAAAGGCCAGCGAACGGCCAAGGCGGCGGTTGCTGATATCGGTGCGTTGCGGGCTTGTCATCGCTCGCAGGTAGTGCATAGGCATGGAAGGCCTCCTTGTTGCTGTCGGCCCGTCCATTGTATGCCATCACATCACTTCAGCGTTACTCCCCAGTTCTTCTCCACGCATTTGGTGTAGTTTCCAGGGATTAGAGCGCTGTACGGCGTTTGATAATTGACCAACTGGCATTGGTAGTCGCCGCCGCTGCTCCAGTTCTTCTCCCAGTAGATGTTGTAGGCCGCCGAGCTGGAACCGCTGAAGCGCTGCATCGTCGCGCAGGACAGCTGCTCGCTGCCGATGTTCCAGCCCAGGTCCGCCGCGAACTGCTTGTAGTAGTCGATGCGGTTCTGCGCCGCCGCCTTCTCGGTGCCGGTGCCGCATTCGGCGTTGATGATCATGATGGTGGTGGCGAAGTTGTTGCCCGCGCCGGCCGCCTTGTCCGCCGCATTCGGCACCCAGGTCCCGTCCAGCACATGCAGCATCGACGGCTTGGGCGGCTGCGGGTAGACGAAGAAGAACGTCGCCGAGGCGAGATTGAGCCAGGTCGACGCCACCTGGTCGGGATTCTTCAGCAGCACCGACTGGTCGCCGTTGTACATCACCTGCGAGAACGGTCCGTAGTTGTAGTTGTACGAGAGCTGCTTGGCGCCTCGCCCGTAGTACTTCTTGAAACTGCCGTCGGCGTTTTTACCGCAGGTCCAGACGGTGTTGAACACCGGGTCCGAGCACTCGACGTTGTAGCCGCAGTTGGTGCCGGTTTCGTCGCAGCCCATCTCGCGCAGGTACTTCAGGCCCTGCCGCCATTGCGGCAGCGGCAGGCTGGCGTTGTGATCGCCCGTCTCCTGCGCGAAGTGGGCGAACATCGTCGCCAGCGAATGGCGGCAGATGGCGTCCGCGTCGCGGCCGTCGGTGTAGTCGCCGCAGACCGCCGGGAACTTCGCCACCGCCTGCAGGAATCGGCCGTAAGTGTAGCTGGGCTCACGGATGCCGAAGTAGTAGTCCCACTTGGCCGACGTGAGCAAACGCTCCACCCGCTTGACGTTGGCCGGATTGGCCGCAGCGCCGGACGATACGGCTTCCACCGCCGCGTTGTCCAGCGTGCGGATCGACGCCTTCACCGTGCGGAAGAAATCGTTGTCCGTCAGCTGCGCCTCGCGCGCCTCGGCTTGCGCCTTGGTCGGCACGCCACCCGGTTGCGGCGTGCCCGGGTCGGGCGGCGTCGGATCGGTGGCGTCGCCGATGTACTTCCACGGCCCCCACGTATCGGCCGGATTGGGCGCGGTGCCCTGCACCCACCATTGGGCCTCGTACTGCTTGCTTTGATAGATCGCGCACATGCCGGCGGTGTAGACCGCCGTGGCGGTCCATGCCGGGCAGGCGGTGGCGGCGGCCGTGCTGATGCCGCCGGAGAGTACGCGCGGAGCGCTGCTGTCGGACTGGCCGCCGCTGCCGCCGCCGCCGCAGGCGGCCAGCAGCAAGGCGCTCAGCACAGCGATGCTGTGAACTGGTTTCATCGCTTCTCCCTATTTCAGTGCGACCGGCAGGCCGGGATATTCGTCGCTCAAGGCATAGCGCACGCCGTTGACCGTGACCACGTAGGCGGAAGGCCCCGAGATCGGCAGCGAGTAGTTCAGCGTCAGCGACACCGAGGCCCCCGGCGCCAGCGACTGCCACGAAGGGATGGTGAACTTTGCGTGGTTGAAGTTGGCCTTGAAGCCGCCGATGTTGTTCGGCCCCGTGTAGCCGGCCTTGGTCACCACCAGGCCATAGCCCGATTGATCGCTCATGTTGGCGGGCGCCGATACCGGATAGTCGAATTCCACCACCGAGCCGCCCGGGATGGTGACGGTGGTGTTGTTCGTCACCGTCATCACGGGGTTGATCGGGTAGTTGCTGTCGCCGAGCGCCCAGCCGCCCAGCGATATGCCGACCTTCGCGCTGGTGGCCGGCATCGCCGATTCCGCCCGCGTAGCGCCGTAAGGGCTGGCGGCCTTGAAGGCGTTGTAGATGTTGGTGGTCAGCGTGTAGCCCATGAAGTACTCGCCCTTGCCGCCGTTTTTGCTGGCGTCCCAGGCGTAGTCGCCGGCCAGTTCCCAGATCATGATGCCGCCGATGGCGTTGTCGATCACGTACTGGGTCTTGGCCGCCATCGATTGCGCCGTCTCGGTGGAGATGAAGACCTTGCGCGTGGCGTTCCACAACCACGGCGCGGCCATCGTGGCGCTGTAGTTGGCGGTGTACGTTCCGGTGATGGTCTTCTCCGTCACGCCGTAGGCATCGAGGTAGTCCGGCACGATGGCGTTCTGCAGGTTGAGCGCGTGCCACAGCGGATTGCCGCCGCCGGGGACCGGCTTGCCGTTGGCATCGAGGTCGTACCAGACGTTGTCGATGCCGACCGCGCCGGTGCCGCAGGTTTTGACGCCGGCGCAGGTGACGGTGTCGCTCACCAGCGGCGTGGTTCCCCACAGGCCGCTGCTGCCGCCAGTGACGTCCTTCCAGCCGCGCGTGTAGTACGGCACGCCGATGTTGATGCGGCCGGCCTGCAATGCGCCGCGATAGTAGCGGTAGGCCCAGTCGACGTTCAGGTAGCCGATGCCGCCGTAGGAGTAGGCGTTGCCGGCTTTGAGTTCGGCGTCGTTGCCGTCGTCGAACAGCGCGGCGTTGGGGCCGACGTACTGGTTCCAGCCGCCGTGCAGGTCGTAGGACATCAGGCTGGCGTAATCAAGGTACTGCAGGCCGGAGAGGTTTTCCTCGCCGCGCAATATCCAGCCGGACGCGGAACCGGCGATGGTCAGCATGTAGTACTTGTTGTCGGTGACGGCCGCGGTGTCGAGCTTCTGGCGCACGGTTTTCAGCAGCACGTTGTAGCTCTTCATCAGGCCCGCAAGGCGCGGCTTGGAGAGGCTGAAGTCCAGTGGGTTGCCGGCTTCGTTGTTGGTGGTCGGGTGTTCGTAGTCGATGTCGATGCCGTCGAAGAAGGTGTACTGGCGCAGCACGGCCACCATCGAATCGGCCAGCGTGTTGATGCCGGCGCTGTTGAGCGAGCCGTCGGCGTTGGTGGTGGCGGTGTAGTAACCGCCGCTGCCCGCCCAGCCGCCTACCGACAACATCACCTTCACGCCGGGGTAGCGCTTCTTGTATTGCGCCAGCAGGTTGAAGTGGCCTTTGTATGGCAGCGACGGGTCCATCGCTGCGGCGGGGATGGTGGGCCAGGTCATGCCGGTGTCGGGGTTGTTGGCGCCGCTGCCCAGTTGGACTTTGGCGTTGGCGTCCACCGAGGCGAAGGCGTAGTTCACGTGGGTGATTTTATCCCAAGGGATGTTGTTGACCAGGTAGGACGGCGTGTTGTTCGCGCCCGTACGCCAGCTGGTGAAGTAACCGACGATGCGGCGGTTCAGGCCATTGGCCAGCTTCTCGCGGCCGTTGGCGTCGTACACGCCGCAGTAGTTCACGTTCGGCACCGGCGAGGTCAGGCCGTCCGGGCGGCACGCGACCGGCGTCGGAGTTGGTGTCGGTGTCGGTGTCGGTGTCGGTGTCGGTGTCGGAGTTGGCGTCGGCGTTGGCGTTGGCGTTGGCGTCGGCGTTGGCGTCGGAGTCGGCGTCACGGACTGCAGCGCCCACGGCCCCCACTCCTCGGTGCCCGGCACATTATTTTGCGTCCACCACTTGGCCTTGTAGGTAGAGCCGTTGTAAGTCACGCACATGCCGACCGTGTAGACCGCGCTGGACGACCACACCGGGCAATCGGCGGCGGCAGTCTGTATGCCGGCCATCAGCTTGGGCGCGGGCGTGGCGCTTTGTGGGTCGGAACCGCCGCCACAGGCGGCAACAGCGCTGCCGATCAGCGCCAGCATCAAAAGGTTGTGTCTCATTTTGTATTCCCGTATTTTAGAAATCGTGATTGTTCGGGTAACGGCTGTAGAAATCGTTGTCCCACCTGAAGTGGGTAGCGGAGATGGTGATGGTGATATCCAGCGCTTCGACGAAGTGCCACCAACCGACGGGCAGGAACAGGATTTCGCCTGGTTCCAGCACGCAGTCGATGACCGGCACGTCTGCCATCATCGGAAAACGCCGCAGGTCGATGTCGCGTCCATCGACCGGAGTGAAACAGTGGCGCTGGTTGTACAGCTTGGGCGTATCGCAAGGAGCGATCAGCCGCACGCGCTTGCGCCCCGCGATCTGGATCATGAAGTTGTTGGTCAGGTCGTGATGAAACGGCGTGATCGTGCCGGCCGGTCCAAACCAGAAGAAGCCCCGCCCTTCCGGATTCAGATACTCCGGCAGCGGCGGCACATCCGCCATCAGCTCCTGCAACGACTCGCGATTCTGCCCGTCGTTATTGGCGGTCATGTAGAAGTCGTTGGTATGGCCGCTGTCGCGCACCAGCGCCACGTACTCGCCGAAGCGCATGCGGCGCTTGTGCGACTGGCTGTTCATCTCATAATCCGGATCGGCGCTGCGGCCGAACTGCACCTCCACCATGCGATCGCCCAGCTGCGCGCCCAGATAATCCAGCGTCCATTTGCCGCGCGCGGCGCAGTCGTCCAGCATGCCGGTGATGATCACCGGCAGATTGCGGCGATAGTGCTGGTCCAGGAACTCCGCGCCGGACAGGCGCGCCCGTCGCGGAAGTTCAACAGGCGCCAGCCGGTTCAATTGCGACTGGATGCCGATCACCCAGTCGCGCTTGGCCAGCCGGTTGTGCAAACGCGATACGCCCTTCAGGTAAGGGCTGTGCAGCGCGGCGGCGATCTCCGCGTGCGCATCGCGCGCGCCGATGCCGGACTGGATCAGGATGCCGGCCAGCGTATCCGGCCGGCTGCCGAGGATCAGGTTCTCGGCGATCCAGCTGCGCCATGCATCGCTGACGCCGATGGTTTGGACAACGGCATGGCGCTTCATGGCTTAGCGTCCCTTCCAGACGGCACTGGTCAGGGCGCCGCTGGCGTCACCGTCCAGCTCCCACGAGAAAGCGCCGCGCAGGCTCTGGTCGCGCATGTACTGCATCTTGGTCGCGATCACGGTCGGGTCGTCGTAGCTCCACCATTCGCCGGTGCCGGTGTACAGGAACAGCTGCTTGGTCTGCGGATGGTACCAGCGCGTGCCGGCCTTGTTGACCAGGACCTTGTAGTCGTCGATGCCGGTTTCATAGGTGCCCGCCGCGCCGCCAGTGGTGGTTTGATACAGGCCGTTGGCGTTCGGGCCGGCGGCCACGCCTTTCCATCCGCGTCCGTAGAACGGCACGCCGAGCAGGATCTTATTGCGCGGCATACCGGCTGCCACCAGCGCCGTCACGGCGTCGTTGGTGTTGTACTTGGCGAGGACGCCGGTGGCCGGATCGGCGGGATCGTGGTACAGCGGCGCATGGAAGTTGGTGGTGCTTTCCCATGCGCCGTGGAAGTCGTAGCTCATCAGGTTGACCCAGTCCATGTACTGCGCGTACAGGTTGGGTTCCGTCTGGGCGATCTTCTCGCTGCCGGCGCCGATGGCGGCCGTGAGCGCATAACGCTTGCCGTCGATGGCGCCTTGCGCGTCCAGCTGCGCGCGGAACTCGGCCATCAGCAGCGTGAAGTTATGCTTGTCATTGACCGCGTCGACGGTGTTGTACGGCTGGCCGCCGCCGCCCGGATATTCCCAGTCGATGTCGATGCCGTCGAAGACGCCCTTGGCGGAGCCTGGGCCGCCGCGCCCATCCTGCACCGGCAGGTCGCCGGCGATGAACATCTTCACGCAGGACTTGGCCAGCTGCTTACGCAGCGCGTCGGTCTTGGCTGCGGCCGAGAAGTTCTTCGACCAGGTCCAGCCGCCCAGCGAGATGAACACCTTCAGGTTGGGATGCGCGGCCTTGAGCAGCTTCAGTTGCAGGAAGTTGCCGGTCAGCGGAGCGTCCCAGGCGACGGTCTTGCCATCGACGGTGCGCGCCGGCTGGCGTTGATAGTCGGCGTAGGCGTCGCCGCCGGTGCCGGCCGCCGGCGAGGTTGGCGTGTCGTTGCCCACTTCGGCGCTGGTGACCATGTCGCATTCGTAGCCGCCGTTCTTGGCGTAGGTGTTGCCGAAGGCGTAGTTGATGAAGGTGAGCTGGTCGGCGATGCTGGTCTGTACGCCGTTGACCGGGGTCTTGGTGGTGTGGATGTCGGCCACCTCGTAGCCGCGTCCATACACGCCCCACTGCGCGAAGTAGGAGCCGATCTCGCGGCCGCCGACCGGTGTCGGCGTCGGCGTCGGTGTTGGAGTCGGTGTCGTGTCGGTAGTCGGTGTCGGTGTCGGCGTCGGCGTCGGCGTTGGCGTTGGTGTCGGCGTTGGCGTTGGCGTAGGTGTCGGCGTCACGGACTGCAGCGCCCATGGTCCCCACTCCTCGGTGCCCGGCACGTTATTTTGCGTCCACCATTTGGCCTTGTACGTCGAGCCGTTGTAGGTCACGCACATGCCGACCGTGTAGATGGCGCTGGACGACCACGCCGGACAATCGGCGGTGGCGTCGGCGGTTTGCACGCCGGCCAGCAATTTTTGTGGTGCGGTGGTGGCGGGGCTGTCGCTGCCCCCGCCGCAAGCCGCCAACATACTGGCGATCAGGCCGAGTACGGCCGCATTACCCTTGACTGCACGTTCCATGCTCTCTCCTCCTTGGGTGGGTGACTCTCTGCTTTTATTATTTTTTCAGGATGGAGTCTAAAAAAGTGGTAGTCAAGTGGTTTTATTTTGTTACAACCATTCGAATACCAGTTTCAACCAAGGAAGAGTTATTGCGGAAAGATTAGATGTGGGAGTTGAAAGAGTATGTAAGTGCTCACCAACCAAATTCAGCAGGCAAACCGGCGCGGCTTGCCCCCAACTTTCGAATGTCTCAAATTGAACATGGTGTTAAATGGCGAGTACCAATTTTGCGCGTCCGGCAAGTGGTACGGCCGGCTACTCGGCGCCGGCGAGCTCCGGCAGCATGGCCCGCGCGATGCCGTCGCGGACTTCGACGATGCGCGGTTGCCTCGCATCGCCAAAGCTCATCTTGTAGCAAACCTGACCGTCCTTGGATGCGGTAGGCAACACCATCAGCAGCTGGAAGGCGCTCGGCTCCTCCTCCACCGACGGGAAAATCGACGGCAATCCGGCCAGCACCACGGCCCGCAAAGGCTGGCCGCTGTCGATTTCCGTGTGATGGCCGCGGATGGAAATCCCGGCGCTTTCGCCGTTACTGAACTCCACGCGGGCGTGGCCCATCACGCTGTCGTTCAAGGCATTGACGACCAGGTTCAAGCGCAACGTCGGATTGCCTTCGGTGGCGCTGGTGATCTCATACACTGCTGTAAATAATTGACTCATGGTGCTTCCTGACGAATGAAGATGAAACATGAGTCAACTGTAGCGGCGCAACCGGAAACTTGCCTTCCGAATACCTTCCGGCCGACAAGTGCTTGATTAGATTGAAGATGTTTCCAGCATCAACGCTTGGGCAACTGCCAGTCCGGACGGATGAAATGGCAGGTGTAGCCGTTGGGAACGCGCTCCAGATAGTCCTGGTGCTCCGGTTCCGCCTCCCAGAACGGGCCGGCAGGCGCCACTTCGGTGACGACTTTTCCCGGCCACAGACCGGATGCGTTGACGTCGGCGATGGTATCCTCGGCGATCGCCTTCTGTTGCTCGTCGACATAGTAAATTGCGGAGCGATAACTCGTCCCCATGTCGTTGCCTTGCCGGTTGCGGGTGGTCGGATCGTGGATCTGGAAGAAGAATTCCAGGATCTTGCGATAGCTGATGACGGCCGGGTCGAAGATGATTTCCAGTCCCTCGGCATGGGTGCCGTGGTTGCGGTACGTGGCGTTCGCCACATCGCCGCCGGTGTAGCCGACCCGCGTCGCCAGCACGCCGGGGTACCTGCGCAGCAGATCCTGCACGCCCCAGAAGCATCCGCCGGCCAATATCGCTTTTTCAGTTGTCGTCATATTCCATCCTTGGTGAGTATCTCTGTACAATTTAGCGACGTTCCCCGGTTCTTCAAGCCGGCCAAAAGAAGGATCTTTCAATTGCTTTTGTGATAAGCTCAAATGCTGCTGTTGACCAACAACCGGAGTCACCCATGCAAATAGAACGCCGTTCGCGTCCAGATCGCGTCAAAGCCATCGCCGTCAACGCGGGCCTGGCCCTGCTTGAAACCGCCGGCCGCGAAGCCGCCGCCACTTTCCTCGAAGATGCGGGCGTGCCCTTGCCCGTGATTGCCCGCGTGCTGTCGGAACCGGACAAGCGCCGCGCCGAAGACCTGCGCTGAAGGCCCATGAAAATCAAATATTTAACCCTGCCCATTTTAATGCTGGCCATGACTTCGGGCATGGCGGCCGAACTGTCACCGGCCTCGCGCACGGAAATCAACGCCTTGCTCAACCGGCTGGCCAGCTCGGGCTGCCAGTTCAACCGCAACGGCAGCTGGTACACCCCGGTCGACGCCAAGACCCATCTGACGCGCAAGCTCGACTATCTGATCGAGAAAAAACAGGTCGAGAGCACCGAACAATTCATCGACCTGGCGGCCAGCTCCAGCAGCAGCTCGGGAAAAAATTATCAGGTGCGATGCGGCACCCAGCCGGCCGTCGCCAGCGGCGTCTGGCTCAAAAGCGAACTGCAAGCACTGCGTTCCGGCAAATAGCTAGGGCTTGAGCAGCACGCGGCCAAAAGCCGTGTCCGTGTGCTGGCCCGGCAGTTGCGGATCGATCGCGAAACGGCAGCTCTGCAGATAGCCGGCAGCCTGCGCCACCACGTCCGGCGCCTGCCCACTGGGTTCGGCGATCACGCGGATCGGCGCACCGTCGCTGTTGACCAGGAAGCGCAGCAGGATGCCGTCGCCGCCGCTCGGCCGGCGGTCGAATTCCTTGAAGCCGGCGAAGCGGTCCGATGGCTGGCAGCTGTCGGCCACCAGCTTGGGCCGGACGGCCGGGCCGTCGCTGAACTGCCAGGCAAATTGCATTGGGAAGGAAGCACCGCTTTTGGCTTCGTCCAGGTGAGGCTGGAACACGCAGCGGGAGATGCCGCTGATGGCGGCATCGTCGAGGATCTTCCAGCCGCTGCCCTGGGACACTTCCGGGTGCACCACCTTGCCGTCCTCGCCGATCTGGAAACGTATCGTCGTCACGCCTTCGATTTCATAGCGCCGCGCCTCGTCCGGCCACTGCGGCTGCGCGCAGCTGAGCGGACTCACCAGCGATTTGAACGGCGCCTGGCCGCGCTGCTCGGCGTGGCTCATCAGGTTGAGCACACCCAGCAGGCCGGCGACGGCGGCAACGGAGAGCAGTTTCTTGTTCATCGGGCGATGATATCAGACGCCGGTCAGCCCACAGGTTCAATTCTCCAGCAAATCAAAATCGCCCTGGGCGTAGCGCGCGCCCTGCACGTTGCCCTCGTCGAAGAGGGCGGCGATGTCGGCCAGGTCGGCGGCGCCCAGTACGATCTCCGCCGCGCCGCAGTTCTCCTCCAGATGGCCGAGCTGGCGCGCGCCGGGGATGGGCACGATGTCCTCACCCTGATGCAGCAGCCAGGCCAGCGCCAGCTGCGCCAGCGTGACGCCGTGGCCGTCCGCCAGCCGCCGCAACTGGTGGATCAGGGCCAGGTTGCCGCGCATGGCCGCTTCCTGGAAACGCGGCAGCGTGCGGCGGAAATCATCCTGCGCCAAGCCTTCGGCCGACGTCAGCGCGCCGGTCAGGAAGCCCCGGCCCAGCGGGCTGTATGGCACGAAGCCTATGCCCAGCTCGCGGCACACCGGCAGCACCTGCCGTTCCGGATCGCGGCTCCACAGCGAATACTCGCTCTGCACGGCGGCGATCGGATGCACCGCGTGCGCCCGCCGCACCGTCGCGGCCGACACTTCCGACAGGCCCAGGTGGCGCACCTTCCCCTCGCGCACCAGCTCCGCCATCACGCCCACCACCTCCTCCACCGGCACGGACGGATCGGGACGGTGCTGGTACAGCAGGTCGATGGTCTCGATGCCGAGCCGTTGCAGCGAACCCGTCACCGCTTCCCGGATATGCTCCGGCCGGCTGTCGACGCCCGCCATGCGCTGCAAGCCCTCGCCGTGCGGCAGGATGCGGAAGCCAAACTTGGTGGCGATTTGCACCTTGTCCCGCACGCTCCTGACCGCCTTGCCGACCAGCTCCTCGTTGACGTAAGGCCCGTACACCTCGGCCGTATCGAAGAAGGTCACACCCAGATCGACGGCCCGGTGCATGGTGCGGATGGACTCCGCACTGTCGCCGCCGCCGTAGGCGAAACTCATACCCATGCAACCGAGGCCAACGGCCGAAACCTGCAAGCCGCCGCTACCTAATTTTCGCTGTTTCATTCCCTGCTCCTTCTGTGATCAATGGTGAAAATGATACGTTTGCTCTATCCTCTATACAATCACCAGGAAACCACTTGAACCACTGAACGGAATTCAGCAATAGCCCCTATGCGACATGACCTCAACGAATTGGAAATCTTTGTCGCCGTCGCGCGCCACCGCAGCTTCCGCAAGGCGGCCGAGGAACGCAACGTCACCGCCTCATCGCTGAGCCACGCCATGCGCGCGCTGGAGACGCGGCTGGGCATACGCCTGTTGAACCGCACCACGCGCAGCGTGGAGCCCACCGAGGCGGGCAAGCACCTGTACGCGCGGGTGAAGAGCGTGATCGAGGACCTGGACCAGGCGCTCGATGAAATCAACGGTTTCCGCGACACCATCCAGGGCACGCTCCGGCTGAACGTGCCGCGCCCCGCCGCCCGCCTGCTGCTGGCGCCGATACTGAGCGGCTTCCTGAAGATGCACCCGGGCGTCAAGATCGAAGTCGTCACCGACGATCAGCTGGTCGACATCGTGGCGGAGGGCTACGACGCCGGCGTGCGCTTCGGCGAGAGCCTGGCGCTGGACATGATCGCCATCCCCATCGGCGCGGCGCAGCGCTTCGCGGTGGTGGCCGCGCCCGATTTTCTCGATGTGCACGGCCGCCCTGTCAGCCCGCCCGACCTGCGCGGACTGCCCTGCATCGGCCGCCGCTTCCCCAGCGGCGTGATCTACGCATGGGAATTCGAACGCGACGGCCAGGGCATGACGGTCGGCGTCGACGGCCCGCTGGTGCTGGATGACGACGCCATGATGGTGGAGGCGGCACGCGACGGCGTCGGCATCGCCTTCGTGCATGAGTCCTACGCGCTGGAGCACATCCGGCAGGGCAAGCTGGTGCGCCTGTTCGAGGAGTGGTGCCCGGCCATGCCCGGCTTCCACCTGTACTACCCGAGCCGCAAGCACATGTCGGCGGCGTTGCGCGGCTTTGTCGACTGGTGCATCAAGGAACGGCAGGACGAGGAAGCCGCCACAAACAATTTCTTGGTTTTTTGATTTGAGTCAAGCGCCGCTGATGCTTCTGTTGAGGTGATGCACTACCTTGTGAATCAGGCAGGCCGTCACGGCCGACGCACCGCTAACTCACCAAGGAACCATCATGCCCGTGATTCAACGTTATCGCACGCAAACCCGCCCGCGCGCCCTATGGCTGTCCATGGTCTCGGCGCTGCGCTCCGTGACGAAAAGACCGACCGCCGCAGGAGCCGCACGATGAAGAAAGCTGTCTTCACGGAACACGAGCAGGAAGCGGATGACGCCGGACCGGAACCGTTTCAAGGCCTGATGCGCTACGAATACCATACGCAGCTGCGGCAGATTTCCTACTACCTGTCGGGCAGCATTGTACAGGCGAGCTACTACACCGATCTGTTCCACACCTTGCGTACCGCCAGCGAGAACGACCTGGTGTTCCTGCATCTGAACACCTCCGGCGGCGACTTCGACACCGGGCTGCAGATCATCAACAACATGCAGGCATCGAACGCGCACGTGGTCACCGTGCTGGAAGCGCGCGCCTACTCGATGGGCGCGTTCATCTTCCTGGCCGGCGACGAACTGGTGGTGCACGACAACTGCCAGCTGCTGTTCCACATCTATTCCGGCGTCTTCACCGGCAAGGGCAACGAGCAGCAGGCCGAATCGCTGGCACTCAGCAACTGGTTCGAGAAATTCATGTCGCGCACCTGCCAGCCCTTCCTGGCCGCCAGCGAAATCAAGAACATCCTGAAAGGTTCCGACCTGTGGATGGACTCCGATGAAATCCGGCGCCGCATGGCGCGCCTGCAGCGCGAGCAGGACAAGCAGGCCGCGCCGCGCAAACCCAAAGTCGCCATTGCCGGCGGCACAAAGCGTTAGTCGTACGTCCAATTTATTTGATCCGCAGTACAGTGTAACCAGCCACCCACTCGCTCACGCAACGGAAAGAAGATCATGTTCAAGCACATCTTACTGCCGACCGACGGCTCGGCCATTTCCTCCGCCATCATCCAGAAGACCATCGCCTTCGCCAAGGAGAGCGGCGCCACGGTCACCGCCGTGCACGTGATCGCGCCCTTCCACGTCCTGACGGCGCACGCCGACATGCTGGAAGCCACCCGCGACGAATATCTGCGCGACAGCCAGGCGCATGCGCAGCGCTATCTCGAGGACATCGAAAAGGCTGCGCGTGAAATGGGCGTGCAATGCAAGACGGTCATCTGCACCGACGACCAGCCGTACGAACAGATCATCGAAACCGCGCGCCTGCACGGCTGCGACCTGATCTGCATGGCCTCGCATGGCCGGCGCGGCGTCAAAGGGATGTTGCTGGGCAGCGAAACGCAGAAAGTGCTGACCCACAGCCAGATACCGGTGCTGGTGTTCCGCTGACATCATGAGCGGCACGCATGGCCCGGACGGGCGGATGCTGGCCATGCTGCTGGAGCGGCCGGGACAAGCGCTGCGTGCCGCGCAAATAGCGATACCCACGCCCACGCCGCAACAACTGCTGTTGCGCGTGGCGGCTTGCGGCGTATGCCGTACCGACCTGCATATCGCCGACGGCGAACTGGTGCCGCGTGCGCTGGCGGCGGTCCGCGCCGGCGGCAGCGTGGTTTGCGCCGGCATCCACATGAGCGAAGTGCCGGCGTTTCCCTACGCGCTGCTGTGGGGAGAGCGGACGCTGCGGTCCGTAGCCAACCTCACACGAGCCGATGGGGAGGCCTTCTTCCAGCTGGCAGACCAATACCTGCTGCAAACCCACACGACGGCGTTCCCGCTGGCGCAGGCCAACGCCGCACTGGCCGCGTTGCGCGCCGGCGATCTGGATGGCGCTGCCGTGCTGGTGCCCTGATCCTTGTCCGCGCTATTGCTCGCCCCGCAGATCATCGACTTTTCTTTGCCATCCGCATTCCGACTTCCCAAGAGCTTCAACGGCGTCTTGCCATCATCCAGCATGACCGGGGCCGGAGCGGGGACAATTCTTTGCGTGCTGTCGGGACGGGCGGCGCCATACGAGTTAACGCCCCACGCGCACACGTATCCATCGCGCGTCAACGCGATGTCATGGTCGTAGGCGGAAATTGCGCCGATTTCGTTGAGCGCGGTCAGCGCGACAGGAGTCGTACTGCTCCGCATGGCGTCACCGGGCCTTCTCATCTCAATTCTGCTGTTCCAGGCCCGCTGCGAGCCGTTCGTGCAAGTCCGGCCCCACTCGACGGAAACCAAGCAACCTGGCGGCCGTCCGAATCAGATCGCTCTCGGCGCCGCCCGCATTGTCATTGCGCGCCATCTTCAGGGCCGCGGAGACCTCCAGCATGGATATGCTTAGCGGCTTTATCGTCGCCCCACTCTCCGCCGACCGATCCCTGACCGGCGGCACCTCCGACTGCTGGCGCGTGAACCAAAACGTTCCGTCGGAAAGCAAATCGTGCCCATTCGATTGCGCGTGGCTTAGCGCTTCGCGAGTTTTTGTAACGATGCGCGTCCCCGCTTTTTCCTTCCCAAAACAGGTCGCCAGGCGCCGAGCCATCTCCTCGATGTGAATCGGCCCTTCGACATCGACTATGCACTTAACCAGATCCGCCAGCACGGTGACAGCCACCTCATGCGGCTCCTGGCCTCCAGTAACCGGAAAATGCGCGCGCCGATAGGCAGGCATCTGTCGCGGTTCGACTCGCGGAACATCAAATGACAAAGGAACTTCCATCTGCGGATCCACAGCCGGCATCGGCCGCGCGCGATTGGCTCCTTCGATTTTTACACCAGCCTCGGCCGAAGTCCGCGCATCGTCGAGGGCAACGCGCAAGCGCTCGATCTCCGCACTGCGGTGATAGAACCAGTCAGTGCTCCATATCCGATGAAAACGCCAACCCAGATGTTCCAGCACATCCCGCCGCAGACGATCCCGCTCGCGCGCCCACAACGCGCCGTGATAAGTCGCGCCGTCGCACTCGACCGCCGCGATATAGGTTCCTGGACGGTCCGGATGGCGGACACCCATATCGATACGGAAGCCGGCCGAACCCACCCGCGTATCGACCAGATAGCCAAGACTTCGAATCGCATCGGCCACATCCTCCTCGCAGGGCGTATCCGCTTGCAGCCTGGTTGGTTCCGCATCGCTCACGCCCCCACTGTTCGCAAACTCCAGGAAGCGCTTCAGGATACGGGTGCCTTGCCGGACCGTTCGACTTGGGTCGACGTCGCCCGGATCGAAGGAGGCGAAAACCTCGCAGCGTACGCGCGCCCTGGTGAACAATACGTTAAGCCGTCGCTCTCCGCCCTCCAGGTTGACCGGCCCGAACGTCATGCTGGCGAGCCGGCCGCCGGCCACGCTAGGGCCGTAGCAAACACTGACCAGAATGACATCCCGCTCATCGCCCTGCACGTTTTCAATGTTCTTGACGAAGACGTCTTCCGGCTGCCCTTCCCGCAAAAATGCATCCAAGGTCGGATCGCTGCGGCGCGCGGATTCCAACAGCTCCGTAATCAAGCTCTTCTGCGCCGAAGAAAACGTGACGATGCCCAGCGACAGGCTCGGATGCAGGCGAGCATGCTCGGCAACCCGCTCCACAATCGCAGCGCCCTCCTTGCGATTATCCCGCTTGCCGCCCTTGTCGTAGACGCCGTCGACGCGCGTGAAACACAGGCCGTATGCCGGATCCTCCTGCAACGGCGATGGTGGCAAGATGAGGCCATCCTCATAGAACTCGTGATTCGACACCGATATCAATGATGGATCCCGCGAGCGGTAATGCCAGCGCAGCATGCGTGAACTGAGGCCCCGTGCTTCGCACAGGCTGAGGATGCTCTCCATCATGCCGAGCTTCGCGGCATTGCCCAGCAAGCCATCGTCTTCATCTTCCGGCTCTTCGTCGGACTCATCGGCCAGCAGCCGATCAAAGAAGGACGAAGGCGGCAATTGCTTTTGGTCGCCGACAACCACGATCTGGGTCGCGCGCGCGATGGCGCCGAGGGCATCCTCGGGGCGGACTTGCGACGCCTCGTCGATAACGAGTAAATCGAATTCCAATGCACCCGGTGGAATGAACTGCGCGACCGAAATAGGGCTCATCAGCAGCACTGGTTTAATTCTCTGCACCGCAGTACCAGCGTTCTGGAATAATTTTCGAAGCGCGATATGCCCGCGCTTCTTCGCTATCTCCCCTCGCACCACCTTCATCTCTCCCAGCGCACCCTGCGGCACCTGGGCCAAATGCCCGGCCAGTACGCTGGTGACGTTTTCAGACAGGCGCTGCCGCTCAAGCGCCGCAAACGACGCAACCAGTTCGTGCTTGTTCTCCAGCGCCATGTCGCGCAACACGGGAATCGAATCACGGGCGATGTGCCAAAGCCGTTCGGCTCGCGCATATCGAAGCTCTGTGGCCGCCCTGCCGCTATCGAGCTCGCCGGACTGCATCCGCCTTGCCAGCTCAGGCACGCCGGCTTCCTCGATACGGTTGTGAAGGCGCGTCAAATTGCTCCATCCTGAATAGCGGTCGATCGAGCTGGCCATTTTCCCGAATCGTTCGGCGACCGCATCCAAATCGGTCCAGCGCGAATCAAGATCCAGCAGGCCAACGACGCCGCTCAGTTTGCGGCGCGCGGCTGGTTCGCGATCACGCAAAGCCTTCCGCAATGCCGCGACGGAGTCGGCATGAGAGGCCATCGATAGCAGCGCATTGGGATCGCAGCGCAGCGGCGCACCATCAAGACGTTCGCACCACGCGGTAATTGCCAACAGCCGGTGAAACTCCGTGAGTTCACCACGCCATTCTCCTTGCAAGACATGAGCGCAATACTCCGAGTCGCGCGCCCATCGCGATTTGCTCGCCTCGATACTTCCCAGTCGATCCAGGAGTTCGAGTCGGTCCTTGGCGGACTTTGGCAAAGCCCCTCGCAAAAGGCCCGCGAGCTCGCGCGATGCGCGGCGGTAGGCGCCACCCCAGCGCGCAAAGAACGAATTCACCCCGGCGGCCAGCGCACCGCGCAGCGTTATCGTCGACACGGAAAATGCCGGCTCGACAAAGGTGGCTTCGGCCGCATCTCGCTCAGATCGCCAGGCAGCTCCCTCCGTCAATGTCTGCTTTATTCGCGCGATGTCTGCGGCGGACAAGAAAGCCTTCGATATCTCGACCGCTCCAGCAGGCATCCCCTCCAACCGGGCAAGCACGTCATCAAGCGCAGCGACCGAGGACAAGGCAATCGGAACATTGACCTGCAGCTGAGCGACGGCATCGTTAATCGCGAGGATCAATGCCGACAACGCCTCACAAGCTTCTAACAGCAAAGTCTCCAGACGTTTCAGGTCAACGGGCTGCAGGTCGAGATTCCGCGTTCCCTCAAACGGATGCTTCTCGCTGGCGGTCTCCTTCTTCAGCAAGTCTCCGTACTGCCTTACGGTGTCGAGCAGACGCCGCTCCTCGTCCTCCGTCATCGTGGACAGGCCGGCGCTGTCGATGCTTGGCGCCGGCGCGCCTGAACCGATGTAACGCGTCTGTACACTGAGCACTGAAAAAGGTGTGGCACCGGTATTTCCGATGGGCCGATGCAGCGCCTCCGTGAATTGATTGAGCTTATCGCGCGCCGCAGTCAGCTCCGTCGGCGCATCAGGGACCGAAGGAACGGCAGCCGCAGCCCCGAGGGTTCGCGCCAGTTCCGCCAGGACGGTGCTTTTATTCGCATTCCTGGAATGAAGCTCAAGGCAAACATCCCGCAGCCCTACGCGAACCAGGCGATCATGAACAACGGAGAGCGCCGCCATCTTCTCGGCCAGGAAAAGCACACGCTTCCCGTCCTTGACGGCCGCAGCGATGATGTTCGTGATCGTTTGGGATTTCCCCGTTCCGGGAGGCCCCTGAACAACCAGGTTGCGCCCCGACCTGACCTCTTCAATCACACGAGCCTGCGAGGCATCGGCATCGACCACGTGCAGTAGCTTTTCGGGCGGCAGCATGTCATCGAGCTTGCCGTTGGCGTCGAAGATCGAAGGCGCCGGCTCGAAGCCTTCAAACAGCAAGCCGCGCGTGAGGCCATGATCCGCTATCGCGCCCTCCGGCCACGCTTCAAGCGCGAGATCGCGATACATCAGCAGCTTGGAGAACGAGAAAAAGCCGAGCTGAATTGCGTCGGGTTCAATGCGCCAATCCCTCAGGCCACGGATGACCTCCTGGACTTGTTCGAAATAGACAGAAGGTATCCACTGTTCGTCAGACTGAATCTCGGGCAACTGAATGCCGAAATCATCCTTCAACCGTTGCTGCAGCGGTAAATTGGTCACCAGCTCGTCATCTCGAATTCGCACATCATAAGTCGATGTGCGCTGGTTACGAGTCAGCTCAACCGGCAGAAGAATCAGCGGTGCTTCGCGGGCGACGCTGGAAGACTTGTCCTCGAACCAGGTCAGGAAACCAAGCGCCAGGTACAGGATGTTGACCCCGGATTCCTCCTCCGCTGTTTGCGCCTCACGTGCGATCTTCAAGAGCCGTTTTTGCAGCGCGTCCGGTCCCAACCGCGTCTCAAGGTAGGCGTCGGTGTAGCGGCTTGGATCGAAAGCCAATTCGCCCGCGTCCGCAAGGCGAACGGATGTGCCGTCATCGTCCTGATCGCGGCCGATGGCAAGGAAGCGCATGGCCTTGTGGTGTGAGAGGATGGCGTACACCTCATCGGAACGCTCGTTGACGACGTTGATGACATTGCCCCGCCCGTTGGTCCGATTGACATGAACCAGCCGGTTGCGCGTGCCGGTCTCGACAAGACGCTTGCGCGTCTCGTTAAACAAACGTACCAAGCCTGTTCGGAGCGACTGCTCTGCCGGCACCTCATTGTTTTCATCGCTCACCGCATCACTCCTTTCCTGGCTCAAAATCCAGCTGACAGCCGCCAGTGTACTCTGATGGCGGTACCGTCATGACAACGTTGAAGTATCGCCAATTGAAATGGTTTGCAAATTTGAAAATGTTGACTTAGTATCCAAATACATAAGTCCTTATGAATTATTCGCTTTTTTACGGAGACAAACTCAACAATGCGTAAATTTCTTCCCGCAGCAATCATGGCCCTCTGCGCCATCACCCTCACCAACGCAGGCGCACAAGAACAGCGGCCCGCAGCAACGGCGCAACAGGCCAAGCCGTTGACCAAGGCGGACAAGGCCGCAGCCGTCGAACTCCTGGCCCAACGCCTCGCCGCCAACTACGTCTATGCCGACGTCGGCAACAAGATGGCCGCCGCCATCCGCGACCATTTGCGCAAGGGCGACTACGAAAAGGTTGCGACGGACGCGGAATTCGCAGAATTGCTGACGGCCCATATCCAAGCCTCCAATCCAGACAAACACCTGCGCATCCGCTACGCCCCAAGCGCAAAGCCCGATATGCCTCGCTCCTCGGCCACGCAAGCCATGCCTGCCGGAGATAAGAAGAGCGTGACCTTCGGGAACTACGTGAATTTCGGATTTGAAAAGGTGGAGCGCCTACCGGGCAATATTATGTACCTCAAGTTGAACGGATTCTTTGAAGCGACTTACGCCAAGGCAGCCGCTACGGCAGCCATGAACTTCGCAGCCAATGGCAACGCGATGATCATCGACCTGCGCGAAAACGGCGGCGGCGACCCGCGCATGGTGGCATTCGTGGCAAGCTACCTGCTCGGCGATAAGAAGATCCATCTGTCGGACATCTACTTCAGGGCTGACAATGAAACCGATTCTTTCTGGAGCGACCCATCCGTTCCGGGACAGCGCTTTGGTGCGGATAAGCCCGTCTACGTGCTAACCAGCGGCAAAACCTTCTCCGCAGCCGAAGATTTCACGTACAACCTCCAGGCCATCAAGCGCATCACTGTGGTTGGTGAAACCAGCGGCGGCGGCGCGCATCCGATCCGGCCGTTCCCTATCGAGCCGAACATGGTCGCCGTGATCCCGGTCGGGCGTTCGATCAACCTGGTCACCAAAGGCAATTGGGAAGGTACCGGAGTCAAGCCGGATGTCGCCGTCGCAGCGGACAAGGCCCTTGCCAAAGCAAACGCGCTGGCCCTGCGTCAGGTTATGCCGGAAATTAAAAATCCAGAAGAACGCAAAATCCTTGAAAAGAAGCTCGTCGAGTTGGAAGCGGCTTTGTAAGATCTGTGCTGAGGAAGAATTGTCTTTCTCATAGCGGCGCAACACGCTACGATCGAATCGGTCAATTGAGCGCGGAAGCGAGGTGCCGAATGCCTGCCATTGTTCACTGGCGCGACTGGAACGGCGAAGGACTGGAACGGTGCCTTTTTTCCGAAACCGCTGAAGGGTTCACCCTCGAAGGAGTGCTCATCGGCACTCGAGAAGGACACTACGGCGCCCATTATCTGGTCCGTACCGACGCGCACTTTCACACGCGACAGGTTCGTGTCGCGTATTTGGGCGGACCTTGCCTGGAGGTGGAAGCCGACGGTCAAGGGCGTTGGTGGGACCGGCTCAGCGGCGAGCCGCTTTCCTCTCTTGACGGTTGCCTGGACATCGACATTGGCGTAACGCCGGCAACCAACACCCTGCCGATCAGGCGGTTGAAACTGGTGGCGCAGGCGAGCGCGGAGATCGAGGTCGCCTACATTCCTTTGCCAAGCGAAGTCACAGCACAGTTCGTGCCCCATCGCGAACGACAACGCTATACTTGCCTCGTTACCGGTTCGCGTTACCGGTACGACGGAATTCCCGGCGGGTTTTTCGCCGAACTGAACGTGGATCCGCACGGGCTTGTGCTCGACTATCCGCCCATGTTCTGCAGGGTGCAGGGAGATCTTCGATGAGTACTCTTGTTCTGATCCATGGTGGCTGGCGTGGCGGCTGGACCTATGCGTCAGTAGCGCGAACACTGCGCGGTCTCGGGCATGACGTCTACACACCCACGTTGACCGGCCTCGGTGAACGCGTCCATCTCGCGCACGCCCGTCCGAACCTGGACACGCACATCATGGATGTAGCGAACGTTCTCACCTTCGAAAATCTTGGCGACGTTATTCTTTGCGGTCACAGTTATGCCGGGATGGTCATCACCGGCGTCGCGGACAGGTTGCCAGACAGGATCGCTGCACTGGTGTATGTGGACGCATTTGTCCCGGAGGATGGCGATGCCTGGTGGACGCTGGCCGGGGACTATTTCCGCAAGCTTGCGATAGATGGATCGGCGGCGGATGGCTTTAGCGTGACTCCGCCACCCGGCCCCGATCCGAGGCGCGTTCCCCACCAACTTGCGGCGTTTCGTCAGGCGATACATCTCAGCGGTCGATGGAAAGAGATTCCCAAAAAGATGTTCATCTATGCGAGCGGATGGGATCACACACCCTTCACCTCGACCTACGAGCGCTTGAAGCTTGATCCGGGCTGGATAGTGAAGTCGTTGCCAACCGGGCATGGCATCATCGATGAGGCGCCGGGGGACTTCCTGGATTTCGTTCAAGAACTCACTACATGAAAACAAGTCAAATGATGGCCTCTCTCGACGAGTTGAATGCGGTACTCGCGGCATCGGCATTCCTCGAACCATACGAAGACGTACCTACCAGGCCTGACGGCCCTGACTCAACGGACAAAAACTCCCGGCTTATGTCGCCATCCCGCCGCGCTTTCCCAAGGTCCCGGAGAGGTGGTCGATCCACACGCGCAGCTTGGGCGGCACGTAGCGGTTGGAGGGCCACAGCATCCAGAAATTGCCTTCGACGACGTTGTATTCCTCCAGCGCCGTCAGCAGCGATTGGTGGTTCATAGCGTCTTCCACGACGAAGTCCTGCAGGTAGGCGACGCCCATGCCGTCGCCCCTGCCACACCGCCCTGTATGCGGTTCCGCACCAAGCGGTTCGAGTAGTTGAGGTTATGAGAACCGGGGTACGCGAGGCGGTCGAAATAGGCAATAGCGCCAAGCACATCGGCATTGTGCAAAGCCTGCTGCCTCCCTGCCGCCTGCCCAACATTAAGCCGTACGATTACTTCGTGGACGTGCTGCAGCGTGTTGGCCAGCACCCGCCCCCTGATGCATCAGCTCACGCCACGGAGGTTGTTATTTAGACTTGAGAAGAAACTTTGGGCACTTACTGATCAGCTACCGAACGGCGGTACATATCCCTTGCCCGAACACCCACCAACTGGATTCGGTACGAGCAGGCTGCCCGATGAAATCATCGCCGGATCGCCGAACGTAGAAGCCGAGGTGTTACTGGCAAATGCAGAGTTAAAGACGGCCACGCTCTTGGTTGACACCGGCGTGGCAGGCCCGGTGTTCCCTGAGGTGACGTCCAGTTGTAACAGTTTTCCCAGGTTCGCATCGGTACTCTGCTTAGGAAAATAGCAATTCCCAGCAAAGTCGATGGCCTGGTACCCGTTCCAAGGCAGATCTAGGTATACAACGCCATTGATCGCGTTGTAAAAAATGTTATCGGTAATTTTAACGTTCGAAGTCGTGCCAGTATTCACGTACAGCATCACATCGTAACCCACCAGGATCGGGCGTTGCGCGTGGCTCCAACCAGAGCCCGAGTCCACGCAGGTGTTCCGCGTGAAAGTCACATTTGTCATGGTGGAGGTTACGCCATTGGCGCTACTCGACCACAGCTCATAACACTGCTCGGCTTTGGAGATATAGTTGTTGCTGAAGGTGATACCGTTCACCACCCCAGAAGTTCTGCCTTGAGCAGTAAGCCCGGAGTCATAAATTTGAGACAAAGTGTTATTGCTGACTACGGCTTCATTTGTTGTTTCCCAAAACTGTATGCCATTACCGTAACGGGTCGTCTTATCAAGCATGCCACCACCGATATAAGAGAGGCTCAGCCCATCCACGAGCACGCGTGACGTATCACGTGGGAAACTCACGCCGTGCGCGCCACCGTAACGCAGGTCCAGATCACGTAACTCCACATCGCTAGTGGCATTGACAATACTTTGAGTCACTGCCGCTTCGAGCTGCGAATATGCCGAGCCGGGGTTCAGGACCGAAAACAAACGAATTTTGCTCCTCGCGGCGTCGTACCAAAAATCGCCACTTTGTGCGAGCGACGCAGCGTCCAGTTTTTTGAAGCCCACAATGGACGCACCATCATCAAAAATCAAACTGCCCACGTCGTTTTTGAAGAGGCCATCGTATTCGAGCACGCTGAAGGAGTCGATATTCAAATTCACACCGGCCGGCACATTTCCAAGGAACAGACGGACGGTCGCATCCGTCGCAGTCGTGCTAGCGTAGAAATAAAACTCATATGATGCCCAGGCAGTACCAAGAGATGGGCCAGCGGAGGCCGGTGCAACTTGGGTAGCATAGCTAGCATAGCTGCTGCTAATGATCGTCGGAACCGACAACGTCACTGGCTGATCAGCGCGCCCATTAAAAGAGAACTTATAATAGTGCCCAGCGACAATTTGTTTTATAGTCTTGAAAATCTGAACATTGTTTGCGCTACTAGCAAAGTCCATCGCGACCTTTATGCTATAGCTCGTATTGGGTGAGTGGTTGGAATAATCCTTGTCGAGCCTAGCGTATTGCTTTTGCGTGGAGGGATCGCTCATGAAAGCGGCGCTATATGTGCTATAGGTTTGCAGCAACTGCTCGCTGCCTACCAACACCGCCTGGGTCTCCCACAAATGGCTGCCACTGGACGTTTCTACCCAATAAGCGGGATTGTTCAATGCAATGGATCCCAGCAGTCGAGGCTTGTTACCCGCACCGTAAGCGCCATACACAATCTTGCCGCCGGCGGCAGAGCCGGGCGTGGTGGTCAACGAGCCTCGCCATTCTCCGCCCCGATTGAACAGCACCGAATCACCTGCGCTTAATGTAGCGCTACTGACTTTGCCCACCGTCTTCCAAGCGGTACTCGGACTAGTCCCGTTATTGGTGTCATTTCCCGTACTATTATCGACGTAATATATCGTGTTGGCTTGGGCCATTCCATGCGATGTGGCAAATAATATTGCAAAGAAAACTTTGTACGATAGCGCATCAATCCTACTCATCAAGTCTTCCTTTAAGTTAATTGCCAATATTATCACATTGTGCTAATTTGACCGACGTGTTGCGTTGACCGATCGACTCCGCACAGCAAAGAAGATCCTCAAAGTAAGGGACTTGATTGTCTTATGCGCCATCGCTCTCAAATTATGATGGGCGGCTTTGGAGCCGCAGTTGACAGGGAAATAGCCAAGCGATTGAGTGTATTTTCAACGATTGTTCGACCGTTCAAGGCCTCCTTCCAGCGCGCTGGAATTCCTCGCTCACCATAGAGGATGCCGGCCAAGCCGCCAGCGATACAGGCAGTCGTGTCTGTATCATTTCCAAGAGCAATGGCGTTACGGAGACAGTTCTGATAGTCCGAAGTGGCAAGAACGCAGCGGATTGCAGACCATAAGCTGTCGACCACATATCCCGAACCCTTGGAAGGCTCCAGGCGCCCGTCCAGCACAATGCTTAACTCAAGCCGTTCGCTCGGATGGACCGCTTCCTCCAGTGCATCCTGCGCGTAATCCAAGGCTTCGACGGGCGCTCTCCCCTCCACCATCTGCCATGCCATGAGCGAGTAAAGTGCGCAGGCTAGTTGCGATCGCAAATGTGCATGAGTCGGCATGCTTTGTTTTCTGGCGAGAGCGATAACATCCGTTGACCTCGGCCTCACAACAAAAGCGCATGGAAGGGTACGCATCAAGGACCCGTTTCCATTGTTCCATTCATCGGAAGGGCTACATGTGAGGGGATCGCCGTTTCGGGCATAGTTGTCGAGCGCTTGCATCGTCTGGATGCCGACGTCGAAAACATGCTCGTCAGGTGTCATGAATCCCGTGCGATACCAGGACAGCAATCCGTCGGAGAACTGTTTGAGGTCTAGCGACGGACACGTTACCAAGGAGTCCAACAACACCAACGCTTGTGCGCCGTCGTCGCTCCAGGTTCCCGCGGGAACAGCACGATGTGCTCGCGCAAATCCGCTGGGTGGGGACATTTCGATGAGGTGTCGTTCAGGGATATCTGCCGGAGATGAAAATTCATAAGGTACGCCGAGCGCGTCTCCGATGAGCAAGCCATATAGGCCACCGCGAATTCGTTCCCATCTGTCTTGCGGCATAGAGTCCCTTCAGTTTTCTGAGCACGTTCAGAACCAGCATAACATTCTTGCCACTATGAGAAGCTCACAATTTGTCACGCCATGCCGCGATGATATTGTCCATGCCGATCTTTCGCGCCCACCACTCTTCGGGGCCAAGAGGACAACCAAAAACCCGTTTCTCCTAGAGAGGAAGCGGGTTTTAAGACTTCTTGATGCTTTTTACTGCTGTGTTCTGGTACGCTCCTGGCATTCGTACCTTCGACCGTGCATAGACTTAACCCGGCGAAGGTCAGGCTCTGGTCCAACTCGATGCTGAGCAACGGGCCTTCTAAAATCTCTTGAAACTCCACAGATACTCGACGTTGGTATTCAATGTCGGCTGCTGGCCGAGGACAGCCAATTACTGAACTTGGCTGTTTGCCCATTCTATGGCATCCCGCCCAGCAATAATATCGCCTTCTTGAGGGTCAACAAGAACGCCGCCAGACATCGATGCGAGCACGCTGGAAGCGGCGAGGGCCGCCGTCAATTCCAATGGCTGCGGGCCAATACAGAATTGAACCGAGAAATCGAACTCTGGCGCCAGCGCAAGTTCAGAGAAGTCTTCCGAGGAAGTCGGTGCCACGTAATATTCGAATCCAGCTGGCTCTCCATCGACTGAACAAGGGAGAAATCCAACGAAAGAAAACACATCAAAATCATCATCCAGAGCCACAGCGAAGCCAGCATCGGAAATGGCTTTTTTCCATAAGCTGGGCGCAGGCATGCTACTGCGTTGCAGGTAGACCATCAAATCATATGACATCCGAATCTCCGAAAAATAATCATTTGGGACACCTAGCTCCGTCTGCTGCTGGCCGAACCCGGCTAACAGCTGTCAGGATAGCAATTTGCTTAACTACAAAACTCACGAATTCCCACGCTGAGCCGATTTAATCCCTTCTCGGGGTACTAGTTGACTACGTTACTGGATGGCAGGGCTCGCAGATCGTAACCAGCCAGAAGGTGACGATCTGTTTTCAAACGAAATTTTTAAAGTGCTCAAAACTTCATTTCCAGAGTCGCACGGAACATCGGGCAGCCCGGATAGATGGTGCGGCTGCGCTGCGTGCCGCTGCTCGCTACGGTGTAACTGCTTTCGTAGATATAATCTTGGCCAAGCAGATTGGAGCCGGCCACGCGCAGCTGGGTCAGCGGAGTCAACTTCCACAGCACGTACAGGTCAAGATCGCGGCGCGCACTCTCGTAGGTGACTTGGGCGTCCGACACCCGCACTTCTCCGCCTTGCTTGAAGACGAAGCTGCCGCCAGTCGTGACGGCGTCGAGCTTATAGTCGGCGCCTAGCGTAACCGACAGCGGAGTCTGATTCAGCAAACGATTGTTCGGTCCGGGGATCGCATCGACGCGCGACCAGTTGCGCGACAGGCTGCTGCGCAGATCGAGCGCGGTGGTGGTAGCGGTCAGCACCTTCAATGGGAACTTAGCCTCCAGCTCCAACCCATGCGTGCGGGCGCGGCCGGTGTTCATTGGCAGCGAGACCCAGCGGCCACCGTCGAACACGGTCTGGTTGCGCGTGCTATTGTCTATGTTGCGGGCCGACGCACTGACCGATACCAGCGCGCCCTCGCCCCAGTAATGCTCCCAGCTGCTCTCGATGCCGAACGCGAGTTCCGGCCGCAGGTCCGGGTTGCCGATCGAATCGGGATTGGTCTGACTGTTGTTGGCTGAGGTGAAGCGGTGCGGAATCAGACTTTGCACGGTGGGCGCGCGGTAGGTGCGGTTGAGCGCGAAGCGCAACTGGTCACCTGTCGTGTTGGGCAGCTTGTACAGCGTTTGCAACATAGGGCTGAAGACGCTCGAACGGTTGTCCGAGTCCGCAAACGTATTGCCTTCGACCCGGGTCTGGATGCCTTCCCATCGTGCGCCGATGTAGACCGACCACTGTGGCGTGACGTTCCACTCGTCCTGGATGTACACCGCCAGGCGCGCGATATCGGAGGTGTAAAACTCGTCGCCACCAGGGAGCGACACGTCTGGCTGGTAGGCGTCGCGGACCAGGCGCGCGTCATGCGATTTCATGTAGCCGCCGTCCCAGCCCAAGGCGAGCGCGTGGCCTTCCCAGCTGGCATTGGTGACTTTGCCCATCGTATTGAAGCCGCGCACATTGTTGTCCGACCGGACCAGCTCATGCAGCGTGCCCACTCCCGGGCTGCCATCCATCATGCGGTAAATCATATTGGAGGCGGAACCGGAGGTCACACTCAGTTTAGTATCGAGCTTGGTGCCGGAGGCATACTTGTGGGTCCAGTTGACTTCCTCGCGCAGCAGGTTATTGTCGTTGCTCATGGTCTGCTCAAGGTTGGGATAATCCGGCGGCGGGCCCAGCTCGGTGGTGATCAGCGTGTGGACGGCATTCTGGAAGTGGCCCATCGTGAAGAAGGTTTGGGAGACCACCTTGTCGCCGTTGTCGAGGCTCCAGATCAGGCGCGGGCTCAGGTTGAGCCGCGTGACGCGCCCGTCCTGAGGCAGCTTGCCCAGGCGACGGCCGTCCTGGCTGCCGACTGGATCAGCATGCTCCTCGACATTCTGCACTGCGCGCGCAAAGCGCTCGCGCACGACATTGACCGGGATCGACCAGGACAGGGCGCCCGCCGTGTCGTCGAACTGCAAGCTGGCGTTTGGTCCGTTGGTGTCGTGAGCGTGCGAATAACCGAGCTTCAGCTCACGCCGCCCGGCCTTGACTGTTTTCTTCAGCACAATGTTGATGGTGCCGGCAATCGCCTGGGTCGAGAATTCCGCACTGGCGGCGCGCAACACCTCGATTCGCTCGATGACGTCAGGGGACAGCGAATCTAGAGTGAAGCCCGGCGGGGCTTTTTCGCTATTGATCAGGACCTGTGTATATCCTCCGCCCAGGCCGCGCATTTGCACCTCGCTGCCGCGTCCGCCGTTACTACTGACCGTCACCCCAGGCACACGCTTGAGAACATCGAGCACATTAGTATCACCATACTTTACGATCTCGTCGTGGTTGACCACGATCTTGCTGGCGGTGTCATCGTGGCGCGGATCATAGGCGTCGAGCGAGCCACGCACCGCGATCTGCTGCACTTTGCTGTCCTTCGAGTCCTTGTCGTCCGTGAACGCCGCAACGTTCTTGGTGGTCGCGGATTGCTGGGCATGCACTGACGAGGTGGCCAGTGTCATGGATATGCTTACGAACAGGCCGGCAACAAGAATCAATCGCTTCATGGGTACACTCTTGAGTGGGAAAATCAAATCAATGCTCGAAATTGCAGGCGCTCCCGGAGGTGGCGGAGACTGGCCACCAAGCCCTCTGGTGCAAAAAGATGCGGCTTAGCGGTTGCCTGTGACGGCAGTATATGAAGGCGCACGGCTGGGCGGGACGGCAAGTGACCAACGCGGATAGCCGCGTGACGAACGCTCCCACCACCGCCGTTTGGCGAGAAGGTTGGCTGCTATACTCTCAAGCCATGAAGCCACTCCTCCGTACGTTTTCGCGCCTGTCGACGCGCTTCCCCGTTGCCCGGATCGTGGTATCGAATGCGCTGTTCTGGCTTACCTTGTGCCTGATCGGCGCGGCCGGAGCCTACAGCGATGCCTTGCGGCGTCAGGACCACACCGCGTTCTCCGCTTTGCTCACCACATGGTGCTGGGCCCACGTTCCCGTCTTCCTGCTAGGCGTTGCACTGCACCTGTTCAATCGCCGCCAGCCGGAATGGTTCGTCAGTGCAAAGCGCGTGGCGATCGGCTATCTGCTTGTGCTGGTACTGTTTCTGCCGTGCGAACTGCTCTTCACCGTCGCGCACGACCGCATCGAACATGGCTGGTCCTTATCGTTTGACCTGTGGAGGCGCGTACTGGAAATGCCGCGCTTTGGCTGGTTCATTGAATTCGCCTGGACGAGCGGGACATATATCGGCGTGGTCGCCTTCTGTATCTGGCACAGGCACCGGCAGCGGGAACAGATATGGCGCCAGGCCGAGCACGACAATCTCACGCTACGCTTGGCCCTCGAAGAGCAGAAGCTGCAGACCTTACGAGGACAGCTCGAGCCGCACTTCATGTTCAACGCGCTCAACGCCATCAGCGCCCTGGTCCGCTCGAACAATCCCGAAATGGCGCTGTCCGGCATCACCCGGCTGAGCAGCCTGCTGCGTTACGCGCTGGCCACCAGCCAGAGCGAGTGGGTGACTGTCGCCGACGAGTTGCAATTCACACGCGACTACCTGGCCTTGCAGCGTCTGCGCTACGGCGAGCGTCTGCAAGTTCGCATCGAAGGCGACAGCGACGACGTGCTGCGCGCAGACTGCCTTGCCCTGCTGCTGCAACCGCTCGTGGAAAACGCGCTGCGCCACGGCCTGGACGCGGCGATGGAACCCGGCGCAGTGACGATCGTTTTTGCCAAGATGGGGCAAGCGCTCAAGGTGCACATTACCAATCCCATAATGCCCAGCGCGTTGCCCAACCCAGGCGCTGGCATCGGACTCTCCAACGTCAGGGAGCGCCTACACAACGCGTACGGCGGGACAGCCAGCCTGGCCATCGACAAGGCCGACGGCTTCTTCTCGGCCATCCTGCATTTGCCCACGCACCTACCCATGGATGTCGAGGCGGCATGATGGAGGAAATCCGCCGGCGGGTGCTGATTGTCGACGACGAAGAGCCTGGCCGCATCAATCTGCGCTTAGCACTCGGCGCGCATGCATCATGGGAGATAGCCGGCGAATGTGCCGATGCGGCTCAGGCGCGCTCGTTCCTCGCCACGCAAACGGTCGACCTGGTGTTCCTGGACATCCGCATGCCGCGCGAATCCGGATTGGCGCTGGCCCACGACTTTGCGCAGCAACCGTCGCCGCCGCTCGTCATTTTTGTGACAGCCTACGATACCCACGCGGTGGAGGCGTTCCGGGTCCACGCGCTGGATTACCTGCTCAAACCACTCGACGACGCCGATCTCGCGAAAGCACTAGCGCGCGCCGACGCATTGATTACGCAGCGCCAGTTGGCCGCCCACTCCGGCGCTCTGCGAGACTGGTCCGCGTCGCAACAGCAGGCACAGGGCCAGGCCCCCGTATATCTGCGCCAGTTGAACGTCCGCTCAGTCGGTCGCATCGACCTCGTGCAACTTGAGGAAGTTTCGTACATCGAGGCGGCCGGGAACTACGTCGAACTGCACCTGGCGCAGCGTCGCGTGCTACATCGTGTCCCCATCAGCACGCTGGAGCGTCACCTCGATCCGGCGGTTTTCGTGCGAGTCCATCGCAGCGTGCTTGTGCGCCTGGACCAGATAGTAGCGCTTCGCACCAGCGCCGACGGCGCGCCCACTCTGAGACTACGGTGCGCAAGCTTGGTGCCGGTCAGCGAGAGGCATCTTGCCAAGGTGCGCAAACTGCTGTCGGTGGATTGAAGGGAGATGTGCAATGGAAGCCAGCCTTTCTTACCGCATCGACATCTGCAATCTGGAAGGCATCGCCGACTGAGGTAGCCTGACATTTTCGGACAATTCCCCTTGATAAACTTGTCAAAGGGAGTGAAAACATGAAATCAACCACATACACGCCGGAGTTCCGGGCCGACGCGGCCACACGAACAAAGGTGTCGGTGAGTGCCATGGGAGCCTCCCTCTGTCGGTATACGAAATCGAGCTCAGCAACGAGATACCGACAAAATTGTCGGTATACGTCCTTAATTTTATGTTAACCCCTCGGATTTTCAAGGACAACAAAAAACCCGCTTCTCCTATGAGGAGAGCGGGTTTTTAGACTTCTTTGTATTTCTTACTGCTGTGTTCTGGTGCCGCTTGCCGGAATCGAACTGGCGACCTTTTCATTACGAATGAACTGCTCTACCAACTGAGCTAAAGCGGCGAAGTCGCACATTCTAACAAATATTTCTTGCTACACGCTAGTCCCTGCACGATAAATTTTAGCCATGCTGCAAAAATATCATTGCTTTGTGCGGTTTTGAAGCTTCTCAGCCCGCGTGGTAGCCCGTCACCACCGCCACTTCGTCCCGCGAACCCAGGAACACCGGCACGCGCTGGTGCAGCTTGTGCGGCTGGATCTCCATGATGCGGTTCTGGCCGTCGGTGGCCGCGCCGCCCGCCTGTTCGACGATGAACGCCATCGGATTCGCCTCATACATCAAACGCAGCTTGCCTGGCATCGACGTGTCGCGCGTGTCGGCCGGGTACATGAAGATGCCGCCGCGGTTCAGGATGCGGTGCACGTCCGCCACCATCGAGGCGATCCAGCGCATGTTGAAGTTGGTGCCGCGCGGGCCCGTGTCGCCGGCCAGCAGTTCGCTGACGTAGCGCTGCACCGGCGCGTGCCAGTGGCGCTGGTTCGACATGTTGATCGCGAATTCCTTGGTCTTGGCCGGAATCTGCATGTCGCGCTGCGTGAGCACCCACGAACCCATCTCGCGGTCCAGCGTGAAGCAGTTGACGCCGTTGCCGGTGGTGAGCACCAGCATGGTCTGCGGGCCGTACACGGCGTAGCCTGCGGCCACTTGCTTGGTACCTGCCTGCATGAAGTCGGCCTCGGTCGGCTGGCCCATGCCTTCCGGCGCCTTCAGCACCGAGAAGATGGTGCCGATGGAGACGTTGACGTCGATGTTCGACGAGCCGTCCAGCGGGTCGAACAGCAGCATGTATTCGCCTTTTGGATAGCGGTTCGGAATCGGGTGGATCGATTCCATCTCTTCCGACGCCATCGCTGCCAGGTGGCCGCCCCATTCGTTCGCTTCCAGCAGGATTTCGTTGGAGATGATGTCCAGCTTTTTCTGCACTTCGCCCTGGATGTTCTCGGTGTCGGCGGTGCCGAGCACTTCACCCAGCGCGCCTTTGCCCACCGAGTGGCTGATGGTTTTGCAGGCGCGTGCGACCACCTCGATCAGCAGGCGCAGTTCGGCCGGGATCGAGTTGTTCTGGCGCTGTTCTTCCACCAGGTATTGTGTGAGGCTGATGCGTTTCATGGTTTCCCTTGCGTTGAATATAAATCGTATAAATTGTTATGCTTAATTGGCCAGCGCCTTGGTGACCACTTCCAGCACGTCGTTCGACAGCTTGGCGCGGCCGGCGACTTTTTCCAGCGCCTTTTTCATCTTGGCCTGCAGCGCCGGCGCGTATCGGCGCCAGCGGTCCATGCCGCGCGCCAGGCGCGCCGCCACCTGCGGGTTGATCGCGTCGAGCTTGATGACGAATTCGGCCCAGAATTCATACGCGCTGCCGTCCGCCGCGTGGAACTGCGACGGGTTGGCGCTGGTGAAGTTGAAGATCAGGCTGCGCGCACGGTTCGGGTTCTTCAGCGTGAAGGCCGGATGCTGCATCAGCTTGCGCACGGCGGCCACGTTGGTGGTCGGCGCGGCGGCCTGCATGGCGAACCATTTGTCGATCACCAGCGCCTCGTGTTCGAAGTCCTGATAGAAGGCCTTCAGGTACGGGCCCGCTTCGGCGCCGCTGTGGATCATCGAGACCAGCGCGGCGGAGCGGTCGGTCATGTTGCCGGCCTTTTCGAACTGCTGCTGCGCGAGCTTCAGTTCCGCCATGTCCGGCGCCACCATCAGGTAGGACAGGCACAGGTTCTTCAGCGCGCGCTTGCCGGCCGACAGAGCGTCCGGGCTGTAGGCGCCGGGCGTCTGGTTGGCGTGGTATTGCGCCAGCAGCTCGCTCTTCAGGGCCGCGCCGATGGTGCGGCGCATGAACTGGCGCGCCACGTGGATGGCTTGCGGGTCGACCACGTCCATCTGCTCGGCGATGATGATTTCCGACGGCAGGATCAGCGCCAGTTCGCGGAAGGCCGGATCGAGCGTGTCGTCGGTCAGCACGGCGCGCTGGGCGTCGATGAAGGTGGCGTCCAGTTTCAGGCCGGCGTCGCTGCCGCCGGCGGCCGCCACTTGCGCGGTCAGCTTCAGCAGGCGCTCCATCGCCAGCCGCTGGCCCGCTTCCCAGCGGTTGACCGGGTCGCTGTCGTGGCTGAACAGGTGCAGCAGTTCGTCGTCGGTGTAGTCGTATTCGAGGATCACCGGCGCCGAGAAGTCGCGCAGGATCGATGGCGTGGGCCGCTCGTCGACGTGGCGGAAGCGGAAGATCTGCTCCTGCTCGGTCAGTTCCAGCACGACCGTGGTGGCGCCCTTGGCGTGCTTGCCGCCTTCCAGCGTCAGCGGCAGGTCCTTGCCGCTGGCGCTCAGCAGGCCGACCGCCACCGGGATGTGGAACGGCAGCTTGTCGGCCTGGCCGGCGGAGGCCGGGCAGCGCTGGCTGAGGATGATGTCGAAGTTGCGCTTGACGGCGTCGTAGCGCGTGCGCGCGGTGACGATGGGCGTGCCGGCCTGCGAGTACCAGCGCTCGAACTGGCGCAGGTCGCGGCCGTTGGCGTCGGCCATGGCGGCGCGGAAGTCGTCGCATTCGACGGCCTGGCCGTCGTGGCGCTTGAAGTACAGGTCCATGCCTTTGCGGAAGCCGTCGCGGCCCACCAGGGTCTGGTACATGCGTACCACTTCGGCACCCTTTTCATACACGGTGACGGTGTAGAAGTTGTTGATCTCGACGAAGGAGTCGGGCCGCACCGGGTGCGACATCGGGCCGGCGTCCTCCGGGAACTGGGCCTGGCGCAAGGTCCGCACCTGGTCGATGCGGGTGACGGCGCGGCCGCTGTCGGTGCCGATCATGTCGGCGCTGAATTCCTGGTCGCGGAACACGGTCAGGCCTTCCTTCAGCGACAGCTGGAACCAGTCGCGGCAGGTCACGCGGTTGCCGGTCCAGTTGTGGAAGTATTCGTGGCCGACCACGGCTTCGATGCCGGCGTAGTCGATGTCGGTGGCCACGCGCGGGTTGGCCAGCACGAACTTGGTGTTGAAGATGTTCAGGCCCTTGTTCTCCATCGCGCCCATGTTGAAGTCGCCCACGGCGACGATCATGAAGCGGTCCAGGTCCAGCTCCAGGCCGAAGCGTTCCTCGTCCCAGCGGATCGAGTTCTTCAGCGATTGCATGGCGTAGTCGGTCTTGTCGAGATTGCCCTCCTCCACCCACACCTGCAGCAGCACCTCGCGGCCCGACTGCAGCGTGTAGCGCTCCTCCTGGCACACCAGGCGCGCGGCCACCAGCGCGAACAGGTAGGACGGTTTCTTGAACGGGTCTTCCCACTTGGCGTAGTGGCGGCCGTCGCCGAGCTCGCCCTCTTCGATCAGGTTGCCGTTCGACAGCAGCACCGGATAGGCGGCCTTGTCGGCGCGCAGCATCACGGTGTACTTGGCCATCACGTCCGGACGGTCCGGGAAATAGGTGATGCGGCGGAAGCCCTCGGCCTCGCACTGCGTGAAGAAATTGCCGTTCGAGACGTACAGGCCGGACAGGCTGGTGTTCTGCACCGGCGCGCACAGCGTTTCGATCTCCAGCACCGCCTTGGCCGGGGCCTTGCGGATGGTCAGCGTGCTGCCGTTCAGATGGTATTCCGTCGGCGCCAGCGTCTTGCCGTTCAGGCGCAGCGCCACCAGTTCGATCTCCTCGCCGTGCAGCACGATGTCGCGGCTCTTGCTGGCCGGGTTCTGCCGCATGGTGATGCGGTTGGCCACCACGGTGCGGTCGGGATCCAGGTCGAAGCCGAGTTCAACGGTATCAACCAGGTAGGCGGGAGGGGTGTAATCTTTGCGGAATATCGTCTGTGGACTGCTGTCTGTGCGCATTGGAGGACTCTGGTGACGTAAGCAAAAGCCTATTTTACCAATACCAGCCGCCGGAGGACGGGCGAATTGCCTGAGCCGGCCCGGATCGGCGGCAGATAAGTTGCTGGTTTCCACCTTGCCGTAACATTCTGTAATAATCATGCAAGGGCGAAGCCGCCGTCGTAAACTTAGATTTGTAAAATACCGTCTGTTACCGAGAGAGGCAACATCATGAAATATCTCGCCTTACTGGCCACCGCAGCAGTCATGCTGCTGAGCGGTTGCGCCACCACCATCCACAGCGACGTCACGGCCTTCAACGCCTGGCCGGCCGACCTGCAGGACAAATCCTATGCCTTCGAAGCGCCGCAGGGCGCGGACGACACGCTGGAATACCGCAATTATCAAGTGCTTGTGAGCAATGAACTGGGCAAGCTGGGCTTCCACCAGGCGGCCGGCAACCAGCAGCCGAAGTTGCTTGTCGGCATGAAATTCAGCACCATCGACCATCCGGTGCGGGTGCTGGAGGCGGATGATCCCTTCATGGGGCCGTATTGGGGTCCGGGCTATGGCCGTTACAGCTGGGGGTATTCGCGCTGGGGTTATCGTCCATACTTCTACGATCCGTTCCGCTACTACGGTCCGATGATGGTGGAGGAGCGCATCAAGCATGAGTACCAGCGCCAGCTGCGCGTGACCATCAACACCATCGACGGCCGCAAGCTGTACGACGTGACCGTGCAGAACACCAGCCGCGTGCAGGCCACGCCGCATGTGATGCCGGCGCTGGTGCAAAGCGCCTTCACCGGCTTCCCCGGCGTGAACGGGGTGCCGCGCAAGGTGGACCTGACCATCGATCCGAAGACCGAAACGGTCGACGCCACGCCGCCCAAGGCCGGCTGACAAAAAAAATGCGCCGCAAGGCGCATTTTTTTCGTGGCTCGCCGATTACTTGGTGGCGATGTGCACGGCTTCCTTCAGGTCGCCGACTTTCCCTTGCAGCTTGCCTTCAGCCTGCTTTTGCAGGCCTTTGGCTTCCTGTTCCGGGCTGTCGATCAGATCGCCAACTTCTTCCTGGATTTTGCCGCTGATGTCTTTCAGTTTGCCTTCGACTTGGTCTTTGTTCATGATGTTGCTCCTGTAGGGGCCCAAGCTGGAATAGCTTGGGCACGGAGAACAGCATAGCGGCCCGGCGGTTTTAATTCGGTACGCTCGCGTACACAAAGCCGGCCGCGTTCGGCCATAGCTTATGGCAACAGGATGGACGAGCCCGTGGTCTTGCGCGCTTCCAGTTCGGTGTGGGCCTGCGCCACATCGGCCAGGGCGTAGCGCTGGCGGACCTCGACCTTCACCTCGCCGCTGCCGACCACGCCGAACAGCGACTTGGTCGCCGCTTCCAGTTCCGCCCGGGTGGACAGGTAGGCCATCATCGACGGCCGCGTGATGTACAGCGAGCCGCGATTGGCCAGCTCGGTCAAACTGAACGGCGGCACCGGTCCCGACGCATTGCCGAAGCTGACCATCGTGCCCAGCGGCCGCAGGCAGTCCAGCGAGCCGATGAACGTATCTTTGCCGATCGAGTCGTACACCGCCGTCACGCCCTTGCCGCCGGTGATCTCCTTCACCCGCTCGGTGAAGTTTTCCTTGTTGTAGTTGATGACATGGTGCGCGCCGTGCTCGGTGGCCAGCGCCGCCTTCTCCTCCGAGCCCACCGTGCCGATCAAGGTCACGCCCATCACCCTGGCCCACTGGCAGGCGATCAACCCGACGCCGCCGGCCGCCGCGTGGAACAGGATGGTGTCGCCGGCCTTGAGCGCCACCGTGCGGTGAAGCAGGTACTGCACCGTCAACCCTTGCAGCATCATCGCGGCCGCCGTGTCGAAGCCGATTTTCTCCGGCAGCACCAGCAGCTGCGCGGCCGGCATGTTGCGCGCCTGCGCGTAGGAGCCGATCGGCCGGCCCGCATAGGCCACGCGGTCGCCCACCTGCACCTCGGTCACGCCCTCGCCCACCGCCTCCACCACGCCGGCGCCCTCCATGCCCAGGCCGGCCGGCAGCGGCTGCGGATACAGGCCGGTGCGGTGGTACACGTCGATGAAGTTCAGGCCGATCGCCTCATGGCGCACCTGCGCTTCGCCGGGGCCGGGCGGGCCCAGCTCCACGTCCACCAGTTCCATTACCTCGGGGCCGCCGAAGCGGTTGATGCGGATTGCCTTGGTCATGTGTACCTCCGTTGTGCTCGATGCGAAAAGTGTAGCGCCGGTCAGGCGGTGGCGGCGCGCAGCTGCAGCTGCGACAGCACCAGGTGCGCCGACGAGACGTTGGTGGCGCACGGCGTGTTGTGCACGTCGCAGGCGCGCACCAGCGCGTTGATGTCCGGTTCGTGCGGCTGCGGCGTCATTGGATCGCGCAGGAAGATCACGCAGTCGATCCCGCCCTCGACCAGCATGGAGCCGATCTGCAAATCGCCGCCGAACGGACCTGAATGCTTGCGGTCCACGGTCAGTCCCAGCTCGTTGATCAGGCGGCCGCCGGTGGTGCCGGTCGCGGTCAGCGTGCAGGTGGCCAGGAAGTCCTTGTACTCGGCGGCCAGGGCGATCATGTCGTCTTTTTTCTTGTCGTGGGCAATCAGGGCAATACGGGTTTTCATCAGAATTGTTCCGAGAAACCTCGTCCTTCAGGACGAGGAGTTAAAGGACCCGACTCCGCAGGAGTCGGTGCGCGGGAAGAAAACACGGAACTCATGCGTTCCGTGGTGGTCAAATAAATATGAACCTGGTTTATCGATATCGTGTCAAATCCTTGACCGGCCTGCTGAACCAGCAAGCACGGACGGTCAATTTCGTCTGGAACTACTGCAACGACCGGCAAAAGGACGCGTTGCGCTTCGGTCAGCGCTGGCGTACGGGGTTTGACCTGATCAAGCTGACCACCGGGTGTTCCAAAGAGCTTGGTCTGCATTCTGGCACGATCAACGACATTTGTCAGCGCTACGCCAGTTCGCGCGCCCTGTCGCACCGGCCTTACCTGCGCTATCGCGGCCGCAAGGCGATGGGCTGGGTGCCGTTGAAGGGACGTGAACTCAAACGCGAAGGCAACGCCTTCCGATTCGCTGGCCGCACGTTTCGTGTGTTTTACTCGCGCCCGCTGCCGGACGGGAAAATCCTCGATGGCACCAACTTTTCGCGCGATCGGCGCGGCAACTGGTTCCTCAATATCGTCGTCGAGGTGGAGCCCGCGCCGGTCCGCGCCCCCGTGCGCGGGGTCGGCATCGATCTGGGCCTGAAGACGCTGGCGACATTGAGCGACGGCAGCATGATCGAGGCACCTCGCTTTTACCGGGAGGCCGAGGCGGCGCTGGCATGCGCCCAGCGCGCACGCAAGAAGCGGCGTATCAAGGCCATCCACGCCAAGATCGCCAACCGCAGACTCAATTTTCTGCACACCCATACCAGCGCGATCATCGCCGCCTTCGACTATATCGTGGTCGGCAATGTCAACGCGCAGGGCCTCGCCAAAACCAGCATGGCAAAGTCGGTCTACGATGCCGGCTGGTCGTCCTTCCGTACACAACTGGCGTACAAGACTGTTAAGCATGGCGCCTGGTTCGAGGAAGTCGACGAACGTTTCACCACCCAGGTCTGCTCGAATTGCGGCGCTTTGCCCGATACGCGGCCGAAAGGTATCGCAGACCTTGGAGTAAGAGAGTGGTGCTGTAGCGATTGCGGTGCTGTACATGATCGTGATCTCAATGCTGCGGTCAATATTCTCCGTCGCGGACGTGCGACGCTAGTAGTAGGAATCTCCGCCCTTTAGGGCGGAGAGGACGTCAAGTCTTGATCCTATTTTTTTGACAGCAGATAAATCCCGGCCAGCACCAGCACGGTGCCTCCCAACTGCCAGGAGGTGACGGGCTCGCCCAGCAGCAGCGCGCCCAGGAACAGCGTTGAAACGGGGCCGATCATACCAGCCTGCGAGGCGGTGCCGGCGCCGATGCGCTCGACGGCGGCCATGGTCATAAACACCGGCATCACGGTGCACAGGATGCCGTTGACCAGCGACAGGCCGTACACCGGCAGCGGCTGAATCAGACCGGAGGCGGGCCGCAGCAGGAAGAACTGGCCGATGCAGGCGGCGCTGGAGACGCACATCGCATACGACACCAGCCGCAGCGCGCCGAGCCGGCGCACCATCTCGCCCGACAGCAGCAGGTAGACCGAATACGCGGCGGCCGAGCCGGTGACCAGCAAGGCGCCCAGCACCACGTTCTGGCTGCCGCTGTGCAGGTCGTGCAGGAAGACGAACACGATGCCGCAATAGGAGATCAGCAGCGCCAGCCACTGCTTGCGGCTGATGTGCTGCTTGAGCAGCGTGGAGGAGATCAGCAGCACGAAGGTGGGCGTCAGGAACAGGATCAGCCGTTCGAGGCCGACCGAGATGTATTGGAGGCCGAGGAAGTCGAGGAAACTGGAGAGGTAGTAGCCGACCAGTCCGAGGCCGACCAAGCGCCAGCGGTCGTTGCTGGTGAGCGGCGCCTCGGTACGCATCTTCCACAGCGCGATGGCGGCGAACACCGGCAGCGAGAAGATCATGCGGAAAGCGATCAGGGTGACGGCGTCGATGTGATAGCGGTAGAGCAGCTTGGCCACCACCGCCTTGGTCGAGAACAGAACCGCCCCGCCGATGGCGATACCCAGTCCGCCCAGATAGGCGGCGCGCGCCGGCGCGCTGTCCGTGATGCTTTTTTCCATACCGGAATTGTACGGGCAAACGGACAGCGCCGCTGGCGAGGCCCAAAACGTCGTTCCCGCGCAGGCGGGAACCCATACACAGCATCCGATCTCGCGCCGTATGGGCTCCGCGACGGCGGACCGCCGCTTTCGCGGGAGCGACGAGGAGCCTTAGCTGATGGCCACGGCCGCCGAGCCGGCAGTCACGGTGGCGGTGGTCACGCGGGCCACTACGCTGGCCGGGGCGCTGGCGCCCACCAGACGGTTGACCTGCTTGAACTGCGCCACCATCTTGCCCGCCGTGAGCGTGACCAGCGTGTAGCCCTGCGCATCGGTGTTCAGATGCTTGATCCACGGGTTGTTGCCCAGGCCCGACAGCTGCTGCGCCAGCGCCAGCAACGAGACGCTGAAGTCGCTGCTGGCCTGCAGCCCGGCCAGCACCGCGCCGGTGGTCGCGTCCAGCTGCGCTTCCGGCAGGCCCTTGGCGGCCAGCGCGCCGCGCACCTGCACGCGGACCTGCTCCGCCAAACTGGCCACGGTCGGTGCGGCCTTGCCCATCGTGTAGTCCAACAGGTCGATCGAGATGTTCAGGGTGCCCAGGCCCGTGACCGGGATCGCCAGCGGGTAGGCCACCAGCGTGGCGATGTCGCCCAGCGCCGACGCCGCGTCGCGCAGGTAGCTGAAGAACGAATCCGAGCTGATGCCGGCCGACACCAGGTCCACCATCACCGGCGTGCCGCCGCCGGTGGCGTCGTAGTCGTCGCTGACGGTGCCGGCGAAGAAGGCGTGGATGTCGCCGGTGATCGCCACCACGTTGCCAATGCTGTTGGTCTTCAAATGCGCCATCAGCGCCTTGCGCTCGCTGTTGTAGCCGTCCCACTGGTCGCAGTTGAGCAGGAAGCGCGTGAAGAACGGCGCCAGCGCCGCCTTCTTGCCCGACGCCGCCACGAACGGCGAGTCGATCTTCTTGGCCTGGATGTCCGGCTTGATGTAGCCGAAGGCGATGGTCTGCGCGCCGGTGCCCGCCAGCGCGGCAGGCGTCGAGGCGACGATGCCGCTGGCGGCGATGTAGACGCGGCTGTACGCGGCCACCGCGATGGTGGCCTGCGCCACCGTCAGGCCGGCCTTGACGCCCGCGCCCACCTGCGCCTCCGGCGTGCTGCCGGCGGTGGCGTAGGCCTGCATGATCGCGCCGCCGCCCTGCTGTGCCACGGCCGCCGCGGCGCCCGCAGTGGCTGCAGCGACGATCGCCGAGGCCAGTGGGAAGTTGCCGCCGACGGCGGCGGCCGTGCTGCCGATCGACGCGGCGATGGTCGGCACCGCGTTCAGCGCCAGCAGGGTCGCGATGGCGTCCACGCCGTTCAGGCCCATGCGCAGCAGCGACACTTCATTGCCCCACAGTTTCCAGGTCGCGGTGGCGGCCTTCATCTTGTCCATCCACCACTGGCGCTGCGTGGTGCCCAGCATGGTCACGGTGGCCAGCGGTTCCAGGCCGATGGTGGTGGCGCCGGCCATCTTCTGCGCCTCGACCGTGTTGAACAAATCCTGCGGCACCAGGTAGCGCGAGCCGATGCGGCCCAGCGCCTGGCCGGTGGCCGGATTGATCGACGATTCCGGAATCACGTGGTCGGCGCGGTACAGGCGCTCGTCGGTCATCACCAGCTGCATCAGCTTACCGAACTGGAAATCGCGGTAGATCTTGATGTTCTGGAAGCCGGTGCTGGCCGCGTCGAAGTCGACGTCGGCCGGCATGTACTCGAACCAGGCCTGGTTGGCGTTGCGGCGGCGGCCCGTCTGGTGCAGGTCCGAGCCGTCGGCGTTGAAGCTGCCGTCGTAGGTCTGCGCATCCTGCCAGGCGTCGTCCGAGAACTCGTGGTCGTCCCAGATCGCGATGAAGGCGAAGCGCTCGTGCAGCGCCTGCAGGCGGCTGTCGGTGCGGTACTTCTTATACAGGTAGCGGTAGTCGGCCAGCGTGGTGGCGTACTTGGCGCCCGAGGTGCCGCTCTTGAAGGCGCCGTCCGGCAGCGCGAGCGCGTCGTGCCGCGATTCGACCGCGCCCAGCTGGAAGGAGTCGCCCACGGTCTCGTAGATGTAGTCGCCCAAGTGGACGATGAAGTCCAGGTTCTCGCCCGCGATGCTGCTCATCGCGCCCCAGTGGTTGACGCTCCAGTCCTGGCACGTCATGTACGCGAACTGCAGCTGCGAGACGTCGGCGTCAACGGCCGGCGCGGTCTTGAAGCGGCCGACGTTGGAGCGGCTGTCGCCGGCGATGAACTGGTAGTAGTAGGTGGTGCCGGCCGACAGGCCGGTCAGCTTGTGGCGCACGGTGTTGTCGTATTTGACCTGCAGCGGCAGGGTCACGTCGGCCACGGTGGCGCCGCTCAGGGCCACGGCGCCGCCCAGCGAGCTGCTATTATCCACGGCGGTCACGACCAGGCGGATGGCGGCATCGCTGCCGGTGGCGGCGGCGACATTGTCGGCAGATGCCGGCACGGCGCGCGTCCACAGCATGATGCTGTCGGCGTGCGGATCGCCGGAGGCCACGCTTTGCGGGAATTTCCAGGCGCCGCTGGCCGGTGGCAAATCGCTGCCCGGTGCGGCGCTGCTGCCGCCGCAAGCGCTCAGGCCTGCGCCCGAGGCCACCGATACCGTGACAAAACCGCCGAATTTCAGAAACTGCCGCCTATCCATGTGTACTCCGTCTTGTAGTTATGTAAAAGAAAAATCGTAGCAGGAGGATATGACAGCTTCCCTACAAAAAGTGGAGGCCTGCCTCTAGAGCCGACAACGTGTTACCGTCTTGACTTATTTTTATTGCCAGCCCGCGACATGAAACAATTGATACCCGCACCACTGCTCGCCAAGGCAGACAAAATCCTGGTCGTCACCCACATGGCGATCGGCGACTTCACCTACATGCAAATGTGCTTTCGCGCGCTGAAGCAGGCCCACCCCCATCTGCAGATCCACCTGTGGGTGGACGAACGCCGGCGCTCGGACAACCCCGAGGACTGGCCGCACCTGAAGAACTACTCGCTGTACGATTGGCTCACCGCCAGCCCCTACATCGACCAGACCTACACCCAGAACTACAGCCCCGCCCTGCACGCGCAATCGATCGCCAAGGCCCAGCGCGAGGAGTATCCGATCGTCGTCTCGCTGACGCACATGGCCTGCCACCGCTACGCGCGCCTGACGCGCGAGATCAGCCCGCGCGGCTTCATCGTCGGCCTGAAGAAGCAGAAGTACCGCTTCTTCGAGCTGTCGAAAAAGCTCAGCATCCTGAAATTCAACGCCACCATGCCGCTGTACGAGTCGCAGGAACGCGACGTGCCGCACGTGAGCGACATCTACGCCCAATGGTTCCAGACCGCCTTCGGCATCGACATCCCTAAGGCCGACCGCTACCCGACCATCCAGATCCCCGACCAGTGGATGCGTTATGCGCGCGATCAATTCGCCACATGGAAGCTGCCGCCGCAGGTGGTCTTCATCAACGCCTACTCCAAGGGCGAAGAGCGCTGCTGGCCGCTGGAGCGCGCCTTCGAGCTGATCGAGCAGATGCGCGCCCAGCCCAAGTGGCGCGAAGCTGGCTTTATTGTCAACGTTGTGCCGGAAGACATGGCGAACGCCCAGGCCCTGTACGACCGCCTGGCGCCGCCCGACACCCACCTGTTCTCGGCGGTGGACAACTTCTTCCAGCTGCCGGCCGTGCTCAGCCTGTGCAGCCTGATCATCACGGTGGAAACGGCGGTGATGCACCTGGCGAACGCGGTCCACGTGCCGGTGATCGCCCTGATGCGCCAAAACAACCCGGAATGGGTGCCGATCGACCAGGAAAACAGCGCCGTCATCCTGGTCAAGGAAATGGACGCGTGGGTAACGAAAATCGAGCTGCCAGAGGTGATGGAAAAGGTTTTGAGCTGGCCCCTATGCTAGAATACCGCCCTCACCGCACACCAATGACTTACCGCCGAAGGAAGACCGAACATGGCTGGACACAGCAAATGGGCCAATATCAAGCACAAAAAAGCAGCAACCGACGCTAAACGTGGCAAGATCTGGACCCGTCTCATCAAGGAAATCACCGTGGCTGCGCGCATGGGCGGCGGCGACCTGAATTCCAACCCGCGCCTGCGCCTGGCCGTGGACAAGGCGGCCGACGCCAATATGCCGAAGGATAACGTGCAACGCGCGATCACCCGCGGCACCGGCGGCGAGGACGGCGCGGCCTACGAAGAGGTCCGCTACGAAGGCTACGGCGTGGGCGGCGCGGCCGTCATCGTCGACTGCATGACCGACAACCGCGTACGCACCGTGGCTGAAGTGCGCAACGCCTTCAACAAAAACGGCGGCAACATGGGCAACGAAGGCTCGGTGGCCTTCATGTTCAAGCACTGCGGCCAGTTCCTGTTCGCGCCCGGCACCAACGAGGACGCGCTGATGGAAGTGGCGCTGGAAGCGGGCGCCGAAGACGTGGTGGCCGACGATGAAGGCGGCTTCGAAGTACTGTGCAACCCGCACGACTTCGCGACCGTCAAGGATGCGCTGGAAGCGGCCGGCTTCAAGGCCGAAGTGGCCGAGATCATCATGAAGCCGGACACCGAGACCGTCTTCACCGGCGACAACGCCGTCAAGATGCAAAAACTGCTGGACGCGCTGGAAGCGCTGGACGATGTCCAGGAAGTCTATTCCAACACGCTGATCGAAGACTGAGGATTTATGAAAATATTGGTAGTCGGCTCCGGCGGCCGTGAACACGCGCTGGCCTGGAAATTGGCGCAATCGGAACGCATCCAGATGGTCTACGTCGCCCCCGGCAACGGCGGCACCGCGCGCGATCCGCGCCTGGTCAACGTCAACATCACGGACCTGCACGAACTGGCGACCTTCGTCGAGCAGGAGCACATCGGACTGACCGTGGTCGGCCCGGAGACTCCGCTGGCCGGCGGCATCGTCAACCTGTTCCGCGCGCGCGGCCTGAAGGTGTTCGGCCCGACCAAAGAAGCGGCCCAACTGGAGTCGTCGAAAGACTTCGCCAAGGCCTTCATGCAGCGCCACGGCATCCCGACCGCCAAGTACCAGACCTTCTCGGACGTGGCGCAAGCGCACGCCTACATCGACGCCAACGGCGCACCGATCGTCATCAAGGCCGACGGCCTGGCCGCCGGCAAAGGCGTGGTGGTGGCGATGTCGCTGGAAGAAGCCCACCGCGCGGTGGACGACATGCTGGCCGATAACCGCTTCGGCGACGCCGGCGCGCGCATCGTCATCGAGGAATTCCTGGCAGGCGAGGAAGCGAGCTTCATCGTCATGTGCGACGGCAAAAACATCCTGCCGCTGGCCACCAGCCAGGATCACAAGCGCCTCAAGGACAACGACGAAGGCCCGAACACCGGCGGCATGGGCGCGTACTCCCCTGCGCCGATCGTCACACCGGCCATGCATGCCCGCGTGATGCGCGAGATCATCAACCCGACCATCGCCGGCATGGCGAAGGACGGCATCGTCTTCACCGGCTTCCTGTACGCCGGCCTGATGATCGACGCCCAGGGCAATCCGCGCACGCTGGAATTCAACTGCCGCATGGGCGACCCTGAAACGCAGCCGATCATGTCGCGCCTGAAGACCGACCTGGTGGCGGTGATGGAACACGCCGTCAACGGCACGCTGGACCAGGTCGAGCTGGAATGGGACCGCCGCACCGCCGTCGGCGTGGTGCTGGCGGCCGCCGGCTACCCGGACGCGCCGCTCAAGGGCGCCGTCATCGACGGCATCCCGGCCGAGACGCCGGAATCCGTGACCTTCCACGCCGGCACCGCCGACGTGGGCGGCCATCTGCAGGTGACCGGCGGCCGCGTGCTGTGCGTGGTCGGCCTGGGCGACAGCATCAAGATCGCCCAGAAGCAGGCCTACGAAGTGGTCGACCAGATTTCGTTCGACGGCATGCAGTGCCGCCGCGACATCGGCTGGCGCGGCCTGAAGCACTAGGACCAGATGTCGTCCCTCCCGAACCCCGGCGCCGTCAAGGCCTACCTGCTCGACCTGCAAGATCGCATCGTGCAGGCGCTGGAGGCCGTCGACGGCAAACCCTTCCTGCGCGACGCGTGGGAGAGGCCCGAGGGCGGCGGCGGCATTTCGCGCCTGATCGAGGAAGGCAACGTCATCGAACGCGGTGGCGTCAACTTCTCGCACGTGATGGGCGCCAAGCTGCCGCCGTCGGCGTCCGCGCACCGCCCGGACCTGGGCGGCCATCCGTGGGAAGCGATGGGCGTGTCGCTGGTGATCCATCCGCGCAATCCGTACGCGCCGACGGTGCACATGAACGTGCGCTTCTTCACCACGACCACCGCCAGCGGCGAACCGGCATGGTGGTTCGGCGGCGGCATGGACCTGACGCCCTACTACGGCGACAAGCAGGATGTGAAGCACTTCCACCAAACCTGCGCCGATGCGCTGGCGCCGTTCGGCGGCGACCTGCACCCGCGCTTCAAGAAATGGTGCGACGAGTATTTTTACCTGAAACACCGCCAGGAAGCGCGCGGCGTCGGCGGCATCTTCTTCGATGACTACAACGAAGCGGGCTTCGAGCCAAGCTTCGCCATGATGCAAAGCGTCGGCGACGCCTTCATCAAGGCCTACCAGCCCATCCTGGAACGCCGCAAGGACACGCCGTACGGCGAGCGCGAACGCGACTTCCAGGCCTATCGCCGCGGGCGCTACGTCGAGTTCAACCTGGTGTTCGACCGCGGCACGCTGTTTGGCCTGCAGTCGGGCGGCCGCACCGAGGCGATCCTGATGTCGATGCCGCCCATCGTCAAATGGCGCTACCGCTGGGAGCCCGAAGCGGGCAGCCCGGAGGCGGCGCTGTACAGCGACTTCCTGCCGCATCGCGACTGGCTCGCCGCGTGACGATGGCCTACCGCGTCGCACTGCTGGGAGGCAGCTACGATCCGGTGCATCACGGTCACGTCGCACTAGGCGCGCACTTCGCGCAACTGCTGCAGGTGGACCAGTTGCGCGTGATCCCCGCCGGCCTGCCATGGCAGAAGTCCACCCTGAAGGCGACGCCCCGCCAGCGCGCCGAGATGGTGGCGCTGGCTTTTGCCGGCGCCCCGTACGGCGTCGCGGTCGACATGCAGGAAATCGAGCGCGGCGAACAGGGACTGGCCACCTACACCATCGACACGCTGCGCCAGGTGCGCGCCGAACTGGGTGCATCGGCCTCCATCAGCTTCTTGATGGGCGCCGACCAGCTGCAGCGGCTCGACACCTGGCATGAATGGCAGGCGCTGTTCGACTACGCCCATATCTGCGTAGCGGCCCGCCCTGGCTTTAACCTGGCCACCGCCGGCCTTCCGCCGGCAGTGGCCGAGGCGATTTCCCGCCGTCTGGGAACGCCTGAACAAATCCGCAACACGCCGCACGGTCTGACTTATCTGGCACAAGACTTCGCGGTGGATATCTCCGCCACCGAAATACGTGCGGCATTACAACGGGGGGAATCGGCAAACTCGCTTATCCCGCCGCTAGTGCTAGACTATATTGAACAACACAATCTATACAAAAGCTAAATGGACATCAAAAAACTGCAATCCCTCGTCGTTGACGCCCTCGAAGACGTCAAGGCCCAAGACATCGCCCTGTTCGATACCACCCATCTGACCAGCCTGTTCGACCGGATCGCCATCGCGTCCGGTACCTCCAACCGCCAGACCAAGGCGCTGGCCGCCTCGGTGCGCGACAAGGTCAAGGCCGCCGGCGGCGACGTCTACGGCATGGAAGGCGAGGACACCGGTGAATGGGTGCTGGTCGACCTGGGCGACATGATCGTCCACATCATGCAGGCGCCGATCCGCGCCTACTACCGCCTGGAAGAGATCTGGGGCGACAAGCCGGTCAAGCTGGGCGCCGCCAAGCGCAAGTCGACCAAGGAAGGCGAGGAAGCCGACGCACCGAAGAAAGTCAGCAGCCACCTGGCCGCCGGCAAAAAAGCGGTCGACGCCTCCCCGGTCATCGAAAAGAAAACCCCGGCACGCAAAGCCGCCGCCGCCAAGCCGGCCGCCGCGAAGAAGCCGGCCGCCAAGAAGGCTGCCGCTGTGCCAGCCGGTAAAACCATCAAGGTCGGCAAGACCAAGTCCGCCGTCGCCGCCGCCGAAGCGCTGAAGGCCCTGCCGCCTAAGCGTAAAGTGGCCAAGCCTAAGGCCGACGAAGCGCCGGTCAAGACCGTCATCAAGCGCATCAAAAAAGTCGAAGAGTAATCGGGCATGCAGCTGATCATCGCTGCGGTCGGCCATAAAATGCCGGCCTGGATAGAAACGGGCTTCGCCGAATACGCGAAGCGCATGCCGCCGGAACTGAAGATCGTGCTGAAGGAAATCAAGCCGGTCGACCGTTCGGGCAGCAAGACCGCCGCCACCGCGATGGCGCTCGAACGCGAGCGCATCGAGGCGGCGCTGCCCAAGTCCGTACGCATCATCGCCCTCGACGAACGCGGCAAGGACCTGACCTCGGTCGGTCTGTCGCAGCAGCTGGAAGCCTGGCAGCAGGACGGCCGCGACACGGCCTTCCTGATCGGCGGCGCCGATGGCCTCGATCCCGAGCTGAAGGCGCGCGCCGAGGGCTTGATCCGCATTTCCAGCATGACGCTGCCGCATGGTATGGTGCGGGTCATGCTGGCCGAGCAGCTGTACCGTGCATGGTCGATCACCCAGAACCATCCGTATCACCGCGTTTAAAACAAAACCATATGAAACCGGTCGACAAAAAGATCTACCTCGCCTCCAAGAGCCCGCGCCGGCGCGAACTGCTGCGCCAGGTCGGCATCGATTTCGAACTGCTGCTGCTGCGCAGCGACGGCCCGCGCGGCGCCGACGTCACCGAGGAGGTGCTGCCCGGCGAGGCGCCGCTCGACTACGTGGCCCGCGTGGCCCGTGAAAAAGCCGCCTTCGCGGCGGACCTGGTGGTGCGCCGCCGCATGGCCCCGCGCGTGGTGCTGGCGGCCGACACCACCGTCACCATCGACGGCGCCATCCTCGGCAAGCCGGCCACGCCCAACGAAGCCATCGCCATGCTGCAGCAGCTGTCCGGCCGCACGCACCAGGTGCTGACCTCGATCGCCGCGCACTCGGCCGATTTCGCCGGCCAGGTCACGCAGGTGTCGGAGGTGCGCTTCGGCGTGCTGTCGCCGGCCGCCATCGCCGCCTACTGCGCCACCCAGGAGCCCTACGACAAGGCCGGCGCCTACGGCATCCAGGGCCCGGCCGCCGCGTTCATCGAACACATCACCGGCAGCCATTCCGGCATCATGGGCCTGCCGGTGTATGAAACCGTCCAACTGCTGCGCCAGGCGGGTTTGCCGCTGCCCTGAGCGGCGTGTATGATCGTCGTTCACAGCCCCTACAGAAGCCGAGCATGAACGAAGACATCCTGATCAACATCACCCCGCAGGAAACCCGGGTCGCCCTCATCCTGCAGGGCGCCGTGCAAGAGCTGCACATCGAACGCACGCTCACGCGCGGCCTGGCAGGCAATGTCTACTCGGGCAAGGTGGTGCGGGTGCTGCCCGGCATGCAGTCGGCCTTCATCGACATCGGCCTGGAACGCGCGGCCTTCCTGCACGTGGCCGACATCTGGGAAGCCCGCCCGCACGACGGCGGCCAGAACGCCGCACCCACCCCGATTGAAAAAATCCTGTTCGACGGCCAGGTGCTAACAGTACAAGTGATCAAGGACCCGATCGGCACCAAGGGCGCGCGGCTGTCGACCCAGATCTCGATCGCCGGCCGCATGCTGGTCTACCTGCCGCAGGACGCCCACATCGGCATCTCGCAGAAGATCGAAAAGGAAGCGGAGCGCGAAGCGTTGCGCGCGCGGCTGCAAAGCCTGCTGCCGCCGGAGGAGAAAGGCGGCTACATCGTACGCACGCAGGCCGAGGACGCGTCGGACTCCGACATCGCGGCCGACGTCGAATACCTGCGCAAGACCTGGGGCGCGATCCTGCACGGCGCCAAGACCAAGCCGGCCACCACCCTGCTGCACCAGGACTTGAGCCTGGCCCAGCGCGTGCTGCGTGACTTCGTGCACGACGACACCGCCACCATCCAGGTCGACTCGCGCGAGAACTACCTGAAGCTGCAGGAATTCGGCCTGGCCTACACGCCGGGCGTGCTGCCGCGCCTGCAGCACTACACGGGCGAGCGGCCGCTGTTCGACCTGTACGGCGTGGAGGAAGAGATCCTGCGCGCGCTGGGGCGGCGCGTGGACCTCAAGTCCGGCGGCTACCTGATCGTCGACCAGACCGAGGCGATGACCACCATCGACGTCAACACGGGCGGCTTCGTCGGCGGGCGCAATTTCGCCGACACCATCTTCAAGACCAACCTGGAGGCGGCGCACGCGATCGCGCGCCAGCTGCGGCTGCGCAACCTGGGCGGCATCATCATCCTCGACTTCATCGACATGGAGAACACCGAGCACCGCAACGCGGTGCTGCAGGAGTTGAAGAAGACCCTGTCGCGCGACCGCACCAAGGTGTCGGTGTCGGGCTTCTCGGCGCTGGGGCTGGTGGAGATGACGCGCAAGCGCACCCGCGAATCGCTGGCGCACATCCTGTGCGAACCGTGCCCGGCGTGCGCCGGCAAGGGCCAGGTGAAGACGTCGCGCACCATCTGCTACGAGATCCTGCGCGAACTGCTGCGTGAAGCCAAGCAGTTCAACCCGCGCGAGTTCCGCATCCTCGCCTCGCAGGAGGTGGTGGACATGTTCCTGGAAGAGGAATCGCAGCACCTGGCGATGCTGGGCGACTTCATCGGCAAGAAGATCTCGCTGCAGGTGGAGACTGCTTATCATCAGGAGCAGTACGACGTGATTTTGATGTGACCTAACCGCCAGGATCAGCTGGGACAACGCGCTCGCACTCTGATTTTCGTGAGGAGTCCATTGTGCTTGCGAACTACGATCCGTTTAGCGATCAGCCATTCTCAAGAAAAGCTTCTCGCGCAATACACCAGCTCGCGATACGCCCAAAATCCAACGAAGGTAACTGTTCCCACGCAGGAAAATACAGCGACCCTCCGAACAGAATTTCGAGGTTTGTGCTTGGCACCGTTACCGGGGAGTTATCCCGGCTCCAGTATTGCTCGGCCAGCCTTCTGGCCCGAGGAGAACCCATTGAATTCACGATGTCGTCGAACAGGGTAATGTCCGCAAAATGCACTCCCCCATCAGCGAGAAGCCGACAGGGGAATATCTCGCGTTGCCCTCGAATATCTGCCTTTCGGCGACTGGCAGTGTCCTCATCAATGCTCACGAAATAACACGCCAATCTGGACGGAGCATCGGGGTTCACCTCCTGCCGTACTCCTTCGAGAAACTTTTCAGCCTCACGTTTGAATGCGCCCCCGCTCTCCGGCTCCAAAGCAGCATCAGGCCGCCCAATGGAGGCATTTACCTCTTTCAGCGAAGACAGATGAGGCCTCGCCCGCCCTTTGTTCAGCTTTGCGTTATGCAAAGTCATGGCCAAGTGGAGCACGGGTATTTCCAGCGAGTCAGGCTCAGTCAGGGTCGGTGCGACATACCAATACGTTCCAGCGTAGGCGAACAGACTATATTTCTCTTCTTCCGTCCATGCTTGATACTCTTCCTGCCACATATCGTTACCCTAGCTCAGTCAGTGAATTGGCGGTACGCGGCCGCTTGAAGTCATAGTCTAATCTAACTGCATGCGATAACGTCCGCTTAGGGGTGCGGATTTACGGCGCATCGATAGTTAGCCGCTAGCAGAAGCGGCTGCACAAGGCTGCCAGGTTTAAAAGCCGCCACCATCGGCCCTCCACCGGCCCACGCGGCGCTCAGCTGCGGCGCGCCGTCAGCCATTGGCTCGGCGGCAGCGCGGCGCCGGCCACGCGCACTTCGCCGATATTGCCGAAGAAGCCGTCCGCCCGCGCGCCATCCCACGAGCCGCCGCCCACCACCCACGGCGACGACGCCGACAAGGTCGCCAGCCCCACCACATGGCTGCTGTTGCGCAGCACCGGCGCGCCCTCCACGTACATGACGGTGTCGTGCGTGGTCGGATCGTTGACGATGGCGATGTGCACCCAGTTGCCGGCGATGATCTCGCCCGACCAGCTGGCCATGGCGTCGCGCTGGCCGCCGACGTCCGGCACCACTTCCCACTGCACCTCGCGCAGGCTGGAGATGGCGAACAGCAGCGGCGGCGATTCCGGGTCGCCGCCGTCGAAGCCGGCCAGCCCGCCGCGCTTGCCGTCGCGCGTCATGATGTTCATCCACGCGTGTTTGGCCTTGTCCCACGCCGGGTTGATCTTGACGAAGGCCTCGATCGTGTAGCCGGTCGTGGCGAAGGTCTGCGCGTTGATCGCGGCCGTGGCGTCGGTGAGGAAGTAGCTCAGGCGCGGCGCGTTCTTGTCGGTGTTGAGGAAGCTGACCGAACCCGGCGCCGACGACAGGCGGTGATGGTCGCTGCTCCAGACGATGTCGCCAACCGCCGCGCCGACGATGCCGCCCTGGTTGAGCTGGTCGCGCACCAGCGGATTGGCGCCGGTGACGTCGGCGATGCGCGTGCCGGGCGCGACCGGCGCGCCGTCGCTGCCGCCGTAGAAGCGCCAGTGCGCCACCGTGGACGCCACTTTCGGATAATCGTCCGCGTCCTTCGGCGCCACCGGCGCGACGATGGCCGGCTCGGTGTAGCCCTTCAGCACCAGCGCCCTGGCCTGCTCGACCAGCGACGACGCGACCGTCGCCTTGCCGGCGCCGAAGCCGCTGTTGAAGCGGGCGAAGCGCTTGGCGAAGTTCATGTCGATGGTGAAGCTGTGATTGCCCTCGGTGAGCACCGCGCGGTCGAACGCGTTCAGCGTGTCGGCCGGCTTCATCGGCACCCACGGCGAGAACGACAGCACCTTGATCTGGTTGTTGGTCAGGTCGAATTCATACAGGCGCATCAGGCCGTTGCCGCCCTGGTAGGCCATCTGGTAGTCGACCACCATTTCCTCGACCGCGTTGCCGAAGTCGTTGATCTTGGTCAGCCGCGCGCCGCCGTGGTGGTGGCCGTTGAGCGTCATGAAGATCTGGTCGTTATCGCGTATCAGCTTTTCCCACAGCATCTTGCCGTAGCCGGTTTCCAGCGGGCTGACCGCGTCCGGCGCGATGTTGAGCAGCTGGTGGTTGACCAGGATGGCCGGCAAGGTCGGATGGTCGGCCAGCACCTTGCGCGCCCAGGCGATGCCGGCGTCCGAGATGCGCCACGACAGCGACAGCACCAGGAACTGCTGGTCCTGCGCCGTGAAGATGTGGTACTCGTGGAAGCCGGTGCTGTCGCGCGCGCCGAAGGTGGCCTGGCGCTGCGCCCGCCGCGCGCCGAACCATTGCAGGTAGGGCTCGTTGGCCAGCACGCGCTGGGTGTCGGTGCCTTTGGCCGGGTCGCTGTCGAAATCGATATCGTTGAGCACGTCGTGGTTGCCGGCCAGGATGGAGTACGGCACCTTGGCCGCCTCCAGCACCTGCATGGCGCCGTCGGCCACCTTCCACTGCTCCGGCTTGCCGACCTGGTCGACCACGTCGCCCAGGTGGATCAGGAACGGGATGTTGAGGGCCTGAGCGTTGCGCGCCACCCAGCTGGTCTGCGCCGCGTAGGGTTCGGTGCCGTAGTGGCGTTCGTACTGGCTGCTTTCCGACGAGGTCGCATAGCGCGAATAGAACTGCGTGTCCGGCAGCACCGCCAGTGCGAAGCTGGAGATCCGGGTGTCCGGCGCGGCCGCGCTGTCGCCGCCGCAGCCGGCCAGCAGCCCGCCGGCGGACAGGCCCGACGCCAGTCCCAGTTTGAGCAGCGACCGCCGTTGTGCATCCTGTGCCATCTTTTCCATGGTTACGCCCCCAGCAATGTGAAAGCGCCCATGCTAAAGGCCCAGCATGACTTGCAGATGACAAGGCGTACGGTGCGCCGCCTGTTGTCGATTGCGTATAATTCCCAGTCATCACAACCAACCCGGTGGCGTCATGCTCGACCTCCGCACCATCAACTCCATCACCGGCATGATGGCTTTGCTCATGGCCTTCGTGCTGCTCGGAATGCGCCACTACTATCCGCGCCGCATCCAGGGAACGTTGTTGTGGGGGCTGTCTCCCATCGTCGGCGGCCTCTCCTCGCTCGCGTACGGCCTGGACGGCTTGCTGCCAAGCGCGCTGGCGGCCATGCTCGGCAACTCGCTGGCGTTCGCCAGCGCCGCGCTGAACCTGTTCGGCACCGCCGCGTTCTATGAGCACCGCCTGAACGGCCGCCGCTGGCTGGCGTTCACCGTCGCCGTGCTGGCCGTCATGGCCTGCTTCATGCTGGCCTGGCCGGACTACCGGGTGCGCGTGATGGTGTTCGCGCTGGCGATGACGGTCTACACCGGCGTCCACGCATCGATGCACTGGCGGTACGGCCTGAGCTTTGCCGGCCGCCTGCTCGCCGCGCTGCTGCTGGTGCGCTGCGCCATCCTGCTGCTGCGCGCCGGCAGCGCGCCCTTCATCGACGCCGCCGACGCCAGCCGCTACGGCGCGACCTGGATACAGCTGCTCTACCTCAGCTCGTTCAGCGTGGGCGGCATGGTCACCTGCCTGGGCCTGGTGCTGCTGGCGAGCGAACGGGTGCGGACGGAATTCGAACGCCTGGCCAATGTCGACCTGCTCACCGGCGCCGCGTCGCGGCGCGCCATCATGCAGGCGTTCGAGGGCGAAGTGGCGCGTTGGCAGCGCACCGGCCGCGTGTTCTCCGTGCTCCTGCTCGACATAGACCACTTCAAGCGCATCAACGATCGCCATGGCCACGTGGTCGGCGACCAGGTGCTGGCGCAATTCGCGGCCACCGTCAAATCGGCGCTGCGTTCCATCGATACGCTGGGACGCTACGGCGGCGAGGAATTCATCGTGCTGTTGCCCGACAACGACCTGCAGGGTGCGGCCGTGGTCGCCGAGCGGGTGCGCCTGGCCGTCGAGCAGGAAGTGGGCGCGGCCGGCTTGCCGGCCTGTACCACCAGCATCGGCTGCGCCTGCATCAGCCGGGGCGAGCCGGCTGTGACGGCGTTGCTGGCGCAAGCCGACGCCGCTTTGTACACGGCCAAGCACGAGGGCCGCAACGCCGTGCGCCTGGCCCGGCCGCAGCCGGATCAGGCATCCGGGCAGGACCGCCCCGCGCTGGAGAATATGGGCTGAGCTGCGCCGGCTCAGCGGGTCGGCGCGACCGTGATCACGGTACGGCTCAGGTCGATGCCGCGGATCTGCACCGAGCCGAAATTGCTGTTGTCGTTGACGCCGGCGCGGATGTTCTGCAGGTCGAGCTCGCCGATCGACGCCGGCAGCGCCAGGTTGACGGAGCCGTCCGCATTCAGGCGCGGTGCGCTGCCGTTCGGCCCGTACACGACGTCGCGCGCCGTCACGTCGGCGTTCAACACGCCCAGCAGCGGGAACAGCACCGAGCCCATCTCGGCGCCCCTGGCGTCGGCGCCGGGCACGCCGCCGAACAGGCCGTGCAGGGGAAACAGGCCGCGATGCAGCGAGCGCGCCGGCGGCCGTGGCACCGGCGCCGGGATCGGCGTCGATACGCCGCGCAGCTCGGCATCGTTCAGGGCGCGCAGCCTGGCCGCGGCCTCGTCGCCGTGCGCGCTGGACAGCGCGCCGAGCAGCGCGATGCTGGTGAAAATCCGGGTGAGCTTCATCGGGTCTCTGTGATTGAGTGCGGCCATGACGCAATGCTAGCATCGCCCGCGCGGCGGTGGGCCACTCAATGCTGACCCTGGCGGCCAATCTGCGCCGCCCCCGCTGTCTTGCCAGCGCCACAGCGCGCACGATTTCGCGCATGCCTCCAGCCAATGTGATGGCATAATCATAATATTAACCACACACCATTTCGGAGGCGGCATGGCGACTCGGCACATCCTGGCGGCATTGGGACTGACTTTGGCGGCGCAGCTCGCGCTGGCGGACGAACACGCACCGGTGGCGGCGCCGGCGCCCGCCGTCGGCGATTCCTGGACCTACCAGTACACCGACGTCTGGAAGGGCGCGAAGGGCAACCTCAACCGCCTGGAGGTGACCGGCGTCGACGCCGCCGGCGTGCACGTGGACATCAAGCGCGCCGCCAGCGGCGCGCTGGTCGGCAAACAGCTGTTCAACGCCGAGATGAATCCGGTCGACCGCGGCGCCATGCACTTCGCGCCGGCGTTCACGCGCTACGCCTTCCCGCTCACGCCCGGCAAGGAGTGGACCACCGACGCCACCGGCGACAATCCCAAGTCCGGCAAGCACTGGCGCTACCGCATCAAGGGCAAGGTGCTGAACTGGGAAAAGATCAAGGTGGCGGCCGGCGAGTTCGACGCGCTCAAGCTGGAGGTGGAGGCGCTGTACCACGGCGAGGAACCGAACAGCCCCGGCGGCAGCGGCCAGCTGACCGAGACCGTGTGGTTCGCGCCGGCGGTCAACAACTTCGTCAAGCTCGACTATCGCGACACCGACTGGAACGGCCGCATCTTCAACCGCGACAGCTGGGAACTGACCACCTTCGTGCGCAAATAGACGCGAATGAGCCGCCATGCCGACCGACGCCACGCCGCCCGCGCCCTACAGCGACGGCTTGCTGCACGCCCGCGCCGGGCTGGCGCGGCCGCGTCCGCCGCCGGTGCCGCTGGCGGCCGGCATCCACCGGCTGGCCTTCCCGCATAACCGCCACGCCCGCCTGTACGTGCCGCGCCACGACGGCGACGCGCCGCTGCCGCTGCTGGTGCTGCTGCACGGCGCCGGCGGCCAGCACGGCGGCGGCGACCTGCTGGCGCTGGCGCACGCGGCCCAGCAGCGCTTCCTGCTGCTGCTGCCCGAGGCGCAGTCGACCAGTTGGGACTTCCTGCGCGGCGGCTACGGCCCCGACCTGGCCTTCATCGACCGCCTGCTGCAGTGGACCATGCAGCGCTACGACGTGGCCGCCGACGCCGTGGCGCTGGGCGGCTTCTCCGACGGCGCCTCGTACGCGCTGTCGGTCGGCCTGATGAACGGCGGACTGTTCGCCGACATCTTCGCCTTCTCGCCCGGCTTCATGTCGCCGTTGCGGCGCAGCGGCATGCCGCGCGTGTTCATCGCCCACGGCAAGCACGACCGGGTGCTGCCGGTGGAACGGGGCAAGGCCATCGCCATGCGCCTGGCCGGCGAAGGCTACGCGGTGCAGTATGGGGAATTCGACGGCGCCCACCTGGTGTCGCCGCCGCTGGCGCACGCGGCGCTGCGCCAGCTGAGCGAACGTTAGCCGGCCGGGGCCGCAGGCGGCACGGCGGCCGTGCCGACCTGGTTGCGGCCGGCCGACTTGGCCGCGTACAGCGCCTTGTCGGCCGCCTCCACCAGCCGGCCGGCGAGGTCGCCCCGGCGCGGCGCCATCGCCGCCACGCCGGCGCTGACGGTCACCATGCCGAACGGGCTGCCGTGGTGCGGCGTCCGCAGCGCGGCGATCGCCTGCCGGATGCGCTCGGCCACCGCGACCGCGCCCTCCAGGCCGGTGTTCGGCAGCAGGATGGCGATCTCCTCGCCGCCGTAGCGGGCCACCAGGTCGCCGGGGCGCTTGGGCGTCAGCGCGCGGATCAGCTTGCTCACCGCGCACAGGCAGTCGTCGCCGGCGCCGTGGCCGTACAGGTCGTTGTACTGTTTGAAGTAGTCGACGTCGATCATCACGCACGACAGCGTGTCCTCGTGCCGGATCGCGCGGCTGAACTCGTTGCCCAGCGTGACGTCGAGCTGGCGGCGGTTGGCCAGCCCGGTCAGGCCGTCCTGCATGGCCAGCCGCTCCAGCGTGCGGTTGGCGCCCTCGAGCGCGTCGCGCGCGCGGCGCAGCTCGGCCTCGGCCTGCACCCGCAGATTGATCTGGTCCACCAGCCGCTTGCCGAAAAAGCCCAGCAGCGCGGCCAGCACGATCACGCCGATCGAGCGCGTGAAGCTGTCGTGGCGCCACTGCTCCAGCATCTCCTGCTGCGACAGCGCGGCCGTCACGAACAGCGGATAGTGCTCCAGCCCGCGGTAGCTGTTGTAGCGCACCTCGCCGTCGTAGGACGAGGCGAACAGGCCGCTGCCGCTGCTGTGCGCGCGGTAGGCGCGGAACAGCGTGCTGTCGGCCAGGTTGACGCCGACCCGGTTCTCGTCGAACGGCTGGCGCAGCATCAGCGCGCCCTGGCCCGAGATCAGCGCCACCGCGCCGCGCGCGCCAATGTCGAAGCTCTGGTAGTAGCGGCGGAAGTAGTCGATGTCCAGCGTGGCCAGCACCACGCCGCCGAAGCCGCCGTCGGCCCTGTCGAGGCGGCGCGACACCGGGATGATCCATTTGCCGCTGGTGCGGCTGATCACCGGCGGGCCCACGTGCGGGCCGCGCCCGGCGTGGGTGCGGTGGTACTCGAAGTATTCGCGGTCGGCGTTGTTGAGCGAGGCGCCCAGCACGGCGGGCGAATTGACCAGCCACTGGCCGCGCTCGTCGTACATGAACAGGCCGGCCAGCTGCGGCAGATTGGCCACGTGCGCCTGCATCTGGCGGCGCACCCGCGCCAGCTGCGGCGCGCCCAGGCCGTCGGCCTCGATGCGCTCGACGATGTCGGCCAGCGCGGTGTCGGCGGCCTTGATGGTGTCGTCGGCGTGCTGCGCCATCGCGCGCGCCACGTTGGAGGCCAGGCGCTGCATTTCCTGCAGCTGGGCGTCGCGCGCGATCAGGCTGCGCCAGACGTCGACCGCCACCAGCGACAGGCAGACCACGCCGACGAACAGCGTGGCCCAGAACGTGATCGTATAGCGCTTAAACATGGGCGAAACAGCCGGTGGGCGCGGCTATACAGGAAATCGGGCGTGCCGCGCCGTTCAAGGCGTGGTCAGCATCGGTTCGAGGCTGTGCCATACGAGCTCCGGCGTCAACTTGACCATGCAGTCCTGGTGCCCCAGCGGACACTCGCGCTGCCTGCACGGCGCGCAGTCCAGCCGCAGCGACAGCGAGGCCGCCAGGTCGGAAAACGGCGGCGCGTGGTCGGGATCGGTGGGGCCGTACAGCGCCACCACCGGCCGGTTCAGCGCCGAGGCGATGTGCAGCAGGCCGGAATCGTTGGCGACCACGGCGGCGCTGCCGGCGATCAGCGCGATGGCCTCGGCCAGGCTGGTCGAGCCGGCCAGGTTGAACACGGCGCCGCCGGCGATGCCGGCCGCCACCTCGGCGCAGGCCGGCTGGTCCTTGGGCGAGCCCAGCAGCACGATCCTGGCCGCGCCGTCGCGCGCCAGGATGGCCTGCGCCAGGCCGGCGAAGTGGGCCGCCGGCCAGCGCTTGGCGCCGCCGAACTCGGCGCCGGGCGCGAACGCCACCAGCGGCCGCGCCAGGTCGATGCCGTGGCGCTGGCGCACCGCGGCGATCTGCGCCGTGTCGACCGCCATGCGCGACGCGGTAGCGCGGCGCCGCCGGCGGCGGTGCCAGCGGCGCGCCGGCCAGCGCGGCGTAGAACGCCACCATCGGCCGGGGCGGCGTATCGTCGTGGTGCATCACGTTGATCAGGCCGTGGCGGCTCTCGCCCTTGTAGCCGACCCGGCGCTTGATGCCAGCCAGCCAGGGGATCAGCGCGTACTTGATGGTGTTGGGCAGCACGTAGGCGTCGGCGTAGCCGCGCTGGCGCAACAGGCGCGCGTATTGCCAGCGCTGCTTCAGTTGCAGCGCGCCGTGGCGGAACGGGGTCTCCAGCACCTCGTCGACCTCGGCCATCTGGCGCCACACGGGCGACACCGCCGGCGGCGCCAGCACGTCGATCGGGCGATCGGGATGGGCGGCGCGCAGCAGCTGCAGCAGCGGCTGGGCCATGACGGCGTCGCCGATCCAGTTGGGGGAAATGACCAAGGTGCGCGGGGCGGTCCCGGCGGTGACGGTTTTATCGGGTAACACGGAATCTTTCATCGTCAGGCCGGTGGCCCATGCCGGCTCGATTATCGCCCATCGCGGCGGCGGCCACAAGCCGGGACCGCCTCTGGAAGGGCCCGGCCATGCTGCTATAATCAGCCTTTTTGCCGGCCCCCGCCGCCCCGACCGCGTGACCATGACTCCAGCCAGCCCCTCGACGCCGCACACCGAATATGGCGGTCCGCTCTCCTCGACCATGATCTTCCTGCTGCCGGCGCTGGCGCTGTCGAGCAAGGTCGGCCTCGGCCTGGTCCAGCTGATGATCCTGCTGCTGCTGATACGCCGCGGCCGCACGCTGCTGCCGCTGTACAAGCGCCACTGGAACGACATCGGCGGCGTGGTGCTGGCCTTCGGCGGCTACTTCCTGGTGTCGCTGGCGCGGCTGGCGCTGGACCACCAGCGCCTGAACACCCTGGACGGGCCGTCGCGCCTGCTGTTCGGCCTGAGCTGCATCGGCGTGGTCTACTACCTGCGCCCGCGCGCCCGCCACTTCTGGCTGGGGCTGTGCTTTGCCGCCGTGCTGGCGGCCGTGGTCGCGCTGTACCAGGTGACCGTACTCGGCATGGACCGCGCGATCGGCTTCACCCATCATGAGATCACCTTCGGCGACCTGGCGCTGGCCTGCGGCCTGATGTCGCTGTGCGGTCTGACCGACCTGCGCAACACGCGCATGGCCTGGCTGCCCGGCGTCGGCCTGCTGTGCGGCCTGCTGGCGTCGCTGCTGTCGTCCTCGCGCGGCGGCTGGCTGGCGCTGCCGTTGGTCATGATCCCGGTCGCCCGCTACGGCGTGCAGCTGTACGGCCGCCGCCTGCTGGTGGTGGGCGCCGCGCTGCTGGCGCTGGTCGTGCTGGCGCTGGCCGTGCCGGCCACCGGCGTGGCCGGGCGGATCGAACAGGCGCTGGCCGAAATCCAGCGCTACCTGACGCTGGGCGACGCCACCACCTCGGTCGGCATCCGCCTGGAGCTGTGGAAGGCGTCGGTCATGATGTTCCTCGAACATCCATGGCTAGGCGTGGGCCGCGACCAATTCGACGTGGCGCTGCACGCGCTGGCGGCCCAGGGCCGCCTGCAGCAGTCGCCGGCGCTGCTCTACAGCAGCAGCCACAACGACATGCTCAACTGCCTGGCCACCGGCGGCCTGCTCGACTTCAGCCTGCTGATCATGATGTACGTGGCGCCGCTGCGCTTCTTCTCCCGCCAGCTGCGCAGCGTGGACCGCGGCCAGCGCCCGCTGGCCCTGGCCGGCATGGTGGTGGTGGTGGCCTTCATGGGTTTCGGCCTGACCGACGTGATGTTCTGGCTGATGATGCCGAAGGTGTTTTACGTGATGATGGTGTGCAGCCTGGTGGGCATGTGCCTGGCCGCGCAGTACCCGGCGCCGGTGCCGCGCCGCATCCTGATCGCCCGCACCGACAACATCGGCGACGTGGTGCTGACCCTGCCGCTGGCCGGCTATCTGAAGCAGCTGTATCCGCAGGCCGAGATCGTGTTCCTGTGCCGCCGCTACGCCGCCGCCGTGGTGGCGCAGTGCCGCCATGTGGACCGGGTGCTGACGCAGGAGGAACTGGGCGAGGACTGGGCCGACGGCCTGGCGCACAGCGGCTGCGACACGATGATCTTCACCTTCCCGATGCGTACGCTGGCGGCGGCCGCGCGCCGCGCCGGCATCGAGCGCCGCATCGGCAGCAGCCACCGCATCCACCACTGGTACCACTGCAACCGCCTGGCCACCTTCAGCCGCGCCAACTCGCCGCTGCACGAGGCGCAGCTGAACTTCAAGCTGCTGCTGCCGCTGGGCGTGGACGTGGAGCCGCCGCTGGAGCAGTTGAAGACCATGTACGGCCTGAACACGCCGCGCCATCCGGCCGCCGACGCGCTGCTGGCCGGTCCCGGCTTCAAGCTGATTTTGCATCCGAAATCCAACGGCAACGGCCGCGAGTGGCCGCTGCAGCACTACACGGCGCTGGCCGAATTGCTGGGCGGGGTCGAGGGCGTGCGGGTGCTGGTGACCGGCAGCGCGGCCGAGGGCGAACTGCTGGCGCAGCAGGCGCCGGCCCTGCTGGCCTTGCCGAATGTGGAGAATCTGTGCGGCCGGCTGGACCTGGACGGCTTCACCGCGCTGATCGGCGGCTGCGACGGCTTGATCGCCAGCGGCACCGGGCCGCTGCACCTGGCGTCGGCGCTGGGGCGGCCGGCGCTGGGCCTGTTCCCGCCGCTCAAGCCGATCGACATCGTGCGCTGGGGCGCGCTGGGACCGCGCGCGCAGAGCCTGTGCACGCCGGTCGCCTGCGGCCACTGCGAGGACGCGGCGCGCTGCACCTGCATGCTGGCGATCACGCCTCAGCAAGTGCTGGAAGTGGTGGAATCGTGGCGCGCCGAAGCGCTGGTGCCGGCTTAAATTATCGTGGTCGCGGCCCACGCAAACTGCCACATCGTTTGATCGCGACCATCGCAGCTAATATGAACGACCATCTTTAACCAAAGATCGATTGAGCAAATCGATCTTGTAATACCAATCCAAGACATCGCCTTTCGAATTTTTCTCCGAGCACACGACCAAAGTCCCTCTATTTTTGTCGCTCAACAGGTACTGGAAATCCGAATTATCCGGCGCTTCGAGCTCCATTAAGAGTCCTTGCGGTCCATAGACTTTAAGAGTTGCAGCTGAACTCGCGCCAATAGCAACTACCAAATCTTGATCCGCATCAAATACCGCTCGACGCACGTCACCAAGGCTCACCGCTGTTTTCTCATCAATCCAACTTGCGAACTGTTCATTTTCACGGAACCTAAAATTCCTAATTGACATATACTTATTTTTATCACGTTAGTAAAAATAATTTTAATAATTTTCAAGATAACAGTCTCATCGCCGACAATTTTGATATAAATATCATTTCAAGGAAAAGATGGCACTTCGTCCCACAAACCGGCAAACGGCGGATCAGGTTCGACAAGTCGCCAAACCTTCTGACACTTCAAGCACTTGTACCATTTTTCCGATATCCCCACGTTAGAATATGGGGTCTCAACCGGAATTCCCACCCAAACAACATCATTATTTAACTTAGCTTCGAATGCGTCAAAATCTGACCATCCAGAAAAAATTTTTTGACTGCGGATCCCCCGACAATTACACAATAAATTCCCCCCCTTGGGCACATAGGGATTAATACCAGCATCCTCCAGTCTCCTTTGCAGCCCAAAGAGCATCTTGATGGCGGCTTCCTTGCCTTGCATGGCGAGCTCCGCCTCTGACTGGGAAATCTCATCTTCACGCATAGCTACTTGATGCGCTCCAGCGTCGTAGCGAGCAAAGAAACGGGCACCTCTCTGCCAAATTTCGAGGTCATTAAACTCGAATAATTTCACGTTCTTATTCATCTGGGATTCCTGGACTGCAAAACCTACGGGCTCCGGCAAAGGGCGCGATTTTTTCAACAGCCTATGCGATCTCCAATACATGACCGCCCATCTCAAAATCCAGCCGGATATCGGTGATAATTCTCATCACATCTCCGCAGGTGAGTTCAACGTCCTGGTGTGGATAAGCCCAGTGCTTCAAATCATTTAAAGACAGCACAAATCCAATTTTTCCATTCGCAGGAAAAAACATCTCGCCTGGAACTATCACTTCTTTTCCGTCCAGCGAAACTTTAATACTGCCGCGATTTACGCCCAATATCATCTAGGGTTGTGCAGCGAGAAGTTATACATGGGCGCGGCCAAGGCGCCGCAACAGTGCCAGCTCGGCTTCGTAATGCGGCAAGAGATCTTTCATCGCCAGCTCCCGCTTTTCATGACAGGCCATGCTGCCATCAAAGCGGTGATTCTCAGTTGACGAAAAACAAGGCTCGCGCCGGGGAGTTGCCGCCTAGTCCTGCATTGTTATACGCACCAGGTCGGCGACGTTGTCGACCCCCAGCTTGGCCATCAGCCGCGCCTTGTGCACTTCCACCGTACGCACGCTGATGCCCAGCGCCGGCCCAATCTCCCGATTGTGGCGGCCCATCACCACCAGTTCCATCACCTCCCGCTCACGCGGCGTCAGCTCGCTCAGCAGGGTGTCGCTGCGGCTGCGCCGCTGCTGTTCGGTGTGCACGCTGCGCGCGCGCGCCAGCGCCTCGTCGATGGCGGCGATCAGCTTGCCGTCGTCGACCGGCTTCTCCAAAAAATCCACCGCGTCGGCCTTGAACGCCGCGCGCGCCATGCTGACGTCGCCATGCCCGCTCATGATGATGACCGGGATGCGGCAGTCGCGCCGCCGCAGTTCCATTTGCAGGCTCAACCCGTCCATGCCGGACATGCGGATGTCGATCAGCATGCAGCCGCGCCACGCCGGCTGCCACGCCTGCAGGAAGGCCTCGCCGCTGGCGAACATCGCGGTGCGGTAGCCGCGCACGCCCAGCAGCAGGCTCAGCGCGTCGCGCACCGACGGGTCGTCGTCGACGATGAATACGGTCAAATCATGCTGCATAGCTCACCTGCTCTCCATCCTGCTCCAAAGGGCGCGCCAACGGCAGCGCCAACCTGAAAATGCCATGATCGTCCACCTCCGCCCACAGCGAGCCGCCGTGCGCCTCCATGATGGCGCGGCTGAGCACCAGCCCCAGGCCCAGCCCGCTGGCCTTGGACGACACGAACGGTTCGAACAAGCGCGCCGCCAACGCGGCCGAGACGCCCTTGCCGCTGTCCTCCACCGTCAACTGCAGGCAGCCGCCCTTGCGCAGCTTGCCGCCGCGGCGCTTGCCGTCCAGCCGCTCGCCCGTCACCGTGATGCGGCGCGCGCCCGCCGGCTGCTCCTGCACCGCCTCCAGCGCGTTGGCCAGCAGGTTGCGCAGCACCAGCTCCAGCTGCAGCCGGTCCGCCAGGACGGGCAGCGGCGGGATCTCGCCCACCTTCAGCTCGACGCCGTGCTCGCGCATCTGGGCGAAGAACTGCTGGCTGATGCCCGCCACCAGCTGGCCGGGATCGACCGCCTCCAGCTTCATCGCGCCGGTGCGGAAGAAATCGCGCAGCCGCCGCACCACTTCGGCGGCCCGGCCCGACTCCGCGATCATGCGCTGGATCGCGCCCTTGAGCACGTCGCCGCTCTCGCCCCGCTCCAGCAGGAATTCACAGGCCTTGCCGTAGGCGCTCAGCGCCGTCAACGGCTGGTTCAATTCATGCGCCAGCGCGGCCGCCATCTCGCCGGCCGCCGCCAGCCGCATCGTCTGCTTGAGCTCGCTCGCGACCTTGCGCAACTCGTCCACCGCGATGCCGATCGAAAAGCCCACCAGCGCCAGCACCGCGTCCAGCATCTGCAACTCGTGCACGGCGATGTTGACCGCGTGGTTCCACTTGACCAGCGCGCCGATGCCGGCCTGCAGCACGAACACGATCAGCGCCGTGCCGAACAGGCCCTGGCGGAACGCGGCCCAGATCACCGGCAGGAACAAGAAATAAAAATGCTTGAACTCCGAGGTGGCGATGGTGCCGAACACCATGTACAGCACGCAGATCGCCAGCGCCAGGTAGCCCAGCGTCTCGGCCCGCCACACGGTCGCCCGCAAGCGCCGCCGTCCGGCCGCGCTCGACAGCATCCAGATCAGCGGCATCGACACCAGCACCCCGACCATGTCGCCGATGCCGAAGCGCAGCACCGCCTCGCCCCACTGCCCGGCCGGAATCAGGCCGGCCGCCGACAGCAGCGAGATGTAACCGACGTCGTTGATCATGGTCCCGGCCACGACGATCAGCAGCCACTGGAACAGCCGGTCGCGGCTGTCGAACACGCCGCCGTCGCCGAACTGGCGCCGCAGCGCCGCGCCCAGCAGGCCGTAACCGGCGGTCAGCCACAACGAGCCCAGCACGCTCACCGCCCAGCCGGCCGGCATGCCGCGCACCAGCAGCTCGCCGCCCAGCAGCGCCAGGAACCACGGCGGCGCCGCGCGCCAGCCATGGCGCAGCCAGAACACCAGGCCCAGCGCCGGATCGGGGTTCCACGGCGTGATGTTCAAGCCGTAAAACGGGTCGATATACGTGGCCCAGTCGAACAGCAGATAGAGCGCCACGAAGGCGGGTATTTCCAGGTGGCGCAGGCGGGAAAGTGACATACGGGGCTTTGTATCGTTATGTAGCATTATGCATTGCTGGAATTCATCGCGCATTGCTTTTTGCAACTACGGGTTCCCCTTAGGCCTGCGCTTGCACCTCTATACAACACTTGGTTTTCTTAAGCGGCAATTATTAAGGGAAAACCGTAAGCCTTTACCCCAATTTACAATACGTTACACAGGATTTACACTGTAAAAATGTCGTAATGGCACCTACCGTTGCCGGGACGATATTAAGCCACCGCGCCGCGCCACCCCTGCAGCCGCTTTTGATGAGAGTCGTTCGATGTCGCAGTTAATCACTATCCGCTCCGGCGTGGCCGGCTTCAACGGCCTCAAGCAAGTCCGCGAATCGCTCAAGCTGTCGCTGCGCGCCCTGATGCACCGCCAGGCCACCGGCGGCTGGCTGCAATTGCTCAACTCCCACCCGCTGTTCATGGAACTGGTCAAGGCCCGTCCGCGCCTGCTGTACAAGATCTACCGTCCCTACCTGAGCAACACCATGGGCTGCGCCGAGCGCGTCGACCTGCTGCAACAACACTACCGCTTCATCTTCCGACAGGGCCTGGGCCCGCTGACGGTGCGCGCCGCGCGCGGCTCGGTGGTGCTGGGCGGCATCGAGGGCAAGTCCGGCCTGCCCTACCAGATCCGGCTGTCCGCCATCGAGCCGATGGAGCGCGAAGGCGAACTGGTGCTGCAGCTGTACCAGGACGACGGGCTGGTCTACAGCTGCGCGTTCTCCTTCCAGCAGGGCGTGCGCGGCATGGTGCTGAGCGTGGGCTGCATGCAGGGCTCGAAGAGCGAGCTGGGCCTGCAACGGATCAAGGACGCCACCCGCGAGCTGCACGGCCTGCGGCCGACCAATATGATGGTCAAGCTGCTCGGCCAGATCGGCCACGACTACGGCTGCGCCGAGCTGCGCCTGGTCAGCAACGCCAACCGCGTGGTGTGCGGCGCCACCCGCCAGGGCAAGGTGCACGCCGACTACGACACCCTGTGGCAGGAGCTGAACGCCGGCCGCCGCGCCGACGGCGACTGGCGCCTGCCGTGCGAGGCCATCGCGCCGCCGGACCTGGCGGCGATCGCGTCGAAGAAGCGCTCGGAGGCGCGCAAGCGCCACGAGACGCTGCTGGCCCTCAGCGCGGTCATCCGCGCCGGCCTGAGCGCGCCGCGCTTCGAGACCGTGCCGACGCCGTTGAGCCAGAACTACAGCACCCTGACGGTCGCCGCACACGACGGCGACGAATACGCACTCGCCTGAAAAATCCGGTACCATGGGCCTTTCGTCCAAGGAGAAATACCATGCGTGTGGATATTTATTACCGAGATGAAGCAAAAGGCAAACACAGCTACCTGGCTGTGCCGGAGGGCAAACCCATCCCCGAGGAAGCCACCAACACCGACTGGCATCCGGAGGCGCGGCACGTGGAGGTCGACGACGCGCGCGACGACCTGCCGCGCTACCACATCGTCCACCCGCTGGAGCAGATCGGCGCCAAGGGGTATGCCATCACCAGCCTCGACGGCCAGCTTTGACCGGACGCTGATCGAACGCTGATCAGTACTCGATCGCGACGTCCCTGGCGCCCAGCACCTGCTGGAGCGCCAGCTGCAACTCGTCCGACGGCGCCACGCGCCACGATTCGCCCAGCTGCACCACGCAGCCCACGCCCTGCGGCGTGATGCGCGCCGACACCGGCAAGCCGTCCGCGTGGCGGTGCGGCGCCAGCACCTCGGCCATCTTGCGCACGTCCACCGAGGCCGGCAGCGCCATGCCCAGCTGCTTGCCGTAGTTGATGCGCGCCGTGACGATGTCAAACACCTTCTCGGCCGAGATGCGCAGCCCGCCCGAGAAGCGGTCCTCCGACACCTTGCCCACCACGGCCAGGAACTCGTCGTCCTTGAACATGCGCTTGTTCTCCTCGAACACCTCGCTGTAGACCGTCACCTCCACCACCGCCGTCTTGTCGTCCAGCGTGACGATCAGGATCTTGCCGCGCTGGGTCATCTGCGGACGGATGCCGGTGATCACGCCGCACAGCATGCGCGGCTCGCGCGATGGTTCCAGCTCGGCCAGCTTGGTGCGGGCGAAGCGGCGCGCCTCCGGCGCGAACGAATCGAACATATGGCCCGACAGATAAAAGCCCAGCGCGATCTTTTCCTCGGCCAGCTTCTGGCGGTCGGTGAACGGCGCGGCCTTCACGTATTCCGGCGGCGCCACCAGGTCGGAATCGTCGCCGCCGAACAGGCTCACCTGGTTGGCCGCCTTGGCTTCCTGGTCGGCGCACTCCATCGCGAAGGTGACCGTGGCCAGCAGGATGGCGCGGTCGATCGCCAGGCAATCGAAGGCGCCGGCGCGGATCAGCGACTCGATGGTGCGGCGGTTGATCTGCTTCTTGTCCACGCGCTTGCAGAAATCGAACAGGCTAGTGAACGGGCCGCCGGCGGTGCGGGCCGCGATGATGGCCTCGATCGCGTTCTGGCCGGCGCCCTTGCAGGCGCCCAGGCCGTAGCGGATCTGCGTGACCTTCTTGCCGGTCACCGATGGCGGCGGACCGTCCGGCATGAAGCGGAAGTCGGACTTGTTGATGTCCGGCGGCAGGATGGTCAGGCCGCAGATGTCGATCGCGTCCTCGACCAGGATCTTGACCTTCTCCGTGTCCTCCATCGCCAGCGACATGTTGGCCGCCATGAACGCGGCCGGATGGTGCGCCTTCAGGTAGGCCGTGTGGTAGGACAGCAGCGCGTAGGCGGCGGCGTGCGACTTGTTGAAGCCGTAGCCCGCGAACTTTTCCATCAAGTCGAAGATCTCGTCGGCCTTCTCGGCCGACAGGCCGTCCTTGGCGGCGCCGGCGCGGAAGATCTCGCGGTGCTCGGCCATCTCCTCGGCCTTCTTCTTGCCCATCGCGCGGCGCAGCATGTCGGCGCCGCCCAGCGAGTAGCCGCCGACGATCTGCGCCATCTGCATCACCTGCTCCTGGTACACCATGATGCCGTAGGTTTCGGACAGGATGGACTCGGTGCGCGGATCGGGATAGTCGAACTTCTCGCCGTGCTTGCGCTTGCAGAAGTCCGGGATCAGGTCCATCGGGCCCGGACGGTACAGCGCCACCAGCGCGATAATGTCCTCGAAGCGGTCGGGACGGGCATCCTTCAACATGCCCTGCATGCCGCGCGACTCCAGCTGGAACACGGCCACGGTCTTGGCCTTGGTCAGCAGCTCGTAGGACGGCCGGTCGTTGAGCGGCAGCTTGGACAGGTCGAACTCGGCCTCGGCCGGATCGAGCGCCTTGATGTAGCGGACCGCGCGGTCCAGGATGGTCAGCGTGGTCAAACCCAGGAAGTCGAACTTGACCAGGCCGACGGCCTCGACGTCGTCCTTGTCGTACTGCGACACCACGCCGGCGTCGCCGCCCTGGGTGTACAGCGGGCAGAAGTCGGTCAGCTTGCCCGGCGCGATCAGCACGCCGCCGGCGTGCATGCCGATGTTGCGGGTGATGCCCTCGACCTGCTGCGCCAGGTCCAGCAGCTGGGCCACCTCCTCCTCGTTCTGCTGGCGCTCCTTGAGCATCGGCTCCTCCTCGATCGCCTCGGCGATCGACACCGGCTTGCCCGGCTTGAACGGGATCAGCTTGGAGACGCCGTCGCAGAAGTTGTAGCCGAAGTCCATCACGCGGCCGACGTCGCGGATCGCGCCCTTGGCCGCCATGGTGCCGAAGGTGGCGATCTGCGACACCGCGTCGCGGCCGTACAGGTCCTTGACGTGCTGGATCACCAGCTCTCGCTTTTCCTGGCAGAAGTCGATGTCGAAGTCGGGCATCGAAACGCGTTCGGGGTTCAGGAAGCGCTCGAACAGCAGGTTGTACTTGAGCGGATCGAGGTCGGTGATCTTGAGCGCGTACGCAACCAGCGAGCCCGCGCCCGAGCCCCGGCCCGGCCCGATCGGCACGTCGTTGTTCTTGCCCCACTGGATGAACTCCGCCACGATCAGGAAGTAGCCGGGGAACTTCATGTTGATGATGGTGTTGTTCTCGAACTCCAGGCGCGCCTCGTAGCGCTCGCGTTGCGCCTCGCGCTTGACCGGGTCCGGGTACAGCTGCTCCAGGCGTTCCTCCAGGCCCTTCTTGGTTTCCGCGCGCAGGAAGTCGTCGATGGTCATGCCCGGCGTCGGGAAGTTCGGCAGCTGCGGCTTGCCCAGGGTCAGCGTCAGGTTGCAGCGCTTGGCGATCTCCACCGAGTTCTGCAGCGCGGCCGGCAGGTCGTGGAACAGCTCGCGCATCTGCGCCTGCGACATGAAGCACATCTGCTCGTTGAAGCGGCGCACGCGCTTGTTATTGGCCAGCATCTCGCCCTCGGCGATGCAGGTGCGCGCCTCGTGGGCGATGAACTCGTCCTGGCGGATGAACTGCACCGGATGGGTCGCCACCACCGGCAGGCCCAGCTTGGCGGCCAGCGCCACCGCGTGGCGCACCTGGGCTTCCTGGTTGGCCTGGCCGGCGCGCTGGATCTCGATGTAGAAATGGCCGGGGAAGATGCGCGCCCACTTCTCGGCGTTCTGTTCGGCCAGCGCCGGGTTGCCGTTCTCGATCGCCATGCCGACGTCGCCGAAGTGCGCGCCGGACAGCGCGATCAGGCCGTTGGCCGGGCTGTCGTCGGGCAGCAGCGCGTAGGTCTTGGCGGTGAGCTCGACGAGCCACTCGGTGCGGATCTCGGCGCGGCCCTTGTACTGGTTGGTGAGCCAGGCTTGCGACAGCAGCTCGCACAGCTGCAGGTAGCCCATGCGGTTCTTGGCGAACAACATCAGGCGGTGCGGCTTGTCGCGGTTGTCGTCGTTGGTGATCCAGACGTCGACCCCGACCACCGGCTTGATGCCCTTGCCGCGCGCGGCCTTGTAGAACTTGACCATGCCGAACATATTGGACAGGTCGGTGACGGCCAGCGCCGCCTGCTTGTCCTTGGCGGCGGTGGCGACCAGGTCGTCGATGCGGACCAGGCCGTCGACGATGGAATATTCCGAGTGCACCCGCAGGTGGACGAAATCCGGTCCGGCCTTGGCCACGGCCGGGGCCGCCACTGCTTGTTCGTTTGCTACCATGTTCATACGCCGCTCAATGCTGGTTCAATAACCAGCTATTTTACCGTGCGGCGGCCCGGTGCGATGAATCTGATTTGCGGCGGTTCAGCATCCGGTGTTACGCTGTGCGTACGATGGGGGAGATCACCATGAGGTATCCAATCGCAATCGAGCCCGGTGACGCAACGCATGCATTTGGTGTTGTCATACCCGATCTTCCCGGCTGTTTCTCAGCGGGAGACACTTTGGATGAAGCAATCGACAACGCTTGTGAAGCGGCGGAACTCTGGCTGACGACAGTCATTGAGGACGGTGGCGATCTTCCCCAAGCGCGCTCCTTCACGGAGCACTACGCAAATCCTGAGTTTGCCGGTTGGATTTGGGCGGTCATTTCCATCGATGTGGCCGCGCTAACGCCCAAGAACGCCAATCTGCCTGTTTTTTGAGCACGAAAAGCGCGTATAATACCGGCTCTTCATATTTTTTGATCACATCCACCATGCACGCTAATACCGCTTTACAAGCTGAAGCGCATGCCGCCGCCATCGCTGCCGCTGCCGCTCACGTCAACATCGCCGCCTACAAATTCGTCACCTTCGACGACACCGAGGCGATGCGCCCGCTGTACCAGGACATCTGCCAGCGCCTGGGCCTGAAAGGCACCATCCTGCTGACGCCGGAAGGCATCAACATGTTCCTGTCCGGCCCGCGCAGCCACATCGACGAGTTCCTGGCCTGGGTCCGCGGCGACGCCCGCTTCGCCGACCTGGAAGTGAAGGAAAGCTATTCGGCCGAGCAGTCGCACAAGCGCATGCTGGTGAAGATCAAAAAAGAAATCATCACCATGCGGATGCCGCTGATCAAACCGGAGGAAGGCCGCGCGCCCTTCGTCGACGCGGCCACGCTCAAGCGCTGGCTCGACAACGGCGTCGACGACAACGGCCAGCCGGTGGTCATGGTCGACACCCGCAACGACTTCGAGGTCGACGTCGGCACCTTCGACAACACGGTCGACTACCGCATCAAGAAGTTCACCGAGTTCCCGGAAGTGATCGCCGCCCACAAGGACGACTTCGCCGGCAAGACCGTGGTCACCTTCTGCACCGGCGGCATCCGCTGCGAAAAGGCCGCCATCCACATGCAGAACATCGGCTACGAGAACGTGTACCAGCTTGAAGGCGGCATCCTGAAGTACTTCGAGGAAGTCGGCGGCGCCCACTACACCGGCGACTGCTTCGTATTCGACTACCGCACCGCGCTCAATCCGAAACTGGAACCGACCGAGACCGTGCAATGCTTCGTCTGCCGTTCGGTGGTCACGCCGCGCCAGCAGTTGTCGCCGGAATACGTGTACGAGAAATCCTGCCCGCACTGCTACGGCAAGGAATAATTGAAAACGGCGCCCGAGGGCGCCGTTGTTGCATGGCTGACTGCACGAAACGGAAGCGACCGGCCATTGGACATTTAAACCAGCCTGTCTTTTGCCTCCACGTACACGCGACCGCGCTCCCGCTTGCCGACCGCGATGACCGTCACATACACGACGTCGTCTTCGACCCGATAAATCAGCCGGTAGCCAGCAGTCTTGAGCTTGATTTTGTAGCAATCGGCCATACCGGACAAGGCCGCACTGGGCACTCTCGGCTGCTCAAGTCGTTCCGACAGCTTTTTCTTGAAGGGCTCCCTGACGCTGCCGTCGAGCTTTTGCCATTCGGCCCAGGCCAGCTTATGAAAGCGTAGCTTAAAGGTCATGTAAGGCGACCTCGACAAAAGGGCCGTCTTGCCGCTCCCGCACCAACTGAACGTCCTCCAAATCCTCCATGCGCGCCATCAACTGCTCATAGTAATCGGCGGACAAAAGATATGCTTCCGGCCGGTTGTGATTGAGGACCGCGACCGGGGTGTTTTCCATCGCTTTCAGGATGTTGGAATAATTGCGCTTCAACTCCGTCACGCTAACGGTAATACTGGTAAGTACGGTGTCCATCGTCAAATCCGATCGCCAAATTAGATGTGGATTAAAGCATCTAATATAGCACCGTTTATGCACTCGCTTCACTGATCCAGCCGCAAGAAGGTCGCGCGCCCTTCGTCGAAGCGCACGCGCTTGAGCGCTGGCTCGACAACGGCGTCAACGACAACGACCGGCGGCATCCGCTGCGAGAACGTGTACCAGCTCGAAGGCGGCATCCTGAAGTACTTCGAGGAAGTCGGCGGCGCCCACTACACCGGCGACTGCTTCGTCTTCGACTACCGCACCGCGCTCAATCCGAAACTGGAACCGACCGAGACCGTGCAATGCTTCGTCTGCCGTTCGGTGGTCACGCCGCGCCAGCAGCTGTCGCCGGAATACGTGTACGAGAAATCCTGCCCGCACTGCTACGGCAAGAAGTAAAAAAACGGCGCCGGAGGGCGCCGTTGTTGTATGGCTCGTTGTTGCAGGGTTTATTGCGGCACGCGCGGCACCAGTTGCTGCAGCACCGACTGGTAGGCGTTGCGGGCGGTCTGGAACACCGCCAGCTTGGCGTTCAGCTCGGCCATCTGCGCATCGACGAACTGCAGGTTGGCGACCTGCTCCTGCGCCGCCTCGCTCAGTTCGCTGAGCTTGTAGCTGATGCCGTCGACGGTGACTTCGATTTCATCGTCCATATCGGCTTAACGGAAGTATGCCGCGATCTCGCGCACGTCACTGTCACCCAGCGTGCCGACGGAAGCCCGCATGCGGAGCGAAGTCAGCAAATAGTTGTAGCGCGCCTGGGCCAGGTCACGCTTCGCAGTGTACAGCTGCTGTTTGGCGTTCAACGCATCGAGGTTAATACGCACGCCGCCTTTGATGCTCTGCTCGGTCGCAGTGATCAACAACTCGGCCGAGGCAACCGATTTCATGAGCGCATCCACGCGCTTGACGCTGCTGAACATGACGCCATAATCCTTGCGCAACTCCAACAGAACCTTATCGATCTGCGCCTGCAAATCGGCCTTGGCTTTTTCCTCACTTGCCACCGTCTGGCGTTTTTGCGCGCTGAGCTGACCGCCAGAATACAAGGGGATATTCACTTGGACACCGATGCTACGAATGGTCTGGTCCTGATTTACGGTCGAGATTGCATCCGACGCGGTCTTGCCGTAAGTCGCTATGAAGTCAACGCGCGGCGCAAACGCTGCAAGTGCCTTGTTATATTCCTGGTGCGAGATTTCCACATTCGACGACATCGCTTTGATATCGGGATTGGTTTCAATCGCGATCTGCTTCCAGTACTCGAACGTCTGGCCGTCACTTGGACGAATGCGGAAGTCCGGCGACAAACGGTCGACTTCTCCCACCTCGCCCCCAATGATGGTCGCTAACGTCTCGCGCGACACCATTAAGTTTTCCGTGTACTCCAGCACTTGAGCTTCCGCGCCATCGAGCCGGGCCTGGGTTTCCAGCATGTCGGTCTTGGTGCCCTCACCATTCTTGAACATGCGGTCGTTGACCTTGCGCTGCTCCGCATACATGTCGCGTTCGACGGTGGCAAGCGCCAGCAAGTCTTCCTTGAACAGCAGGTCGATATACGCGTTGGCTACACGGAAAATAACTTCCTGGCGCTGGCTGTCGTACACCGAGGCCGCATAAGCGGTCTGCGCCTTACCTTGCTTGAAGCGCGCCCACCCGTCGAGATTGAATAAGGGCTGCCGCAACTGCACGGTCGCTGAACGCGAAATATAATCGTATGGTACAACGTGTTCACCTTGCGTCAACGTTGTACGGTTCTGGCTGGCGCTGTAGCCACCACTCAGATTCGGCAGCAGATTGGCCAAACCCAGCGCCTTGTTTTCCTTGCCAGCCTCATTGGTGTAATACGCCGAGCGGAAGGTCGGATCGTTTTTCAGCGCCGCCTCGTAAGCCTGCAGGAAGCCCAGCGCGTGAGCGCCCGAGGCTTGCAGCAGGACTCCGGCAACGCAAGCCCTCGCCATCATGGCCGCAAACCGACGCGGCTGTGCTTTTGACATCTTGGCCACGGTTACTCCTCCGTCATCGAAGTCTTGGCGCGATCGAAGATCGGCTTCAGCAGATAGCTCATCATCGAGCGCTCGCCCGTCTTGACGAACATCTCGACCGGCATGCCGGGCACGACATTCAGTTTCTTGTCAGCGATCAGCTTGGCGCCTTCCGGCGTGACGCGCGAACGGACCTTGTAGTACGCCTGCCCAGTACGCTCATCCACGGTACGGTCGGCGGCCACCTGGATCACCTCGCCAGGAATATGCGGCGTTTTGTTCGCGTTGAATGCCGAGAAGATTAAATCCACTTTCAGGCCCGGGTGAACCTTGTCGATCAGATTGACAGCCAGTTGTCCTTCCACCACCAACGTATCGTTGCTGGGCACAATTTCCATCAGGCGCGCGCCCGCACCGACCACGCCGCCGCGCGTGAACACACTCGAACCCACCACGGTACCGGCCACCGGCGATTTGATTTCCACGTTGGCGAAATCGAAGACTTGGCTTTGCAGACGGCTTTCCAGCGCATCAGCTTCTTTCTGTACATCGCTCAATTGACTACGCAGTTCTTTCTGGTACTCCTGAGTACGCTGCAGTTTGCGTAATTTCATTTCTGCGATTTGACGCTGTGAGCGTCCGATATTGCCGATGTCTTCGGAAATCGCACCATTGATCTGCGCATAGGTACGTTCCAGTTCCAGGAAACGATTGCGGGCGATATAGCCATCCTTGGCCAACTCGCGCGTATCGTCGAGCTGCTGCTTCAGCAGAGCTTTTTGTTCCTTTTTGGCCGCCAGGGATTCTTGCACGCCGGCGATTTGCAATCCCAGGCCGGCGATATTCTCATCTGCACCGCCCAGTTCGCTTTGCAGCGCCATGCGGCGCGAGCTCATCAATTGGCTCTGTACCGCCAGGTTCTCGACCAGGCGTGGATCGTCCTTGTACTGGTTGAGCGATGCCGGCAACGTGATTGCCGACTGCCCAAGGAGCTCGGATTGCATGCGGGCTGCGGTCACGCGGCCAGACAAATATTGTGCGCGAGTGGTTTCCAGCGCAGCCTTTGCCTGGACGCTATTCATACGCACCAACACCTGGCCGGCCTTGACCACGTCACCGTCCTTCACCAGGATGTCCTGCACGATACCGCCGGGCAGCGACTGGACGGACTTGCGGCTGGACTCGCTGGCCAGTGTTCCAGGCAGCGGCACACCTTTGTCGAGCGGGGCGAAAATAGCCCAAGCCAGGAAACCCAGCACACCACACAACACAATGATCCAACCCAGCCTAGCATATGACCCGGCATCCGTGTTAACCGTCAGTGGAGTGACGTCATGGCTAATGACCTCCACCGGAGCTTCCTTCTTGGTAATGAGATTCGACATGATTTAATCCTGTTCCGTTGGTGCCGCATTTTGCGAGGCGGCCTGTTGCTGTGCGGCCTGCTGCTGGACGACCAGTTGCTGCTCAGCTTGCTGTGCAGCCTGCTGCTGGGCGGCTTGCTGCTGGGCCGCCTGCTGCGCTGCGGCCTGCTGGGCTGCCGCCTGCTGTTGTTGCATATGATTGTTCTGAGCCTCCTGCAACGCCGCCAGCACCTGGTTGGTCGGGCCGAAAGCTGCCACAGCGCCGTCGCGCAGCAACAGCAGCTTGGTGGTGGCGCTGATGACGCTGGTGCGATGGGTAATCAGCACGATGGTCTTGCCGCGCGCGCGCAGATCGTTGATCGCCATGAGCAGCGCGGCTTCGCCGACGTCATCCAGATTGGAGTTCGGCTCGTCAAGCACCAGCACTGACGGATCGCCATACATGGCGCGTGCCAGGCCGATGCGCTGGCGCTGTCCACCGGACAAACCTGCTCCACCCTCGCCCATCAAGGTGTCATAACCTTTAGGGAAGTGCAAAATCATATCGTGGACGCCGGCGCGCTTTGCCGCCAACACCACTTTGTCCGCGTCAACCTCGCCAAAACGGGCAATATTGTCGCTGATGCTGCCGCCGAACAGTTCGACGTCTTGCGGCAGGTAACCCAGATGCGGGCCGAGTTCGCCCTTGTTCCACTGGTAGATGTCCGCGCCGTCCAGGCGCACCTTGCCGACCATCGCCGGCCACACGCCCACCAACAGGCGGGCCAGGGTCGATTTACCCGAACCGCTGGGGCCGATCACGCCCAGCACGTCGCCAGGCTGGACAGCAAAGCCGACACCCTTCAGCACCGCCACCGTCGTACCCGGTGGTGCCGACGTCACATTCTCCACGGTCAACGTGCCTTGCGGCTTCGGCAGCGCCATGCCGACTGCGCGCTCTGGGTTATCGGCCAATAGTTTATTCAGCCGTTCGTAAGCGCTGCGCGAGCTGGCGAACGACTTCCATACGCCGATCAGCTGCTGCACCGGCGCCAACGCACGGCCCACCAAGATCGACGCGGCAATCATCATGCCGGGGGTGATCTTGTTTTCCAAAACCAGCAGTGCGCCAAAGCCCAGCACCAGCGACTGCAGGGAGACTTGCACAAACTTGGTGATCGCGCCGATCTTGCCGGCCTTTTCGCTGGCGTCCGCTTGCAGGTGCAAGAAGCGGCCGTGCAATTTGAACCAGCGACCCATCAGGTCGGGCAGCATGCCCATCGACTCGATCACTTCGGCGTTGCGTAGATTATTGCCGGCCAGGTTGTTGGAGACGATGGCCATGCTGTTGGCATCGGCCAGCGGCTTGTGCGTGACGCGCTCGTTGATGTAGGCCAGCGCTACCAGCACGATCGTGCCCGCTAGCGCGAACAGGCCCAGCGACGGTTCAAATACAAAGATCACGATCAAATAGACCGGAAACCAAGGCGCGTCAAAAAAGGCGAACAAGGCATTACCAGTCAAGAACTGACGCAGGTTAGTGAGATCAGCCAACGCTTGGCTCGCATTGCCACCTGAACGCTTTAAATTGGATTCAAACGCCGCAGTGTAGACCCGCTTGTTGAGCTCCATGTCGAACTTGGCGCCGACCCGTATCAGCACGAAGCTGCGTATCAGGTCCAGCGCACTCATAAGGACATAAGCGCCCAGCATCATCAGGGTCAGCATTAACAACGTGATTTCGTTGCGGCTCGCCAGGACGCGATCATAGACCTGCAACATATAGAGGGACGGTACCAACATCAACAGGTTGCTGATGGCGCTGAACGTGCCGACGGTGACAAAGGTGCTCTTAAACTTCAGCAGTACCTGTTCAATTTCACTCTTGGGATTATTGAGAAAGTTATTTTTCATATCTATACCTACACAGTGCTATGGCGAAGCTTGGCTCAGCGACTGGAAGAATACCCACAACCAGCCAATGCATATGCTTGAGGTAATGAGCGAAGGATTTCACAAAAAACGCTACGAAGTAGCGGACGAGAGATTATCGCCTAAAATGAACTGGAAATGTGACGCAGATCACATTTTTTAGCTTAAATAGCACAAAAAATGGAATCGAGGTGATTTGAACAATGAACTGGCGCAAATTATTGCTAAGCAAAGTAGTGTAATCCTTACCATTGCCAGCATCAACAGGAACGGAAACGAACAGAAATAAAAAAAGCCGGGCTTACGCCCGGCTTTTAGAGAACTAGGACTAGGTCCCAGTCAATTACAGAGTAACGCCGTGTGCTGCAATCGCAGCTGCCGAACCGGTTGCAGCCAGATCAACCAGGCCGGTCAGTTTGACGATCATGTCGGTACCAGCAGCAAATGCGCCGGCGGTCGAACGATCTTCCACGATGTAGGTGTTGCCACCGAACTGGAACCAGCTGAAGATACCACCGTTAGCTACACCACCAGCGGTTGCTGCCTGGATGTAGTCAGCGAACAGCGCGGTCGAGGTGTTCAGGACGATCTTGGCGCTGCTTACCGAAGCACCCAACCATGCATCGCTCGCACCGGTACCAACGGTCGTGAAGATCAGGCTGTCGCCATGAGCGGCGCCGGTCACGGTCGAGTAGGTGTTAGCCGAAGTTGGCAGACCGAAGGTGATGTCATCAGCTGCAGTGTGTGCACCCAGGGTGATGGTGTTCTGGCCCGAACCCACAGTGATGTGGTTCACGCCGGTACCAACGGTCAGGGTGTTGTTGCCAACGCCGCCCAGCGACACGGTGTTCGTGCCATTGCCCAAGGTAACGATGTTGTTACCCGCAGCTTCGGTGATGGTGTTGTCGCCATTGCCAGCGGTGATGGTGTCAGCCTTGCCAACAGCAGCGGCGCCGGTGAATACCAGGTTGCCACTGGCAGCGGTTACGGTTGCACCAGCAGTTGCGGTAGCAGCGGTGGTCAGGGTGAAGGTTGCGCCCTTAGCCACGCCAGTTGCGTCAACGGTGGTGATGGTGTTGCTGGTCAGACCGGTCAGGTTCAGGCTTTCAGCGCCGGTAACTACCAGCTTGGTCACAGCCGCATCGGTCAGTGCCAGCGCGTTGGTGCCGGTGCTCACGCCGCTCGTCACGGTGCCATTGCTGGCGATGTTGACGGTTTCGATCGAACCGATGTTGGCGCCGCCAACGAAGGTCACGCCGGTGGTTTTCGCAGTACCCAGGTTCAGCTGGATGCTGTCGGTAGCGGTGTCAGCCTTCAGGCCGTAGGTGACAGCGTGGCCAGCGTTGGCCAGCAGCGACAGCGAGGTGCCAGCAGCGACATTGGCGAAGGTTACGCCCGAACCGCCGTCCGCGCCGACCTGCACGCCTTTGATGCCAGTCAGCACGGAAACGTCGTACACACCGGTACCGCCGGTAGCATCCACCACTTCGAAGTTGACCAGCTTGGCGCCGGTTGCAGCGGTCAGCAGGGTACCGCCTGCGCCAACCAGGTTGATCACGTCAGCCGAACCAGCGCCGCCGTCGATCTTCGAGGTAGCAGCTGCGGATACCACGACGGTGTCCACACCCGAGCCACCTTCGTAGGTGGTTTGAGCGGCGTTCACGGTCACGGTGTTCGCGCCGCTCGAAGCAGCAGCGTTCACGTCGGTGATTGCGGTCAGCCCGCTAACGTCAGCGGTCAGGCCAGCAGCGCCGGAAACGGCGATGGTCTTCAGGTTCGACAGGCCAGCAACCGAAGTCATGGTCAGCGCGTTCGAACCAGCAACGGTCAGGGCCGTAGCAGCGGTGTCGGCGATGTTAGCGATCGTCGAATCCTTACCTGCGGTCGTCACGTTGATGGTCGTGAAGTGGTTGCTGGCGTCGGTGATGGTTGCACCGGTCAGGTTGTTGACATTCAGCGCCAGGGTTTTGACGGTTTCGGTAGCCAGGCCGCTGGTCAGGCTCAGGGTGCCGCCGGTGCCGCTCAGGGTCAGCTTCGACAGCGCGTTCGACGAGATGGTCGATGCGCCGTAGTTAGCCAGGGTTACCGACGAAATGGTCGCGGCTTTGGTGGTGCTGCCAGCGTTCAGGTCGGCGATGGTCACACCGCCTTCAGCGATGGCTTGCGACGAAGTACCTTGGGTGCCGACGGTGACCGTACCAACAGCATTGGTACCAGCATTAGCACCACCTTCAACGAAGGAACCAGCGGTCGCGTCAGTACGAGCGCCTGCGGTTTTTGCGGTGAAGGTTACAACGCCGCTACCGTTATCAACAGCAACCCAGGTGGTACCAGCGGCCAGGTTGTAGGCAGTAACGAACGCGGTTGCGGTGGCAGCAGCAGCAGTCGCGCCGGCGGTGAAGGTGAAGCCGTCGAACGCCACGGTGTCCCCAGCAACAGCGGTACCGGTGAAGGTTGCGGAGAACACTTCTTTAACAACGCCAGCAGCAGCAGCAGCAGCGGTCTGGGTCACGGTGACTGCGGCAGTGGTCGCGTCGCCGGTGATCGACACTGCGCCTTGGGTGAAGGTTGCACCGGCCGCAGCGGCGGCCGAAGCGGTCGCGGTCTCGTTAACAGTAATGCTCGTGCCGCCGGTGACGCTGACAATGCCAGCAGCGGTGTTACCAGCTGCTTTTTCAGCGGCGTTAACCACGACGTTGCCAACAGCGCCGGTCACGGTCACGGTACCAGCATTGCCAACGGCAAGTGCGTTCACGGTAACATCGGAACCGCCGGTTACCGAGATGGCGCCAGTAGCAACTGCCGAGTCGGTTACCGACACGGTGGTGGTGGTAGCAGCGATCGCGGTAGCGCCGCCAGCCGAAACGACTTTCAGTGCGGTCGTGCCGGTGAAGCCGGAGGTATCAACGGAAACGGCGTTGTTTGCCGAAGTGACGTTCACGTTTTGAACGTTTTTCACGGTGACAGAGGAAGGAACTGCAAATCCAGCGATAGCATTAGCAGAGGTATCAATCACGTTCAGGGTGTTGGTACCAGCGCCGCCGTCGATGCTGTCCAGAGCAGTCAGGGTTGCGGTGTTGGTGGCGCTTGGAACGGCGTTGAACACGTCGTTCGCTGCGGTGCCAACCAAGATATCAACACCAGTGGTCAGAGCGGTGCTAACGGTTACTGGAACGATCAGACCGGCGATTGCCTGGGTCACATTGGCGTGGAACGCGGTCAGGTCGGTGGTCGCGGTAACTTGCGTCAGCAGGGCAGCAGCCTTAGCGGCAGCAGCGTCACCCTGGAAGGAGACGACCTTGGCGATGGTGTCCAGCGAGGCGGTGAAGTCGGTAGCGACGGCATTGACTTTGGCAACCAGTTGCGTATCCAGCAGGCCTTGTACCGAGGTGTTGGTGCCGTTCACGGCGCCTTCGGTGATGGCCAGCGATGCGTTTTCACGGCTCACAACACCGGTTTCGATCAGGTTGACCCAGTAGTTGCCGCCTGCGTCAGCGTCGCGGTGGAATACGTTGTTGTAGATGTCGTTAACGAACTTCAGGATCGACAGGTGATCGTTGCCTGGTGGGTTAACTTTGTTGGCGAAGCTGCCAACCAGCTTGCCTACAGCCGAAGTTGGGTTAGCTTGGGAATATGCGCTCAGAGCAGGGATCGTGGTCAGCGCGGTGTCGGTGCCAGCGAATGGATCAGCCACCAGCAGCTGGGCCGTGAAGTTAGCCAGACCGGTTGGGTCTGCAGGACGGCCAAAGTAGGAAATGTACAGTTGCTGTACGACTTGAGTGTAATCGATTGCCGCCATGATGATAGTTCCTTAAAAAGTTTGGTTTAAACCAGAAATTTCTGCGGCTCAGAGCATACAGCGCCGTATCACACTGAGCCCTTTTGCAGAAGGTGGGAGTATATTGCCATACCAAGGGACAATTGTTGTGACGGGCATCACAAAACAAATGTTTTTCTTCCGACTTTGCAACTAGTTGTAAATTATCTGCGCATTATTTATGCAAGATCCATAAATATACACAAATAATCACATTAAGTTTGCGCTATCAGCCCCATCCGGGCGCCTTTATATCATATGCGGCCGGTATACACAAAATGGGTAATGTTGCTTGCACAACATTACCCATTTTTTTCACCCAACTACTGAAAACAGACCGTTCAACGGCTCCACTTGGTCGCGCCGTTCACCGTGACGAAATTTGACTTGTATTGGAATAAATAAGCCGCCTCCTCCACATTGGCGCCGCCCAGATATCCCTTGATGCGCGATTCGGTGATCTGATTAGGATTAACCAGCAGACCGTTCTTGTCGATATTGCCAGCGACACTGTACGGCACGGTCATATTGTCACCGATCACGTTCAAGCTAGTTTTGAAAGTCCGCTTGGCGAAATCCACATCCAGTTGCGCATTTTCGACCGTCGCCTGGACCCAGTTTCCACCTGTACGCTGAAGCACCGCATCGCTGCCGGTCAGCACAAACGAGGCGGTCCCTTCGCGCGGCGCCACGTAGGCGGTCGATTTCAGGCGGGCGATGTTATATGGCCCCAACACCAACTCCAGGTCATAAGTGCCATTTTTCATCCTGGCTTGAGTCGCGGCATCCACGTTTGCGCCAGCGATCGCCTCGTAGCGGCCCCAGATCACCTCCTCCGGGCCTCGCGTCACCACGGGCGGCAAGACCGGCGGCGTGACCGGCTTCACCGGCACAACGGTTTCCGGCTGCTGATCCACCAGCGGCGGCACGGACGCCCCACCACCCGGCGTGACATTGTTCTGCGTGATCTGCTTGCTGTTGTTCAGCACATTATTGGACTTCTGCGCGTCGAGGTTGACGTCGGCGCCGGGACTACTGCCCCCCACCTTGCCCACCGGCTCATCCGGACGCGCCGGCGCGCCCTGGTCGGCCGGCGACATCACCGGGCTGCGCAGCAGTTGCGGACTGGTCTGGCCGCGCTGCACCTGCAGCATCAGCCCGGCCTGGCCGGCGAACAGCTCGCGGCTCGCGCCGCCCTCGCAGGGGCCGCCGCCTTCGGGGCCGCAGCTGCCGGCGAAGCCGCTGACCACCACGCCGCCGGACATCACCGTCACGCGCGAGGTCTGCTGGTCGGTGTAGACCACGAAGTCGGTGCCGCGCACGCCGATCGCGGCGACCGGCGTGTTGAAGCGGAAGTTCTGCCGCGCCTGCTTGACGCCGACGCCGGAAATGCTGCGCGCCACGCCCTGCAACAACTCCAGCTTGACGCGGGTGTTGGCCGGATTCTGCGCATCGATGTGGTAGGCCACGATGCGCGCCTTGCTGTTCGGGCGCAGCACGAGGAAACCCTGGTCGACGGTCTTGACATAGACATAGCCGTCGGCGCCGGTGGTCAATTCATCACCTTCCTGGACGGCGGCGTCGAGTGCGAGCGGGCGCGCGGCGACACTGACCTGCCCAGTGACGAACACGACTTTCCCAGCCTCGCCGGCCTGGGCGGCGGATGCCAGCATCCCCAGCCCCAGCAACATCGCTGCATATATGGTGTGAAATTGATTGCGCATAATAAGTTTCTCCCTCAGCCTACATTGTCCGCTATCGTCCCCGAAAGTATGTGACCCGGGTCACATTCTTTCAATTGGATACAATTGACCAACCGCCGCGACAACACGGCCGACAAAGCCGACGAAAGAGATGTAAAACAGTCAATTTTGCTCTATTCCATCCCGGCACAAGCCGTTATACTGGGCGATTATTTTACCTCAGCAACTATCGGCCCGCCGGCCGCCAGCCACCAGACCACCGCTCATCTTGCGCATCCCGTTCACCGCCACCGCCGTCGCCCGCAGCTGCATCGCCCTGGCCGCGCTGCTGATCACCGCCTGGGTCCAGTGGGACCAGGGCGGCGCCTCGCAGCGGCTCGACAACTGGCTGCGCGACCGCTACACGCTGATGCGCGCCAGCGCCCAGCCGGAGCGGCGCGTGCTGCTGGTGGACATCGACGAGACCAGCCTGGAACGCTATCCGTGGCCGTGGCCGCGCACCCGCATGGCGGAGATGGTGGAGGCGCTGCTGGCCGACGGCGCCCGCGGCGTGGCGCTCGACATCCTGCAGGAGAAGGCGGCCGACGCCGCCGGCGACGCCCGCATGACCATGCTGTCGCAGCACGCGCCGCTGGTCATGGCCCAGCTGTTCGATTTCAGCGAGCGCGACGATCCGCTGCACAGCGGCGTGCTGTCCGGCGGCGAACCCGGCGCCGTCCCGGGCGCGGTGCCGGCCTACGGCTACATCGCCAACCACGCCGGGCTGGCGCAGGCCGCCCATTTCGGCAACATCGGCGTGGCCCCCGACGGCGACGGCGTGCTGCGCCGGGTGCCGATGTACACCAGCTTCAACGGCCGCAGCTATCCGACGCTGTCGCGCGCGCTGTTCGACTGCTGCGCCGCCGGCCGGCCGCTGCCGCCCACCGCCACCGGCTGGGTGCGCGTCCCCTACACCCGCGCCTGGCCCGCCTACGACGTGGCCAAGGCCGCCGACCTGCTGGACCAGCGCGTGCCGCCCGAGTTCATCCAGGGCCGGCTGGTGCTGATCGGCTCGTCCGCGCTGAGCATCGGCGACCGCGTGGCCACGCCGCTGGGCGCGCTCAGCGCCGGGCTGATGGTGCACGCCTCCATGCTGACCGGCCTCTTGGACCGCCAGGCCGGCCTGGCGCCGGCGCCCTGGCCCGGCAGCCTGATCGCGTTGCTGTTCTGCCTGGCCGTGACGGCGCTGTCGATCTACACGCTGCCGCGCCGCACCGCCGCCGTCAACATCGCGCTGCTGGCGGCCGGCTCGGCGCTGTGGCTGCCGCTGGCCTACCTGGTCGCCCCGCACGACGCCGGCTTCGGCCCGTCCGGGCCGCTGCTGTCCATCCTGTTCCTGCTGCTGGTGGCCGTGCCCTTCCACTGGCAGCAGGCGCAGACCCGCTCGCGCCGCCTGCTCGACACGCTGCGCCAGTACGTGGCCGGCGACGTGGTCGACGAGCTGTTGCGCAGCAACCTGGAGGATCCGCTGGCCCCGCGCCAGCTGGAGGTGACCACGCTGATCGCCGACATGGAGGGCTACACCACCCACGTCGAGTCGCTGCCGGTCGAGGAGGCCGCGCGCCTGACCACCGAGTTCCTCGATTGCCTGACGCGCCCGGTGCTGGCCATGCGCGGCACCCTCGACAAGTACACCGGCGACGGCATGGTGGCGTTCTGGGGCGCGCCGCTGCCCAATCCCGACCACGCCAACTTGGCGCTGGACGCGGCGCGCGCCATGCTGCAGGCGGTGCGCCACCTGAACACGCGCCGCGCCGCCGCCGGCCAGCCGCCGCTGCGGGTACGCATCGGCATCGAAAGCGGGCTGGCGATGGCGGGCGACTTTGGCACGGCCATGCGCAGCATCTATACTGCGGTAGGCGACAGCGTCAACACGGCCTCGCGGCTGGAGCAGGCGGCGCGCGACTACCCGTACGACATCATCATCGGCGAAGGAACGGTGAGCCGCGCGAGCCGCCACCGTTTCCGCCAACTAGGCCAGCGCACGTTGCGCGGCAAGGAGCACCCGATTAATCTGTACACCCTCGAGGACGCGCCATGCGCGCCGTAAGCCCGTCGCTGCTGCTGGCGCTGCTGCTGACGCTGCCGTGGTGCGGCGCGTCGGCGGCCGGCCAGGCGCAGCAGCACGACATCGTGGTGGCGGCCGCCGCCGACGGCGGCGCCAACGCCGAGCCGGCGCCGTACGCGCCCATCCAGCAGGAAGAGCTGTACCTGGAGGCGATGCGGGCGCTGGCGGCCGACCAGCCCGAGCGCGCCAACGCCCTGCTGTTGCGCTTCCTGGAAGGCGAACCACGCCACGCCGGCGCCTGGCTGGACCTGGCGTTCAGCCAGTGCACGCTGGGCCACGGCGCCGAGGCCGAGCGCCTGTTCCAGGAGATCGAGCACCGCTTCAAGCCGCCGCCGGCGATCCAGGAGCTGATCGACCAGCACCGCGCGCGCGGCTGCGACACCAAGCCGTCGTGGCGGCCGCTGTGGGCGGTGTCGCTGGGCCGCGGCTACGACAACAACATCAACCAGGGCGCCAGCAGCAGCGAGTTCTCCACCGGCAGCGGCAGCACGCTGACGCAGTGGGAGCTGCCGGCCGACTACATGCCCAAGCCGGACCGCCAGACCACGGCCGGGGTCGACTATCTGCAGCAGCTCGACGAGACCGGCTCGCTGCTGATCGCCCAGTTGCGCGTGCGCCAGAACGACAACGTGCACGCCCAGGACTCGGCCTCGCTGCAGCTGGGCTACGAGCGGCCGTGGCAACTGGGCGCGTGGCGCGGCTACGGCACGGCGGCCTTCAGCGTGCTGCAGCTGGAACACCAGTTGTACCAGCGCCAGGAGCAGGTGCAGCTGCGCGCCACGCCGCCGCTGGCCGTGCCGGAGAACCTGCAATGGTCGCTGCTGGCCAGCCTGAGCCACGTGCGCTATCCGACCCGCACCAAGTACGATTCCAACACGCTGGAGCTGGGCACCAGCCTGTACTGGCGCGGCACGCAGCAGGTGTCGTTCTCGCTGAGCGGCCTGCTGGACAAGGGCCAGAACGGCCGCCTGGGCGGCGACCGCCACGGCTGGTACAGCGCGCTGCAGATGACCCAGCCGCTGCCGTACAAGAATCTCAAGGCGGAGCTGGGCTGGACGCGCCAGGTCTGGCAGAGCAGCGACGTGTACTCGCCGGAGATCATCGACATCATCCGCCACCAGGACACGCGGCAGCTGCGCGCGGCCGTGGTGATGCCGATGGGGACGCACCAGAGCCTGCAGCTGGAATGGCGCGCGGTAAGAAATCAGGAAAACATCTCGCTGTTTCAATATAATAGCCATGCAATCCAGCTCAACTGGCGCTGGGATAATTTCTAACACCGTATCCGATGATTTCACACCGCCCCGCCCTCACCGCCACCGCGGCGCCGTCCCCATGACGGCGCCCGACGAGCAAGCGCCCGCTGCGGCACCGCTGGATCCGGCCGCACCGCCGCTGGATCCGGTCGCGGCGGCGTTGGAGTCCGGCCAGCCGTACAGCATGCAGGTCCACCTGCGCAAGATACCGTTGCTGGCCAACCTGACCGAAGAGGAAATGGCGATGGTGCGCGCCGACCTGCGCATCCGCCAGTACGCCAAGCGCGAGGTGGTGCTGCAAAAGGGCGCCAACGGCGACAGCCTGCTGTTCCTGCTGCAGGGCCAGCTGCAGGTGGTCGACATCACCGAGGACGGCCGCGCGATCGGCCTGCGCATGCTGGCGCCGGGCGACTTCTTCGGCGAGATCGCGGTCATCAACGGCACCATGCGCTCGGCCTCGGTCGTGGCGACCACGGCGGTGCTGGTGGCGCTGCTGCCGCGTAACACCGCGCTGCACCTGTTCTCGCACTCGCCGTCGGTGGCCAACCAGATGCTGCGCTTCCTGGCCGCCAAGGTGCAGCGCGACTCGGAGTTCCGCGCCCTGCTCAGCATCCACAACACCGCCAAGCGCATCTACAGCTTCCTCGAGCTGGTCAAGGAAAAGAAGGAAGGCGACGTCGAGGTGGTGGAGAACCTGCCGACCCACCAGGACATCGCCAACATGATCAACACCAGCCGCGAGACCGTCACCCGCACGCTGCTGGCGCTGGTCCAGCAGGGCATCGTCAAGAAGGGCACGCACCGCCTGATCATCATCGATCCGGAAGCGCTGCAGAAACTGGCCCAGAGCTAGTCCGGGCCGGCGCTTCAGGCCTTGCCGGTCAGCGCCGACAGCCAGCGCTTGAAACGGCCGGCCGGCATCTCGGTGGCTGGTTCAGGCATGGCCACCGGCTCAGGCGCGGCCACCGGCTCAGGGATGGCGGCCGGTTCCGGCTCCGCCACCTTCAACGCGCCCTGCCGCACCCCCGCCTCGAACAGCATGATGCCCAGCGAGCGGCGGTCGTCACCACCGTTCGCTTCGGCCGGTACAAAGGTCGGTGACAGCAGGTCGATGCGGTACAACTGGCCCTGCTTCAACGCCAGCGGCAGCTCTACATCGATCATCTGGTTCTGCTGCCCGAAGAACACCTGCTCCGCGATCACCTCGCCGAACTCCTTGCCGTCCTGGGCGCGCAGCCGCACCGTCAGCGGCATCGACGAGTCGTAGATGCTGAGGATGCGCAGGTCCAGGATGTTGCTGTCCTGGCGCGCCAGGAAATACAGCCAGCCGTCGCCGTTCGACCAGCGCCCGCCGATGCCGTTCATGTCCGGTTCAAACGGATGCCAGCCGCGCCCGAACTTGTCGATACGGATCGCACGCTCATCCTGCGCCGCGCTGTCGAACACGAAGATATTGCCCTGGCAGCGGCGGCACACCTCGGCCTTCATCGAATCCTTGGCGATGGCCTCGCGCTCCGGCGCGCGCAGCAGCTCGACGATCGAGGTGTCGCGCAGGTTGGGCAAGCCCATCTCACCTTCGTAGTCGAGGCAGCACAGCGACATCTGGCCGTCGGCCAGCATCGACACGTTGTGCGCCATCGAGCAGTCCAGCGCCTCCTCGCGCTCCTCCACGTACACCACCGACTCCTTGGGCAGGAAGGTCTTCATAAACGACTCCTCCTTGGTCCACAGGCCGAAGGTCTTGAAGCGGATGAAGCAGTTCGGCGCGAACATATAGCCCCAGAACTGGTCCTCGGTCATGTCGATCGCGCCGTCGGGCAGCGTGTCGCGGCTGGCGGCCAGGTGGTTGCGCGCCAGTTGTTCCTTGTACTGCTCCAGCGAACGCACGCGCTCGGCCTCGAACTGCTCGGGGAACTCGGCGCGCAACTGCTCCGAAAAACCGTCGAACAGGTTCAGCAGGTTGAGCACGAAGGCGTCCTTGTCCTCGATCGCGAACGGGTCCCACATGTTCAGGTCGAAGTCGGACTGGATGGTCGAGTCGGCCCGCATATTGGAGGTCGACGTCACGTGCACCTCCACCCGCGAGGCGCTGCCGTTGGCGAACTTCTCGCGCAGCGCCGGCAGGATGCGGTTGAAGTACTGCTCGAAGGTCAGCTTGTCGTAGCCGCGCATGCGCTTGTACGAATCCTCGGTCGGCGTCTGCAGGCTCAGCACCAGCGCGACGTTATCGTGCTGGAAGATCTTCTTCGCGCGCTCGGCGTCCAGGATGGCGAAGTTGCTGATCAAATAGACTTCGATGCCGTACTGCTCGCACAGGTCGATGTATTTGTAGATCTTCTTGTTCAGCAGCGGCTCGCCCAGCACGTTGAACTGGATCGGCTTGTTCAGGCCGAGGTCGCGCACCTCCTCGATGAAGCGCACCGCCAGCTCATCGTCGGCGTTGCCGCGTTCCTTCTTCAGGTAGTCCGACGGGCAGAAGGTGCAGTGCATATTGCAGTGGTTGGTGAGCTCCAGGAAAAACACTTCCGGCTGCACCGACCAATCGTTGACCGGCTGCGGCCGCGCCTCGGTGACGGGCAGCGCGGGCGCGGCGGTGACGAGGTCGGTGTGCGGGTGGATTTTAATCATGGGCAGGCGCTGGGACAGGTGGCTGGAAACATCTGGATACAAATTCCATCCAGGATTTGGAGAGCGGTGATTATATAGCAGTTCGCCCCGTCCCGACTGGCGCGCCGCCCCGTCCGGCGCGCTCGGCCGCGCAGGGGGCCATGTTATAATCCGCCGCTTTGCCACCCGGCCCGCGCGCCACCGCCCCATGACGAAAAGCATCCATCCGCTCCACCGCCGCGCCCCGCGCCGGCCCGCCAGCCAGACGGGAGTGGCACGATGATTTCGCGCGCGATGTTCAGCGGCCTGTGGCGCTATCGCGGCTTCGTGCTGGGCAGCGTGCAGCGCGAATTCCAGTCGCGCTACCGCAACTCGCTGCTGGGCGCGGCGTGGACCGTGCTCAACCCGCTGGCCATGATCGTGGTCTACACCGTCATCTTCTCACAGGTCATGGGCAGCCGCCTGCAGGGCAGCACCGCCACCTTCGCCTACAGCATCTACCTGTGCGCCGGCGCGCTGACCTGGGGCCTGTTCGCCGAGATCACCGGGCGCAGCCAGTCGGTGTTCATCGACCACGCCAACCTGATCAAGAAACTCCAGTTCCCGCGCATCTGCCTGCCCATCATCGTGGTGCTCAACGCGCTGGTCAACTTCTCCATCATCTTCGGCCTGTTCACCGTCTTCCTGGTGCTCTCCGGCAGCTTTCCCGGCTGGGTCTACTTCGCGGTGTTCCCGGTGCTGCTGCTGCAGATCATGTTCGCCATCGGCCTGGGCATGGTGCTGGGCGTGCTCAATGTCTTCTTCCGCGACGTCGGCCAGTTCTTCACCATCGTGCTGCAGTTCTGGTTCTGGTTCACGCCCATCGTCTACCCGGCCGCCACGCTGCCGGCGCCGGTGCGCGCGCTGCTGGTGTGGAACCCGATGGCGGCCGTGATCGGCGCCTATCAGCAGATCCTGGTCAACGGCCAGGCGCCGCAGTGGGGCAGCCTGCTGCCGGTGGCCGTGGCCGGCCTGCTGTGCTGCGCGCTGGGACTGCAGTTGTTCCGCAAGCGCGCCGGCGAGATGGTCGATGAACTGTAAGCCGCACACCGAGAGCACATCATGGGCACCATAAGCGTCAAACAACTGGGCAAGGCCTACAAACAATACGGCAACCGCTGGAGCCGCCTGGCCGAGTGGGTGTTGCCGTCGCTGGGCCCGCGCCACCGCCTCAAGTGGGTGATCGAGGACATCAACTTCGACGTCGCGCCGGGCGAGGCGGTCGGCATCATCGGCATCAACGGCGCCGGCAAGAGCACGCTGCTCAAGCTGATCACCGGCACCGCCCAGCCCACCACCGGCAGCGTGCACATCACCGGCCGCGTGGCCGCGCTGCTGGAGCTGGGCATGGGCTTCCATCCCGAGTTCAGCGGCCGCCAGAACGCCTACATGGCGGGCCAGCTGCTGGGCCTGACCGTCGAGGAGATCAGCGCGCTGATGCCGGAGATCGAGGCCTTCGCCGACATCGGCGACTACATCGACCAGCCGGTGCGGGTGTATTCGTCCGGCATGCAGATGCGGCTGGCCTTCAGCGTGGCCACGGTGCGCCGCCCGGACGTGCTGATCGTCGACGAGGCGTTGTCGGTGGGCGACGCCTGGTTCCAACACAAGAGCTTCGAGCGCATCCGCCAGTTCCGCAAGCTCGGCACCACGCTGCTGATCGTCAGCCACGACCGCGCCGCGATCCAGTCGATCTGCGACCGCGCGCTGCTGCTCGACCGCGGCCGCCTGGCCTACCAGGGCAAACCGGAAGAAGTGATGGACTACTACAACGCCCTGATCGCCGAGCGCGACGGCGTCAACATCGAACAGGGCGTGGCCGCCGACGGCCGCACCCAGACCAGCTCGGGCAACGGCAAGGCCACGGTCACCGCCATCAGCCTGGAGAACGCCGACGGCGCGCCGGTGGAGACCATCAACGTCGGCGTGCCGGTCACGCTGCGCATCAAGGTGAAGGTGCACGAGGACCTGCCGCGCCTGGTGCTGGGCTATCTGTTCAAGGACCGCCTGGGCCAGCACATCTACGGCACCAACACCCACCACATGGAGCAGCCGCTGACCGACCTGCGCGCCGGCGAACAGATCGAGTATCGTTTCAGCTTCCCGATCAACCTCGGCCCCGGCAGCTACTCGGTGACCACCGCGCTCACCAGCAGCGAGACCCACCTGGCCGACAACTACGAGTGGCGCGATCTGGCGCTGCTGTTTACCGTGATGAACATGAACCGCAAGCCCTTCGCCGGCACCAGCTGGCTGGAACCGGCGATCGAGATCGCCCGATGAGCGCCGGCTTCTACCGCGCCTTCGAGGACCGCTACCGCGGCTCGCGCGAGCTGATCAAGCAGCGCCTGCGCGCCTACGAGCCCTTCTTCGCGCCGCTGCGCACGCTGCAGGAGCCGCCCGCCGCGCTCGACCTCGGCTGCGGCCGCGGCGAGTGGCTGGAGCTGCTGGGCGAACAGGGCTTCCGCGCCCACGGCGTCGACCTCGACGACGGCATGCTGGCGGCCTGCCGCGAGCGCGGCCTGGATGTCGAGCTGGGCGACGCCGTGGCCTGCCTGCGCGCGCTGCCGGACAACAGCCTGGCCGTGGTGTCGGCCTTCCACCTGGTCGAGCACATCCCGTTCGAACTGCTGCAGACGCTGGTGGCCGAGGCACGCCGCGTGCTGCTGCCGGGCGGCCTGCTGATCATGGAAACGCCCAACCCGGAAAACCTGGTGGTGGGCGCGTCCAGCTTCTACCTCGACCCGACCCACCTGCGGCCGATCCCGCCGCAGCTGCTGGCCTTCGTCACCGAGTTCGGCGGCTTCGGCCGCCACAAGGTGGTGCGCCTGCAGGAGGAGGCCGGCCTGCGCGGCGACACGCCGGTCGCCCTGATCAACGTGCTCGACGGCGTCAGCCCGGACTACGCGGTGGTCGCGCAGAAGCGGGCCGAGGCGGCCGGGCTGGCGCCGGTCGAAACGGCCTTCGGCGCCGGCTACGGCCTGGCGCTGGGCCAGTTGGCGCAGCGCTTCGAGCAGCGCCTGGAAGGCCGCGACGACGCCCTGCGCGCCGCGCTGGCCGAGCTGGAAAAGCACACCATCGACAGCAAGCTGCGCCTGGCGGGCGCCGAGTCCGGCCTGGAGGGCGTGACCCGCCTGAGCCAGGCGAACGCCGCCCGCAGCGAGGAGCTGGCGCACGCGCTGGCCGATCTCTCCAACCGCGTGCACGCCACCGAGGTGGCGCAGCAGCAGGCCGAGGAGGCGCGCCGGCAGATCGCCGCGCTGCTGGCCAGCAGCTCGTGGCGCATCACCGCGCCGTGGCGCATGGTGGGCGGCTGGGCGCACCGTGGGCGCGCCGCCTTGCGCGCGCGCGCCAAGGCCGCGCTGCTGGGCGCCGCCCGCGCGCTGCAACGGGCGCCGCGCCTCAAGCGCCTGCTGCGGCCCGTGCTGCTGCGCATCCCCGGCGTGACCCGGGTCTACCAGGCCAGCATCGCCGCCGGCCAGGCCATGCCGCCCGAACCGCAGGCGCCGCTGGGCGACATGTCGCCGCGCGCGCTGCGCGTCTACCGCGACCTTCAATCCGCGCTCGAGAAGACAAGGAAACATTGATGCGTATCGTCATCGATTTGCAGGGAGCCCAATCCGAAAGCCGCTTCCGCGGCATCGGCCGCTATTCGCTGGCGCTGGCGCTGGGCGTGGCGCGCAACGCCGGCCCGCACGAGGTCTGGCTGCTGCTCAACGGCGCGCTGGCCGACGCCATCGCCGACCTGCGCACCGCCTTCGCCGGCCTGGTGCCGCCCGAGCGCATCCGCGTGTTCGAGGTGCCGGTGCCGCTGGCCGAGCTGCACACCGACAACAGCGCCCGCACCCGCGCCGCCGAGCTGCTGCGCGAGCACGCCATCGCCCAGTTGCGCCCGGACGCGGTGCTGGTCACCAGCCTGTTCGAGGGCTTTGTCGACGACGCCGTGGTCTCGGTCGGCGCCTTCGCCGGCGCCGAGCGCACCGCCGTGGTGCTGTACGACCTGATCCCCTTCCTCAATCCGGACGCCTACCTCGGCACGCCGGCCCAGCGCCAGTACTACGAGCGCAAGATCGCCTCGCTGCGCCGCGCCGGCCTGCTGCTGGCTATCTCGGACTACTCTCGCCAGGAAGCCATCGACGCGCTGCGGCTGACGCCCGAGCAGGTGGTGGCCATCTCCACCGCGGTGGACGACAGCTTCCAGCCGGCCGCGCCGGATGCCCGCCTGTGGTCCGAGCTGCGTAGCCGCTACGGCCTGACGCGCGCCATGCTGATGTACGCGCCGGGCGGCTTCGACGCCCGCAAGAACATCGACGGCCTGATCACCGCCTTCAGCCTGCTGCCGCCGGCGGTGCGCGCCGGCCACCAGCTGCTGATCGCCAGCAAGGTCGGCCAGCACGACCGCGACGCGCTGCTGGCGCACGCGGCGCGCGCCGGCCTCGCCGCCGACGAGCTGATCTTCACCGGCTACGTCAGCGACACCGACCTGATCGAGTTGTACCGCAATGCCGCGCTGTTCGTCTTCCCATCGCGCCACGAGGGCTTCGGCCTGCCGGCGCTGGAGGCCATGGCCTGCGGCGCGCTGGTGATCGGCGCCGACAACACCAGCATTCCGGAAGTGATCGGCTGCGACGAGGCGATGTTCAACGCCGACGACCCGGCCGCCATCGCCGCCAAGATCGCCGAGGTGCTGACCGACGACGCGCTGCAACAGCGCCTGCGCGCGCACGGCGCCCGGCAGGCCAAGCGCTTCTCGTGGGACGCGTCCGCGCAGCGCACCGTGCGCGCGCTGGAGGCTTGGCGCGGCCAGGCCCCGGCGGTTGCAGCCACGCCGGCGCGCAAGCCGAAGCTGGCCTTCGTCACGCCGCTGCCGCCCGAGCGCACCGGCATCGCCGACTACGCCGCGCAGCTGCTGCCAGCGCTGCTGGACCACTTCGACATCGAACTGGTGCTGAAGCAGGAACAGCTGACGCTGGCGCCGGAACTGGCCGCGCTGCCGCAACGCAGCGTCGACTGGTTCGACCAGCACGCGGACGATTACGACCAGATCCTCTACCAGTTCGGCAACAGCCCCTTCCACAGCCACATGTTCGGCCTGCTGCGCCGGCATCCGGGCGTGGTGGTGCTGCACGACTTCTTCCTGAGCGGCGTGCTGGCCTACGAACAGCGCACCGGCAACATGCCGGGCGTGTGGTCGCAGGCGCTGTTCGACAGCCACGGCTACCCCGCCCTGCTGGCCGGCCAGCACACCGACCAGGCCGAGGCGATGCGGGTCTATCCGTGCAACCTGGCGGTGCTGCAGGACGCCACCCGCGTCATCGTCCACTCCGAGCACGCCCGCAGCCTGGCGCGCCAGTGGTACGGCGAACAGGCGGCGGCCAACTGGAACGTGGTGCCGCTGCCGCGCGCGCTGCCGGCGCAACAGGACCGCGGCGCCGCCCGCCGCGCGCTGGGCATCGCCGACGACGCGCTGCTGGTGTGCAGCTTCGGCTTCATCGCGCCGACCAAGCTGACGCTGGAACTGATCGAAGCCTGGCTGGCCTCGCGCCTGCACGCCGACCCGCGCTGCGTGCTGGTGCTGGTCGGCGAGAACCACGGCGGCGACTACGGCGCCGAAGTCACGGCCGCCATCGCCGGCCACGAACGCATCCGCATCGCCGGCTGGACCGACGAAGCGGTCTACCACCAGTACCTGCAGGCGGCCGACATCGGCGTGCAGTTGCGCAGCGTGTCGCGCGGCGAGACCTCGGCCGCCGTGCTCGACTGCATGAACTACGGCCTGGCCACCATCGTCAACGCCAACGGCTCGATGGCCGCGCTGCCCACCGACACCGTCTGGCAACTGGCGGACCACTTCGAGCTGGCGGCGCTGACCGCCGCGCTGGACGGCCTGCGCGACGACGCCGGCCGCCGCCAGGCGCTGGGCGCGGCCGCCGCGCACCTGCTGCACACCGCGCACAGCCCGGCGCAATGCGCGCGCCTGTACGCCGAGGCGATGGCCGAAGCGGCCGCCGACGCGCGCCACGACCGCCCGGCGCTGCTGCGCGCGCTGGCCGAACGCGACGACCTGCCGGCCGACGAAGCCTCGCTGCAACAGCTGGCGGCGGCCATCGCCCGCCTGCCGGAGCCGGCGCTGCCGCGCCAGCTGCTGGTCGACGTCACCGCCATCGCCCGCCACGACCTGAAGACCGGCATCGAGCGCGTGGTGCGTACCCAGGCGGCCGAGCTGCTGCGCGCGCCGCTGCCGGGCTGGCGCGTGGAGCCGGTCTACCTGACCGACGAGGGTGGCCGCTGGCACTACCGCTACGCGCGCCGCTACACCGCGCAACTGCTGGGCATCAAGGTCGAGCTGCACGACAGCGTGGCCGACACCAGCACGGGCGACATCTTCTACAGCGCCGACTACACGCCGGGCGCGGTGATGGCCGCCGCCCAAGCCGGCCTGTACGCGCACTGGCGCGCGCGCGGCGTGCAGGTCAACTTCCTGGTGCACGACCTGCTGCCGGTGCTGCGGCCGGAATTCTTCCCGTCCGGCGCCGACCAGCACCACGGCGCCTGGCTGCGCTGCATCGCCGCCGAGTCCGACCGGGTGATCTGCATCTCCGACGCGGTGCGCCAGGAGCTGCGCGAGTGGCTGCAACAGCAGGACGCCGAGGCGCCCCTGCCGAAGCTGGCGGTGCTGCACCACGGCGCCGACATCGGCGCCGAGACCGCCGCACCATCGGCGCCGGACGCCGAGCTGGCGCGCTGCACCGCGTTGCCGAGCTTCCTGATGGTGGGCACGATCGAGCCGCGCAAGGGCCATCTGCAGGCGCTGGACGCGTTCGAGCAGTTGTGGGCCGAGGGCGTGGAGGCGCATCTGGTGATCGTCGGCGCCGAGGGCTGGAAGCCGCTGCCGGCGCACGAGCGCCGCACCATTCCGCGCATCGTGCAGCGCCTGCGGCAGCATCCGCAACTGGGCAAGCGCCTGTTCTGGCTGCAGGGCCTGGACGACCAGGCGCTGCAGCAGCTGTACCGCGACAGCGCCTGCCTGCTGGTGCCGAGCGAGGGGGAAGGTTTCGGCCTGCCGCTGATCGAGGCCGCCAGCCACGGGCTGCCGTTGCTGGCGCGCGCGCTGCCGGTGTTCCGCGAGGTGGCGGGCGGGCATGCGCAGTATTTCGACGGAACCGACGGCGCCGCGCTGGCCCAGGCGGTGCGCGCCTGGCTGGCGCTCGACGCGCAGGGCAAGGCGCCATCGTCGGCCGGCATGCCGTGGCAGACCTGGGCCGACAACGCGGCCGGCCTGCTGGCCGTGCTGCGCGGCGAACGCTAAGCCCCCGTCACTCCCGCGCAGGCGGGAGTCCATACTGAGCTGGCCCGCATGCGCCGCATGGATTCCCGCCTTCGCGGGAATGACGGGCTAGCGTTCAGGGCTTTTCGTGGAAGCGTTCCAGGCCGACCTGCATGGTGCCGGTGCTGGTGCCGACGTCGTGATACAAAATCAGCAGATCCATGTTCTCGCGGTCGCGGAACAGATATTCCTTCAAGCGCCGGATCTGGTCCGTGCTCAGCTGCCCGATGTTGTTGGTGGCCACCTGCTCCACATCCGAATAATAGCGCGCATACCAGCCGGACACCTTCGAGCCGAACGAATCGGTCAACATCACCAGCCGGCGCTTGGGCGCCTTCGGATTGTGGAAGCGCGAGATGTCGTACAGCGTCTCGGCGTATTCCTTGAACTCGGGGAAGCAGCGCCCGCCGTAGCACGAGTCGACGCCGGACGCGGCGAAATCAACGCCCTGGATCGGCCCCTTCAGCTGGATGCCGGCGAACAGGCCCGAGATGTCGGACGGGATGTCCTGGAGCGTGACCACGGTCAGCGGCGGCGCGGCCGGCTCCAGCGGCCGGCCGAAGCGCGGCAGCGTCAGCCGCGCGACGTCGGCCAGGCCGCCGCCGCTCCAGTGGAACCAGTGCTTGGGAAACAGCACCTCGCGCTGGTTGATCTCGCGCATCTCCTGCAGCGGATAGTAGATCGACGGCTGCGCCTCCGGGCCGAAGGCGCCGGAGGCGAGCCAGCCGGCCACCGGCGTCGCGGCCGAGGCGCACACCGGCGCCAGCCAGGCCGGCAGGTCGTCGTACACCACCACCGGCGCCGACGGCACGATCATCATCTGCGGCCGCAGCCCCATCGCGTGGAAGTCGTGGAACAGGCGGCCGATGTACTCCGGCGTGCCGGGCTTGGTCTCGCCGCCCGCGCAGGCGGCCTTGACGGCGGAGAAGCGCGGCACGTTGGTGCCGTGGGCGCTGAGGAAGATGCGGCCGTGGCGCCCGGCCTCGACCTGGATCGACGGGAATTCGTGGAACAGGCGGTAGCGCAGCCGGTTGTGGGCTTGCAGCAGCGCGGCGCGGAAGCCGAAGTTGTCGTTGATCCAGGCGTCGAGCTTGGGCGGCAGCGCCAGCGCCGACGGCCAGTCGGTGGGCCGGTCCGGCAGCGAGGCCAGCACGCGGTTCTCGCCGCGGCGGTCTTTCACCGCGTGCATGCCGCCGACGATGGCGGGAATGGACAGCAGCGCGACCAGCGCGATCTTGGCCGCGTGCCGGCGCAGCGGGCCGGTGGAGGAAACAGACGTCATCATCAGAAACGGAAGTAAATAAACGGGTTGTAGGTGCCGGCGGCCATGTTCAGCACGCACAGCAGGAGGGCCGCGACCAGCGCGGCCGAGCGCAGCGGCGCGGCCTGCAGCAGCGCGGAGGCGCGCCCGTCCAGCGTCTGGCGCGGCAGGCGCACGGTGGCGATCAAGGTGCCGATTACCAGCGCCAGGGCGGACGAGGCCGTGAAGTCGAGCTGCCACGGGTGCGGCATGGCCGCCTCGGGCTGCAGGCCGGCCATGGTGCGCAGGAAGGACAGCGCGTGCGGCACGCTGTCGGCGCGGAAGAACACCCAGCCCAGCATGACCATCAGCAGCGTCCAGGCCTGCGCCACCAGCGCCGGCAGCCGCGCCAGCGCCGCGCCCAGGCCCAGGCGCTCGAGCACCAGCAGGGCGCCGTGCCACAGGCCCCAGATCACGAAGGTCCAGGCGGCGCCGTGCCACAGGCCGCACAGCAGGAACACCAGGCCCAGGTTGAGGTAGGTGCGCAGCGGGCCGTGGCGGTTGCCGCCCAGCGGGATGTACAGGTAGTCGCGGAACCAGGACGACAGGCTGATGTGCCAGCGGCGCCAGAACTCGGTCATCGACAGCGAGGCGTACGGGCGCTCGAAGTTGGGCGGGTAGCTGAAGCCCAGCATGTGGCCGATGCCGATCGCCATGTTGGAGTAGCCGCCGAAGTCGAACAGGATCTGGATGGTGTAGCAGGCGATGCCGATCCAGGCGCCGGCCGTGGTCAGCTGCGACGGGTCCTGGGCGAACAGGCGGTCGGCCGACAGCGCCACGGTATTGGCGATCAACATCTTCTGCGCCAGGCCGACGATGAACTGGCGGAAGCCGGCCCAGATGCGGGCGTTGGGCAGGTCGCGGTGCTCGATCTCGTGGGCGATCTGGCGGTAGCGCACGATGGGGCCGGCGATCAGCTGCGGGAACATGGCCTTGTACATGGCGAAGCGCCAGAAGCTGCTCTGCACCTCGATGTCGCGGCGGTACAGGTCGATCAGGTAGGAGATGCCCTGGAAGGTGAAGAACGAGATCCCCAGCGGCAGCACCACGGCCGGCACCGTCACGCCGTGGCCCAGCGGCTGCGCCAGCTGGTTGTAGATGCCGGCGAAGAAGCCGATATATTTGTAGTACATCAGGAACGCCAGGTTGGCCGCCACGCCCAGCAGCAGCATGGCCTGGCGGCGGCGCTGGCCCCGGGCCGCGTTGATCAGCCAGCCCACCCCGTAGTTCAGCAGCGCCGACGCCAGCAGCAGCGGCACGAAGCGCGGCTCGCCCCAGGCGTAGAACAGCAGGCTGCCGATGAGCAGCACGCCGTTTTTCCACGGCAGCGCGTAATACAGGATCAGGAACAGGGGGAAGAAATAGAATAAGAACGTGGCGGAACTGAAAACCATGAATAAACCTCGATAGGGGACCGGCCGGGTCGCCGCAGTCAACAAAAAGATTGCCGGGGCGAACATTATCGCAGACCTGCCGTATAATCACGGCGGATTATACTTGCCTTATATGTAACCGGCTGTAACGGCACTTGCCGCACCCATGGCCGCCCCGTACCTTAAACGCCCCCGCATTGACGCACCCTAACCACCGAAGACTATGCAGCAAACCAAATCCCCGTCCGTCGCCGTCGTCATCCCCAGCTACAAAGTGACGCGCCATATCCTCGGCGTGCTGGCGGCGATCGGCCCCGAGGTGGACCGCATCTACGTGGTCGACGACCGCTGCCCCGACCAGTCCGGCGCCTATGTGCGCGCCCACAACACCGACCCGCGCGTGGTGGTGGTCGAGCATGCGGAGAACCAGGGCGTGGGCGGGGCCGTCATGACCGGCTACCAGGCCGCCATCGCCGGCGGCGCCGACATCATGGTCAAGGTCGACGGCGACGGCCAGATGGACCCGGGCCTGATCCCAGCCTTCATCGCCCCCATCCTGGCCGGCGAGGCCGACTACACCAAGGGCAACCGCTTCTTCGACCTGGAGCAGATCGGCAGCATGCCGCCGATGCGCCTGTTCGGCAACGCCATGCTGTCGCTGCTGACCAAGCTGTCGTCCGGCTACTGGGACCTGTTCGACCCGACCAACGGCTACACCGCGATCCACCGCGACGCCGCCCGCCACCTGCCGTTCCACAAGATCAGCAAGCGCTACTTCTTCGAGACCGACATGCTGTTCCGCCTCAACACGCTGAACGCGGTGGTGCACGACGTGCCGATGGACGCGGTCTACGGCGACGAGGTCAGCAACCTGAAGATCTCCAAGATCGTCACCGAGTTCATGGCCAAGCACGTGCGCAACTTCTGCAAGCGGGTGTTCTACAACTACTACCTGCGCAATATGTCGCTGGCCTCGATCGAGCTGCCGCTGGGCGCGCTGATGCTGGTGTCGGGCAGCGTCTACGGCGGCCTGCACTGGATCGACTCGGCCCGCGCCGGCCTGCCGACCGCGGCCGGCACGGTCATGCTGTCGGCCATGCCTATCCTGATGGGCATGCAGCTGCTGCTGGCCTTCCTGGCCTACGACATCGCCTCGGTGCCGCGCAAGCCGCTGCAGGGCCGCGTGCGCCTGACGCGCAGCACACTCGTCCGCAACTGACGCTGCGGCGCGCGGCCGCCAGGCCGCCGCCAACTCCAACCCATTCGATAGTCCATGCGCCCACTCCACCGCCTTGCCGCCCGTATTCCCCGCCTGTCCGATCCGGCCCTGTTTGCGATCGCGTTGCTGGCCATCTTCCTGTACATCGTGTTCCGCAACATCGGCCTGTATCCGACCGTGTTCGGCGACGAATGGTCGTACAGCAGCTTCACCCGCCTGACGCCGTTCAAGGACACGCAGGTGCCGTCCTACCTGTACTACACGGTGTACCGGCTGACCAGCTTCTGCGGCGAGGGCTTCCTCGAGTGCGCGCGCCTGATCAACGCCGTGTTCTACGTCGGCGCCACGCCCTTCCTCTACCTGATCGCGCGCCAGTACATGCCGCGCCGGCTGGCCGCCGTGATCGCGCTGCTGGCCGTGCTGGCGCCGAGCAACAGCTACACCGCCTACTTCATGCCGGAAGCCATGTACTTCTGCGGCTTCTGGCTGTTCAGCTGGACCGTGCTGCGCGGCCTGGGCCGGGTCGACGTCCGCGCCGTGATGCTCAGCTCGGCGATCCTGGGCCTGCTGGCGATGGTCAAGGTGCACGCGCTGTTCCTGATCCCGGCCTACGTGGTCTACCTGGCCTACGCCGCCTTCGCCCAGCGCCAGGCCGGCGACCGCTGGCGCTGGCTGCGCCGGGCGCTGCTGCTGGTGGCGGCGGCGCTGGCCACGGCCGCCGCGGTGCGCTACGCGGTGGGCTACCTGTACGCCGGCCGCAACGGCCTCTACCTGCTGGGCACCTTCTATTCCAACCAGGCGCAGACCCGGCCCGGCGTGGGCGTGCTGATCCAACTGGCGCTGGCCAGCCTGCAGGGCCACCTGATGGGTCTGGTGCTGATGTCCGGCATGCCGCTGGCGGCCGCCGCGCTGCTGTGCGCCAGCCGCGCCCAGCGCAACGGCGCCGCGCGCGGCAGCAACACGCTGCTGGCCTACGCCGCGCTGATGATCCCGTCGCTGGTGGCGGTGACGGCGCTGTTCACGGCGCTGGTGGCCGGCGGCGGCAGCGGCGAAAGCGGCGCGCGCCTGCACATGCGCTACTACGATTTCGCGCTGCCGCTGATGCTGATGCTGGTCGGCACCCAGCTGGCGGCGCCGCGCCCCGGCGCGGGCTGGCGCGCCCGCCTGCTGGCGGCGCTGCCGCTGCTGCTGGCGACCTGGGCGGCCTGCCGCTACCTGGTCCCGGCCTACACCCCCAACTACATCGACAGCCCCACCCTGTACGGCATCACGCGCGACCACGGCAGCATGCTCGGGCTGACCGCCTTCGGCGTGGCGGCGCTGCTGCTGTGGATCGTCCAGCCGCGCCAGGCGGCGCGCTGGTTCGTCTACATCGTCACGCCGCTGGTGGTGATCGTCTCCGGCGTCAAGCTCAACCAGTACACCCGCATGGCGCAGCACGCGGACGCCTTCGTCAAGGCCGGCCAGTTCGCGCACCACTACCTGGCGCCCGAGGAGCTCAAGCACCTGACCATCATCGGCGACGACGGCGGCAACCTGCTCAAGAGCCGCTTCTTCGTCGACAGCGTCGAGGCCAGCGTGCTGCAGGTGCCGCCCGGCCAGCCGATCCCGGCGGCCACGCTGGCGCAGCCGCACGCCTGGCTGCTGGTGGTGGGCGACTATCCGCTGCCGGCCGGCGCGGTGCGCCACAGCGGCATGCGCGGCTTCACGCTGGCGCGCATCGTGCCGCCGGAGGAGGCGCGCCAGCACCGCTTCGCCGAGGCCGAGGATGACACCCTGCGCAGCACCGGCCTGTCGGGCATGGAGCATTGGGGCCGCTGGTCCGACGGCGAGCTGGTCACGCTGCGTTTCGCCCAGCCGCTGCCCAAGCAGTTGCTGCTGCGCCTGGACGTGGCGGCCTACGGGCCAAACGCCGGTCTGGACTTCCAGGTCACGGCCGGCGGCCAGACCCTGCCGCTGCGCGCGGACGGCGCGCACGGCATGAAGGAACTGCGCTTCAACACCGACGGCACGGCGCGCGTGATCACCATCAAGGTACCGAAGCCGACCTCGCCGCAGGAACTGGGCAACGGCAGCGACCAGCGCAAGCTGGGCATCGGCCTGTACAGCCTGGAAACCGTCGACGCCGCAGCGCCCCGGCCCTGAGCCGGCTCAGCGCTGGAACACCAGGAATTTGGCGCTGACGAAGTTCAGCGCCAGGCCGGCCAGCGTGCCGCAGCACACCGCCAGCAACGGCGCGGCCGGCAGCAGCGGCGCGGCGGCCGGCCAGTGCGCCATCAGCGCGATCACGGCGGCCGAGACGCCATAGTTGACGGCGCCGCCGAAGGCCATGGCGCCGACGTAGCGCCACCACTGGCGCCACGCGCTGCCGGTGGCGGCGTCGAAGGTGTAGCGGCGGTTGATCCGCCAAGTGACCCATACCGCCGACAGGAAGGACAGCACGCGCCCGGCGTGGAAGCCGCTGCCCAGCGCCAGCGCCAGGTACAGCACCAGCACGTCGACCGCCAGCCCGGCCACGCCGGCCACGGCAAAACGCAGCAGCTGGACGCGAACGTGCGGCGCCAGCATGGGTCAGGCGTCGGACGCCGGGCGCGGCGCCGGCACCGCCAGGTAGGCGAAGCGCTTCTGCTCGATGCGGCCCTTGGTCACGGTGTCGAGGATCAGGCCGCACGACAGCGACAGCACGCTCAGCATGCCCAGCCCGGTGCACAGCACGGCCGTCGGCAGGCGCGGCACCAGGCCGGTGCGCAGATAGGTGGCCACCAGCGGCTCGGCCAGCACCAGCGCCAGCAGCGCGCACAGGCCCGCGCCCAGGCCGAAGAACGGCAGCGGCTTTTCGTTCTTGAACAGCTTGACGATCATCCACAGGATGCGGACGCCGTCGCGGTAGGTGTTGAGCTTGCTGACCGAGCCGTCCGGCCGCGCGCCGTAGCGGGTCGGCACCTCGGCCACCGGCATGCGCAGCTCCAGCGCGTGCACGGTCAGCTCAGTCTCGGTCTCGAAGCCGGCCGCGTGCGCCGCGAAGGACTTGGCGTAGCGGCGCGAGAACACGCGGTAACCCGACAGCATGTCGGTGAAGGTGTTGCCGAACACGGCCGCCACGCAGCCGGTCAGCAGGCGGTTGCCGAAGCGGTGGCCGAAGCGGTAGGCTTCCTGCTCGTCGGCGTGGCGGGTGCCGACCACCATGTCCAGGCCCTCGTCGAGCAGCCGGCGCACCAGCTGCGGCGCCACGCTGGCGTCGTAGGTGTCGTCGCCGTCGACCATCACGTAGACGTCGGCGTCGACGTCGGCGAACATGCGGCGGATCACATTGCCCTTGCCCTGCTGGCGCACGCTGCGCACGATGGCGCCGGCCGCGCGCGCCACGGCCTGGGTGTCGTCGCTTGAGTTATTGTCGAACACGTACACCGGCGCGCCCGGCAGGCAGGCGTTGAAGTCGCGGACGATGGCGGCGATGGTCAGGGCTTCGTTGTAGCACGGGACAACGATGGCGATACGGTGCTGGGGAAAGGGATTCAATTGAGCATCTATGAGGATCGGTTGCGAAATTGTACAGGAGTCCGGTCATGCCGCACACCGCAGCCGGCCGCCGCTTTGCCCCCGCTGCGGGCGGACGCTGCTAAAATGGCAGCCCTTCGGCCCTCGGATCGCACTCTTCATGGTTAAACAGATGTTCCTGCAACGCCAGTTCCTGGTCTTCGTGGCCGGCGGCGTGCTGACCGCGCTGATCGACATCGGCCTGATGCAGCTGGCGCTGCGCGCCGGCCTGCCGCCGCTGACCTCGGCCAGCCTCGGCTTCGTGGCCGGGCTGGTGGTCAACTACGCCTTCCACGCCCGCGTCACCTTCGCCCGCCTGAGCCAGAGCCACAGCATGTGGCGCTACCTGGTGGTGGTGGCGATCAATTACGGCCTGACGCTGCTGCTGGTGGCGCTGGCGCAAGCGCTGCTGGGCAGTCCGCTGGCCGGCAAGCTGATCTCGCTGCCGGTGGTGGCCGCCAACGGTTTCCTGTTGAGTAAATTCTGGGTATTCAAATGACTGCTGACATCGCCACTCCCACCCTGACCTTCGCGCCGGTGCGCTACGACGAGGCCGCGCTGGCCAAGTACGGCGCGCTGTTCGCCGCCTGCTTCCCGGACGCGTCCAAGTTCACGCCGGCCTATCTGCGTTGGCTGTACGCCGACAATCCGGACGGCGCGGCGGCCGGCTACGACGCCTGGGACGGCGAGCGCCTGGCCGCGCACTACGTGTGCGTGCCGGGCGTGGCGCGCATCGGCGGCCAGGACGTGCGGGTGCTGCTCTCGCTCAACACCGCCACCCATCCGGACTACCAGGGCAAGGGCCTGTTCACCAAGCTGGCCGCGCTGACCTACGACAGCGCCCGCGAACAGGGCTACGACGCGGTCTACGGCGTGGCCAACGCCAACAGCACGCCCGGCTTCATCCGCAAGCTGGGCTTCCAGCTGGTGCGGCCGCTGGAGGCGCGGCTGGGCTGGGGCGGGGTCGGCACGCGACCGCACGGCCAGGGCGCGGCAGTCAGCTTCGAGCGCCAGCGCAGCGCGGCCGCGCTGGCCTGGCGCTGCGCCAATCCCGACAACCCGGTACGCATGCGCCGGCACGGCGCGCTGTGGCAATTCGACGCCGCCGCGCTGAGCGTGGCGCGCGCCTACGGCGAACTGGCGCTGCCGGCCGGCGCCGCGCCGGACGCCAACCAGGTGGCCGGCGGCTGGGCGCCGGCGCGCCTGTTCCTCGGCCTGGTGCCGGACAGCGAGCGCCGCTTCACCGGCTACCCGTCGATCCCGCAGCGCCTGCGGCCGTCGCCGCTGAACCTGATCTACCGCTCGCTGTCCGGGCGCGTGGCGCAGCTCGATCCGTCGGCGATCCGCTTCAGCTTCCTCGACTTCGATGCCTACTAAGCGCGCCGCCGGCACGGCGCTGTTCCTGTTCGCCCACCAGGACGACGAGTACGGCGTGTTCCAGGCCATCGAGGACAGCCTGCGACGCGGGCGCCGGGTGGCCTGCGCCTACCTGACCGAGGGCGCGGCCGGCTCCGGCCCGCGCCGCAACGCCGAGTCGCTGGCGGTGCTGGCCGGCATGGGCGTGGACGCGCGCGAGGTGGCCTTCGCCGGCGACCGCCTGGCCATCGTCGACGGCACCCTGCCGCGCCACATGGCGGCGGCCGGCGACTGGCTGCGGGACTGGCTGGCGTCCTTCGACGACGTCGAACTGATTTGCGTGACCGCCTGGGAAGGCGGCCACCACGACCACGACGCGCTGCACTTCCTGGCGGCCCACGCGGCCGAGAAGCTGGGCCTGCTCGCGCGGCTGCGCCAGTACTCGCTGTACAACGCCCGGGGCCGCCGGGCGCCGTGGTTCAACGTGCTGGCGCCGCTGGCGGCCAACGGCGCGGTCGAGCGCACGGCCATCGGCTGGGGCGCGCGCCTGCGCCACCTGGGCCGGCTGCTGCGTTATCCGAGCCAGTGGAAGACCTGGGTCGGCCTGTTCCCCTTCGTGCTGTGGCACTACCTGCGCCACGGCAGCCAGCAGCTGCAGCCGGTCGCGCTGGCGCGGCTGGCGCAACGCCCGCACGACGGTCCGCTGTACTACGAGCAGCGCCGCTTCTACACCTGGGAAGCGATGCAACAGAATATGGCGGAGTGGTTGGCGCACCGGTGAGTTTTGGAGAGATTCTTTCCGCCGTGGGCGGATAGAATGGCGGCGCTCAAACCAACACCGAAAGTAACACGCCGCATGAACCAAGAAAAAAACCTGCACTGGGTGCAGCTGCTGCGCGGTATCGCCGCCGTGCTGGTGGTGCTGACCCATGCCAGGTACCAGTTGCTCGACACGCCCGCCTGGCCGCTGGCCGAGCAGCTGCTCACGCCCGGCGCGATGGGCGTGGACCTGTTCTTCCTCATCAGCGGCTTCATCATGTACTACTCGACCGCCGGCGCCGCCGGCGGCCCGGCCGAGGCGGCGCGCTTCCTGATCAAGCGTTTCGCGCGCGTGTGGCCGGCCTACGCCATCGCCACGCTGGCCTTCGCCTATGTCAGCTACGGCGTCGAATACTTCCATGTGGCCGCCAACCGGCTGGCCTTCTGGCACACGCTGGGCATGCTGCCGTTCGATCCGCGCCAGGCGCCGTACTTCGGCCTGACCCTGGTGGTCGCCTGGACGCTGGAATTCGAGATGTATTTCTACCTGATCTTCGCCGCCAGCATGCTGTTCAAGCGCCTGCGCTGGGCGGCGCTGGTGGGCTGGGTGGCGCTGACGGTGCTGGTGCTGCCGTACGCCGAACGCGGCTTCAATCTCAGCGTCGAGGGCGGTCCGGTGTACCCGGTCGGCTACCTGAGCATCGTGACCAGCCCCTTCGTGCTGGAGTTCCTGATCGGCGTGCTGATCGGCTGGTTGTACAGCCTGCCATGGTTGCGCCTGCGCAGCCGCCAGCTGGCCTGGAACATGCTGGCGCTGGGCGTGACGTTCGCATTGTGGGCGGCCTACAGCGGCGCGGTGAACACCCACGGCCCCAGCCACTACGGCTGGCCGCTGGCGCTGATGGTGCTGGCCATGGCGCTGGCCAGCAAGACCGTGCAGATCCGCGTGCCGGCGCTGTTCCTTTGGCTGGGTTCGATCTCCTACTCGCTGTACCTGACCCATCTGATCACCGGCGCCCTGCTGCAGCACCGCCTGATGGCGAAGGGCCTGGACCCGCTGTGGCACACCTGGCCGTCGGTCATGCTGACGACCGTGTGCTCGGTGGCGATGGCGGCGCTGTCGCACCATTACCTGGAACAGCGGCTGTCCAACCTGGTGCGCGATGGCCTGCTCAAGCTGCTGCCGGCGCGGCCAGCGCCCCAGGCCGCGCCGATGCCGGCCGCGCGCCGCGCTTGAAAACGCTGGCCCCGCCGCCAATATTGCTATACATTTAACCCCTTGTCCGCATGCCCTATGTAGAGGATCTAATGAATTGCATCGTCTGTAAGCAACAAACGGCGCCGGGGCTGTCGGCCTGGCACCGCGTCTGTCCGTCCTGCCGCTACGAGAGCGCGGCGCTGCTGCCCACCATCAACGACGCCGAGGTCCATGTCCACGTGGACGAGACCCAGCGCGAAGCCGGCCTGAAGGCCATCCGCCAGGAAAATTTCGAGACCATCGTCGGCTACGCGGCCGCGCTGGCGCCGCCCGGCGCGCGCCGGCTGCTGGACGTGGGCGCCGCGCACGGCTGGTTCCTGGAGGCGGCGCGCGGCCAGTTCGAGGTGCTGGGCATGGAGCCGGATACGGCCGTGGCGGAGAAGACCGCCGCCCGTGGCCTGCCGGTGCGCAACGGCTTCTTCCCCGACGCGCTGGAGGCGGACGAACGCTTCGACGTGATCGTCTTCAACGACGTGATCGAGCACATCCCGGACATCCACTCGGCGCTGGCCGCCTGCCGCGAACGGCTGTCGCCCGGCGGCATCCTGATCCTGAACCTGCCCAACAGCCGGGGATTTTTCTACCGCCTGTCCAAGCTGTTCGCGCGCGTCGGCTGGCGGGCGCCGTTCGAGCGGCTGTGGCAGAAGGGCCTGCCGTCGCCGCACGTGCACTACTTCGAGGCCGGGAATCTGAGCAAGCTGGTGGGGCAGCAGGGACTGGAATTGCGGCTCAAGGCGGAACTGCCTGCGGTGCGCGCCAAGAGCATGCTGGAGCGCCTGCGCTGCGCCGGCCAGGGTAGCTGGCTGAGCATCTACGCGCAGTACGCGGCCGTCATGCTGACGATCCCGGTGCTGCGCGCCTTCCCCAGCGACATCGTGGTCTGCGTCTACCGCAAACCCTGATCGCCGGGGGCGTGGCTTACTGCTTGGGCGCGCCGCCCAGCAGGAAGGCCAGCTTCTGCTTGGGCTTGGCCGTGGCCGCGCCGCCGAGGCTGGCGGTGGCGGCAGGCGCCGGCGCCTTGGCCGGCTCGTACGGCTTGAGGAACCACGGATCGACCTTCTCGCGGCGGCTGCCGTAGGTCGGTGCGCCGGCGGCGCGCGGTGGACGCTCGCCACGGTCGCTGCGCTCGCCACGTCCGCTGGATGACGACGAGGAGGACGAGAACGACGAAGGCGCGCCACGGCCGCCCTCTTCGCGGCGCGGACGGCGTTCGCCGCGCTCGTCGCCGCCATAGCTCGGGGCCGGGTTGAAGCCGGTCAGCTCGCCGCGGCGGATGGTCTGCTTGATCAGTTTCTCGATGTCGGCCAGCAGGCGTTCATCCTTGTCCGAGTAGATCGACAGCGCGTCGCCCGAGGCGCCGGCGCGGCCGGTGCGGCCGATGCGGTGGACATAGTCCTCGGCGTTGTACGGCAGGTCGTAGTTGATCACGCACGGCAGGTCGGTGATGTCGAGGCCGCGCGCGGCGACGTCGGTGGCGACCAGGATGTCGATCTCGCCCTTCTTGAACGATTCCAGCGCGGCCATGCGCTCCTGCTGGGTCTTGTCGCCGTGGATGGCGACCGCCTTCATGCCCTCCTGCTCCAGCCCCTTGGCCAGGCGCGAGGCGCCGATCTTGGTGTTGGAGAAGATGATCACCTGTTTCAGTTCGCGCTGGCGCAGCAGATGCGCGGTCAGCGCGTGCTTCTGGTTCTCCGGCACCTTGTAGACCACCTGGGTGACCTTGTCGGCGGTCTGGTTGCTGCGCGCCACCTCGATCGTCACCGGGTTGGTCAGGAAGGTGTTGGCCAGCTTCTTGATCTCCGGCGAGAACGTGGCCGAGAACATCAGGTTCTGGCGCTTGGCCGGCAGCAGGTTGATGATGCGCTGCAGGTCGGGCAGGAAGCCCATGTCCAGCATGCGGTCGGCCTCGTCCATGACGAGCATCTGCACTTGGCCCAGGCTGATGTTCTTCTGCTCGACGTGGTCCAGCAGGCGGCCCGGCGTGGCGATGACGATCTCGACGCCGGCCTTGAGGATGACGGTCTGGCCCTTCATGTCCATGCCGCCGAACACCACGGTCGAGCGCAGCGGCGTGTGCTGGGCGTAGGCCTTGACGTTCTCGGCCACCTGCACCGCCAGTTCGCGGGTCGGCGTGAGGATCAGCGCGCGCACCGGATGGCGCGCCGGCGAGGTGCTGGCGCTGGCGTGGGCCAGCAGCATCTGGATGATCGGCAGCGCGAAGCCGGCGGTCTTGCCGGTGCCGGTCTGGGCCGCGCCCATGACGTCGCGCCCCTGCAGCAGCACCGGGATGGCCTGGGCCTGGATCGGCGTCGGGTGGACATAGCCCTGGTCGGTCAGCGCGCGCAGGATGGCCGGCGACAGGCCGAAGTCGGCGAAGCGGACCTGGTCGGGTTCGGCGGCGGGCGCGGCGGCGACTGGCGCGGCCTCGACGACAGGCGCGGCTTCGACCGCGGCTTCGGCGGCTGGGGCGGCTTCGACGGCGGGCGCGGCGGCGGCCACGGCGTCGGCAGCGGCTTCCGGAGCGGCGGACTCAATAACGGTCGGGGTGGTGATCTCGGTTTCGGACATAGTGTGTGCGGCGGCCCTGCGGCGGACAGCCAAGCTTTCTTCAATTAACAGATCTGCGCTGCCGGCCCGGGCTTGGTGTACGACTTGGAGGAAGTGCGGAAGGACCGGCGGGGCGGCGCGCGCTTAGCAGGATACAATGAGCGCCGTAAACTATACCCTAATTTCCGGCAACTGCGCTAAAAACCGCCGGCTTTTATATTAAAACCCTTGCATCAATGGTATGTATAATAGCCAATCTGATCAGAATATCGTTTACTTTCGAGCGCAGCTCCGCCCGCGCAACCCGTTACGCCACCGGATATCCCACCACCATGCACGTGCTTCCGCCGGTCCTGCGCCGCTGCCCTTCCCTATTGCTGTCCTGTTTGCTGATGCTGAGTTTCCTGCTGGCCTGGCTGCCGCCCGCCGACGCCGGCGCCGCGCCGGCGCCGTCGCTGCGCTTCAAGAAGCTGGGGCCGCTGGGCGGCGATGAGCCGTCGATGCTCTCGCTGCTGCAGGACCGCAAGGGCTTCGTCTGGGTCGGTACCCACACCAACGGCCTGTACCGCTACAACGGCTACCAGGCGGTCAAGTACACCAACAACCCGTCCGACCCGCACAGCCTGCCGCACGACCGCGTCTCGGCCATCTACGAGGACCGCCAGGGCCGCATCTGGGCCGGCACGCAGAACGGGCTGGCGCGCTTCAACCCGGAGAGCAACGACTTCACGCTGTTCGCGCCCACCGGCAAGGCGCCCAAGAACCACCGCATCATCAAGAACATCATCTCCGACGGCAAGAACGGCATGTGGGTGGGCAGCTGGGGCGGCCTGCAGCACTTCGATCCCAACACCGGCAAGTTCACCGTCTACGCCCACGACGACGCCGACCCGGCCAGCCTGGCCAGCAACGACCTGAACGCGCTGGCGCTGGACGCGCAGGGCGGCGTGTGGATCGGCACCTGGCCGGGCGGGCTGGACTACCTGGCGCCGGGCGCCACCGCCTTCCGCCACCACCAGGTCGATCCGGCGCCCAAGCCGGACGCGCGCGTGAACATCGTGCGCGCGCTGCAGTTCGACCGGAACGGCATGCTGTGGATCGGCACCGAGTCGGGCGTGATCCGCTGGGACGGCAAGCGCGACTGGGACACCCGCCAGGCCATCGCCTCGCCGTACAGCCGCATCACCAACTTCAACCTCGACAACAAGGGCACGCTGTGGTGCACCACGCTGTCGGCCGGCCTGCTGCGCTGGAACGAGGCCAGCGGCGAGTTCGACCAGTTCGTGCACGCGGCCGACGATCCGTACAGCCTGCCCGGCGACAACCTGCGCGCGGTGATGCAGGACCGCGGCGGCATGCTGTGGATCGCCTCCTTCACCGACGGCATCAGCCTGGCCAACCTGTCGAGCGAGGGCTTCACCCGCCACGTGCCGTTCCGCATCGACAGCCGCTCGGCGCCGGCCAGCAACGCGCTGCTGAGCCTGGCCCGCGCGCCGGGCGGGCGCATCTGGCTGGGCGGGAACGTCGGCATGAGCTTGTACGATCCGGCCACCAGCACCGTGATAAAAAGCTACCGCGCGGACGATAAGAAACCCGGCATGCTGAGCCACTCCATCGTCTACAGCATGTACCAGGACGACGACGGCAAGGGCCCGCTGTGGCTGGGCACGTCCAACGGCCTGAACCGGTTGGACACGCCCGACAGCCCGTTCCAGGTCATCCACTTCGGCAACACCGCCAGCGACTACATCAACGCCATCGCGCCCGGCGCCGGCGGCGTGCTGTGGCTGGCCACCGGCAACAGCCTGATCCGCTACGAGATCAAGACCGACGCCCGCAAGATCTACTACAACGATCCGCAGGACCCGAACACGCGCAGCGTCAACGGCACCTCGGCGGTGCTGGAGGACCGCGCCGGGCGCGTGTGGGCCGGCTCGGAATGGAACGGCGGCGGGCTCGACCTGCTGGACCCGGCCACCGGCAAATTCCGCCACTTCCGCCACGCCGGCGCCGACCGCGCCAGCCTGAGCGACGACAACATCGCCAGCCTGCACGAGGACGCGCAGGGCCGCATCTGGGTCGGCACCAGCAAGGGCCTGGACCTGGTGGTGTTCGGCGCGGACGGCCAGGTCAGCTTCAAGTCCTACGCGGCCGCCATGCGCGCGCCCAAGATCCTCGCCATCGAGCACGACCTCGACGGCAAGATCTGGTGCAGCACCATCGCCGGCCTGTACCGGCTGGACCCGGCCAACGGCCAGGTCAGCCACTTCAGTCCGTCGGACGGGCTGACCGAGGGCTACACCGTCAACTCCTCGTCCATGGGCCAGAACGGCGTGCTGTACTTCGGCGGCGTGCACGGCATGACGGCGGTGACGCCGTCGGCGGTACGCACCAGCTCGGTGCCGCCGCAGGTGGCGATCACCGACATCACCGTGTTCAACCACTCGCTGCAGGACGGCAAGCCGGGCGAGAACGTCAAGGCCGAGGGTCCGGTCACCTCGCCCACCGCGCTGACCTTGTCGTCGCAGGCCTCGGTGTTCTCGCTGGAGTTCGCCGCGCTGCACTACACCGAGCCGGCCGAGAACCGCTACGCCTACCAGTTGCAGGGCTTCGACCGCGACTGGGTGCACACCGACGCCGCCCACCGCAGCGCCAGCTACACCAACCTCAACCCCGGCCACTACGTGTTCCGGGTCAAGGCCGCCAACCACTTGGGCGTGTGGAATCCGGAGCCGGCCACGCTGGCCATCACCATCACGCCGCCGTTCTGGCAGCGCTGGTGGTTCCGCGTGGGCGCCGCCGCGCTGGTGCTGGGCTCGCTGATGCTGGCCTACAAGATCCGCATCGCCCGCCTGACCCGCCACCAGGCCGAGCTCAAGCAGCTGGTGGCCGCGCGCACGCGCGAGCTGGAGGAATCGAACCGCAAGCTGGCCGCGCTCAGCACCACCGACGGCCTGACCGGCGTGAGCAACCGGCGCGGCTTCGACCTGGCGCTGGAAGCCGAATGGCGGCGCGCGGCGCGCACCGGCCAGACGGTGGCGCTGTCGATGCTGGACGTGGACTACTTCAAGAAGTACAACGACCACTACGGCCACCTGGCCGGCGACTCGGCGCTGCGCACCGTGGCCGAGCTGATCACCGCGCACGGGCGGCGCACCACCGACCTGGTGGCGCGCTACGGCGGCGAGGAGTTCGCGCTGCTGGCGGCCGCCACCGACGCGGCCGACGCCTTCGGCGTGGCCGAGGAGATCTGCGCCGAGCTGGCGCGCAGACAAATGCCGCACGAGCAGTCGCCGTTCGGCATGCTGACCATCAGCATCGGCGTGGCGGTGATGCGGCCGACCGAGGACAGCTCGCCCGAGCTGCTGGTGCAGATGGCCGACCGCGCGCTATACCGCGCCAAGGAAAAGGGACGCAACATGGCGTTGCTGGCCATGCCGCCGGCATGATGGACGCGAACCGTAACCCGGCGCCGGACGACGATCCGATGCCGCAGCCGCCACAGCCGCCCGAGCCGGGCGATTGCTGCCACAGCGGCTGCACGTTCTGCGTCGAGGACCTGTACCAGGACGCGCTGGAGCGCTACCGCGCCGCGCTCACGGCCTGGCGCGAGCGGCATCCCGGCGCCTGAGTCGTTCCCGCGCAGGCGGGAACGACGCTAGAACGTCTCCCACTCATCGCTGGCGGGAGCCTTGGCGGCCTGCTTGATCGCCGGCTTGACCACCGCCGCGCGCACCGGCGCCGCCACCTGCTTGCGGCGCGGCGCCGGACGCACCGCCGGCGCGCTGGTCTCCAGCAACTTGAACACGCTCACCACCTCGCTCAACTTGCCGGCCTGATCCTGCATCGACTCGGCCGCCGCCGCGGCCTGCTCCACCAGCGCGGCGTTCTGCTGCGTCACCTGGTCCATCTGCACGATGGCGGTGTTGACCTGCTCGATGCCGTGGCTCTGCTCCACGCTGGCCGAGGTGATCTCGGCCATGATGTCGGTCACGCGGGTGATGCTGGCGACGATCTCCGCCATGGTCTGCCCGGCCTGGTCGACCAGCTGCGAGCCGGTCTCCACCTTCTCCACCGAATCGCCGATCAGCTGCTTGATGTCCTTGGCCGCCGCCGCCGAGCGCTGCGCCAGGTTGCGCACCTCGGACGCCACCACCGCGAAGCCGCGTCCCTGCTCGCCGGCGCGGGCCGCCTCCACCGCCGCGTTCAGGGCCAGGATGTTGGTCTGGAACGCGATGCCGTCGATGACGGCGATGATGTCGACGATCTTGCGCGACGATTCGTTGATCGAGGCCATGGTGCCGACCACCTGTCCCACCACGTCGCCGCCCTTGACCGCGATGCCGGACGCCGACTGCGCCAACTGGTTGGCCTGGCGCGCGTTGTCGGCGTTCTGCTTGACGGTGCTGGTCAACTCTTCCATCGACGAGGCCGTCTCCTCCAGCGAGCTGGCCTGCTCCTCGGTGCGCGCCGACAGGTCCTGGTTGCCGCTGGCGATCTCGCTGGACGCGGTGGCGATGGTGTCGGTGCCGCTGCGCACCTGGCTGACCAGCTGCTGCAGATTGCCGGTCATGTCCTGCAAGGCCTGCATCAGCTGGCCCGTCTCGCAGGCCGAGCTGACGGCGATGGTGCGGGTCAGGTCGCCGCCGGCGACGTCGCGCGCCAGCGCCACCGCCTCCTGCAGCGGCGTGGCCACGATGCGCGCCACCCACACGGCCAGCGCCATGCCGATGACGATGTTCAGCACCAGCAGCACGATGGCGGTCCAGCGCGCGCTGCTGAAGGTGGCGCTGGCGGCCGCGCTGGCGGCCTCGCCGCCGTCCGAGTTCAGCTTGACCAGCTTGTTGACGGTGGCGGTCAGCTCGCCCAGCAACTTGGCCGAGTTGGCGCTGGCCACGGCGCGCGCCTCGACCTTCTGGTTGGCGCGCGACAGCGTCATCATTTTCTCGTGTTCGATCATGAACGCGGCCAGGCTCTTGTCGAATTCGCCGGCCAGCGTTTTTTCCTCACCCTCGTTGATCACCTTCTCGTAGGCCTGGCGGTGGGCCTTGAGGGTGGCCAGGGTGTCGTCCATGCGCTTTTCGTAGCCGGCCATGGCCTGCGGGTCTTCGTTGAGCAGGTGCGCCAGCTCCCAGCGGCGATAGTCGCCGACGTCGCCGCGCAGCTCCAGCACCGCGCGCACGCTGGGCATCCAGTTCTGCGCCAGGTCGGTGGACGCCTGGTTGACCTTGCCCATCGACAGAATGGTGCACACGCCCATCACCAGCGTCAGCAGCAGCACCGCGCCGAACGACACGATGAGCTTGGTGGCTATTCTCAGGTCGTAAAACCATTTCATTACATTCTCCTCATCGCTGACTTGGGCCATCCAGTATGCAACGATGTCGGGCCCGCCACCAGCGCAAGGCGGGAAATGTGTTCTCAAAGCAACAGTTCAAGGATGGGCCGCGCCGAAATCGAACAGGTTCATCAGGTCGCCGATGGCCGGGCGGTTGCGCGGCACGTAGGGCGCGGCCTTGTCGTGCACCGGGTTGGGCAGGTTGTCGCGGCTGCGCGCCGACAGCGGCGGCAGCGACCAGTTGCGCTCGATGAACTTGGCGATCGAGGCGTGGTCGTAATACGTGTGGTCGACCACGCCCTTTTTGGCCCACGGCGAAATGGCCAGCAGCGGGATGCGCGTGCCGTCGCCGAAGAAGTCGATCGCCTGCACGTAGCCGGAATCGTAGTAGCCGCCGCCCTCGTCGAAGGTGACCAGCACCACGGTGTTCTTCCACAGCGCCGGGTTGGCCTGCACCCGCTCCAGCACGCCGGCCACCAGCTCGTCGAAGCTGGTTTCCATCGCGTAGCCGGGATGGCCGGAGATGCTGTCGTACGGGGCGATCACGGCCACCGACGGGAACGTGGCGGCATCCTTGACGTCGACGTAGAACTGCATCAGGTCGACCAGCTTGTCCTTGTCGGGGCCGTTCATCGTCGAGCTGAAGAAGGTCGGCGTGTCGCACATGCCGCAGTATTCCTTGTCGACTTTCTTGCCGTCGTTGCGGCCGCCGCTATACCACTTCCACGACACGCCGCCGGCCGTCATGGCGTCGCCGATGTGCGGCATGGTCTGCGGCGGCAGCAGGAATTTGTCCGGTCCCAGCGGCAGCGCCTCGCCCATCGGGCCGAACGCGGGGTCGAGATTGTTGACCATGTAGTAGTGGCCGGGCGCGCAGTTGCCGTCGTTGAAGGCCGGGTATGGCAGTTGCGACAGCAGCTGTCGGATGCCCGCCACACCGGGCTGGGCCGGATCGGAACAATTGACATAGGTGCCACCGCGATAGCCGTCCTCGGTGTACCAGTTGTTGGTGCCGGGCTGGGCGTCGGGGTTCTCGATCTGCTTGGCCGGCGGCACGGCGGCCGCGCCGGCCTCCGTGTAGTAGCCGACGTCGGCCGTGGCCAGCGCGAAGTAGTTGACGGTGGTGCCGCCCATGACGGGCTGGTGGTAGTTGTCGGCCAGCGCGTACTGGTCGGCCAGCTTCTTGAACAGCGGCGCGTCGCCGCGCGCCATGTTGTAGAAGCCCATGGCCACCGCGCCCTGGCCGGTCTTGCCGGGCGCGAGCGGCGCAGGATTGCTGGGGCCGGGACCGGTCTGGTCCGCCACCCAGACGAACATATCGTTCCTGCCGCCGTCGACCTGCTGCCACATCTGGAAGAAGCGATGGGTCGGGTCGCCGGTGTGGGCGCCGTAGCCGACGTGGTGGGTGATCTGGAACGGGCCGTTGGGCAGGTTGGACGGGAAGCGCGCGTCGGGCACGTCCTGCCGCTGGCCGAAGGCGCCGCCGGCCCAAGGCTGCGGCAAAGTGCCGTAGACGCCGTTGAAGTCCGGCGTCGGCGTGTAGGCGCCGGTGGACAGGCCCAGTTTCTGCGCCGCGTCCGCGAAGCGCGGGCCGGGCGTGCCGTCCCTGTTGACGATTTTCTTCGACAACAGGTTGGCCACCGTCTGGCCCTTGCGCGGCTGGTAGACGCCGTACAGGTTGTCGAAAGTGCGGTTCTCGCCGACCAGCACGATCACGTGCTGGATCGGCGTGGAGGCCGCCCCGCTGGCCGCTGCGGCGGCCGAAGATATCAACGCACCGCAGACCAGCGCCAGCAGGGGACGGGCCATTTACAGCTTGCCGTTCAGCGTGACGAACACCTGGCGCGGCGCGCCGGTCAGCAGCGTTTGCGCGGTGCCGTTGATATCGCTGGCCTGGAAGCCGTTGGTGCCGATCGAGCCGATGTACTGCTTGTCGAACAGGTTGGTCACGTTCACTTGCAGCGACAGGTCCTTCAGCATGCCCATCGACTTCAGCTTGTAGCCGGCCGACAGGTTGGCCAGCCAGAACGATGGCACCGAGGCGTCGTTCAGGTAGGTGTAGTAGCGCTTGCCGGTGTACTTGCCGCCGACGCGGGCGAACCAGGTGCCGCTCTCATACGAGGCTTCGGTGTTGAACAGCGAGCGCGGCGCATCGACCACCTGCTTGCCGCTGACGGCCACCAGGTTGGCGCCGTCCTGGTAGTTCGACTTGTACTTGGAGTCGTTGAAGGTGTACGAGTTGAACCAGCTGATCTCGCGGTTGATCTTCCACACGGCGATCGCTTCCAGGCCCTTGGTGTCGACCTTGCCGACGTTGACGAAGGTCGACGGGCAGCCGACGATGCCGGCGCAGGTGGCCACGCTCAGTTGGCGGTCGTCGAAGCGGGCGTTGTAGACCGCCACCGAACCCTGGATGTCGGCGCGCTTGAAGCGGTAGCCGAGGTCGATGTTGACCGAGGTCTCAGGCTTGAGCTTGGCGATGCCGGCGTTGTACGCGGCCTGGGTCTGCGAGAACGGACCGCTCACGCCCGGCTGGAACGCGCGCATGTTCTTCGAGGCCGAGGCGAACACTTCGTCGTCGGCGCTGATGGCGTAGTTGACGCCGGCCTGCGGCAGGAATTTCTTCTCGGCGTCGAGCTCGCCGGCGGCGCGGGTGCCGATCAGGTTGGTGGCCTTGATGTCCACGTCCATCGCCTTGAAGCCGGCGTTGAACTTCAGCTTGCCGTCCATGGCGCTGAAGGTGTCGGCCACGTAGTACTGCGAGGTGGTGGTGACGAAGTTCTGCTTGAAGTCGGTGCGGAACGGATTCGACAGGAAGAACATGGTGTCGGCCGGGCCGGTCACCTTGTAGTAGTTGCGGCTGACGTTGTGGTTGCTGCGCTCGCCCCACAGGCCGGCGGTGATGGTGTGGCTGCCCAGTTCCCAGGTCAGGTCGCTGGTGACGCCGTCGCGGCCGATCGAGTACTCGGTGGTGCGCAGCGAGATCGGGTTGGCGGCGTCGGTCGCCACATACGGCGTGTACCAGTGGCCCTGGCCGTCGTTGTCGTGGTGGTAGATGGTGGTCTTCAGTTCGACCGATGGGCCGAAGTTCAGCGCCAGGGTCAGGCCGCCGATGGTGTCCTTGCGCAGGCCGCCGGCCGAGTAGTAGGCGTCGTCTTGGCTGTTGACGCCGCCGGTGAACTTGTTGCGTGCGGCGTCCACCGCGCGCTGCCAGTCGGGCTGGTAGTTGTCCCAGCCGTAGCCGAGGCGCTTGACCATTTCCAGCGACACGTCCTGGTAGTCGACTTCGCGGCGGTCGGAATAGTTGAGGAAGCCGGTCAGGCTGTTCTCGCCGAAGTTGAACACGAACTTCGAGTTCAGCTGATCCTGGTCCTGGCCGCCCTCGCCCTTGGTCTTGTCGGTGCGCTGGCGGGTGCCGCTGATGTAGGCCTTGACGACGTTGTTGATCAGGCCGGTATCGACGCGGGCGAAGGTGCGCGAGGTCGAATCGCTGCCGAAGGTTTGCGCGAAGGTCAGGCCGCGCGTGTCGCTCGGGTTCAGCGTGAAGAATTGCACGGTGCCGCCCAGGTTGCTGGTCGAGGCGGTGCCGACCGCGCCGGCGCCCTGCGATACCGTCACGTTGCCGACGTTTTCCGAGGAGATGGCGCGGCTGATGTGCAGGCCGTTGTTGTTACCGTAGCTCATGTCGCCCAGCGGCACGCCGTCCAGCGTGAAGCCCAGCTGGTTCTGGTTGAAGCCGCGCACGCTGAAGCGGGTCGACCACTCGTAGGCGCCGAACGGATCGGCGGACTGGAAGTTCACACCTGGCAGTTTTTCCAGCACCTTGAGCGGGCTGGTGCCCGGCAGCGCTTCGGCCAGGTCGGCCTTGTTGATGTTCTGCACCTGACGCGACTGGCCACGGCCGGTGATTTCCACCGTTTGCATAGGACCGACGACGGCGCCGGCCACCGAGCTGTCGGCGGCGGCATCGGCCGCGTCGGCGGCAGCGTAAGCGTGGCAAGCGAGGGCTTGCAGGACCACCAGGCACAATGGTTTCAAAGGGAAGCGCTGTTGCATGATTTGTTTTTCTTTCTTGCTGGTTAGTGTGGACTAGGCTTGGAACTAAACTCGCAAGATTGTAGGAACTGCATGTGACGCGGCGATGACGGGAATGTGACGGCTTGGTGACATGACAACAAACAACCAGGCGGACTTGAGGTAAGCTGGAAGTTCTTGTCCTTTGTGGAGGTTCCCATGCGGCGATGGTGTGTATTGCTGGCGGCAGCTTGCCTGGCCTTGTCGGCGTGGGCGGCCGAGCGGACCTTTCCGGCCAACGCCCAGCGCGGGAAGATGACGCCCGGCTATTTCCCGGAAGTGGGCATCGACGGCGCCACGCGCCGCTTGTCGCCCGCCGCGCGCATCTTCAACCAGGACAACCTGATCGAGATGCCGGCCGCGCTGCGCGGCAGCGACATCGTGGTCAACTACACGGTGGACGGCGAAGGCAGGATCGACCGCATCTGGATCCTGACCGCCGGCGAGGCGGCGCAGAAGCTCCCTGCGTCAAGCGCTAAATAGCGAAGCTATCGGCGTGCGGCCTGGCGAGCAGGCCGCATGCAAAAAGCAGCAGTTCCTCCGCCGGGATGGGCCGGGAGATGTGATAGCCCTGCAGATAATGGCAACCCATCTTTTCCAGGATGGCCGCCTGGCCGGCGGTCTCCACGCCCTCCGCCACCAGTTGCAGGCCCAGGCTGTGGCCCATGGCGATGATGGCGTGCACCAGGTTGTTGCTGCGCTCGCTGTGCTCAATATCCATGACGAAGGCGCGGTCTATTTTCAGCGTGTTCAGGTGGAACTGGGTCAGGTAGCTGAGCGATGAGTAGCCGGTGCCGAAGTCGTCCAGCGAGATGCTGACGCCAAGTGCGCGCAACTGCGCCAATACCGCATGCACCTGGCCGCCATCGTCGATCAACACCCGCTCGGTCAATTCCAGCTCCAGCTGGCGCGCGGCCAGGCCGTTGCTGGCCAGCGCATGCCGCACCAAGCCGACAAAGGCCGGATCGGCCAGCTGCCAGGCCGAGACGTTGATGCTGATGGTGATCTCCTCCAGCGCGCCGGATTTCCATTGAGCCACCTGGCGGCAGGCCTGGTTCAGCACCCAGGTGCCAAGTTCGACGATCATGCCGCTATCTTCGGCGACCGGGATGAAACGGTCCGGCGGCACCGCGCCCAGCAGGGCGCTGTCCCAGCGCAGCAGCGCCTCCACCTTGGTCAGCTTGCCGGTGTGGGAATTGGTGATGGCCTGGTAGACCAGGCGGAATTCGCCGGCCTCGATGGCGCCGCGCAAGGCGCCGTCGATCACCAGCGCATCCTTGGCGGCGGCGTTCATGGCGTCGTTGAAGAAGCGCATCTCGCCGCGGCCGGCTTTCTTGGCTTCGTACATGGCGATGTCGGCGTTGCGTATCAGCGTATCGCTATCGCCGCCGTGCAAGGGATAGCAGGCAATGCCGACGCTGGCCGATACGCCGATCGCGTGGTGCGACAGGTTGAAGCTGTCGGCCATGATGGCGATGACGGCGGCCGCGCAGTCGCTGGCCATTTTCTCGCTGCCATCCCGTGGCAGGCCGGGCAGGACGACGATGAACTCGTCGCCGCCGAAACGGGCCAGCACATCCTGCGGGCGGAGGATGCCGTGCAGGCGGCGCGCGAACTGACGCAGCAATTCGTCGCCGGCGGCGTGGCCGAAGGAATCGTTGACGCGCTTGAACTTGTCCAGGTCGATGAACAGGACGGCGCACTCGCCGTCGGAGAAGGCGGCGTTGGCGACCTCTTCCTCCAGCCGCTTGGACAGCGCGTGGCGGTTGAAATAGCCGGTAACGGGATCGATGCGCGCCGCCTGGTGCAGCAAATCGTCCTTCTTTTGGCGTTCGCTGACGTCCAGCAACTGGACCAGGCAGTACAAACGGCCGCGCTCCTCATACGGCGAGCCCAGCATCTCAACCGGCAGTTTATTGCCGTTATGCAATGTGATGGTTACCCTGTCGACGGTGGGAAATTGCACACCGGGGGCCAGGAAGCGGCTGAAATACTGATCCGCCATTTCCCGGGTGAGGCCGGGAAGCAGTTCGCAGACATGGCGGCCGATCAGGTCGGCGGGACCATTGAATCCCAGCAGGCGGGCGCAGCGTTCGTTGGCCACCATGACATAGCCGCGCCGGTCCCGGATCAGGAAGCCGTTGCTCAGGCTGTCGATGGTGCGGGCGTAGCGTTGCTGGATTTCATCCTGCACTGCGTAGATCAAGCCCAGCATGCTCAGGGTCTTAAGGACGGTCGTGCCGGCAAACCAGATCAGATATAACTCGGGGCCCAGCGTTACCGCACTCAGGACATTAAAACCGCCGCGCAGAATAAGCGTAATACCCAACAGGCGATAGCGGTTTTTATGCTTGATCAAACGCTGCCCGCACCAGAACATGACCACGCCCAATATGGCGGCGCTGCCAGGCGGGACTATCGCCGGATCCTTCAACCAGACGGCATAACATATTCCGGCAATTAATATTCCAACTGGAAGTATCCAGCGTATTTGATATCGATGTAATTCGCCGAGAAAGTATTTAGTACCACTCCAATAACCTATCATGCTGCCGCTAAGCAAAGCGGCGCAAAGCGGGATACGCAACGATTCAGATAAAACCCGGTCGCCGATAAACCAGGTGATAATTCCGAACATTACCGACAGCTGTCCCAATCCCCAGAATAAGGCGTGCTTTTCCTTGCGCTGCATCAGCCAGAGGAAAATAAGCAATGTGCACAGAATAGCGTCGGCCGCAAAGGCTGCCGCTACTGCGGAGAGGTGGGCGTAATTACTGAGGTCCGTGCTCATATATATCGGCCGTCATCTGGCCCGGAATCCTGTGGCGCTGTTTGGGGGGTGACTATCTCCATTGTAAGCTGAACGGCCGCGTAGACGGTATCGCAGGCCGGCCGAAGTGTTGCCTATTAGCACAATACCCATCTTCGTCCGGAAAAGGGCGTACAACCCTGCTTTTTATGCCAGAAATTGGCATGTACCTGCCAGCTTCCAGCTTGACCTGGGTGATCGCCGACGGCGCCTGTCAAACAAACAGGGAAATAGCCAGGGCCCACATGACCACCGCGATCACGCCATCCAATATCTGCCAGGCGCGCGGCTTGGCGAATATCGGCGTTAAATAGCGGGCGCCCAAACCCAGGCTGCTAAACCAAACCAATGACGCAAGCATGGCCCCGAGCGCGAAATACAGGCGCCCATTGCCCGGCTGCTGGCCGCCTATCGACCCAAGCAGCACAACGGTATCCAGATAAACATGGGGATTCAACAGGCTGAAAGCCAACATGGCGGCAATGACGGCGCCGCGATCGCCGGCGGGATTATTCTCGCCCGCCTTTAATACACCGGGATTCAAAGCCGACCGCGCCGCGCGCAAGCCGTACCAGAAAAGAAATCCCGCGCCGGCGATTTTTATCCAGAATAGCAATGCCGGCGCTTCGACGATTAATTTCCCCATGCCCGCCACGCCCATTCCTATCAGAACGACGTCGCAGATAACACAGATGGCGATGCAGGTTAAAACAAATTCGCGTTTCAACGCCTGTTTTAACAGGTAGGCGTTCTGCGAGCCGATAGCGACAATTAAACTACCGCCAAGGCCCATCCCTTTTAAAAAAGCCGTCACTTCCATATTTTTTCTCCCAGAACGATGAGGACAGCTTAAACTCCACGGGAAGATAAGTATAATTAATATTACTGACCAAATATTAGAGGCGCTAATGAGGCAAGTTGACTATCGCGGCCTGGCGGCGTTGGACGCCGTCATCGACTATGGCAGTTTCGACAAGGCGGCCGTCGCGCTTTCCATCACCCAATCGGCCGTTTCGCAGCGCATCCGCATGCTGGAAAACAGTGCCGGCGAGTTGCTGATCGTCCGCAGCCAACCGCCCTCGCCCACCGAGGCCGGACAGCGATTGATCGCCCACTACCGCCAGGTCCGGCTGCTGGAGGCGGTGCTGCTGCATCGGCCGGAGTCCGGCGAGGCGAGGCCGGAAATCGCCATCGCCGTCAACGCCGACAGCGCCGCGACCTGGGTCCAGGAAGCCGTGACGCCGCTGATGAGCAGCGGCGAATGCCTGCTCCACATCCGCCTGGACGACCAGGACCATACCTTGACGATGTTGCGGGAAGGCCGGGTATTCGGCTGCGTGACCAGCGAATCGGCGCAAGTTGCCGGGACAACATCGACGCCGCTGGGCGCGATGCGCTATCTCTGCGTGGCCAGCCCGGCGTTTGCCCGGCGCTGGTTCCCGGACGGCATGACGGCCGCCGCCGTGCAACAGGCGCCGGCGCTGAATTTCGACCGCAAGGATGCGCTGCAGGAACGCTACATCGCCCGCCGCACCGGCTACACCGGCCACTATCCCCATCATTCCTTCGCCAGTTCGGACGGGTTTGTGCGGTTTGTCGAGGCGGGTTTCGGCTACGGCATGCTGCCGATATTGCAGTGCGAACAGCAATTGAGGGCTGGAAAGATGGTGGAGCTGACCCCCGGCGATTATCTGGATGTGCCGCTGATCTGGCACATGTGGGACATCCAGACCACCTTTACGCGCGCATTGTCGGACAATGTGATCTCAACCGCGCGCAAATGGCTGCTTTAAGGCCTGTTGTCCAGCGCCGCCAACTCCTGCCGGACGCGTTCTTCCCACTCGGCCGGGTCCGGTTCGTAGGTGACGGACGGCTCGGCCGGACCCAAGGCCTGCAAGGCCCCGGTGCGCTGGTAGAGCATGACCGAGGTCCAGGCCACCGTCCCGGCCGGGAATTGGTATAGCAATTTGAACGCAGGATGGTTCAAGGGATAGGTGGTGGTGCTGACCAGCGCGCCTTCCTGCATCTCGCGCGCCAGCTTTCCGGCGATGGCATCCATCAGAGGACCGAAGCAGGTGCTGTACATGAACACCAGACTGGCGCCACGCACGTCGACCTTGAACAGGTCCGCCTCGATGAAGGCGATGCGCGACGCCAGGTCGAGCAGGTGCCGGCCGCTGGCCTCGCCGCCAAACGGCAGTTGCAGCGGGGTGTCGGGCGCCAGCGGCGTCGGCAGCGCGGCCAGCCCCTGACGCGCCAGCGCCAGCAAAGCGTCGAGGCGCCGGACCGCCAGCGCGTGCCGGTAGCCCATCAGCTCCACGCCGATGCAGCGCTGGAACGGAAACGCCAGCGCCGCCGACATCACCACCTTGCCCAGGCCGCTGCCCAGATCGACCATCACGCCGCCGGGACGGATGACCGTGGCGATCGCATCGAAGTAATTCTCCAGTTCGAAGCGCTGGAGTTCGCCGTAGATCAAGCCGCCGTCCTCCACCAGCCAGGCGCGCAGCTCGGCATCGCTGATCTGCTCCAACGGACGAAAATCGGGCGGCGGCGCGGTGCGCGGCAACATGCCATGCGGCAGCAAGCTCGCGGGCAAGGTGCCGATGATCGCGCCGCGGTGCGGACGCAAGCGCTGCAGCAGATAGTCGCGGCGCGACTTGTCTTCCACGCAGGCGCGCAGCGCGTAGCCGATTTCGATAAACGGAAGGAAAGGAGAACCGGGCGCCAACTCCAGCGGCGGGCGCACATGCTGTTCGCCGCCCTGTATGCTCTGGAACAAGGCCTCGAACAGATCGGCCGGATGCCGGAAACCGGCGACCGGTGGCGGCGCCGTCTCGTGGGTACGAAATGCCGGCGCGCTCCGCATGTGCAGTGGATCAGGCGCGCAGGGTGGCCAGCATCTGGTCGACGCTGTCATGCGCCGCCTGCCAGCCCGAGCTGGCCAGCACCGGCGCGCAGACCGGGCAAGCCTCGAACGGATTGCAGTCGTGCTGCAACTCCTGGTAGAACTTGCCCACCACCGACTTGCCCACATAGGAATCGACCGACAGCGGCTTGGCTTTCGGCGCCACAGACGCCTTGGCCGGCACGAAATCGGCCCCGCCCGGTGCCAGCCAGCGCTCGAAAGGCTCGGTCGGCTTGCCGTCGGGCACGTACCACGATTTGCGCTCGCCATTCCAGCGCGCACCCAGCGCCTTGGCTTCGTCTTTTTCCGCAAACGGAACTTTTAAAAACATCATTGTCGCTACTCCGCTAATGGAAGCAGTCATTTTACATGCACGCCCGGTTGACTGCACCGCCCTTCACGCATATAGTTGCCAAAAGCAAGCATTTGGAGGATTTGATGGATATGCAACAGCAGGCCGACGTTGTGCGGCAATTCAACCGCTACTACACCGTGCACCTGGGCCTGCTGCGCGGGCGCTACCTGGACACCGACTATTCGCTCAGCGAAGGCCGCATCATGTACGAACTGTCGCTGAATCCCGGCTGTACCGCCAACCATCTGCGCACCAAGCTGGACCTGGACGCCGGCTACATGAGCCGGCTGCTGCGCTCCCTCGGCGAGCGCGGCCTGGTCCACGGCGAACGCTCGCCGCAGGACAAGCGCGCCACCCTGCTGAGCCTGACCGACGCCGGCCAGGCCGTGATCGCCGACATCAACCACCGCGCCTCGGCCGAAACGGTGCGCATGCTGGCGCAGCTGGGCGCAACGCAGCGCGCGGAATTGCTGGACGCGATGCGCAAGGTGCAGCACATCCTGTCGACGCCGGCCACGCGCGTGATCCGCGCCACCGCAGCCGAGCTGGACGATGCCCGCCACCTGCTGCACGAATACTTCGACGTCATCAACGTCGTGCTGCGCGACGACGACGACGCCATCCGCGCCTTCCTCAACGACGCCAGCTCGGCGATGTGGATCGCCTACGTGGACGGCGAGGCGGCCGCCTGCGTGGCCATGCGCCCGCTGCAGGAAGTGGCCGGCGCGACCGAATGCAAGCGACTGTACGTGGCCGACCGTTTCCGCCGGCGCGGCCTGGCCGAGGCGCTGATGCAGGCGCTGGAAAGCCACGCCGCTCAGGCCGGCTACAACGCCGTCTACCTCGACACCAAGGACGACCTGCACGCGGCGATCCGGCTGTACGACCAGCTGGGCTATGAACGCTGCGAGCGCTACAACGACAATCCGCAGGCGACCATCTTCATGCGCAAGCGGATAAAGTGATGGCGCCGTGCCGTCTGTGAGAAAATCCCGGATTGGATTCTACTCGCGACAACAATGCCCATCATCGAACCTATCACCCTGACGCTGGCCGAACTGGCCAGCCGTTGGAACCAGACCAGCCGTCAAGTGCTCGAACAAGGCCTGCCGATGTATTTCTACTTCGACGGGCTGGTGTTCGACTTCGGCGACAAATGGCACCGCGCCAACGGCGACGTGCAGGAACAGCAGGCTCTGGAAGCGCACCAAACGCGCCTGTCCACGGTCGACCTCGACCTGCAACGGCAAGCGCTGCACAAACGCGGCCTGCTGAAATTGACGCAGTGGGAGGACGCGCTCGGCGATGAGGCGATGCGCAACCTGCAGGCCGAGTCCGACCGCCTGCACAAGGAAATCGAACGCCTGACGGCGCTGCTCAAAGAGCGCAACGAAGAGCGTCAGCACCACGTGCGCAACGGCCTGTTGCGTGCCGCGCCGCGCACCCTGCGCGACATCGCCCAGCACGGTCAAAGCAAGTTCCCGCAATTCGCCTTCATGCCGAACTCCCCCGCCGGCAACGAGAAGATTGCCGCCGGCGCCGTGGTGGCGCTGGAGGATGGCTTCCCGGTGAAGCTCATGCTGACCGAGGTGGATCTGGTGATCGCGATGCTGGATGTGCGGACGGCGGAGGCGGCCGAAAAACCCTAGCCTCGTCGCTAAACTAGAGACTGCTTTTTCGCCGCAACAATCGTAGTCCATTGGCCACAACCAGGAGACTAGCTCCGACGTCTGCGAACACCGCCATCCACAGCGTTGCGAAGCCAGCGACAGCTAGCCCGAAGAAGACCAGCTTGATGCCCAAGGCAGTCGCGATGTTTTGCATCAGTATCGCGCGGGTCCGACGGCTCAGCCTGATGAAGCCTACGATTTTATGCAGGTCGTCATCCATCAGAGCCACGTCCGCAGTCTCGATTGCGGTATCGCTGCCGGCCGCCCCCATCGCGAATCCAACTTCTGCCTGGGCAAGCGCGGGCGCGTCGTTAATGCCGTCGCCGACCATGCCCACCGCTCCGTACCCGGCTTGAAGAATTCGGATCGCGTCCAATTTATGCTCGGGCAGCAGTTCAGCCTGCACCTGCTGGATACCTACTTGAGCAGCGGTGCTCGTCGCTATAGCGGCATTGTCGCCGGTCAGCATGACGGTCCTGACACCGATGTCGTTCAGCTCTTTGATAGCCGCGGCCGCGCCGGGACGAACCACATCAGCGATGTAAATAACGCCAACAACCTCAGTCTGCACGGCCAGGAAAACCTTGGTGCAAGCCGTGTCCGTTTCGCCCAGGCCAGGTGTCGCCTCATGTGGCAGCGGAATACCGGCTTCCGCCATCAGCCGGGCATTGCCCAGGAAGTAGACGCATTTTTCAATTTCGCCCTTCACGCCCAAGCCGGGCAATGCCTCGAATTTGCTCACGGACTTCAGTTCTGTCGCGACTGGTCCCGCGCGCATAATGGCCATGGCCAAGGGATGCGTGGAATTCGCGTCAAGGCTTGCGGCCAGGAGAAGAACGTCGTCCTTTGCATGCTTGCCTTGGGCGCTCACCGAGGTCACTTGAGGGCGGCCTTCGGTTAAAGTTCCAGTCTTATCGACTGCAATCACCTTCAGCTGATGGCCCATCTCCAGAAACTGACCACCCTTGATCAAAATCCCCGCTCGGGCCGCGGCGGTCAGTCCGCTGACAATCGTGACCGGCGTCGAAAGCACCAAGGCGCAGGGACACGCGATGACCAGCATGACCAGCGCCTTATAAAGCCAGACGCTGAACGATACGCCGAATACGACAGGCGGGAGGACAGCCACAACGATAGCCAAGCCCACCACCACCGGCGTGTAGTATCTGGCGAAGTGATCGACAAAGCGCTGGGTTGGAGCCTGGTTGCCCTGCGTCTCGTCGATCACCCGAATAATTTTCGCGAGCACGCTGTCGCTATTGCTCGCGGAAACTTGAATTTCCAGGACACCGTTTTCATTGATCGTGCCGGCATACACCGTGTCGCCGACAACCTTAGCCACCGGCATGCTTTCGCCAGTGATCGGCGCCTGATTCACCGAGGAGTATCCCGCTGTGACTCTTCCATCGAGGGCGATGCGTTCGCCCGGCCTGACGCGCAGCAGGTCTCCCACGTTGACCGCTTTAACGCCCACCTCCGTCCACTCGCCGGCCGTCCACACCAACGCGACCTCGGGGGCCAGCCGCATCAGTTTGTTGACGGAATTGCGGGCGCGATTGAGCGCCAAACTCTCGATCAACTCAGCGACCGCGAACAAGAAAGTCACCATCGCCGCTTCCGGCCACTGGCCAAGAACCAGCGCCCCGCCAACCGCCACACACATCAGGAAGTTGATGTTCAAGGTCAGTGTCTTTAGCGCGATCCATCCTTTTTTGAGCGTTGGCAGTCCGGCCGCGACCATCGATACCGCCGCCAACCCGGCTATCCAGGGAGATGTGTCGGTGCCGGTAGTCCAAGCCGCCACCTCCGCCAGCACGGCGCAAATTCCCGAGACCGCGAGGAGAGCCTTCTGCCGCAGACTTAGCGCAGCCGAGGGGCCTTTGGCGCGGCTGCCCGGCTCCCCCTGTGCCACCAGGGTGGTCGGCATCCCGATTGACCGCAGCGCTTGCTCGATGGCAGCCCTGTTTTCCACATCCTGATGGACCGTCAGCTTGCGCGCAATCAAATTGAACTCAAGGTCGACGACACCGGACATCCCCTCCAGCTTGTTGCGGATGAGCCGCTCTTCGACCGCACAATCCATGTTTTCAATATGGTAGACAGTTGAGCTCACTCCCGGCCCAGGTCGGATTGGCGCCGCAGGGGCGCCGCTGGCGCAGGCATTATCACCAGAACAGCATGGTTCGTTCTTCATAGTCGTGGATGTCGCGCGCGCGAGTGGTAGGAGCCAATTAGAAGCCCGGTTGCCAATGAAAAAAGCACTTAGATAGACTACTACCTAAGTGCTTGATTTTCATATTAAATTTGGTGGGCCTCCCGTGAGTCGAACACGGCACCAACGGATTATGAGTCCGCTGCTCTAACCAAGCATGAGCTAGAGGCCCAGAAGTCTTGCTTTGCGCTGGGAGCCTTGCCGGCCCCTCCTGCACGCGCTCGTTTTCAAAACGAACTCGCGAGGATAAAGGCTAGCGCGGCCACTAGTCAAGTCTTAGTTGCCTTCCAAGAAGCTTTTCAGCTTGTCCGAACGCGACGGGTGGCGCAGCTTGCGCAGTGCCTTCGCTTCGATCTGGCGGATGCGCTCGCGCGTCACGTCGAACTGCTTGCCGACCTCTTCCAAGGTGTGGTCGGTCGACATTTCGATGCCGAAACGCATGCGCAGCACCTTGGCTTCGCGCGGGGTCAGCGAGTCCAGCACATCCTTGACCACGCCGCGCATCGAGGCGTGCAGCGCCGCGTCCGATGGCGCCAGGGTGTTGTTGTCCTCGATGAAGTCGCCCAGGTGCGAATCGTCGTCGTCGCCGATCGGCGTCTCCATCGAAATCGGTTCCTTGGCGATCTTCATGATCTTGCGGATCTTGTCCTCGGGCATCTCCATCTTGATGGCCAGCGTCGCCGGATCCGGCTCGGCGCCGGTTTCTTGCAGAATCTGGCGGGAAATCCGGTTCATCTTGTTGATGGTTTCGATCATGTGCACCGGAATACGGATGGTGCGCGCCTGGTCGGCGATCGAACGGGTGATGGCCTGGCGGATCCACCACGTCGCATACGTCGAGAACTTGTAGCCGCGGCGGTATTCGAACTTGTCCACCGCCTTCATCAAACCGATGTTGCCTTCCTGGATCAAGTCGAGGAATTGCAAACCACGGTTGGTGTATTTCTTGGCGATCGAGATCACCAGGCGCAAGTTGGCCTCGGTCATCTCGCGCTTGGCCTTGCGCGCCTTCATTTCGCCGGCCGCCATCTGGCGGTTGATGTTGCGCAGGTCCGGCAGCGGCAGCACGACGCGCGCCTGCAGGTCGATCAGGCGCTGCTGCAGTTCCTTGATGGTCGGGATGTTGCGGCCGAGGATGGCGCTGTAGGCGTGCCCCGCAGCCACTTCGCCGTCCACCCATTCCAGGTTGGTTTCGTTGCCAGGGAAGACTTTGATGAAGTGGGCGCGCGGCATGCCGCACTTGTTCACGGCCACGTCGAGGATCTGCTTCTCGATGTGGCGCACTTCGTCGACCTGGCCGCGCAGGGTGTCGCACAGCTTCTCGACCACCTTGGCGGTGAAGCGGATGCCCAGCAGCTCGAACGAGATCGCTTCCTGCGCCTTGACGTAGGCCTTGGAATTGTAGCCTTCCTTCTCGAAGGCGCGGCGCATCTTGTCGAACTGCAGGGAGATGACGTCGAATTTTTCCAGCGCGGCGTTTTTCAACGCTTCCAGCTGTTCGGCCGAGAAACCGGCGGCGCCCGAGGCGCTCGCTTCTTCCTCCTCCTCTTCTTCCTCTTCTTCCTCTTCCTCTTCTTCCTCGTCCTCTTCGGCCGGGGCGGGCGGCGCTACCGGCGCGGCCACTTCCTCGCTCTCGTCGACCAGGCCGTCGACGATTTCGTCGATCTTGATTTCATCGGCACGGATGCGGTCGGAGGCGGCGATGATCTCGGCGATCGTCACCGGGCAGGCGGAGATGGCCTGGATCATGTCCTTCAGGCCGTCTTCGATGCGCTTGGCGATCTCGATTTCGCCTTCGCGGGTCAGTAGTTCGACCGAGCCCATCTCGCGCATGTACATGCGCACGGGGTCGGTGGTGCGGCCGAAATCGGAGTCGACGGTCGACAGCGCCGCTTCGGCGGCCGCTTCGGCTTCGTCGTCGCTGGTCACGGTGGCGACGTTGTCCGACAGCAGCAGGGTTTCGGCGTCCGGCGCGTGCTCGTAGACGGCGATTCCCATGTCATTGAAGGTGCCGATGATGCCTTCGATCGCTTCGGGATCGACGATATTTTCCGGCAGGTGGTCGTTGATCTCGGCATACGTGAGGAAGCCACGTTCCTTGCCGAACTTGATCAGGGTCTTGAGTTTCTGGCGGCGGCGTTCGAGTTCTTCCTCGGTGGCTTCCGTGTCCGACGAGAAAGCGTCCTTCAGCAGCGCCTTTTCCTTGGCCTTGCGGTCCTTGGCCTTGGCCTTGTCGACCGCCTTCAGTTCGGCGCGTTCGACCGCGTTCAGCGCGGCGACTTCGTCGTTTTCAGGCTGAAATTCCTTCGGCTTGCGGCCGCGCCGGCCCGGCACTTTGACCGATGGCAGCACGTAGCCCGAAGTATCGATGGCAGCAAGCGTGGCCGCGTCGGTGGTCTGGCTGACCGCCGGCGGGTTGCTGGCGACACGCGTTTCCGATTTATCCGCCGTTTTAGCGGATTTTGCGGTCACTTTGCTCGGCTTTGCAGCCGCTTTGGATTCAGGTTTCTTGATTGGCACAGGCGCTTTCGATTACACAACGACTTGCTTATTTAGGATAAAGTTTCTTGCGGCCCTCGCGGGCCTACGTCTTCGAACATGCCGACTGCACAAGTCCGACAATACTACGACTTACTTACACCTGGTCGGGCCGATCGACCTCAACAGAATTCCACCCTCTCTTGGCGGAAATTCTACTGCATCGGACACGCGCGTGGGGGCGAGAAACCATGACCGGGTTGGATCAACCCAAGCTGGCCCCGGCCGCCGACACCCGTCATCCCATGTCGATCAAGAGCCTAACTGACTGAAAACAAACACACTCTGAACTGAAAAACGATGCCAAAACATACAACACTTAGCGTTTTATTATAGCACGTCACTTTTCATTTTCCAGAGGGCAGAACCCCACTTCGGCCCGCTGCAACCATGACAGAAACATTACTATACAAAGCGACCTGCAACTTTATCTGTTTGCCAACTCCGCTTCCGCCTCGCGCAGCAGTTGATCCTGCTGCGCCGTCAGTTCCCGGTAGCGCACGCCGATCTCGTCGGACGACAGGCCGGCCGCGAACAGCTGACTCAGTTCCTGCTTCAGCGCGTCGTTCTTCACCTGGCGGATCGCGCCGCGCAGGAACAAGCGCACCGCGTCGAAGTCCGACTCCGGCTCCTTGACGATCTCGCCGATGATGCCGTCGTACTCGTCGCCCTGCGACTTCAGGTGCTGGGCGAAGGCGGCGAAGCTGCCGTTCGGCCCCAGCGCCTGGGCCGACGCCACCAGCTGCGCCAGCCGCTCGGCCGGCTCGGCGCCGAAATAGTTGAACGCGGCCAGCGCGGCGGCGTCGATGTCCAGCGCCAGCGGCGGATGCGCCACCAGCAGCCGCACGATCTGCAACTCCAGCCCGACCGGCACCGGCCGACCGGTGCGCGGCGGCGCCTGGCGCGCCACGGCCACCGGCTTGGCCAGCTCGAACAACACCTCGATCTCGGACGGCGTGGTCTGCGTCAACTGCGCCAGGCCGCGAACGATCTGCAGGCGCAGCGCCGTGGGCGTCATCGACTGCAACATCGGCTTGGCGTCGAACTGGGCGCGCGCGCGGCCTTCCGGGCTCTGCAAATCATGCTCGCCGACCGCCTCCTTGACCAGGAACTGCGACAGCGGCATGGCCTCGTGGATCTCCTGCTCGAACGCTTCCCTGCCGTGGGCGCGCACGTAGCTGTCCGGGTCGTGCTCGGTGGGCAGGAACAGGAACTTGATGGTCTTGTTGTCCGTCACGTGCGGCAGACAGGCTTCCAGCGCGCGCCGCGCGGCGCGGCGGCCGGCCTTGTCGCCGTCGAAACTGAAGATCACCGTGTCGGTTTGACGCAACAATTTCTGTACGTGATGGGTGGTGCAGGCGGTGCCCAGCGTTGCCACGGCTTGCGGGAAACCCATCTGCGCCAATGCCACCACGTCCATGTATCCCTCCGTCACCAGCACATAACCCGCATCGCGGATCGCCTGGCGCGCCTCGAACAAGCCATACAGTTCGAATCCCTTTGAAAATAAAGGCGTTTCGGGAGAATTCAAGTACTTCGGTTCACCGTGGTCCAGCACCCGGCCGCCAAAGGCGATGACCTGGCCTTTGGTGTTTTTAATCGGAAACATCACGCGCTCGCGGAAGCGGTCGTAGCGTTTGCGGTTGCCGCCGTCCTCGTCCACCTTGTCGATCACCAGGCCAGCCTCGGCCAGCGCCACCGCCTCGTAGTCGGGGAAGATGGAGCGCAGGTTGTCCCAGCCGGCCGGCGCGTAGCCCAGGCCGAAGCGGGCGGCGATTTCGCCGGTCAGGCCGCGGTTCTTCAGGTAGGCGATGGCGTCGGTGGCGCCGCGCAATTGCGCGCGGTAGAAATCGCTGGCGCGCGTCATCGCCTCGGTCAGGGCCAGGCTCTGCGCGGCCATTTGCGCGCGCTGGGCCGGCGGTATCTTGTCGTCCTGCTCGGGCACCACCATGCCGACGTTTTGCGCCAGCTCCTTGACGGCATCGACAAAGCCCATGCCGGAATATTCGATCAGGAAACCGATCGAGGTGCCGTGGGCGCCGCAGCCGAAGCAGTGGTAGAACTGCTTGGTCGGGCTGACCGTGAAACTGGGCGATTTTTCATTGTGAAACGGGCACAGGCCCATGAAATTCGCGCCGCCTTTTTTCAGCTGCACGTAGCGTCCGACCACGTCGACGATGTCGACCCGGTTCAGCAAATCGGAAATAAAGGATTGTGGAATCACAGGGCTATACGGTCTTGTTATGGATCAGACTATACCGCCGCGCCGATCCGGTTTTGACGCGGATCAAGCGACGGCGGCGGGAACAACAGGCCTCAGGCCGGAGCCAGCGCCTTCTTGACCAGCGCGGACACCACGGTCATGTCGGCACGGCCAGCCAGCTTGGGCTTGACGATGGCCATGACCTTGCCCATGTCCTGCGGACCGGCGGCGCCCGAGGCGGCCACGGCGGCGGCCACTTCGGCGGCGATTTCCTCGTCGGACAGGCCGGCCGGCATGTAGGCGGTCAGCACCACCAGTTCGGCTTTTTCGATGTCGGCCAGGTCGGCGCGGCCGCCGGCTTCGAACTGGGTGATCGAATCCTTGCGCTGCTTGATCATTTTTTCCACGATGGCCACGGTCTGGTCGTCGTTGACTTCGATGCGCTCGTCCACTTCCTTGCGCTTGATTTCCGCCAGGATCAGGCGGATGGTCGCCAGGCGACCGGCTTCCTTGGCGCGCATGGCGGTTTTCATGTCTTCGGTGATTTGTTCTCTCAAGCCCATGGAGTTTCTCTCAAAAAATTGTAGGAGTAAAAATGCGAAAACCCGCCGCGGCGAACCGGGGCGGGTATCTCTTAAGCAACCCGAGGCGTGAGCGCCATACTGCCGGGTTGAATCTGCAAGCGCAGTCTTAGAAGAGTTTTTTCGGCAGTTGCTGGCTGCGGATGCGCTTGTAGTGACGCTTCACTGCAGCTGCCAGCTTGCGCTTACGCTCAGCCGTTGGCTTTTCGTAGAACTCGCGTGCGCGCAGTTCGGTCAGCAGACCGGTTTTTTCGATGGTGCGTTTGAAGCGACGCATTGCGACTTCGAACGGCTCGTTTTCTTTAAGGCGAATAGTGGTCATGTAAAAATTCAAACCGTTTGAGGTTATAGGGAGAAAGAGACTATAGCAGCTTTTGCGGAAAAATGGAAGACGCCTGGCCATCTGAACGGCCATGCGTCAAGCTTTGACAGCAAAAACAACGCGGCGTATGGTGCAATCTTTCTACAACTTCAACGATTGCGGGACGCCACTTACTTCCAGGGACCGTCAGTATATCAGACCGCTTGCCCGGCCGCCACACCCGAAGCCCACGCCCACTGGAAGTTGTAGCCGCCCAGCCACCCGGTGACGTCCACCGCCTCGCCGATGAAGTACAGGCCCGGCACCTTGTTGGCCATCATGCTCTGCTGCGACAACTCGCGGGTGTCGACGCCGCCGCGCGTGACTTCGGCCTTCTTGTAGCCTTCGGAACCGTTGGGGGTGATGGTCCACTGGTTGATCGCCGCGCCCAGCTTGCGCAGCTGGGCGTCGGGCAGGTCGGCCAGGCGAGCATCCGGTGCCAGGCCGTGCGCCAGCAGCAAACCCTCGGCCAGGCGCGCCGGCAGCCACTGCGACAGCACGTTGCCCAGCTGCTTCTTGATCGTGCCCTTGCCTTCGATCAGCGTGGCCGCCAGGTCCAGCTCGGGAATCAGGTTGATGACGATGGGCGTGCCCGGCGTCCAGTACGAGGAAATCTGCAGGATCGCCGGGCCGGACAGGCCACGGTGCGTGAACAGCAAGTCTTCGCGGAAACGGCCGCCGGTCGGGTTGCGGCCCTTGAAGGAGCCGGTTTCCACGTCCACCTCCAGCGCGATGCCGGCCATTTCCACGAACGGAGCCCACTGCTGCGGGTCGAAGGTCAGCGGCACCAGCGCCGGGCGCGGCTCGACCATGCGCAGGCCGAACTGCTCGGCGATGCGGTAGCCGAAGTCGGTGGCGCCGATCTTGGCGATCGAGAGGCCGCCGGTGGCGATGACCACGCTGTCGGCCTCGATGTCGCCGCTGTCGGTCTGCAGCACGAAGCCGCCCTCGTCCGCCTGCGCCAGGCTGGCGACCTTGCACGGCATGCGCCAGTGCACGTCGCCGGCCGAGCATTCGTCCTTGAGCATGTCGATGATCTGTTCGGCGGAGTCGTCGCAGAACAGCTGGCCGCGATGTTTCTCGTGGTAGCCGATGCGGTGCTTCTTGACCAGCGCGACGAAGTCGGCGGGGGTGTAGCGCGACAGGGCGCTCTTGCAGAAGTGCGGATTGTCGGACAGGAAGTTGGCCGGGCCGGCGTTGATGTTGGTGAAGTTGCAGCGGCCGCCGCCGGAGATGCGGATTTTCTCGGCCAGCTTGGTGGCGTGGTCGATCAGCACCACGCGCTTGCCGCGCTGGGCCGCCGTGGCCGCACACATCATGCCGGCCGCGCCCGCGCCGATTACCGCTACATCAAACTTTGCCATATCAAATCCAATCGTCCAAAGGCGTATTGTACTTGAAGGCTCCGCCCGCTTACTCAATCGGCTCGCTCACCCGCTGGCGCGACTGCAAGGTGCGCGACACCAGCAGGCACTGCGCCACCTGCTCGGCGATCGACGGCGGCACCGGCACCTCGCCGTCCAGCACCGAGCGGATCCAGGCCGCCGTGGCGGCCGCGCTCTTGTCCTCGGGCAGCAGCGGCAGTTCGCCCACCAGGGTCTGCTTGGGCACCAGCGTCGTGCGCAGGCCGCCGTGGAACCAGTCGATCTGCTGCGCCTTGTTGGCGTTGGCCACGGTCTCGCCCTCGGTGCCGCGCATCAGGAAGGCGTCGCCGCGCTCCGGCAGGGCCGCCGTGGTGAAGTATTCGCCCAGCATTTCCAGGTACTCGGGATGCGTGTACGACACCAGCCGCAGCGCCGGCCCGGCGAACGGCTGCATGATCTTGACCAAGGTGTGGGTGGAGTTGCGCACGCCCAGCCGGCGCCGCAGCGACAGCAGATGCGCCAGCTTGGGCGCCAGCGCGTCGATGGCGATGAAGGCCGGATGGCCCTGCGACATGGCCTCCTCCGCCTCGGCGCGGTGGCGCGCGGCCGGCACGCCCAGCGCCTCGAACACCTCGGCCGTGGCGACCCGGCCGGCGTCGTGCGCCACGCCGTGCACCAGCACCGGCACGCCCTCGCGCGCCAGCAGCATGGCCAGCAGCGGCGTCAGGTTGGCCATCTTGCGGGCGCCGTTGTAGGTCGGGATGCAGACCGGCGCGAACTGGCCCGGCGGCGCGCTGAACGGCTCGAAGGAGGCCTCGGCCGCGTCGAGGAAGCCGGCGATCTCCTCCACCGATTCGCCCTTGATGCGCATGGCCAGCAAGATGCCGCCCAGCTCCAGCTCGGAAACGCGGCCGTCCAGCATGGCGGCGTACAGGTCGTGGGCGTCGTCGCGGGTCATGCTGCGGGCGCCGTTTTTGCCCCGGCCTATTTCTTTGATGAAACGTGCGGCCGGGAATGGTTCGATGGTGGTTGGTGTGGTCATGGCGTCAGCTTAAACCAGTCCGCCGCATTTCGGCTACACTATCCCTCCCCCGCAATAAATATACGTAGAGAATCATGATCTCCCCAGATATCGAAAACATCAACGTCACCTCGTTCGCGCCGATGCCGTCGCCGGAAGCCTTGCACAGCAAGCTGCCGCTGACCGACAGCGCCTCGGACACCGTGATGAAGGGCCGCGAGGCCCTGCGCAACATCATCGACCGCAAGGACAAGCGCCTGTTCGTGGTGGTCGGCCCGTGCTCGATTCACGACCCGGTGGCCGGCCTGGACTACGCCCGCCGCCTGAAGGCACTGCAAGCCGAAGTGGCCGACACCATGCTGCTGGTGATGCGCGTGTATTTCGAGAAGCCGCGCACCACCACCGGCTGGAAGGGGTACATCAACGACCCGGACATGGACGATTCCTTCCGCGTCAACGTCGGCATGGAGAAGGCGCGCCAGTTCCTGCTGGACGTGTGCGAGCTGGGCCTGCCGACCGCCACCGAGGCGCTCGACCCGATCTCGCCGCAATACCTGGGCGACCTGATCGCCTGGACCGCCATCGGCGCCCGCACCACCGAATCGCAGACCCACCGCGAGATGTCGTCCGGCCTGTCGACCCCGGTCGGCTTCAAGAACGGCACCGACGGCGACATCAGCATCGCCATCAACGCCATCCTGTCGTCGGCGCATCCGCACTCCTTCCTGGGTATCAACGCGCAGGGCAACGTGGCGATCGTACGCACGCGCGGCAACGGCTACGGCCACGTGGTGCTGCGCGGCGGCGACGGCCGTCCGAACTACGATTCGGTGTCGATCGCGATCGCCGAGCAGGCGCTGGCCAAGGCCAAGCTGCCGGCCAACCTGGTTGTGGACTGCTCGCACGCCAACAGCTACAAGAAGCCTGAACTGCAACCGCTGGTGATGGCCGACGTCATCCACCAGATCGTGCAGGGCAACCAGTCGCTGGTGGGCGTGATGATCGAGTCCAACATCGTCGGCGGCAACCAGAAGATCCCGACCGACCTGACTCAGCTGAAGTACGGCTGTTCGGTCACCGACGGCTGCATCGACTGGGAAACCACCGAACAGATGCTGCGCGACGCGCACAAGCAGCTCAAGCACCGTCCATAAGCTAGCCGAAGGCCATCACCCGCGTGGCCACGCCGAACGCCCCCGCCAGCGCCGCCTCGGCCTGGCTGGCCGGGGCGCTCAGTTCATCCAGGTCCAGATACACCCTGCAGTCCTCCACCTTGACCGAGTAGCGGCGCGGCTCCGGCTCGTCGGACTCCAGCACCGCCCGCACCTCCTCCTCGCCGATACGGAACAGCGCCACGCCCGGCAGCTCCTGCCAGGCCAGGCCGCGCGGCACCAGGCGCGCGCCGCTGACGGGCACATCCTTGAGTTTGCAAATCAGCTTCCATCGTCCAGACATCGCGCGCCTCCCTAGTCAACTCACCCCGGTTGTCTAAGCAAAAGCGGTGCCACGAAAACCGCGCCAACTCCTGACCGAATGGCAAAATTCCGCACTCCGCCAGTGCGGCCCGGACCCGCCGTGGTGCATGCTTGCACGCACTTTCCATTACAATGGCGGATTCCTCTTTTCATTTGTGCTCCCTCCATGATCGTTCTCGGCGTCGAATCCTCCTGTGACGAAACCGGCCTTGCGCTGTACGACACGCAACACGGCCTGCTGTCCCACGCCCTGTATTCGCAGGTGGCGATGCACGAGGAATACGGCGGCGTGGTGCCGGAACTGGCCTCGCGCGACCACATCCGCCGCGCCATCCCGCTGCTGACGCAGACGCTGGAAGGCGCCGGCAAGACGCTGGCCGACATCGACGCCATCGCCTACACGCAGGGCCCCGGCCTGGCGGGCGCGCTGCTGGTGGGTTCGTCGGTGGCGTGCAGCCTGGGCCTGGCGCTGGACAAGCCGGTGCTGGGCGTGCACCACCTGGAGGGCCATCTGCTGTCGCCGCTGCTGGCGTCGCAGCCGCCGGAGTTCCCCTTCATCGCGCTGCTGGTCTCGGGCGGCCACACCCAGCTGATGCGGGTGGACGGCGTCGGCCAGTACACGCTGCTGGGCGAAACGCTGGACGACGCGGCCGGCGAAGCCTTCGACAAGTCGGCCAAGCTGCTGGGCCTGGGTTATCCGGGCGGGCCGGCGATCTCCCGCCTGGCCGAGTTCGGCGATCCGACGGCCTACAAGCTGCCGCGCCCGATGCTGCACACCAAGGATTTCAATTTCAGCTTCTCCGGCCTGAAGACGGCGGTGCTGACGGTGGTGAAGAACCACGAGGAAAAAGTCATCGCGAATATCTGCGAGCAGGACAAGGCCGACATCGCGCGCGGCTTCGTCGACGCCATTGTCGACGTGCTGACCGCGAAATGCGTGTCCGCGCTCAAGCACACCGGCCTGAAGCGGTTGGTGATCGCGGGCGGCGTGGGCGCCAACTCGCAGCTGCGGGCGTCGCTGAACGCGGCGGCGGCCAAGAAGAAGTTCAAGGTCTACTACCCCGAACTGGAATTCTGCACGGACAACGGCGCGATGATCGCCTTCGCCGGGGCCATGCGCTTGATGATCAACCCGGACGCGGCAAAAAAGGACTACTCGTTCAACGTGCGTCCGCGCTGGCCGCTGGACGACATCAAGGTCGTCTAGGCAAACGCCACCGAGGCCAGCACGGCCAGGCCGGCCAGCGCCAGCAGGTATTTGAGCTTGCCCTGGCCCAGATGCACACCGCGCGCGGCAATGCGCTCGCTGCGCAGACGATGCTCGTCCGACGACGATTCGTGGGCCACTGTGTTGTTTGATTTATTTTCAGTTGCGGTATTCATAACAGCCTCCATGTGTGTCGATCATGTTCCTTTCTGGAGGGCAATGCAATTGTCGTGCCAACCATCTAGGTCAAAAGTAGCCTAGACGACTTGATTCTAAGCCTTTTTGTGGCAAACATACGACACGATACGGGTAGGCAATTGGCCGGCTAGGCGGCTCGCAGGGCGCGCCCCTGCGCCGCCAGCCGCTGCGGCACCCGCTCGGCGATGAAATCGATGAAATGCCGCACCCGCAGCGGCATCAGGGTGCGCTGCTGGTAGTACATGAACACGCCGCTGTTGGAGGTGGCCGTGTCCGGCAGCAGCGGCACCAGCGCGCCACTGGCCAGCTCGGCCTCGATCATGAAGACCGGCAGCTGGCCGATGCCCAGGCCGCTGCGCACCGCCGTCAACTCCCCTTCCACGGTATTAAAGCTGGCCACGGCCGGCATTTCCTGATAGACGGTCGCGCCGTCCACCTGCAACTCCCACGGCATCAAACGGCCGGTGCTGGGGCGGCGGAAACCGGTGCAGCGGTGCTGCCGCAGCTCGTCGACCGTCTGCGGCGTGCCATGCTCGGCCAGGTAGCCGGGCGTGGCACAGGGCAGCAGCAGGATCTCGCCCAGCTTGCGCGACACCAGGTTGCGCTCGGGCGGGCTGCCGGCGCGGAAGCCTACGTCGATCTTGTTCTCCACCAGATCGGTGAAATGGTCGTCCAGCTGCACATCGAAATGCGCGCCGGGATGGCGCCGCTGGAACTCCGGCAGCAGCGGAACGATGATGGTGGTGCCGATCGACATCGGCGCCACCATGCGGATCAGGCCGTCGACTTCGAGGCGGCTGTTCTGAATCTGGTCCAGCGCCTCGTCCAGCAGGCGCAGGCCGGGGTTGGCCAGCTCGAACAGGCGGGCGCCCTCCTCCGTCAGGCTCAGGCTGCGCGTGGTGCGGTGGAACAGGCGCACGCCCAGGTGCACCTCCAGCTGCCGCACCGCCTTACTGACGGCTTGCGGCGTCAGGCCCGCATCCACCGCCGCCTGGCTGAAACTCTTGGCGCGCACCACGGCGATGAACAAACTGAGGACTCGGGCTTTATCCATATTTACAACCAAAAGATGATAATCAAACAGCTTTCCTATGGCTAGTGTAGCAGCTTGCCTCCGCCTACACTGCACGCTACGAACTCACCCATCCAAAGGAAACGATCATGACTGGCACTGCACAAAAAGTATGGTTCATCACCGGCGCCTCGCGCGGCTTCGGCCTGTTGACGGCGCAACAAGCGCTGGCGCGCGGCGACTTCGTGGTCGCCACCGCCCGCGATCCGCTCACCGTGACCGCCGCGCTGGGCGATCATCCGAACCTGTTGGCGCTGCGGCTGGACGTCAGGCTGGAGGCGCAAGCCGTCACCGCCGTCCAGCAGGCGCTGGCGCGCTTCGGCCGCATCGACGTGCTGGTCAACAACGCCGGCTACGGCCTGCTGGGCGCGGTGGAGGAAGCCAGCGCCGAGGAAGTGCGCGCGCTGTACGACACCAACGTCTTCGGCCTGCTCAACGTCACCCGCGCCGCGCTGCCGGCGATGCGCAAGCGGGGCGGCGGCCACGTGATCAACCTCTCGTCGGTGGGCGGCTATACGGCGTTTCCCGGCTGGGGCTTGTACAGCTCGACCAAGTTCGCGGTCGAGGGCTTGAGCGAGGCGCTGGCGATGGAACTGGCGCCGCTGGGCATCCATGTGACGGTGGTGGAACCGGGCTTCTTCCGCACCGACTTCCTCGACGCCTCGTCGCTGGCCACCACCCACGACCGCATCGATGCCTACGCCGCCACCGTGGGCGCGATGCGCGAGTTCGCGGCAGGCGTCAATCACAAGCAGCCGGGCGATCCGGCCAAGCTGGCCGGCGCCCTGCTGCAACTGGCCGACAGCGCGCAGCCGCCGGTGCGCCTGCAACTGGGCTCGGACACGGTCGAACGCGTGCGCGCCAAGAACCTGTCGGTCGAAGCCGAGATGGCGCAGTGGCTGGAGCTGGCGGTATCGACCGATTTCGATACGCTGCAAAAGGCCGCTTAAAGTTTGCCCGGCGGGTGCAGCGACAGCAAGTCCTCGCGCGGATAGCCCCACGCGGGCACGCCCTCTGGGCACTTAATGGCCTGCGTGGCATGCAGCGTGGTGAAGTTCCCGCGCGGCGTGGTGGCGAAGCGGTAGTCGGCCAGCTCACCGGTCGACAGCATCAGCGCCGGCATGCGCGCGAAGCGCAGCCAGGCGTCGACCTGGCAGTTCTCGGCCTTCAGCATGCGCAGCGCCGGCAGGCTGGCCAGCACCGTGCCGAATTGCTGCACGCCCGGCGACAGGGCCTGCACCGTCGCCGGCGATCCGACCAGGCCCGCCGGACAAGCCATCGGCGCCAGCCACGCCGGCGCCAGGCTGGTCACGCCGCGCCGCAGGCGGTAGTAGCCCTGCTTCTCGTTGGCCTCCACGCTGGCGTAGGACCAGCACAAAGGCTGCGACGGAAACGCGGTCATCGCCACATCCATCACGCGCACGCCGGGATCGGCCTTCAGCAGCGCGGCGCTGATCTGCTCGCGTCCGTAATGCGAGGCCACGCCCTGCACCGCGATGAAGCCGGCGCCGACGGCCAGCGCCAGCACCAGTCCCGCGCGGCCTTGCGCACCTGCGCGCCGCTGCACGGCGCCGCACGCAAGGGCGATCGCCAGCAGCGCCGCGAACGACGTCCATCCCAGATAGCCTTTGGCGGCGAACACCACCAGCGCGGCGAACAGGCAGGCCAGGCCGAGCACGCGCAGCGAACGCCAACGCATGATCAACGCCATCGGCACGCCGATCGCCACCCAGAACAAGGGCTCGACGATGAACACCATGTCGCCGTAGAACCAGCGGCCGGTGAACGGATACCACGGATGGATGCCATACGAATTGGTGAAGTCCATCACCAAGTGCAGCGCGAAGCCGAGGCCCACGCTCAAGGCCAGGCCGAGCCGCGCCGACCGGCTGGTCTTCAACAGCGCCCGCGCCGACGGCCAGCACAACCACAGCAGCGCCGCCAGCAGCAAGGCCTGCGGGAGCAACAGCAAGGCCGTGTGCGTATGTCCGCGATGATTGAGCAGATAGCCCAGCGGATCGGGCAGCAGCTTGTTCAGGACCAGGTCGAGATCGGGAAAATTACTGGCCAGCGCGCAGGACACCAGCAGCAGCCGATGCCTCACTCGCTGCGCCGGCGCGTCCGTCTCGACGGGCAGGCTGCGGTGCACCAGTTCTCCAACGCCGAAGCCGATGATGCTGTGGGTGATATTGTCCATGGTGCTATTCAGGTTTCAGCAGCTGTTCCAGCCGCCGCGGATAATTGTTGAGGAAGTCGCGCGTGACGGCGTAGTGCTCGGTGTCTTCGTAGGCGACTTCGGTGATGCCGCTGCCATCGAACAGCAGTATCTTCGCGTTCGGATAGGCCAGCAGTATCGGCGAGTGGGTGGCGATGATGAATTGCGACTCGTCCTGGACCAGTTGATGGATCGCCGTCAGCGCGGCCAGCTGGCGGTTGGGCGACAACGCCGCTTCCGGTTCGTCCAGCAGGTACAGTCCCTTGCCCTTGAATTTATTCAGCAGCACCGCCATGAACGCCTCGCCATGCGAGCGCGCGTGCAGCGAGCCGCCGTAGCCGACCAGGTAGTCGACTTCCTCCATGTAGGTGGCGACGTTGTGAAAACTCTCGGCGCGAAAAAAATAGCCGTCGCGCGGCGCGCGAAAACTCCTGGACAGCTTGAGCGACTCGAACAGCGGCGCATCCTCGCGCGCCGTATTCAGTTGCACGCCCTTGGTGCCGCCCTCCATGCTGAAGCCCAGCGCCAGCGCGATCGATTCCAGCAGCGTCGATTTGCCGGCGCCGTTCTCGCCGATGAAGAAGGTCACATCCGGATGAAAGGCGATCGACTCCAGGCTGCGCACCGCCGGCACGGTGTAGGGATGGCGCTCCCAATCGACGCCGTCGCCAAACAGCGCGGTGATCCGTTGGAGGTAAGGCTTGGCCTGTAGCGCCATCGACTAGCGCTGCACGTCCACGCCGCGCCAGAACGCCACGTGGTCCTTGATCTGCGCGGCCTTCTCGGACGGCTCCGGGTAGTACCAGGCGGCGTTCTCGTTGACCTTGCCGTCGACGTTCAGGCTGTAGTAGCTGGCCAGGCCCTTCCACGGGCAGCGCGTGGTGTGCGCGCTGGCCTGCAGGTATTCCCGCTTGACGCTGGACGGCGGGAAGTAGACGTTGTTCTCGACGATTTCAACCTCGTCGTCCTTCGCCTGCGCGATGACGACGCCGTTCCAGGTGGCGGTGGGCATGGAGACTTCCTTTCAGTGTGAGTGTCAGGTGGGGCCGCATTCGACGCGGTTGCGGCCCGCGTGCTTGGCGCGGTACAGCGAGTCGTCGGCCTGGCGCAGCAGGCTTTCCGCGTCGGCGATGCCCATGTGGTCGAACGAGCCCACGCCCAGGCTGGCCGTCACCGGCAGCAGGCGCGGGCCGGCGTAGTGCAGTTGCGCCTCGATCTTGGCGCGCAGGGTCTCGGCGAGTTTGCAGGCGCCTTCGACCGGCGTGTTCGGCAGGAGCACGCACAGCTCCTCGCCGCCGTAGCGGCCCGGCACGTCGATCACGCGCACGCTCTCGCGCAGCAGGCGGCCGACGCTGGCCAACACCTGGTCGCCGACCGCGTGGCCGTATTCGTCGTTGATGCGCTTGAAGTGGTCGAGGTCTATCATCACCGCCGACAGCGGCGAGCGGAAGCGCTTGGCGCGCGCGGCCTCGAACTTCAGGCGGTGCAGCAGCGAGCGGCGGTTGTGCAGGCCGGTCAGCTCGTCGGTGGTGGCCAGCTGCTCCAGCTCGCGCACGGCGGACTCCAGCGTCTTCTGGTTGGCGCGCAGTTCGATCAGCGCCATCACCTGGCGCGCCAGCTTGACCAGCGTGGCGTGCTGTTCGGCGCCCAGGCCGCCCGGCTTGGTGTCCATCACGCACAGCGTGCCGATGGCGAAACCGTCCGACGAGGTCAGCGCCACGCTGCTGTACATGCGCATGAACGGCGCGTTGACCGTCAGCGCCATGTGGGCGGTGCGGAAGTCCTGCGTCAGGTCGGGGATTTCGGTGGCGGCCTCGCCCAGCACCGCCAGCGAGCAGTAGCTCTCGCCGCGCGGCAGCTCGCCCAGCTGCATGCCGGCGCAGGACTTGATCCAGACGCGCTCGGCATCCACCAGCGAGATGAAGGCATACGGCACTTCGCACACCTTGGCGGCCAGCTCGGTGAGGAAGCTGAAGTCTTCGCAGGCGGGGGTGTCGAGGATGTGGTAACGGTGCAGTGCGGCCAGGCGGAACTGGTCGGCCTGCGGACGGGCGATGGACAGTGTGTGTACTTTTTCTGCGGCCAGCATAGGCCTCCCTGTAGCGACGTCGATCTTTTTTTGGGCACCCGGCGTGACGCGGGACCGAGCTATGGTGCTACCCGATCAGTTTATCGCAAAACAAGGACGGCGGGAGCACCTGCCCCCGCCGCGTCCATTTTTTTTAGGCCGTCTGCGCCATGATCTCGCGCAGCGCCTTTTCAAACACGGCGGCCGGCTGCCCGCCCGAAATCAGGTGGCGCTCGTTGATGATCACGGCCGGCACCGAGTTGATGCCGTGGCGCTGGAAGAACTGCTCGCGCTCGCGCACCTCGTCGGCGAACCGGTTCGTTTGCAGCACCTCGGCGGCGGCATCGGTGTCCAGCCCCACTTCGCCGGCCACGCGCAGCAGCACCTCGTGCGAGCTCGGATCCTCGCCCTGGGTGAAGTAGGCGCCGAACAGCGCTTCCTTCAGCTCCTTCTGCTTGCCCTCCAGCTCGGCCCAGTGCAACAGGCGGTGGGCGTCGAAGGTGTTGTAGATGCGGCTGCGCTTGCCCATCGCGAAATCGAAGCCGACTTCGGCGCCGCGCGCGCGTATCATCTCGCGCGCCTGCTCCTGCTGGGCGGCGGTCGAGCCGTATTTTTCGGCCAGGTGCTCGCCGATGTCCTGGCCCTCGGGGACCATCTTGGGGTTCAGCTCGAAGGGCTGGAAGTGCAGGCTCACCGCCGCCTCGTCGCCGATATTGGCCAGCGCCTGGTCCAGCGACTTGAGGCCGATGGCGCACCAAGGGCAGGAAACGTCGGAGACGAAATCGATCTTCAGGGGAGTGCTCATGATGTGCCTTTGCTAAACGGAATTTTCAGCATATGGCGACGCCCGGCGCGAAATCAAGCGCCGGGACGGGGGATGGCCTTACTTTTTCTTGGCTTTGACGGCGTCTTTGCTCTTGCTGCCGATGCGGCTTTCCTTGCCGGCAAGCAAATTGGAAATATTTTTGCTGTGACGGAAAGCCAACAGCGCGCTCATCACGAACACGGCGAACAGCTGTGGCTCGACGCCGAACAGCAGGCCGTAGTAGAACGGCGCGAACAGCGCCGCCACCAGCGCGGCCAGCGACGAGTAGCGGAATGCGAACGCCACCGCCAGCCAGGTCACCAGGGTGGCCAGGCCCAGCCACGGATTCAGGCCCAGCAGCACGCCCAGCGCGGTCGCCACGCCCTTGCCGCCGACGAAACGGAAGAACACCGGCCACAGATGGCCCAGGAACACCGCGATCGCCACCAGCGCGATGGTGGCGTCGCCGATGTGCAACTGCTCCTGGTAGCGCATCGCCAGCCACACCGCCAGCCAGCCCTTGGCGCCGTCGCCGACCAGGGTCATGATGGCCGCGCCCTTGTTACCGCTGCGCAACACGTTGGTGGCGCCGGGGTTTTTCGAACCGTAGGTGCGGGGATCGGCGATGCCGAACAACTTGCTCATGACGACGGCAAACGAGATCGAGCCGATCAGATAGGCGGCGACGGTCATCCAAACTGTATTCATTATTTCCTCAAAAGTTGTCATACGCCCGTTGGGGGCCGCTGAATATACACTGCCGAGGCTTAATCGGCCAGCGCGCAGTGCACCGGCCTGGCCTGCAGCAGATCGACCAGCACCCGCGGCGCGATGCCGACCAGATAGCCCCTGCGGCCGCCATTGATATAAATCGTTTCCAGCGCAAGGATGCTATCCTCGACGTACACCGGCAGCGCCTTGCGGGTGCCGAACGGCGAGGTGCCGCCGATCTGGTAGCCGCTGTGGCGGGTGGCCACGTCCGGCTTGCACGGCTCGACGGACTTGCAGCCGATGCCGCGCGCCAGGTTCTTGGTCGAGACCTTGCAATCGCCGTGCATCAGCACAATCAAGGGTTTGGCGGCCTCGTCCTGCATGACCAGGGTCTTGACCACGTGGTGTTCGTCCACGCCCAGCTCGCGCGCCGACACCGTGGTGCCGCCGTGCTCCTCGTAGGTGTAGGGGTGCTCGCTGAAGGCCACCTTGTGCTTGCGCAGCATTTGGGTCGCGGGGGTTTCGGAGATGTGCTCTTTTTTAGCCATGCGTGATACGCTGCTTGTGAAGTAATGTTCGATCGGGAGTTTCTTATTATGCAGCAGGAAATTCGCTTTGCCACTTTCAATGTTTGCAATCTTTCCCAGCCTGGGGCGAAATTGTACGACAATCTGGAGCCGCTCACGCCGGACCAGTACCAAGCGAAAGTCCGCTGGACCGCGCAGCAGCTGGATCAATTGGACGCCGACGTGATCGGCCTGCAGGAGATCTTCTCGCTGGCGGCGCTGCGCGACGTGCTGGCCCACAGCGCCCGCTACCGCGACGCCACGCTGGCCGGCTTCGAGGCCGCGCCCGATCCGCTGACCGGCGCCGCGCGCCTGGTGCCGCAGGTGGCGCTGGTGTCGCGCCTGCCGCTGGCGGCGCCGGCCGCCGAGTACCGCGCCTTCCCCGACGGCGTGGCGCTGCCGCCCGGCAGCCGCGACGCCGACCACTTCGCCCGCGCGCCGCTGCACGCCCAGGTGCTGCTGCCGGACCGCCGCATCGTCGACGTCATCGTGGTCCACCTCAAATCCAAGCGCCCCGACTACAGCAGCGGCGACAACTGCGCCGACCCGATGCAGTACGCCCAGGCCAACCTGCGCTCGCTGATCCGGCGCGGCACCGAGGCGGTGGCGCTGCGCGCGCTGATCAGCCAGCTCGAACGCGGCGCGCGCCGGCCGCGCGTGGTGCTGGGCGACTTCAACGACACCGCCGACGCCGTCACCACCGCCATCGTCATGGGCGCGGGCGCGGGCTGCCTGCCGGGCGAGGAGCTGAGCGGGCGCATGTTCGACTGCAACCAGATCCAGCTGGAGCACGACGCGATACGCCGCTCCGGCTACACCAACATCCACGACGGCCACTGCATGACCATCGACCACGTGCTGGTGTCGGAGGAGTTCAACCGGGCCTCGCGCCACGCGGTGGGCGAGGTGCTGGACGTGCGCTATCTGAACGACCACCTGCTGCAGGACAGGCCGGAAGCGTCCGACCACGGCCAGGTGCTGGTGCGGCTGCGCCTGTACGGCGAGCGCGACGCCGCCGGGGCGTTGTAACGTCATTCCCGCGCAGGCGGGAATGACTCAGGCCGGGCCGTCGAGCAAGCCATCGAGGCCGTCCAGCAGGCCGTTGCGCGCCACGTAATGCCCCTGGTACTGGTCGCAGCCGTGCTGCGTCAGGAAGCGCAGCTGCGCCTCGGTCTCCACCCCTTCCGCCAGCACCGTCAGGCCCAGGCTGCGCGCCATCGCGATCATGGCCACCACCGCCGTCGGCGGCGCCGCGCCGTCGCCGCCGATGTCGCGGATGAAGGTGCGGTCGATCTTGAGCTTGTCGAACGGGTACTCGCGCAGGTGCCCCACCCGCGTGTAGCCGCTGCCGAAATCGTCGATCGCCAGCCGCACGCCCAGCGCCCGCAGCGCCCGCAGCGTGGCCGGCGCGGACGCCACGTGCTTCATGATGGCCGCCTCGGTCAGCTCCAGCTCCAGCAGCTCCGGCGCCAGCCCGGAGGCGGCCAGCGCGGCCGCCACGCTGTCGGCCAGGTTACGCTGCAGGAACTGCGTCGGCGACAGGTTGACCGCCACCGTCAGCGGATGGCCGGCCTGCTGCCAGCGCCGCGCCTCGCGGCAGGCCTGCTCCAGCACCCACTGGCCGATCGGCACCATCAGGCCGCAGTCCTCGGCCACGCCGATGAAGCGCTCCGGCCGCAGCAGGCCCAGCGCCGGATGGCGCCAGCGCAGCAGCGCCTCGGCCGCCATCGGCCGGGCGCTGGCGATGTCGACCTGGGCCTCGTACTCCAGCACGAACTGCTGCTCGCGCAGCGCGCGCCGCAGGTCGTTCTCGAACGCCACCCGCTCGACGATCTGCGCGTTCATCGCCGGACTGAAGAACTGGAAGCCGTTGCGCCCGCTTTCCTTGGCGTGGTACATGGCCAGGTCGGCGTTGCGGATCAGGGTGTCGATGTCGGCGCCGTCGTCCGGATAGATGCTGATGCCGATCGAGGTGCTCACGTGCAGCCGGTGCGGCTCCAGCACGAACTCCTGGCCGATGGCGTTGAGCACGGTCTCGGCCACGTGCGCCACCTGGTCGATGGCGCCGATCTCGGCCAGCATGATGACGAACTCGTCGCCGCCCTGGCGGCTGACGGTGTCGACGCTGCGCACGCAGCGCACCAGCCGCGCCGCCACCTCGCGCAGCAGCTGGTCGCCGACGTGGTGGCCGAGCGCGTCGTTGATGTTCTTGAAGCGGTCGAGGTCGAGGAACAGGATGGCCAGCCGGCCGCGCTTGCGGCGCGCCGCCGCCAGGGCCAGGCTCAGGCGGTCGAGCAGCAGCACGCGGTTCGGCAGGTCAGTCAGGAAGTCGTGCTCGGCCAGGTGGCGGGTGTGCTCGTCGGAGCGGCGGCGGTCGGCGATGTCGGCCAGCAGCGCCAGGTACAGCACCAGCTGGTCCTGCTTGCGGGCGGAGATGTCGCGGATCGCCACGCACAGCCGCCGCGGGCCGATGGCCGTCAGCAAGACCTCGGCCCAGAACTGGCGCCCGCCGCAGCCCACGCAACACCATTCGAACTGCCGGTTGCCGTCTCGCTCGGCGTCGGCCAGCAGGTCGGCCAGCGCCCGCGCCGACAGCACGCCCTCGGCCTGCTGCAATGGTGACAAATCGACCAGACCCAGCCCCAGCAGGCGGTCCGGCTGGCCGCCGTCGAACAGCGCCAGCGCGGCCGGGTTGCAGCCGGCGATGACGCCGTCCTGCAACAGCAGCAACGCGTCGCTGGTCTGCCGGTACATCGCGAGCAAGTCCGCGTCGACGCTGTTGTCTGCTGTAGCCACGTGGCCCTCTCCGGCATTTCGCCCTCTCAGGCCAGTCTTTCATTCTTGCCGCTGCGGGGAATCGCCCATTGAGTTTGGTCAAACGCGCTCGATCCCGCGTTTTTGCAGTTCATCCGCGCTTTTGCGCCACCTGTCGCATCGGACTGGCGGCCGGCCTTGAAAATTCCTACAGTGCCACTATCCGCCGTGGCGACCTTTTGACAGAAGAACGATATGAAACTTGAAACCTTGCCCGTCTCCCCACAATCCCCCGTGCGCGGCAAACGCTGGCGCACACCGCTGGCGGTGCTGATCGTCATCGGCCTGGCCGGCGGCGGCTGGACCGTCATGCACGGCAAGAAGGACGCGCCGCCGCCCAGCGCGCAGGCGGCCAAGGACGATAAAAAGAAACAGGAAGTCTTCGAACTGTCCAGCGGCGATATCGCGGCGGTCGAAGCACGATCATTGGCGGTCAGCTTGCCCTTGTCCGGCTCGCTGGCGCCCCTGAGTTCGGCCACCATCAAGTCCAAGGTCTCGGGCGTGGTGGAGGCCACCACGGTGCAGGAAGGCATGGCGGTGTCGGCCGGCCAGGTGCTGGCGCGCATCGACCAGGCCGACCTGCGCGCGCGCCTGCAACAGCAGCAGGCCATGCTCGACGAGGCGCAGGCCAAGCTGTCGCTGGCCACCAAGAACGAGGCCAACAGCCTGGCCCTGCTCAAGCAGAAATTCATCGCGCAGACCGCCTACGATGCGACGCAGAACAGCGTCGACCTGGCGCGCGCCAACGTCAAGTCGGCCGCCGCGATGGTGGAGATCGCCCGCATCGCGCTCAACGACGGCGTCATCAAGGCGCCGATCAGCGGCGTGGTCAGCAAGCGTCACGTGCAGGCCGGCGAGAAGCTGGCGCCGGACATGCCCGTCTACAGCATCGTCAACCTGTCCGAGCTGACGCTGGAGGCGCAGGTGCCGGCCTCCGAGATCCCGCGCGTGAAGGTCGGCCAGGACGTGCAGTTCAAGGTCGACGGCTTCCAGGGCCGCGCCTTCAACGGCAAGGTGGCGCGCATCAACCCGGCCACCGAGGCCGGCTCGCGCGCGATGCTGGTCTACATCTCGGTCAGGAACGACGACGGCGCGCTGCGCGCCGGCATGTTCGCCAAGGGCAGCATCGTCACCGACCGTTCGGCCGTCATGCCCATCGTGCCGGTGACGGCGCTGCGCACCGAGAAGGGTCAGCAGGTGGTGTACAAGATCGAGCAGGGCAAGGTGATCGCGCAGCCGGTCAAGCTGGGCCTGCGCAACGAGGACGAGGGCTACGCCGAAGTGGTGGACGGCCTGGCGCAAGGCGCCAATGTCATCGTCTCCAAGCTCGACAGCGTCAAGGCGGGCAGCCAGGTCAAGCTGCCGGCCGGCGCCGCCACGCCGGCCCAGCCGGCCAAGTCCGCCATGCTGGCGCAGAAGGGCTGATCATGTGGATCACTAAAACCAGTATCCAGAACCCGGTCTTCGCCACCATGGTGATGGTGGCGCTGGTCGTGCTGGGCCTGTTCTCCTACCGCGAGCTGGGCCTGGAGGCCATGCCCAACGTCGACATCCCCGGCGCGATGATCGAGGTGAATTATCCGGGCGCCTCGCCGGAGGCGGTGGAGAACGACATCACCCGTCCGATCGAGGACGTGGTCAACACCGTCAGCGGCATCAAGACGCTGCGCGCCAACTCGTGGGAGGGCCGCTCCGGCGTCTACATCGATTTCGAACTGTCCACCAACATGGACAAGGCCATGCAGGACCTGCGCGACAAGGTGGCCCAGGTGCGCCCGCGCTTCCCGAAGGAGGCCAAGGATCCGTTCATCGTCCGCTTCGAGGGCGAGAACAGCCGCCCCATCGCGCAGATCGGCCTGACCGCCACCGACCACACGCTGCGCGACCTGTCGACCATGGCGGACCAGCTGATCGGCAAGCGCTTCCAGGGCGTGGCCGGCGTCGGCCAGGTGCGCCTGAACGGCACGGCCTCGCGCCAGATCCTGATCAGCCTGCGCCCCAGCGACCTGAACGCGCAGGCCATCGGCGTCGACGAGGTGATCAACGCCATCCAGGCCACCAACACCAACCTGCCGGCCGGCTCGATCAGCTACGCCGGCAACGAGCAGCTGGTGCGGGTCGAGGGCAAGATGAAAGACGCGCGCGACTTCAACAAGATCATCGTGGCGCGCCGCGCCAACGGCCCGGTGTTCCTGGAGCAGGTCGCCACCGTGATCGACGGTGCGCAGGAAGAGCTGTCGGTGTCGCGCCTGAACGGCCAGCGCGCCATCACGCTCGACATCACCAAGGTGCAGGACGCCAACGTGGTCGAGGTGGGCAAGCGCATCCAGAAGGTCGCGGCCGAGCTGCAGAAGACGCTGCCGGCCGACATCAAGCTGACCGTGCTGAACGATGAATCGCTGAAGGTGCAAAGCCAGCTCGACAACGTGAAGGAAACCATCATCGAGGGCGCGGTGCTGACCATGATCATCGTGTTCTTCTTCCTGCACTCGTGGCGCTCGACCATCATCACCGGCCTGACCTTGCCGATCTCGGTGATGGCCAGTTTCATCGCCATGAAGTTCTTCGGCTTCACGCTCAACTTCCTGACGCTGATGGCGCTGTCCTTGTGCATCGGCCTGCTGATCGACGACGCCATCGTGGTGCGCGAGAACATCGTGCGCCACCTCGGCATGGGCAAGAACCACCGCCGCGCGGCCGAGGACGGCACCAACGAAATCGGCCTGGCCGTGATGGCCACCACCTTCGCCATCGTCGCCGTGTTCATCCCGGTGGCCTTCATGCAGGGCATCATCGGCCGCTTCTTCCTTCAATTCGGCATCACCGTCGCGGTGGCCGTGCTGGTGTCGCTGTTCGTCAGCTTCACGCTCGATCCGATGCTGTCGTCGGTGTGGCCGGACCCGGTCAAGGACCGCTTCAAGTACGTGCCGTGGCTGGGCAACTTCATGCACTGGCTGGAGGGCGGCGTCGAGAGGCTGCACGTGGTGTACGGCAAGGTGCTGGGCCTGGCGCTGCGCTGGCGCAAGCTGACGCTGGCCTCGGCCGCCGCGCTGTTCGTCGCCAGCCTGATGCTGGTGCCGATGATCGGCGGCGAGATGTTCCCCGACCAGGACAACGGCTGGATCAATCTGCACCTGAAGACCCCGGTCGGCTCCAGCCTGGAGTACACCGACAACAAGGTGCGCCAGGTCGAGGAAGCATTGAAGGCCTTCCCCGAGATCGCCAGCGTGATCTCGGTGGTCGGCACGCAGGAAGGCCGCAACAACGCCCAGATCGACATGAAGCTGCAGGACCGCAAGACCTACAAGCGCCGCTCGCAGAAGGAGCTGGAGGGCGTGGTGCGCGCGCGCCTGAGCAAGATCGCCGGCATCACCATGTCGGTGGGCTGGAAGCCGATCTTCATCGCCATCCTCGGCACCGATGAAGGCAAGCTCGACACGGTGGCCCACCACCTGATGGACAAGATGCGCAAGATTAAGGGCGTGGCCGACCTGGAATACAGCCAGGAAGGCGCCAACCCGTCCACCACGGTCAAGATCAACAACGAGCTGGCCAGCGACCTGGGCCTGTCGGTGCAGCAGATCGGCAGCGCGCTGCGGCCGTTCGTGGCGGGCGACACCACCAGCCACTTCCTGGCCGACGACGGCCAGAACTACGACGTCAACGTGCAGCTGCCCAAGTCGGGCCGCCAGAAGATCGCCGACCTGGCCGACCTGTCGCTGGCATCGAGCAAGCTGGGCCCGGACGGCCGCCCGGTGATGGTGCCGCTGCGCCAGGTGGTGGACTTCGTGCCCTCGTTCAGCCCGCAGGTGCTCAAGCGCCAGGCGCTGCAGCGGCGGGTGGCGGTGTACGCGTCGGTCGAAGGCCGTCCCGGCGGCGACGTCGACAGCGACGTCAAGAAGGCCATGAAGGAAATCGAACTGCCAGCCGGCGTGCGCTTCGACGTCGGCGGCAACGCGCAGGACATGGAGGAGAGCATGTCCTCGGCCATCATCGCGCTGGGCATCGCGGTGATCTTCATCTACCTGGTGCTGGCCTCGCAGTTCGGCAGCTTCCTGCAGCCGGTGGCGATCATGATGTCGCTGCCGCTGTCGCTGATCGGCGTGCTGGTGGCGCTCCTGATCACCGGCAGCACGCTGAACATCTTCTCGGTGATCGGCTTCATCATGCTGATGGGCCTGGTGACCAAGAACGCGATCCTGCTGGTGGACTTCACCAACCACGCGCAGCAGGGCGGCATGGGCCAGCGCGAAGCGATCATGTCGGCCGGCCAGGTGCGGCTGCGGCCGATCGTGATGACCACGCTGGCGATGGTGTTCGGCATGCTGCCGATGGCGATCGGCATGGGCGACGGCGGCGAGACGCAGGCGCCGATGGGCCGCGCGGTGATCGGCGGCGTGATCACCTCCACCCTGCTGACCTTGGTGGTGGTGCCGGTGGCCTACACCTACCTGGACAGCCTGGGCAAGCGCTGCGTGCGCTTCTTCAAGGGCCGCGCCCACGAGGAGGAAGCCGCGCTGCACGACGCCATCGAGCCTATGCACGACGTCAAGGCGCGCAACGAAGTGGCTTGACCAGGCTTCACAAACGCAAAACCGGGCTGCATGCCCGGTTTTTTTTCGTGCTTACTCGGCGGCGGCTTCGCCGTCGGCGGCCTCGTCGGCGTCGGCCTCGTCCAGCTCGCCTTCCTGGGCCAAGCCGGGGTTCTGCTTCAGCTCGGCCTTGCGCCGGGCTTTTTCATCCGCTTTTTTCTTCTTTTCCAGCTCACGCTGCCGCTTTTCATACGCGAAATTTGTCTTTGCCATGTGCCACCTCTTCTTTATACGGTTCGATTACCTGCCCACATTATGACGCAGTTAAGGCCAACGCAAGTTTTTCAGCCTCGCGGATGATGTTGCGCATGCAGCTGCTTCAGGCGTTCGCGGGCGACATGGGTGTAGATTTGCGTCGTCGAAATGTCCGAATGGCCCAGCAGCAGCTGCACCACGCGCAGGTCGGCGCCGTGGTTCAGCAGGTGGGTGGCGAAGGCGTGGCGCAGCGTGTGCGGCGACAACGGCGCGGTGATGCCGGCCTTCAAGGCATGTTTTTTAATCAAGACCCAGAACATCTGCCGCGTCATCGGCCCGCCGCGCGCGGTGACGAACAGCGCGTCGTCGACCTGGCCGTTGAGGATGATGCCGCGCGCCTCCTTGACATAGCGCTCGATCCACACCCGCGCCTGCTGCCCGAACGGCACCAGCCGCGTCTTGGCGCCCTTGCCGGTGATGCGCAGCACGCCGTCGTTCAAACTCAGCTCCAGCAGCTTGAGCGTGACCAGCTCGGACACGCGCAGCCCGCTGGCGTACATCAGCTCCAGCATGGTGCGCTCGCGCAGGCCCAGCGGCGTGGCGACGTCGGGCGCGGCCAGCAGCGCCTCCACTTGAATTTCGCTCAAGGTGTGGACGAAGCGGACCGGCTGCCTGGCCGACACCAGCTTGAGCGTCGGATCGTCGGCGATGCGGCGCTGGCGCAGCAGCATCTGGTAGAAGCGCCGCAGCACCGACAAGCGCCGGTTCGACGAGGTGGCCTTGCCGCTGTCCTGGTGGCGGGCGGCGATATAGGCCTCGATGTCGTGCGCGGCCACCGCCGCCAGCCCGGCCACCTGCGGCCGCTTCTTCTCCAGCCAGGTGGCGAACAGGCGCATGTCGCGCCGGTAGGCCTCCAGCGTGTTCTTCGACAGGCCGTCCTCCAGCCACAGGCTGTCGCAGAACTCGTCGATCAGAGCAGTGTTGTCTGTTGCCATGCGTATTCGCTCGATCCTTCGTGCGCCAGCAGCCAGCGCTTGATGCCCAGCAGGTAGCCGTTGGGGTCGTCGCTGTTGGCGAAGCCACCCAGGCCGGACGAGGACGTCACGCGGTGGCACGGAATCACCACCGGGAACCAGTTGGCGCCGCAGGCCTGGCCCACCGCGCGCGGCGCCGAGCCGATGTGCCTGGCCAGCTCGCCGTAGGTCCGCACGCTCCCGCGCGGGATGGAGCGGATGGCGTCCCAGACCTTGTGCTGGAACTCGGTGCCGGCGCGCTTGAGCGGCAGGTCGAAGGCGAAATCGGCGTCCTCGCAGTAGCGGGCCAGCTGCGTCGCCGCCAGCTCCGCGGCCGAGTCCTGTGGCGCTTTTGCATCAAAGTGGGGCGGCAGGTAGCAGAGCTCGGTGATCAGACCACTGGCCGTGCGTACACCCAATTTTCCAAGCGGCAAGTCCAAAACGGCGGAAAACAATTCATGCTGCTGTTGTATTTTCATCACACTCTATGCACCAAAAAAGCCGGCTGAAGTTGTCGAAATGCACCATTTTGTTGCATTCAAACTACATTAAAAAAACCACACAATTGCATTGTAATTCCGCGCCGAAGACGACAGGCGAAAAAAAACGCACCTTGCGGTGCGTTTTCAAATCCTGCTTCACGTTCCCGGTCGTTTGCCTGTCCCCGTAGCGCGCTTGTGGCGGCCTGCAGCGACTATAACAACGACATTCTGTAAAACGTGTGTCTCCTCGATCTTTCGCCGGTATTCAGTACCGTTTCTCTACACACTCCCCACCTACAATTCTGGGCTCTTGCTACCGGGTCGCATATCGATATGCAGTTATCCCTGAGAGCGACGCAATCATATCGTATCTATTTGGCTTTTTCTCCTTTTTTTTCGGTCCCGCGCCCCCCTTGCTTTAAACGTGAAACAAATTTGACGCACATCAGGAAAGTTGTGGTATTAGGCATGGCTCTTGGCAAAAAACCTAGTAGTACCCCTCATTGCTCCGTGCGCGACAAAAATATAATTTAAGCGAAAATGCCGGATTTCCTGGCATCAATAAAACTAGAGACAATCATGTTCACAAAACTACTGGATCATCTGGAGGAGTGGATCATCACCTTCCTGATGGCAGGGGCCACCCTGATCATCTTCCTGTCCGTGGTGCACCGTTACGGCACCGGCCTGCCCATTCCCGGCGTCCAGGACTACCTGCTGTCGCTGCACTTCGAGTGGGCGCAGGAGCTGGCCATCATCATGTTCGTGTGGATGGCCAAGTTCGGCGCCGCGTACGGCGTGCGCATGGGCGTGCACGTGGGCGTCGACGTGCTGGTCAGCCGCCTGCCGGATGCCTGGCGCCGCCGCGCCACCTACGTCGCGCTGGCCTGCGGCATGCTGTTCACCGGCATCATCGGCACGCTGGGCCTGACCTTCGTGTGGGAGAACGGCATGCACTACGCGCTGTTCAACAAGCTGGGCATGGACGTCAGCGCGCTGACCGAGGGGCCGACCACGCCCGACCTCGAATGGCCGACCTGGTTCATCTACTCGGTGGTGCCGATGGGCTCCTACCTGATGTGCTTCCGCTTCATCCAGGTGTCGCTGGTCTACTGGCGCACCGGCGAGATGCCGCACCAGGACGAATCGCACGTCGAGGGCCTGGACGATGACGAAGACGACGACATGTTCGCCGTCGCCCACCCTGCCCCGGCCCACGGAGGTGCGAAATGAGCGGCGCGACGGCACTCGATTCGGTCAAGGTCATGTCCAAGAAGCGCGCCGCGGCCTGGCTGATCGGCATCGCCGCCATTTTGCTGTCGGTGTGCGTCATCGGCGGCAAGGTCGGCATCGTGTTCGCGCTGCTGCTGGCGCTGATGTTGACCGGCATCCCGGTCTCGATCGCGCTCGGCCTGACGGTGCTGATGTTCATGTACCTGCTGACCCACGTGCCGGTCGAGGCGGTGGCGCTCAAGCTGTTCAGCGGCATCGAGAAGTTCGAGATCATGGCCATCCCGCTGTTCATCCTGGCCGGTAACTTCCTCACCCACGGCGGCGTGGCCAAGCGCATGATCAAGTTCGCCACCAGCCTGATCGGCCACTGGCACGGCGGCCTGGCGCTGGCCGGCATCATCGCCTGCGCCATGTTCGCGCTGGTGTGCGGCTCGTCGGTGGCGACCGTCGTGGCGATCGGCTCCATCATCCTGCCGGCCATGGTCAAGCAGGGTTATCCGAAGCGCTTCGGCGCCGGCGTCATCATCACCGCCGGCTCGCTGGGCATTTTGATGCTGCCGTCGATCCCGAAAGTGATCTACGCGATCTCCACCAACACCTCGATCGGCGCGCTGTTCCTGGCCGGCCTGTTCCCCGGCATCCTGCTGACCGTGATGCTGTGCACCACCACCTGGGTGCTGGCCAAGAAGAACGGCTATCCGCGCATGCGCAAGGCCACCTGGGGCGAGCGCGCCAAGGCCTTCAAGGACAGCGTGTGGGGTCTGATGCTGGTGGTGATCATCATCGGCGGCATCACCAAGGGCATCTTCACGCCGACCGAGGCGGCCGCGATGAGCGCGGTGTATGCGTTCATCATCTCGGTGTTCGTCTACAAGGACATGCCGCTGAAGAAGACGCCGGAAGTGCTGAAGAAATCGGCCAGCCTGAGCGCGATGCTGTTGTACATCATCACCAACGCCGTGCTGTTCTCCTTCCTGATGGCGCACGAGAACATCCCGCAGGCGATGGCGGACTGGATCCTGGCCAAGGACCTGGGCCAGGCCGGCTTCCTGTTCTTCACCAACATCCTGCTGCTGTTGGCCGGTAACGTGATGGAACCGTCGTCGATCATCCTGGTGATGGCGCCTATCCTGCACCCCGCCGCGATCCGCCTGGGCATCGACGCCGTCCACTTCGGCATCATGATCGACGCGAACATGGAAGTGGGCCTGTGCCATCCGCCGGTCGGCCTGAACCTGTACGTGGCCAGCGGCATCTCGAAGATGAGCATCTCCGAGCTGACCGTGGCCGTGATGCCGTGGCTGCTGACGATGCTGGTGTTCCTGGTGATCGTGACCTACTGGCCGGGGCTGTCCTTGTGGCTGCCCAAGGCGATGGGGTTGATGTAATAAAAAAGGGAGGCCGCTGGCCTCCCTTCTCATTTCAAAACCAGCTAAATTATTTAGCTGCTTCCTTGTTGATCGCCGCGATCAGGTCCTTGCCGATACGGCCTTCCATATCCTTCTGCACCGGCAGCAGCGCCTTGCGCCAGTCCGCCTGCTCCTTCACGCTCAGCGTATAAATGGTGGTCTTGCCAGCCTTCTTGATCGCTTCCAGCGCCATGTCGTTGTCGCGCTGTGCGATGGCCTTCTCGAACGTGGTGGCTTCCTTCATCGCCTTATCCAGCGCGGTGCGGATGTCCGCAGGCAGGCCGTCCCAGAACTTCTTGTTGACGATGACCGCATAACCCAGGTAGCCGTGGTTGGACACGGTCACATACTTCTGCACCTCGTGCATCTTCTGCGTGTACATGTTCGACGGCGGATTCTCGGTGCCATCGACCACGCCGGTCTGCAGCGCCTGATACACCTCGGAGAACGCCAGCACCTGCGGGTTCGCGCCCAATGCGCGCATCTGCGCGTCCAGCACCTTGGACGACTGGATACGCATCTTCAGGCCCTTGAAATCCGCCGGCGTATGCAGCGGCTTATTGGCCGACATGACCTTGAAGCCGTTGTCCCAGAACGCCAGGCCGGTGATGCCCTTCGGTTCCAGCTTCTTCATCAGGCCCTTGCCGATTTCGCCTTCGGTGACGTTATACAGCGCGGTCTTGGACGGGAAGATGTACGGCAGGTCGAACGCCTCGAACTCCTTCACGCCCAGCGGGCCGAATTTTGCCAGCGACGGCGCCAGCATCTGCACGGCGCCCAGCTGCAGCGCCTCCAGTTCCTCTTTGTCTTTATACAGTTGGCTGTTTGGGTAGACTTCCACCTTGACGCGGCCATTGGTGGCCTTCTCGGCCAGCTGCTTGAAGCGCTCCGCGGCCTGGCCCTTCGGCGTGTCGGTCGCCACCACGTGGCTGAATTTGATAACGATCGGCGCCTGGGCGTAAGCATTGAAGCTGAGCGCCACGCTCATAGCCAGTAAAACGGATTTCAGTTTCATGAAGTCTCCAGAGGGATTTAAAATGCAGTATTGTTCTAGTTTGACTGATTCTTACTAATCGTGGCAAGGGTGGCTACTGTGGAAAACCACAATACCGCCGCCTTCCCAAGGCTTTACCCTGATTGTCCATGACCAGCACACCCGCTCCAGCCCTGCCGCGCCGCGCACATTACAGCTCCTCGCTGCGCTGGCTGCTGCCCATCATGCTGGTGCTGTTCTTTTTGGCGATCCTGATCTGGCTACCGTGGCAAGCGCGCCAAATGGAGAGCAACGAGCGCCAGGAGCAATTGATCGCCGACACACTGTGGGTCGAACAAACCATCCGCTTCCAGCTGGGGCGCGACGAGGAAAGCCTGCGCGGGCTGGGCGCCGAGATCAGCGCCGGCAAGCTGCCACCAGCGCAGCTGCACGAACGGCTGGCGCGCCTGCTGAAGAACGGCCACGAACTGCTGCGCGTGATCTGGCTGCGGCCGGACGGCAAACTGGCCGCCAGCAGCGATCCGCAGGCCACGCCGGTGGAGCTGTCGGCCGCCTCGCTGGCGACCATGGAGTTATCGCGCCAAACCCGCCACGCGATGTACACCCAACCGGAAGCGCAGACGCCCAACCTGTCGGCCGCCCCCGCCGCCGTGCTGATGGACTATCACGTGCCGCTGTACCGCGGCGACGAATACCTGGGCGACCTGGTGGCCACCTACCAAACCAGCGCGCTGCTCGACGAGATGGTGCCGTGGTGGTTCGCGCAGGACAACCAGGTCTCGCTGATCGACCGCGACGACAAGGTGCTGGCGCGCCGCGCCGCCGCCGGACCGGGGCACGGCGTCTACACGCACAAGCGCGCGCTCGACCTGCCCGGCGCCACCATCACGCTGGTGACGGACAGCGTCAAGAGCGAACCGCAGCTGCTGCCCAATTTGCTGGTCGGCTCGGTGATCGTGCTGTCGCTGGGATTGTTATGGAGCCTGCTGGCGTTGTGGGGCCACATCTCGCGGCGGCTGGAGGCCGAAGGCGCGCTGCGCCAGCAGATGTCGTTCCGCACCGCGATGGAGAACTCGCTGGTGACCGGCCTGCGCGCGCGCGACCTCGAAGGACGCATCACCTACGTCAATCCGGCGTTCTGCCAGATCGTCGGCCATCCGGCCGAGGAGCTGGTCGGCATGCTGCCACCCATGCCCTACTGGGCGCCGGAGGCGATGACCGAATACCAGACCCGCTTCGCCTCCGTTTTGGCGGGCAACGTCACGCCGCAGTTCGAGACCTTCTTCCTGCGGCCCGACGGCGAGCGCGTGCCGGTGCTGATCTTCGAAGCGCCACTGGTCGACAAGGACGGCAAGCAGACCGGCTGGATGGGCTCCATCCTCGACATCTCGGACCGCAAGCGCATCGAGGAGCTGAACCGCCAGCAGCACGAAAAGCTGCAGGCCAGCGCGCGCCTGGCGACGATGGGCGAGATCTCGTCGATGCTGGCGCATGAGCTGAACCAGCCGCTGGCCGCCATCTCCAGCTACACCACCGGCGCGCTCAACGTGCTGGCGCGCGCCGCCGACAGCGGCACGGCGGTCGACTGCAACGTCCTCAAGCCGGCGCTGGAACAGGCCAGCGCGCAGGCGCAGCGGGCCGGCCAGATCATCCGCAGCGTGCACGAATTCGTCAAGAAGAGCGAACCGCAGCGGCAGGAAGTGGCCATCGCCTCGCTGCTGGAAGGGATCCGCGCGCTGATCGAGCTGCAGGCGCGCCAGGCCTACGTCTCCTTCAACGCCAGCATCCCGGCCGACCTGCCGCCGGTGCGCGCCGACCGCGTGATGATCGAACAGGTGCTGCTCAACCTGACCCGCAACGCCATCGAAGCGATGGCCCACATCCCGCCGCAGCGGCGCATGCTCAACGTGGTGGCGGCGTATGATGCGGCCAGCGCGCAGGTCAGCGTGGCGGTGATCGACCAGGGGCACGGCATACCGGAGGACGTGGCGCAGCGCTTGTTCTCGCCGTTTTTCTCGACCAAGGCGGAAGGCATGGGCATGGGGCTCAACATCTGCCGCACCGCGATAGAATTCCACGGCGGCGCGCTGACCTACAGCGCCAATCCGCAAGGTGGCACCATATTTACCTTCGTGCTGCCGGCGATGCTGGCGGCCGCGGAACAGGAGACTTGAAGCATGCTGCATATCGTTGATGATGAAGCGGTCGTACGCGACTCCCTGACCTGGCTGGCCACGTCGCGCGGCATCCCCTCGCGCGCGTACGACAGCGCGGTGCAATTCCTGGCCCACACCGAGGCCGGGCAGTTCGACGCCGAAGGCGACTGCGTTCTGCTCGACGTACGCATGCCGGACATGAACGGCGTGGCCGTGTTCGACCATCTGTCCGCGCGCGGGCTGACGCAGCGCATGCCGGTGATCTTCCTGACCGGGCACGGCGACGTGCCGATGGCGGTGGACACGCTCAAGCGCGGCGCCTTCGACTTCTGCGAAAAGCCCTTCAACGACAACCAGCTGATGGACCGTGTGCAGGAAGCGCTGGCCAACTCGCGCCAGGCCGGCGCGATGGCGGCGGTGCACGCGCGCCTGGCCACGCTGTCGGCGCGCGAGCGCGAAGTGCTGGACCTGATCCTGGCGGGGAAGATGAACAAGGTGGTGGCCGACCAACTGGGCATCAGCATGCGTACGGTGGAAGTCCACCGCGCCCACATCTTCGACAAGATGCAAGTCAAAACCGCCGTCGAGCTCGCCGGCCTGCTCAACCAGCCAGACATCAATGAGCTCTGCTGTATAGGCGTGCTACAGCAGAGCTCGTGTCCGAATGTCAGACTTGACCCCATTGTTTTATTGCTTGGCGATCCACTCGTCCACGACTTGCTCCAGCACCGGTAGCGGCACGTTGCCGGTCTCCAGCACCACGTTGTGGAAGGCTTTGATCGAGAACTTGTCGCCCAGCGCTTTCTGCGCCTTGGCGCGCAGGTCGAGGATGCGCATCATGCCGATCTTGTAGGCGCACGCCTGCCCAGGCATGGCAACGTAGCGCTCCACTTCCGCCGCAGGGATGCCGTAGTCGATGCCCTGCTGGCGCGTCCACTTCATCGCGTGCAGGCCCGTGTCCACCACCAGCCGCCGTGCGCGGAACAGCTCCGCATCCAGCTGCCCCAGATGGCCCACCACATCGCCCTCGTACCAGTTGTTCTCCGCCGCCAGCTGCTCCGCGTACAGCGCCCAGCCCTCGCCATACGCCGAGCCGACCGCGAACACGCGGTCGCGCCGGTAGCGCGGCAGCTTGTCGTTCTCCTGCTGCAGCGCGACTTGGAAGTGGTGCCCCGGCACGCCTTCGTGATACACCAGCGTGCGCATGCCGACGATGCGGAACTCAGGCCCCGGCATCGGCGCCCAGAAGATGCCCGGCCGCGTGCCATCCTTGGCCGGCCCGGTGTAATGCGCCGCCGCCGTCTTCTCGGTGAACGGCGGCTCGCGCTTGACCACCACCGGCGCTTTCGGCGTGACATCGAAGAGCTCCTTCGCGCGCGCCTCGGCGTCGCGCAGCACGCTGTCGTAGCGGGCCAGCAGCGCCGGACGCGGATCGGCTTCCTTCGGCTGCGAGTCCTTCTCCAGCTGCGCCATGCGCTGCTTGATGCTGCCGTCGATGTAGCCCAACGACGCCAGCAAGCCATCCATCTCCTTCTCGATGCGCGCCACTTCGCGCAGGCCGATGTTGTGGATCTGCTCCGGCGTGTAATCGCTGGAGGTCATCTGCTTGAGCAGCAGCGCATAGGCCTTGCCGCCATTGGGCAGGCGCCACAGGCCGGCATCGTCGGTGGTGCGCGGCAGCTGCTCCTGCAGCATCGCGCGGGCGCGCTGGAACACGGGAATGACCGAGCGCTTGACGATGTCCTCGGCCGCCGCCGCGAACCTGGCCTGCTGTTCCGGCGTCACATCCTTCAAGCCGCCCATGCGCTGCTTCAGCGTAGCGACGAACACGTTGTTCTCCGGCCCACCGTCGAGGAAGCGATCCAATTGCCCGATCGAGGACTGCGTCAGGAAGGTCGGCATCAGGATGCCACGCGCGCCCAGGCCGCGCGCCTGCAGGATGCCGGTGTCCATCTTGCCGGCCACCGCCTTCAAGCGCACCAGATAGTTCTCCACGTCGCGCTGGTTGCGGATCGGGTGCGCCTGCGTCAGGAAGTTCACCAGCTGCACATGCAACCCGCCGAACTGGTTGAACACGAAGTTATAGTCCGCATACGGCCACGCATCCACCGCGCCCTGCAGATTCCAGGCGATGCTGGCGGCGCTGGCGCGCTGCTGCGGCGTGAGCGTCTGCTTGTCGATCCTCGCCAGCTGCGCCAGCGCGGTCTTGGCGGCGGCTACTTCACCGGCGCGGTAGACGATGGTGTTGGGCGTCAGCTTGCGATCCAACCGGTCCTGCTCCTTGCCGCTGAAGTACTGCTTCAGCGTGGCCTGTTCGGGATCGTTGCGCACCTTGGCGTTGGCCACCTTGTCGGCCCAGTCGTCGAAGCTCGCGCCATGCGCGGCCAGCGTGAAGGATGCGCCCGCAAGCAGCGAGATGAATCTGGTTGAAGTAAGCATGGACCCGGGCCTGATAATCGAAACGCCCGAGTGTAGCGCAGTTCAGGCGTGACGGGCGATCGCCCATTCGACATGCTCGCGCACCAGCGCCGACGGGTGCTCGCGGCGCGCCATCAGCGCGGCCACGATGGCCGCATCGCCCTTGGCGCCGGCCGCCGCCGCGTTGCCCAGGCCGACCGCGATATTGCGCAGCCAGCGCTCATGGCCGATGCGGCGTATCGGGCTGCCCTCCATCTTGCGGTTGAATTCCTCCTCGGTCCACGCGAACAATTCCACCATCGAAGCACTGCCCAAGCCATGGCGCTCGTCGAAGTCCGGCAGCACCGCGCGCTGAGCGAACTTGTTCCACGGGCAGGCGGTCTGGCAGTCGTCGCAGCCGTAGACGCGGTTGCCGATCAACGGCCGCATCTCCAGTGGGATCGCGCTTTTCAATTCGATGGTCAGGTAGGATATGCAGCGCCGCGCATCCAGCTTGCCCGGCCCGAGGATGGCCTGGGTCGGGCAGACGTCGATGCACGCCGAGCACTGGCCGCAATGCCGGCCGGTCGGCTCGTCCACCGGCAGCGGCAAATCGACCAGGAACTCGCCCATGAAGAACATCGACCCGGCGGTGCGCGACAGCAGCAAGGTGTGCTTGCCGCGCCATCCCAGACCGGCCTTCTCGGCCAGCGGCAGCTCCATGACCGGCGCCGAGTCGGTGAACACGCGGTAGCCGAATTCCCCGATTTCCGCCTTCACCTTGTCGGCCAGCTGCTGCAGCCGCGCGCGCAGCACCTTGTGATAGTCCCTGCCGCGCGCATAGACCGAGATCACGGCGGCGCCGGGATCGGCCAGACGGGCCGCCTCCCGCTCGCGCCAATCGTTTTCCGTGTCCCTCGGCAGATAGTCCATGCGGGCGCTGATCACCCGCACCGTGCCCGGCACCAGCTCGGCCGGACGGGCGCGCATCATGCCGTGGGTGGCCATGTAGTCCATTTCGCCATGCATGCCTGCGTCCAGCCACGCCTGCAGGCCCGCCTCGGCGTGACTGAGGTCGATGTCGGTGATGCGGATTTCGGCGAAGCCAAGCTCCACACCCCAGCGCTTGATGCTGAGGGCAAGTTGGGCTAAATTGGTTACTGGCAGGGACATCGGTGGCAGGTGGCGGTTACAATGGCTGGCGATCCAACCAACACGACATTCTAATTGATGCAGCACTTCCAAGCCCATCTCCATGACGAAGCCGGCACCGCCGCCCTGGGCACGGCCCTGGCGCGCGCCCTGGCGCCCGGCCTGGTGATCTACCTGCACGGCGACCTGGGGGCCGGCAAGACCGCCCTCACCCGCGCCCTGCTGCACGCGGCCGGCCACGTGGGCACGGTCAAGAGCCCGACCTACACCTTGTCCGAACCGTACGCGATCCAGCTCGACGGCCGCAGCGTCAGCGTGATCCATTTCGACCTGTACCGCATGGGCAGCCCGGAGGAATTCCTCGACGCCGGCTTCCGTGAAGACTTCAATGGCGACAACATCTGCATCGTCGAATGGCCCGAAAAGGCCGACCGCGTGCTGCCTGCCGCCGATATCAACCTGTTTCTGACCGTGGCCGGGGACGGCCGTGATGTAGAATTGCAGGCGACCACCGCACTGGGTAACTCATGCCTTCAACGCCTCAAATTCGCCCCCAACATGTAAACAGCAAGGCTGTTACGCGCCGTACCGTCCTCAAGGCCGGCTCCACGCTGCTGCTGTCCGTGCTGGCGCCGGTGCGCGCCTACGCCGCGCAGATCCTGGCGGTGCGGGTCTGGCCGGCGGAGGACTACACCCGCGTCACGCTGGAAAACGACGCCGCGCTCAAGGCCACCCACTTCATCGTCAAGGACCCGGAGCGCATGGTGGTCGACATCGAAGGCCTGGAGCTGAACCCGACGCTCAAAAGCCTGGTCGCCAAGATCCAGTCCAACGACCCGTACATCAAGCAGGTGCGCGTGGGCCAGAACCGGCCCAACGTGGTACGCCTGGTGTTCGACTTAAAAGAAGAAATCACGCCGCAGGTGTTCACGCTGGCCCCGGCCGGCAACTACAAGCACCGCCTGATCTTCGACCTGTACCCGGTCAAGCCGGTCGACCCGATCGCCGCGATGATCGAAAAAGGCGACTGGTCGGGCGACGGCAAAACGCCGCCGTCCAGCGCGGCCGCAACCGGCAGCGCGCCCAAGGGCGACATGCCGCCGCTGAAGCCCGCCGAAGCCGAAGCCCTCGCCAACGCACCGCAAACGCCGCCGGATGCATCCAAAGCCGATCCGCGCACGGAGCTGCGCAACGAGCTGAAAACCGCCGAAGCGCAAGTCCGCGCCAGCGAAAAAACCGACAAGAACGGCAAGCTGATACGCATGCTGACCGTGGTGCTAGACCCCGGCCACGGCGGCGAAGACCCCGGTGCCTCCGGCAAGAACGGCAGCCGCGAAAAGGACATCGTGCTGGCCATCGCCAAGCGCCTGAAGACCAAGATCGAGGAATTCCCCAACATGCGCGTGATGCTCACGCGCGACGCCGACTACTTCGTCCCCTTGGGCACGCGCGTCGACAAGGCGCGCAAGGTGCAGGCCGACCTGTTCGTGTCCATCCACGCCGACGCCTTCGTGCAGTCCACCGCGCGCGGCTCGTCGGTGTTCGTGCTGTCGGAAAAAGGCGCCAGCTCCTCGGCGGCGCGCTGGCTGGCGGACAAGGAGAACTTGGCCGACACCATCGGCGGCGTCAACGTCAAGAACCACGACCGGCAACTGGCCAGCGTGCTGCTGGACCTGTCGACCACGGCGCAGATCAACGATTCGCTCAAGCTGGGCAAGTCGGTGCTGGGCGAGATCGGCGGCATCAACCGCCTGCACAAAGGCTCGGTCGAGCAGGCCGGCTTCGCGGTGCTGAAGGCGCCGGACATTCCGTCGATCCTGATCGAGACCGCCTTCATCTCCAACCCGGAGGAGGAAGCCAAGCTGCTCGACGACGGCTACCAGAACCAATTGGCCGACGCCATCGTCAAGGGCATCCGGCACTATTTCGCGAAGAACCCACCGCTGGCAAAGAACCGGCTGACTTAAAACTAAAACGGACGAGACATGGCTGTAGTAATCAATACGGAATACGGCGCACTGCCAGCAGTACAAATCACAGCGGCCGACGGCAGCCAGGCGACGGTGTCGCTGTTCGGCGCCCACCTGCTGTCATGGAAGACGGGCGACGGCAGGGAGCGCCTATTCGTCAGCGCGCAGACGCCGCTGGACGGCAGCAAGGCCATACGCGGCGGCGTGCCGGTGATCTTCCCGCAGTTTAATGTGCGCGGCCCCGGCCTGCGCCACGGCTTCGCCCGCGTCAGCACCTGGCGCCTGACCGGCAGCGGCGGCGACGGCGGCCAGTCCTTCCTCGAATTCGGCCTCGATCAAAACGACCTGGCGCCCGAACACGCGCAAGCCTGGCCGCACGCCTTTGAGCTGACGCTGCGCTTCACGCTGCACGGCGACGCGCTCGATGCGCAATTCACGGTGCATAACAGCGGCGCGCAGGAGTTCCCGTTCGGCCTCGCGCTGCACACCTACTACGACGTCGGCCAACTGGATGCGACCAGCATCAGCGGCCTGCAGCACATGCGCTGCACCGACCATCACAACGAGACGCTGAAGCAGGAGCATCCGGCGCTGCACTTCACCGAGAAGCTCGACCGCCTGTACCAGTCCACGCCGACGCTGACGCTGAACACGGCCAACGCCACGCTGCGCCTGGAGCAGCAAGGTTTCGACAACTGGGTGGTGTGGAATCCGGGCCAGGACGACGCCAGGGCGCTGGTGGACCTGGCGGACGACGAATACCTGCGCTTCGTCTGCATCGAGCCGGCGTGCGCCGACCAGCGCCCGTTGGCGGCCGGCGCCACGTGGACCGGCAAGCACCGCATCGCGGCCGATTAATTCGGATTTAGTTCGACTCTTTGACGATGCGGCCGGAGCCCGGCTGGATAGGCCGCGCGTTGAGCGGATAGAGACGGCTGAACAGCGCCATCTGCGCCGGCGAGGCCTGCACCGGCTCCTTCATCACCAGCCACAGCACGCCCTCGCTGCAGGGTGGCGTGGTGAGCGACCCCATAAACGTGAAGTAGTCGCGGCGCGCCGGGATCAGGTCCAGCGGATCGAGCACGGTCGATGGCGCCATCGTTTCGAGCTTCTCCAGCGGCAGGTTGTTCCACACCGTCTGGATCACCGGCTGCGGCTTGCCGCGCTCCAGCAGCAGCGCCAGCACGGCCAATTTGCCCTCGCCATCCTTGTGCACCAGGTGCACGACCATCTCATAACCCTTGCCGTTGATGCGCTCCTCCGACGGCCGGTGGAAGTGGAACTGGATCAGCTCATACATGCGGTTGTTCACCGTGATGAAATTGCCGCTGCCGACCATGACCTGCACGGTGTGGCCGTTGTCGGTCACGTTGAACGAAGAGGGATGGTAGTCGAAGGTGATCTGCTCCAGCTCCACCTTCATGCCGTCGCGGATATCGATCGGCGACTGGCGGTTGCCGGTGCTGCACTTGGCCCATTCGGGATTGATCTTGCCCCAGTTGGCCGGGCCGTCCTCGCCCTCGTACGACCAGTGGTTGCTGTACACCTTGGGCACGACCGGCGCGGCGGCGGCCACTTTCTTGGCACGGGCGGCGGCGGCGACGCGCGCCTGCTGGTTGGCGCGCATGATGGCCAGGCGGGCCGCGATCTTGGCCGACAGGTCGGATTCCGCCTCGGCCTCGCGCTCACGCTCGGTGAGCTTGCGCGGCGCGGACGACGCGCCGGAAGCGGAGGCGCTGGCGGAACCGGGATTGCTCGGACGGATGGACGCGATCGAGCCCGTGCTCCCACCCACCGAGGATTTCGTCGAGGGCGAAATCAGCGGATCGTTTGCGGCGCTGGCGGTCGCGAGGACGCAGCAGCAGGCAATCAGGGTGAGCAGAGTACGCATGTGTATCCAGAAAGAAAAGAATTACATACTGGTATACGGATGCATTTGGGCAAAACTTGAGCGGCGCCGGCCTTTCGGAAGGAATTTATTTATGAAACATCGGGCTCAGCGGCCCAGCATGCGGCGCGACAGCTTCCACATGCCGCCCAGCGCCATCGGCACCACGGCGATGCCGACGCCGAACAGCACGATCTCGGTCAGGTGCTCGCGGACGATGGCGATGTTGCCGAAGAAGTAGCCGGCCGTGGTCAGCAGCGCCACCCACAGCACGGCGCCGGTGATGTTGTACATCTGGAAGCGGGCATGGGTCATGTCCGACACGCCGGCCACGAACGGCGCGAAGGTACGCACCACCGGCACGAAGCGCGCCAGCACGATGGTCTTGCCGCCGTGTTTTTCGAAGAACTCGTGGGTGCGGCGCAGCGCATCCTTGTTGAGCCATCGGTAATCATGCGTGAACACGCGCTGCCCGATGGCCTCGCCTATCCAGTAGTTGAGCGTGTTGCCGGAGACCGCCGCCGTAATCAGCAGCAGCATCAGCAGGAACAAATTCATTTCGCCCAGCGCGCACAGGGCGCCGGCGATGAACAGCAGCGTGTCGCCTGGGAAGAAGAACAGGACCACCAGCCCGGTTTCGCAAAAAATGATCGCGAACAGCACGGCGTAGACCAAGGTTCCGTATTGCTGAATCAATACTTCCAGTGTCTTGTCGACATGAAGGATCATGTCAAAAAATTGCATAAAATCCATATTCTTCCCATAAAGTCTGCGCCGGAATCATACACCACCCGTGCCCCTTCGGCGGAAGTTTCCAGACTCGGCCAAGCAGTTTACAATCGTCCGAGCGCCCGCAGCAAGCGGACGCGACCAACCTAGGAGATATTGGATGTCCCAGACCCACCCGTTCCGCGCCCTTCCCCTCTCCGTCCTGGCGATCAGCCTGGCCTCCCTTGCGCACGCCGCCGACCTGCCGGTCAGGCCCAGCGTCGCCGACCTCGTCAAGCAGTCCAAGCCGTCCGACTGGCGGCCGCTGGACCCGAACAACACCTTGTACATGGAGCTGCCCACCGGCCGCGTGGTGATCGAACTGGCGCCGGAGTTCGCGCCACAGAACATCGCCAATATCAAGACCATGGTCAAGGAACAGTATTTCGACGGCCTGGCCATGCTGCGCTCGCAGGACAACTACGTGGCGCAATGGGGCGACCCGAACGCCGAGACCACGCCGAAATCGCTGGGATCGGCCAAGGCCAAGGTGGTGGGCGAGTTCACCGTGCCGATGGCGAACGACAAGCACTTCGTGCGCCAGCCGGACCTGGACGGCTACGCGCCGCAGATCGGCCATTCGAACGGTTTCCCGGTCGGGCGCGATCCCAAGGCCAAGACCACCTGGCTGGCGCACTGCTACGCCACGGTGGGCGTGGGCCGCGACAACGACACCGACAGCGGCAACGGCGCCGAGCTGTATGCCATCACCGGCCACGCGCCGCGCCACCTGGACCGCAATATCACGGCGGTGGGCCGGGTGGTGTCGGGCATGCCGCTGCTGTCCGTCCTGCCGCGCGGCAGCGAGAACATGGGCTTCTACGGCGCCAAGGACACCCGCCTGCCGATCAAATCGGTGCGGCTGGAGGCGGACGTGCCGGAGGCCGAACGCAGCCACCTGGAGGTGATGCGCAGCGAGGCGCCTATCTACAAGGACGTGGTGGACGCGGCGCGCAACCGTGGCGGCCCATGGAACAAGTTCACGCCGCACTACGTTGAGCTGTGCAACGCGCCGATGCCGGTGCGCGAGCATCCGAAGGAGTAATCCCGGCGAGGACCGGGCGCGGCGAGCAGTTATAATCTCGTGATGAACGCGCCCGACACCTCCCCCCGCACGCCCCGCCCCATCCAGGCCCTCCCCGACCAGCTGATTTCGCAGATCGCCGCCGGCGAGGTGGTCGAACGGCCGTCCGCCGTGGTCAAGGAGCTGCTGGAGAACGCGCTCGACGCGGGCGCCACGCAGATCACCGTGCGGCTGGAGGAGGGCGGCGTCAAACGCATCGCCATCACCGACAATGGCCGTGGCATCCCGCCCGAGCAGATGCCGCTCGCGCTGGCGCGCCACGCCACCTCCAAGATCGCCTCGCTGGACGACCTGGAAAACGTCGGCACGCTGGGCTTCCGTGGCGAGGCGCTGGCCTCGATCGCCTCGGTGGCCGCCGTCACCCTGACCTCGCGCACCGCCGACGCCGCCCATGCTTGGGAAATCGTCGGCTCGCACAACGGCGCGGTGGCGCCGTCGTCCGGCGCCCAGGGCACCACGGTCGACGTGCAGGACCTGTACTTCAACACGCCGGCGCGCCGCAAGTTCCTCAAATCCGAGCAGACCGAATTCGGCCACTGCGCCGAAGTCGTGCGCCGCATCGCGCTGGCGCGGCCGGACGTGTCGTTCTCGCTGAGCCACAACGGCCGCACCATCGACCACTGGAACGTCAGCGAGATGGCCAAGCGCAGCGCCCACATCCTCGGCGAAGGCTTCGCCGAGGCGCGCCTGCCGATCGACGAAAGCGCCGGCCCGCTGCGCCTGCACGGCTACACCGGCCTGCCCACCGCCTCCAAGGCGCGCGCCGACGGCCAGTTCTTCTACGTGAACGGCCGCTTCGTGCGCGACAAGGTGCTGGTCCACGCCGTCAAGGCGGCCTACCAGGACGTGCTGCACGGCGACCGCTTCCCTTCCTATGTGCTGGCGCTCGATCTCGATCCATCGCTGGTGGACGTCAACGTCCATCCGTCCAAGATCGAAGTGCGCTTCCGCGACAGCCGGGCGGTGCACCAGTTTGTGTTCCACGCGGTGCAGCGCGCGCTGGCGCAGACCTCGGCCACGTCGCACGGCAGCGTGCCGTCGCCGCTGCCGGCGGCCGAAAGCCTGGGCAGCTCCACCTGGCGCGGCGAGCAGACTTCATTCGGGCCGCTGCTGGCGCCTGATTACGCGCCGACGTTCTCGCCGTCGCCATTCGGGTCGCGTGATGGCGGCGCAGGCGGTTCAAACGGCGCAGGCTTCGGCGTGCCGCGCTTCGGCGGCAGCGAAGGCGGCGTCGCCCAGAGCACGGAAAAATACGGCGCCCTGTTCGGCGGCTCCGGCCCCGTCACCGGCTACCGCGCCGAATCGGACATGGCGCTGCCGCAGGCCAGCCCGTTCACCGTCTCCGCGGCCGCGATGGCGCAGGAAGAATTCCCGCTCGGCTTCGCGCTGGCGCAACTGCACGGCATCTACATCCTGGCGCAGAACGCCAAGGGCCTGGTGCTGGTCGACATGCACGCCGCGCACGAACGCATCCTGTACGAACAACTGAAGAACGCCCTGGACAGCCGCGTCGCCGGCGAAGAGATGCAGGTGCAACCGTTGCTGATCCCCGTCACCTTCTACGCCGACACGGTGGAAGTGGCCACCGCCTCCGAACACCAGGAGACCTTGCAGGCACTGGGCTTCGACATCGCCACACTGTCGCCGACCACGCTGGCGGTGCGCTCGGTGCCGGTGCTGCTGAAAAATGCCGACGCCCAGACGCTGGCGCGCGACGTGCTGCGCGACGTGCGCGAGTTCGGCGGCTCGCGGGTGCTGATCGAGCGCCAGAACGAGCTGCTGGGCACACTGGCATGCCACACGGCGGTGCGCGCCAACCGCATCCTGTCGACGCAGGAGATGAACGCCCTGCTGCGCCAGATGGAAACCACCGAACGCGCCGACCAGTGCAACCACGGCCGCCCGACCTGGGTGCAGGTGGAAATCGGCGCGCTCGACAAGCTGTTCCTGCGCGGGCAATAAGATGAGCGCCATCGTTTCAAAACCGCTGGCGGTCGCCATCATGGGGCCGACGGCGTCGGGCAAGACCGCATCCGCGCTGGCGATCGCGCAGCGCATTCCGTCGGAGATCATCTCGGTCGATTCCGCGCTGGTGTATCGCGGCATGGACATCGGCACCGCCAAGCCCACGCGCGAGGAACGCGCCGCCGCGCCGCACCACCTGATCGACATCATCGATCCGCTCGACTCCTACTCGGTGGCCCAGTTCCGCAACGATACGCTGCGGCTGGTCGACGAGATCGTCGCACGCGGCAAACTGCCGCTGCTGGTGGGCGGCACCATGTTGTACTTCAAGGGACTGGCCGATGGCCTTGACGACCTGCCCGGCGCCGATCCGGCCTTGCGCGCCGAGCTGGAAGACGAAGCGGCCCGTGTCGGCTGGCCGGCCATGCACGCCAAGCTGGCATTGCTTGATCCCGAAACCGCCGCCCGCCTGGCGCCGGCGGACGCGCAGCGCATCCAGCGCGCGCTGGAGATCTGCACCCTGAGCGGCAAGCCGATGTCCGAACTACTGGCGTTGAAGGAAAAGACCGAGCTGCCGTTCGAGCTGCTGTCGTTCGCGCTGGAGCCTTCGGACCGCGCCGTGCTGCACGAGCGCATCGCGCGCCGCTTCGACATCATGCTGGAGGAAGGCCCGGACGGTAACCTGATCACCGAAGTGGAAGTGCTGCGCCGCCGTGGCGACCTGCATCCCGGCCTGCCGTCGATGCGCTGCGTGGGCTACCGGCAGGCGTGGGAATACCTGGACGGCACCATCGACTACAAGACCATGCGCGAAACCGGCATCATCGCCACGCGCCAGCTGGCCAAGCGGCAGTTGACGTGGCTGCGCTCCATGCCGGAGCGCGTGACGCTCGACTGCCTGGGTCCCGACCCGGCCGGCGCGATGCTGGCGCGGATCGCGGAGAAGCTGGGCTAAGTTTTCGGCGGCGCCGAATCCATATAAATAATTTCCCACAAATGGCCGTCCAGGTCCTGGTAGCCGTGGCCGTACATGAAGCCGTGGTCCTGCGGCTCCTTGTAGGCGCTGCCACCGGCCTCGATGGCCTTGTTGACCATGGACGTGACCTGCTCGCGCGATCCCACTTGCAGGCACACCAGCACCTCGGTCGACGTGCGCGCATCGCAGATCGGCTTCGGCGTGAAGCTCTTGAAGCGCTCCTCCACCAGCAGCATGACGAAGATATTCTCCGCCACGATCATGCACGTGGCGCCCTCGTCCGTGTACTGCGGGTTGAAGGTGTAGCCCAAATGCGTGAAGAACCTGACCGACGCGGCCAGGTCGCGCACGGGCAGGTTCACAAAGATATTGGTCGCCATATTGTCTCCGTTAAAAAAATGCTCACATCAACCGAAACAGCATACCAATTTGACTATCTTTTGGCGACGCGATTCAAAATTTTTCAAAAATTTTCGGAACCATCGTTGACAGCTTAGGCTCCAACCCCCATAATGCTGGGCGTTGCAGGTGATATAGCTCAGTTGGTTAGAGCACAGCATTCATAATGCTGGGGTCGGTGGTTCAAGTCCACCTATCACCACCAAGAATTCGAAAGCCGCTGACCCGCAAGGTTCAGCGGCTTTTTCATTTCCGCACCTGCACCTCGTTCGAGCGCGGCTGGACCGGATCAGCCGCAATGGCATACCTCTTGCATAGTCATTCATGCGCTCTCGCCCACTCCCCAACAGGATCACGCCGACCATGATTACGACCTCCGCATATCGCCTTCCCGCCCTGCTGCTTGCCGCCGCGCTCGCCAGCCCGGCCACCGCCGCTCCCCGCCCCGTCAAAGTCCTGTTGATCGGCATGTTCGCGCAAGAAGCGGCGGTGTGGACCGACAAGCTCAAGCTGGACCAGGCCATTCCTGTGCCGGGCCTGTCGCCCACCTATCCGGCGGTGCGCTGCAACCGGGACGACGTCTGCCAGCTGACGACCGACATGGGCAAGGCCAACGCCGCCGCGTCGGTGGCGGCGCTGGTGCACAGCGGCTTGTTCGACCTCAGGCAAAGCTACTTCATCGTCGCCGGGGTCGCCGGCGTCGATCCGGCCCAGGGCACGATCGGCACGGCGGCGTGGTCGCGCTATCTGGTGGACTCGGACCTGGCCTGGGAGGTGGACGCGCGCGAACGCCCCGCCGGCTGGTCGACCGGCTATCTGGGCATCGGCGCCAAGGCGCCCGGCGTGAAGCCTGCGCTGGGCTATGGCACCGAGGTGTACCGGCTCAATGAAGGCTTGCTGAACAAGGCGCTGGAACTGTCGCGCGGCGTGACGCTGGCCGATTCCGCCGAAGCGGCGGCCTACCGCGCCCAGTACCCGTCCGCGCCCGCGAACCTGGCGCCGCAAGTGACGCAATGCGATTCGCTGACCGGGAATAACTGGTTCCACGGCGACCTGCTCGGCCAGCGCGCGCGGGACTGGGTCGCGCTGCTCACCGACCAGCAGGGCAGCTACTGCATGAGCTCACAGGAAGACAACGCGACCTACACCGCCCTGCTGCGCGGCGCCGAAGCCGGGCTGCTCGATGCCCAGCGGGTGGCGGTGCTGCGCGCCGCGTCCAACTTCGACCGTCCGCATCCGGGCCAGACGGCGCTGGCGTCGCTGACCACCAATGCGGGCGGCTTTCCGCTGGCGCTGCAGAACCTGTATCGCACGGCGCACCCGCTGGTGCAGGACATCGTCCAGCATTGGCCGGACTGGAAGGGTGGCGCGCCGCTGGCCCGGCCCGCGCACCGTGAGCCCCCGCGCCCGGCCTTCGCACCGAAGGTGGTGATCATCAACATGTTCGCCGGCGAAGCGGCGCCCTTCATCAGCGAGCTGGGGCTGACGACCGAGCATCCGGTGCCGGGGCTGTCCGCACGCTATCCGGCGCTGCGCTGCGACCGCGACGACGTCTGCCAGGTCACCACCGACATGGGCTACAGCAACGCGGCATCCAGCGTCGCTGCCCTGCTCTACGCCAGCGGCTTCGACCTGCGCCACACCTATTTCATCATCGCGGGCATCGCGGGCATCAATCCCAAGCTGGGCACCGTCGGCTCGACGGCCTGGGCCGACTACGCGGTGGACTTCTCGCTGCTGCACGAGATCGACGCGCGGGAAATGCCGCAGGAATGGGCGAGCGGCTACTTCGGCATCCACACCAGCGCGCCGGATATCAAGCCCACGTTCAGCTACCGGACCGAATCCTTCCAGCTCAATCCCGAACTGGTGACGCGCGCGTACCAGCTCTCCAAAAACGTCACGCTTGGCGATTCCGCCGCCGCCATCGCCTACCGGGCCAACTTCGACACAGCTCCGGCCAACCAGCCGCCCGCAGTGCTGCGCTGTGACACCGCATCGACCGACACCTGGTTCGGCGGCGCCGCGCTGGCCGGCCGCGCCGAGACCTGGTCCGCGCTGCTCACCGACGGCAAGGCCAGGTACTGCACCGCGCAGCAGGAGGACAACTCGACGCTCGAAGTACTGCGGCGCGGCGGGGCCGCCGGCAAGTTGGATTTCAAGCGAGTGCTGATCCTGCGCGCCGGCTCAGACGTCGACCGTCCGCATCCGGGACAGAGCGGCAGCGACGTGCTGCTGAACTACACGCAGCAAGGCGGCTTCGCGCCCGCCGCAGCCAATCTCGCGCTGACCGCCCGCCCGGTCATCCAGAACATCGTCGGCAACTGGCCCGCGTGGAAGCGCGGCGTGCCGGGTCAATGATCATACATTTGCTGGCGGCGGGCTTTGTCGCAGCCGGCCGTTCGGCGCCATAGGTCTTGACCAGGTAATCGACCATGTCGGGAATGTCGGCGTCCGCGAAAGTGGCGCCGAATGGCTTCTTCATTTTCTTCACCGTGGCCTCCCAATACGCGCGCGGCGATGCCGGCGGCTGCGATTGAATATAGTGGACCGAGTGGCACAGCATGCAGTTGTTCTGCACCAGCGCATAACCCGGCAGCGTGCTCGGTTTGAACAGCGAGGTTTCGGACGGCAGGTTAATGTCGAGCGCGAACGCGGGGGCGGCGGTCAGCAGGCCGGCGGCAAGCAGGGAACGGATCATCATGGGGCTCTCCTTAAACGGCGACGATGCGCGTCGATTCGACCACATTGCGCATGTAGCCGGGCGGGTTCCACAAGGCGCCGGCGGGCTGGCCCTGGCCGATGCGGTTGACCGCGCGCACCAACAGCTCGTGGCTGCCCTTCTGCTTGGGCGTGAACGCCGCGCTCCATTCGCGGAACGAATATTTACCCAGGTCCTTGCCCAGTTGCGCGGCCTGCCAGGTCTTGCCGCCGTCCGCAGAGAAGGCCACCTCGTTGACGCCATAGCCGCCGTCGAACGCGATGCCGCGCACCACGATCTGCTTCCCGCTCTTGACGTGCGCGCCGTTGACCAGGCTGGTGATGAAGGAGCGTACGTTCATGCGATTGATCGGCACGGTCTTGGTTGGTGCCTTGCCTGGTTCGGTGCAGGCGCACTGGTTGTCCGGGATACGGTACGCGGTGCTCATCCAGAAGCCGTCGAACACCTTGTCGGTCACGGTGATGTCGGACAGGTGCTTGACCCAGTAGGTGCCGTAGTAGCCGGGCACGATCAGGCGCAGCGGATAGCCGTTCAACATCGGCAGGTCGGCGCCGTTCATCTGCCAGGCCAGCATCACTTCGCCGTCCAGCGCGTGGTCGAGGTTGAGGGCCTTGACGAAATCCGGGCCGTCGCCGAGCGGCGGCGTGTCCAGGCCATTGAAGGCCACCTGCACCGAGCCGGCTTTCACGCCGGCTTTCTCCAGCACCTTGCGCAGCGGGACGCCGGTCCAGCGCACGTTGCCCATGGCGCCGTTCGACAGCTGGCCGCCATTGGCGCGCGGCTCGAAGTGCCCACGGCTGTTGCCCGAGCATTGGACCACGGCGACCAACTCGGTCGCATCGGCCATCTGCCGCAGGTCGGACAGCGACAGCTCCAGCGGCGTGTTGACGTTGCCGCCCACGCGCAGGCGATACGTCTGCGGATCGATGGAGGTCGGGATGCCGCTCCAGTGGTAGCGCACGAAGAAGGCGTCGTTGGGCGTGATCGCCGATTCGTTGAAGACGCTGAACGGCGTTTCCAGCTGCGGCGGACGGGCGGTGAGCAGGATCAGCGGCCGCTTCTGCGGATAGGCGACCAGTTCGCGCTCGCCGTTTTCGAACGGCAGCGTGACGCGGCCTGCATCCGCCGCGAGGGCGTCCAGCGCCGGACTGCCGAAAGCGGCGGTCGCGCCTAGCGTGCCGGCCTGCCGCAAAAAGGAACGGCGCCGCAGCGCCTCCGCTGTCAATACCAACGCTTTAGTCGCCATACCGGTCTCCGAATTGTTGTGATGATAACGGCGTCAATATTGCCACAAATCGGTGCGCGTCTCCCGAATCAACTGTTCCAACGCCATCGAGGCCTTGCTCTTGTAACGCTCCCGATGGCGCAGCATCAGGAAGTCGCGCCCCGCCATCTTGAAGTTCGCCTTGGCCAGCAAGCCCGCCTGCAAATGCGAGGCCACCACCAGCTCCGACACGACGGTGGCGAACGGCCCCGCCATCACGGCCGAGCGCACCGCCTCGTTCGACGGCAGCGACAGCGCGACCTGCAGCGCGTCCACCGGGATGCCGCGCGCCGCCAGCGCCGCCTCGAACGCGGAGCGGGTGCCCGAGCCTTCCTCGCGCAATATCCACTGGGCCGCCAGCAGCTGCGCCGGCCGCAGCGCCTTGCCGGCCGCCCAGGGATGATCCGGCGCGACCACCGCCACCATGCGGTCCTGTGCCACCGGCTCGGCCAGCAGCGCCGGCTCGTCGATCGCGCCTTCCACGAACCCGAGGTCGGCGACGCCCTGCACCACGGCCTGCGCCACGTTCTGGGTGTTATCCACCGCGACGTCGAGCGTGATCGACGGCCAGGCCTGGCGGAAGCGCACCAGGAACTGCGGCAGCCAGTAGCTGGCGATGGTCTGGCTGGCCTGTATGGTCAGCGTGCCGCGCTTCATGCCGCCCAATTCGGCGAGCGTCAGTTCGGCGGCGCGGGCGCTGGCCAGCGTGCGGCGCGCCTCCACCAGGAAGATGCGGCCAGCCTCGCTGGTTTCGATGCGCCGCCCGACGCGGTTGAACAGCGGCGTTCCATAGCGCTCCTCCAGCACCTTGATGGAGGCGCTGACGGCGGACGGCGTGAGCGCCAGCGCGCTCGCCGCCTGCGTCAGGTGCTGGCGCTCGGCGACTTCCACGAAGATGCGTAATTGTTCCAGTGTCATTGTTCGATTTGATTGAATGAATCGTCATAAATTGTAAGATGGACGCAACGATCTGTCGACTTGATAATCGCTCTTATCGAACCTTCAAGGATGACGCAATGAACAAAACCATGACAGACGCCCTGCCCGGCCTGGCGCTATGCTGCGTGGTCACCGCCTCCGCCTACGCGCTGGAAGCCGTGGAGAGCGCGGTGCTGGGCCGCGCATGGCTGGAGAGCCTGGTGCTGGCCATCCTGCTGGGCACCGCCATCCGCACCTTGCTGGGCATCGAGCAGCGCTTCGAGGCCGGCATCCAGGTCGGCGCCAAGCTGCTGCTGGAAATCGCCGTGGTGCTGCTGGGCGCATCGGTCAGCGCGCGCTCGCTGCTGGAGAACGGCATCGGCTTGATCGGCGGGATCGCCGCTGTGGTGGCGATCGCGATCGCGCTCAGTTTCGCCATCGGCCGCGCCTTCGGGCTGCCGCGCAAGATGGCGATCCTGATCGCCTGCGGCAATTCGATCTGCGGCAATTCCGCCATCGCCGCCGTGGCGCCGGTGATCGACGCCGACGGCCAGGATGTCGCCGCCGCCATCGCCTTCACCGCCGTGCTGGGCGTGGCCGTGGTGCTGGTGCTGCCGTTGATGGTATCGCTGCTGTCGTTCTCGCCGGTGCAGTTCGGCGTGTTCGCCGGGCTGACCGTGTACGCGGTGCCGCAGGTGCTGGCCGCCACCGGTTCGGTCGCCGTCAGCAGCGTGCATGTCGGCACGCTGGTCAAGCTGGTGCGGGTGCTGATGCTTGGTCCGGTGGTGCTGACGCTGTCGCTGTTGGCGCCGCGCGAAGGCGCATCGCGGCCCGCGCTGTCGCATCTGGTGCCGTGGTTCATCGCCGGCTTCCTGCTGTTGCTGGCCTTGCGCTCTTTCGGCGCGATACCGGCGGCCGCGCTGGCGCCGGCGCACGCGGCGGCCAACTTCTTCACCATCATGTCGATGGCCGCGCTGGGGCTGGGCGTGGACGCACGCGCCGTGCTGCGCGCCGGCGGGCGGGTCGCGGCGGTGGTCGTGCTGTCCTTGCTGGGCCTTGCCGCCGTCAGTTTTGCGCTGATCAAACTGTTGGGTATCGCCTGAGACCCGCCGCCGTCTAGCCGCCCTTACCCGCCACCGCCTGCCGGTACTGCGTCGGCGTGACGCCGGTGGTGGCCTTGAACTGGCGGGTGAAGGCGGAGTGGTCGCCGTAGCCGCAGGCCTGGGCGATTTCGGCCACGCTGGCCGTCCCCTTCAACAAGCGCGACGCCGCTTCGACCCGGGTCTGGATGATCATCTGGCGCGGCGTCAGGTGGAAGATGCGCAGGAAGTAGCGCTCGATCTGCGCCACCGACATGTGCGCCGTGCGCGCCAGCTCGGCCAGCTGCAAGGGCTGGCCGTATTCCTGATGGATCAGGTTCACCGCCGCCGCCACCTTGCGGTAGGCGGGATTCTTCTTGTCCGCCATCGCCAGGTCGCGCGAGACGCCGGTCAGGCCGACGATGCGGCCCTCGGCGTCGCGCAGCGCGGTCTTGCGCGTCAGGCACCAACCGGGATCGCGGTTGGGATACAGGTGCAGTTCCAGCTGGTCTTCGATATCGTTACCGCCGGCCAGCACCGCCATGTCCTGCGCCAGGTAGGTCTGCCCGAACGGACGGGCGAACACCTCGGCCGGCGTGCGCCCGATCAGCGCCGCCTTGTGCCGCTGGCCGCAACGCTGGACCAGGGTCTGGTTGACCACCACGTAGCGGCACTCCACGTCCTTGACGAAGAAAACCACGTCCGGCAGCGCGTCGAACAGCGCTTCGGAAAAGAAGGGATCGGCGATGCCCGCGCCCAGGGCGCGGCGGGCGTCGTCGTGAGGGAGTTCTGTATGCATGAAGGCGATTGTGCCAGCGGCGCGGGGCGGCGTCTCCTGTTTTATCGTCATTGTGCAGATTTCGTCATCGATCATGCGCAGGAGATGCAAGACAGCGCGCCCCGGGAAGCCTAAGATTTGAGCATGAAAAACATCTCCATCATCGACTCCCACACCGGCGGCGAACCGACCCGCCTGGTCATAGACGGCGGCCCGGAACTGGGCCACGGACCGCTCAGCGAGCGGCTCGCGCTGCTGAAACGGCAGCACGACACGTTCCGCTCCGCCGTGGTCTGCGAGCCGCGCGGCTCGGACGTGCTGGTCGGCGCGCTGCTGTGCGAGCCGCACGCCCCCGATTGTGCGGCAGGCGTCATCTTCTTCAACAACGTCGGCTACCTCGGCATGTGCGGCCACGGCACCATCGGCCTGGTCGCGTCGCTGGCCTACATGGGCCGCATCGGGGCCGGCCGCCACCGCATCGATACGCCGGTGGGCGTGGTGGAGGCGGAGCTGCACGCGGACGGCAGCGTCACCGTGGACAACGTGGCCTCCTACCGCAGCCAGGCCCAGGTCACGGTCGAGGTGCCCGGCCACGGACCGGTCACTGGCGACGTCGCCTGGGGCGGCAACTGGTTCTTCCTGGTTTCCGGTCATGGACTGGAACTGGGAGTCGGCAACGTCGAGGCGCTGACCGCCTACAGCGTGGCCGTGGGCGCGGCGCTGGAACGGGCCGGCATCACCGGCGACGGCGGCGCGCTGATCGACCATATCGAATTGTTCGCGCCATCGCGCACCGGCGCCGACAGCCAGAGCTTCGTGCTCTGCCCCGGCAAGGCCTACGACCGTTCGCCCTGCGGCACCGGCACCAGCGCCAAGCTGGCCTGCCTGGCGGCCGACGGCAAGCTGGCCGAGGGCGCGCTGTGGAAGCAGGAGAGCGTGATCGGCAGCGTGTTCGAAGCCTCGTACCGCTATCGCGGCGAGCAGCTGATTCCCAGCATCCGCGGCCGCGCATGGGTCAATTCGCAGGCGCAGCTGATCCTCGATCCGACCGATCCTTTCGTCTGGGGCATACGGTGAACCAGCAAGACGTGATCGTCATCGGCGCCGGCATCGTCGGCGCAGCCTGCGCGGATGCGCTCAGCCAGCGCGGCCTGCGGGTGATGGTGATCGAACAGGACATGCCCGGCGGCGGCGCCACCGCGGCCGGCATGGGCCATCTGGTGGTCATGGACGACAACCCGGCGGAGCTGGCGCTGTCGGCGTATTCGGTCTCGCTGTGGAATTCACTGGTGGGCGACCTGCCCCAGCGCCATGAATACAGCCGCTGCGGCACCATCTGGGTGGCCGCCGACGAAGAGGAAATGGACGCGGCGCGCGCCAAGGCCGACACCCTGAGCGCCTACGGCCTGGCCTGCGAAATGCTGTCGCCCGCCGCGCTGTATGCGCGCGAACCGCAACTGCGCACCGGCCTGGCCGGCGGCCTGCTGGTGCCCGGCGATGGCCTGGTCTATCCGCCCAAGAGCGCGCGCATACTGCTGGACCGCGCGATCCGCCGTGGCGCCACCACGCTGCTCGGCAGCGTCGCCGCCATCGAAGACAACGGCGTGCTGCTGGCCGACGGCACGCGCCACCAGGCGCCGCAAGTGGTGCTGGCCGCCGGTTCGCGTTCGGCCGCGCTGCTGCCGGAACTGCCGGTGCAGCCGAAGAAGGGACACATCGCCATCACAGACCGCTATCCCGGCTTTGTCCACCACCAGCTGGTGGAACTGGGATACATCAAAAGCGCCCACGCCGCCAGCGGCGACTCGGTCGCGTTCAATTTGCAGCCCCGTCCTACCGGACAAGTATTGATCGGCTCCTCCCGCCAGTTCGACACAATCGACCTGGCGGTGGAGCCGGCCATGCTGCAACGCATGCTGCGCCATGCCGCCACGTTCACGCCGGCCCTGGCGCAACTGAACGTGCTGCGCTGCTGGACCGGCCTGCGCGCCGCCACGCCGGACGGCATGCCGCTGATCGGCCCCCACGCCGCGCGGCGCGGACTGTGGCTCGCGACCGGACATGAAGGCCTGGGCATCACCACCTCGCTGGCGACGGCGCAGCTGCTGGCCGCGCAGATGACCGGCGATAGCACACGCATCCCCTACACTCCCTACCTGCCGGGGCGTTTCAATGACTGACGTGGTCCTCAACATCAACGGCCATGACATCCACGTGGCGCAAGGCGTCAGCGTGGCCGCGGCCATCGCCATGGCCGGCAGCGCCGTCACCCGGCGCTCGGTGCGCGGCGCGGCGCGCGCGCCCTTGTGCGGCATGGGCGTCTGCCAGGAATGCCGCGTCACCATCGATGGCCGCATGCACCAGCTGTCATGCCAGACTTTATGCGCCGACGGCATGCGCGTGATCACCGGCGAGTCCCGGCCATGAGCCGCTACGACATCCTGGTGATCGGCGCGGGGCCGGCCGGACTGGCGGCGGCGCATGCCGCCGCCGCGCAAGGCGCGCAGGTCGGCCTGGTCGACGACAATCCGCTGGCCGGCGGCCGGATCTGGCGCGGCGGCCCGGAGCAGCAGCAGGACCCGCGCGCGTTGAAAATGTGGAGCGACCTGCGCGCCGCCCCCAACGTCGCCTACCTGCCGCAGACGCGGGTGCTGTACGCGCCGGAGCCGGGACAGCTGCAGGTGCAGACGCCATCGTCGTCGGCCACGCTGCACTACGAAAAACTGATACTGGCCACCGGCGCGCGCGAGCGGCTGCTGCCCTTCCCCGGCTGGACGCTGCCCGGCGTGACCGGCGCCGGCGGCCTGCAGGCCCTGGCCAAGGGCGGCTATCCGCTGCTGGGCAAGCGCGTGGTGGTGGCGGGCAGCGGCCCGCTGCTGCTGGCGGTGGCCGCGACGCTGCGCGCCAGGGGCGCGGAGATCGCCGCCATCATCGAGCAGGCGTCCTTGCCGGCATTGGCGCGCTTCGGATTCGGCCTGCTGGCGACGCCGTCCAAGATCACGCAGGCGCTGCAACTGGCGGCGCAGCTGAGCGGCATCCCCTACCTGCGCGACAGCTATGTGCATTCGGCGCATGGCGACGGCACGCTGCAATCGATCCTGATACAACGTGGCGGCGCGCGCGAGCTGGAAGCGCTGCAATGCGACTACCTGGCCTGCGGCTACGGCCTGCTGCCCAACGTCGAACTGGCGCTGGCACTGGGCTGCGCCACCACATCGAACAACGGCCAAACGGCCGTGCGGGTGGACGACGCGCAGCTGACCTCCGTGCCCGGCGTCTACTGTGCCGGCGAAGGCACCGGCGTCGGCGGCGTCGACCTCGCGCTGGCGGAAGGCCGCATCGCCGGCCTGGCGGCCAGCGGCAAGCCGGCCGCCACGCAGGAGCTGCACGCCGAACGCGCGCGCTGGAGAAAATTCGCGGCAAGGCTGGAGCGCGCCGTCGCTCTGCGGCCGGAGCTGCTGACGCTGGCCGGCGACGACACCATCGTCTGCCGCTGCGAAGACGTCTGCCACAGCGAGCTGCGCACGCACACCAGCTGGCGCAGCGCCAAGCTGCAAACCCGCTGCGGCATGGGGCCGTGCCAGGGACGCATCTGCGGCGGCGCCACCGAACTACTGTACGGCTGGCGGCCGGACGCGGTGCGCATGCCGATTTCGCCGGCCCGCATCGCCAGCATCATCGACGATTGATCCAAACGATTCACCACAACGATTCATCACAAGGAGAACAGCATGGCAGCAGCAAAATGGGAAGGGGTCTTCCCCGCAGTAACCACCAAGTTCAAGGAGAACGAGGATCTCGACCACGCCGAAATGGAGAAGCACTTCAACTTCCAGATCGACAGCGGCGTGCACGCGCTGTTGACCTGCGGCTCGCTGGGTGAAGCCAGCACGCTGTCGTTCGACGAGAAGCTGGCCGTCACCAAGACCGCGCTGAACGTCGCCGCCGGCCGCGTGCCGGTGCTGGTCAACGTCAGCGAGACGCGCACCGCCACCGCCTGCCGCTTCGCCGAGAAGGCGCACGAGATGGGCGTGCAGGGCCTGATGGTGATGCCGTCGGTGCTGTACGCGGCCGACTCGCGCGAGGCGATGGACAACCTGCGCGTGATCGCCAAGGCGGCGCAGCTGCCGATCATGGTCTACAACAATCCGGTCTCGTACAAGGTGGATCTGACGCCGGAAGACTTCAAGGAACTGGCCGATTGCGAATGGATCGTCGCGATCAAGGAATCGACCGACAACGTGCGCCGCATCACCGACCTGCGCAACGCCGTCGGCCACCGCTACCAGCTGTTCATGGGCGTGGACGACCTGTCGTTCGAAGGCCTGGCGGTGGGCGCGGACGGCCTGCTGGCCGGCCTGGTCGTGGCCTTCCCGAAAGAGACCGTGGCGCTGTACAAGCTGATGAAGGCCAAGCGCTGGGATGAAGCGCTCAAGCTGTACCAGTGGTTCATGCCGCTGATGCACCTGGACGTCTCGACCAAGCTGGTACAGAACCTGAAGCTGGTGGAAACGCTGGCAGGCGTCGGCAACGAGTACGTGCGCCGTCCACGCCAGCCGCTGCAGGGCGCCGACCGCGCCCGCGTCACCGCCGTGGTCCAGGCGGCGCTGGCCACCCGCCCGGACGTCAGCACCCTGTTCTAACGCCATCCGGGGGTTCCCCGCCCCCAATCGCGGAGGTTAGTCATTTTATAAGGTAAAATTGCCCTATTGAAACTAACCTCCGCCGCAACAATGCGTTTTCGTCTATTTTTGGCCTGCTGCCTGTCGGCTTCGATACTGGCCGCGCCCGCGTCGGCGCAACAGGCCGCCGCGGCCTCCCCCCGCAGCGTGCAAGTGGCGGAAAACGCCTTCACCCGTGGCGACGCCGTGCCGGCATGGGTCGACCAGGTGCGGACTATCCCCACCGCCGCCAAGGCCGGACCTTTGTCGATACGCCTGGCGGACGTGCAGTTCCATGTCGCCGACCAGCCCACCGTCTACGCGCACCGGGCGCTGACCGCCAATGAAGCGTCCAGCCTTTCTGCGCTAGGTCAATACGAAATCAGCTTCCAGCCGGACTACCAGCGCGTGCAGCTCCACAGCCTGCGCATCCTGCGCGGCGGCCAGGTGATCGACCAGCTGAAGACCGCCGACATCCGCTTCCTGCAACGCGAGACCAGTCTCGATCAGGGCCTGTACTCTGGCACCATCACGGCGGCCATCGTCACCGAGGACGTGCGCGTCGGCGATACGCTGGAACTGGCTTATTCGGTGATCGGCCAGAATCCCGTCTTCGGCGGAAAATTCTTCGAGGCCGCGTCCTGGGACAGCGCCGCCCCCGTCGGCCTGCGCCGCATCTCCATCGACATGCCGGAACAGCGCACCATCCACCACCGCACCATCGGCCAGGGCGCCGCCCTCAAGCCGGTCGAGATCATCCGCGACGGCCGCCGCGTCCTGCGTTTTGAAACGGGCGACATGCCGGCCCTGCTGGGCGAACCCTATGTGCCGTCCGACGTGCAGGCCTATCGCTGGATCCAGTTCTCGGAATTCAACCGCTGGAGCGACGTCAATCAGTGGGCGCTGCACCTGTTCGACGCGCCATCCGGCGGTGCCGCCGTCGCCGAGGCGCTGAAGGGCGCGCGCAAGGCCGCCACGCCGCAGGAAAAGGTGGCCAAGGTGCTGGAATTCGTGCAGAACGATATCCGTTACCTGTCGCTGTCGCTGGGCGAGAACTCGCACCGGCCCTATCCGCCGGCGCAGGTGCTGCAGCGCCGCTACGGCGACTGCAAGGACAAGACCCTGCTGATGGTCAGCATGCTGCGCGAACTGGGCATCGACGCCCAGCCGGTGCTGGTGTCGACCTACTTCAAAAAGGGCCTGGACCAGATGCTGCCCAGCCCCACGCTGTTCGACCACGCCATCGTGCGTGCCCGCGTGCAGGGCCAGACCTATTACTTCGATCCGACCCGCCTCGGGCAATACGGCCTGCTCGACCGCATGGGCCAGGTCCACGGCGGCGCGCAGGTGCTGGCGATCGCGCCGGACACCAACGCGCTGGAGAGCATCCCGGTGCCGGCCGATCCCGCGCTGTACACCGACCAGCGCACCGAACAAGTGGCGGTGACGGCGCTGGACCAGCCGGTGGAACTGAAGGCCCACATCGAATTCGCCGGCGCGCAGGCGGAAGGCATGCGCGTCCAGCTGGCCAGCATGAGCGCCCAGCAGATCGCCAAGGCCTACGAGGCCTACATGGGCCGGCGCTACGCCGATTTCAGCATGCTGGCCGCGCCCCAGGTCAGCGACGACCGGGTGAACAACCGGCTGGCGGTCGATGTACGCTATCGCATCAACAAGTTCTTCGAGAAGGATGAACAGGGCTGGCTGATGCGCTACAAGGCCAGCAACATGGTCGAGCAATTCTATGTGCCGGATGTGGCCAAGCGCGAACTGCCGCTGTCGGTGCCGACCTATCCAGCGGTCCACAACTACGACTTCACGGTGACGCTGCCGGAACAGTTCGACGCCCACTACAATCCGTCGCAGAGCGCCGTCAACAACGGCGCCTTCACGCTGAACGAGGTGCTGTCGTTCAGCGGCCGCGTGGCCCAGGCCAGGCTGCGCCTGAACATCAACGCCGACCGCGTGGCGCCGCAGGACATGGTGGCCTTTGTCGACGCCGCCCGCAAGATGGGCGACAAATTGCAGGGCAGCCTGTATGTACGGTCCAATACCATCAAGGCGGCGGCCGCGCCGAACTTCAAGGAGCAGGTGCAAACCCGCATCGACGCCACGCTCAAGGCCACCAACCGCGTGCTGGCCGACGCCGCGCTGACCGGCCAGGATGCCGGTGGCGCCTGGTGCGAACGGGCCCGCGCGCGCGCCTGGCTGGGCCAGTACGCCGACGCGCTCAAGGACGCCGCCAAGGCGGTGCAGCAGAACGATAGCCAGGAAAACCTGCTGTGCCGCGGCGAGGTCAATTTCGCGGCGGGGAACTTCAAGGACAGCAGCGCCGACTTCGCGCGCGCGATCGCGCTTGGCGCGGGCGACACCACCACCTGGCTGCGCAAAGGCTGGGCCGATCTTTACCTCGGCAACAAGCGCGACGCGCTGAACGACCTGTCACGCGCCGGCAAGGCCGCCGACAATCCGCTGCTCCAGGTGCGCTCGCAGATCTGGCAAGCGATGCTTGGCGCGCCGTCCGACAAGGTCGCCCAGGCCGGCGGCGAGCAAGCGCAGGACGAAGCCTGGCTGTCGGCAGCGCTGGAGATGTTCCAGTCGCGCCAGGCGCCGGACCAGATGCTGCGCCTGGCCAGCCGCGAAGGCGCCAACGGACTGGAACTGCGCCTGGTGGAAGCCTATTTCTACGCCGGCAAATCGTATCTGCTGGCCCAGGACAAGCTGCGCGCCCGCGTCTACTTCCAGCGCGCCGTCGACAAGGGGGCGCTGCAGAGCGCCTATCACCAACTGGCCCGCCTTGAACTGGCGCGCCTGCAATAGACTCGGCCTACCCATGAAATCCTTCCCCTCCCTGCTCCTGTGCTGCATGCTGGCGGCCTCCATCAACCTGCCGCAGGCTGCGCACGCGGCTCCCGCCGGCGCGGTTGCCGAAGCCCGCTTCGCAGGACCGGCCAGCCCGGAGCAACTGGCCGCCGCATCCCGGCTGCTTCAGGCCCTTGAAATGCCCAGGCTGATACGCGTCTTGCTGGGGCGCGCACCGAAAGTGGACCAGGAGACCTATGAGGTCAACCAGCATATCAGCCAGCACGCCAGCGACGCCGAGATCTGCGCCACGCTGGCTCCCATCTATGCGAAGTACCTGTCCGCGGACGAAGCGGATCGCCTGGCGATACACTACCGCACCAGCGTTGGCCGCCGCCAGGTGACCGCCATGCTGGCCAGGGAGGGCGTCGTCAACGGCGAGCGAAATCCCTACTTCACGGAGAGCGAGGCGCGCGAGGTGCGCGCGATAGAAGCGCTGCCGGTCTATAAGGTATTCGCGGCGGCGCAACCGCAGATTTTCGAGGCCAACCGCGCCGCGCTGCATGCGTGGCGCGGCCGCTACTACGCCGGCTACCAGAAGCAGGTCATGGCCAACCTGGCCGAGATCAGGACCGCCAACGCGAATTACAAGCCTGGCGACCCGGGAGGGAAATTCATCTTGCGGCGCACCGGGCTGGCGACCCTGGACAAATACGCGGGCATCATCGCCGACTACAACATCGAAACGATCAACACCAGCCGCGCCATGTCCAATGACCTGAACCGCTACGGCGTCGACCACCTGCTGATGAAGGAGCGGCTGGTGACGGCGGAAGGCATCGGCCGCGCGCGCGACATCCTGGCCAAGTGCGAGGAGCGCATGGAGCGCTATCTGCACGACCGCGATCTGCAACAAGCCGCCTTCCGCGAGCGTGTCGCCGCCAGCCTCCCGGACAAGCACGCGATGGCGGCGTTCGAACCCAATCTGGTGCGCGAATACGACCAGCTGGTGCGCCTGGGCGAAAACCAGCGGGCCCTGGTGGACGTCTACAAGCGCGTGCTCGATTTCGCCAGCTCGCGCCTGGGCGCGATACAGATCCAGGACAATCGCCTGATGTTCAACGACGAAGCCGATCTGCAGGTGTTCAACGCGCTGGTCGCGCAAGTCACCAAGTTGAGCGAGGAGGAAAGCGCCCTGCGCGGCGATGGCGGGCAGCGCAAGGAAGCGGAAGGTGCCGGAAAATGAACAGTGCCCGCGCTGTGATCCTCTGCGCCCTGCTGTCGCTCGCCGTCCCCGGCCACGCGGCCGCGCCGGCCCGGCCGGCCGCCGCGGCCAAGGGGCTGCCCGACGAAGCCACGCGGAAGGCCACCGAGGATCTTCTGGAAGCGTTGCAGCTGCCGGTCCTGGTGCGCCATGAGATGCGCCAGCTGGCCGGCGTGACGGCGGAACAGCAGGACCTGCTGCGGCACATGAGCAACCACGTCGCCGATGCCAGCATCATCGGCACGCTGGCGCCGGTGTATGCCGCCTACCTGACCAGGGCGGATGCCAGGCGGCTGGCCGTTCACTACCGCACCGAGACAGGCCGCAAGCGAGTCGCGGCGATGCTGGTGCAGGCAGGCGCCTCCGCCGGCGAGGCGCATCCGGCCTATTCCGACGCCGAACGTCTGGAGATCAAACGGATAGAGTCGCTACCGGGGGCGCGCGCCTTGCAGGCCAACGGCGATGCGCTCAAGGACCGGCGGCGCTACGCCATCCTGAACTGGAGCACGGTCTACAAAACGGTCTTGCTACGCCAGGCAAACTACGACATGCGGAATCAGGTCCAAACCCTCCTCGACGCCAGGCGCGAAGATCCCTTGCCCAACCCGGCGCTCACGCCGACGGGACTGAACTCGCTGGACAATATGACCGCGCTGGTCATCGACAACAATCATCGAACAGCGCTCATGGACGCGGCATTTAAAGCAGACATGGCGGCGTATGACATCGAGCACGTGCTGGAGAACGAACGCATGGTCAGCAAGGAAGGCATCGCGCGCTCCAAAAATTCGCTGGCCCTGGCGGAGGCGCGCATCGAGCGCCACCTGCGCGATCAGCAGGAAAACCTGCGGAGCTACTGGGAACAGCTCAGGGCCGTCATTGCCGATCCGGCCGCGGACGAATACACTGAGCCTTTGATCGCCAAGGTCCTCACGCTGCTGGTGCGCTCGGCCGAGACCGAGCGGGCAACGCTCGACACGCTCAACCGCATCCTGAATTTTTATGAATCGCGGCTCGGCAGCGTGACGCTACAGGATGGGCAGCTGGTCTTCAAGAATGAAGGCGACCGTCAGCTGCTGCTTGCGCTGGACAAGCAACTGGACCAGTCGGCGGCTGAAGGAAAGGATCTGGCCAACGACGCCCGCACAATGATCGAAGACGCCCTCGAACTCAAACCCAGGGGCCGGTAGGCTAGGCCCGCGCCTGGGTCGAACCGCGCAGGATCAGCTGCGGCTCGATCATCGTGGCGGCGGGGGAGGACTTGCCGTCGATGGCGGCGATCAGCTTCTCCATCGCGGCCACGCCCATGCGCTCGCTCTGCAGGTCCACCGTGGTCAGCGCCGGCGACGTGTATTGGCCGTACTCGATGTTGTCGAAGGCCGCCACCGAGATCTGCTCCGGCAGCTTGAAGCCCAGCGTCTGCGCCGCTTTCATGAAGCCCAGCGCCATCAGGTCGTTGTAGCAGATCAGCGCATCCGGATGTTCGCCGCCCAGCATGATGGACGAGCATACGCGCTCGCCCTCGGCCGCCGTCGGCGCGCCGCCTTCATACACCGTCAGTTCCATGTCGTGCGCGGCCAGGCAGGCGCGCACGCCGGCCAGCCGCTCCTCGTCGCGCCGCGAGCGCGGGAAGCGCAGGTAGCCGATGCGCTTGTGCCCCAGCGACACCAGGTGCCGCGCCAGCATGTAGGCGCCGCGATGGTCGTCGCTGGTCACCCACGGAATCTGCAGCCGCGACAGCCGGCCGAAATACACCAGCGGTTTGCCCAGCTCCATCACCCAGTCCATCTCCGATTCCAGCATGCGCGAGAACATGATGATGCCGTCCACCCGGCGGCTCAAGGCTTCCAGCAGCGGGCGTTCGCGGTCGGGGTTTTCCTCGGTGTCGACCAGCAGCAGCGTGTAGCCGTGCGCCAGCGCCACGCGGTTGGCGCCCTTGACGATGCTGGTGAAGTGGGGATTGGCGACATCCAGCACCGACAGGCCGATGCTCTTGGTGCGGCCGGTGATCATCGATGCCGCCAGCGGGTTGGAACGGTAGCCCAGCTTGGCGATGACTTCCTTGATGGTCGCCTCCACCGCCGGCGAGAAGCGCTGCGCGCCGTTGACGAACTTGGAGACGGTGGCGGTGGAGACGCCGGCCGCTGCCGCCACGTCGCGGATGGTTGCTACATTTTTTTTCATGTTCTGACTATCGGGGATGCCTGGCTGCTCATACGGCGGCAGCGCCAAAGGACAATCTTAGCATGTCGGCATCTCCCCTCCGGGACCGATCAGAGGTCGGTAATCTCCTTGTGGCGCGGGACCAACGCCTTCATCACGCTCCACGCGACCAGGTAGGCCAGCGCGCAGATGCCGAACATGATCATGTAGCCGGTGCGGATGTCGTTGACCGACTTGTAGTAGTCGAACACCCAGCCTCCTAGCTTGGTCAACAGCACGCCGCCGATGCCGCCGGCCATGCCGCCGATGCCGATCACCGAGGCCACCGACTTTTGCGGGAACATGTCGGAGACGGTGGTGAAGATGTTGGCCGACCACGCCTGGTGCGCCGAGGCGCCGACGCCGATCAGCAGCACCGGCACCCAGAAGCTGATCGCGCCCAGCGGCTGCGCCAGCAGCACCACCAGCGGGAAGAAGGCGATCACCAGCATGGCTTTCATGCGGCCGTCGTAGGGCGCGTGGCCGCGCGCCATGAAGTAGCTGGGGAACCAGCCGCCGCCGATCGAACCGATCATCGTCATGCTGTACAGGACCGCCAGCGGCACGACGATGGCGTCGCCCTTCATGCCGTACTGCGCGGACAGATAGGTCGGCAGCCAGAACAGGAAGAACCACCACACGCCGTCGGTCATGAATTTGCCGAAGGCGAAGGCCCAGGTCTGGCGGTACTTCAGCAGTTGCAGCCACGAGACCTTGCCGCCGGCCGGCGCCTGCCCCTGCGGCGGCTGCGCCGGCAGGTCGCTGCGGATGTAGGCCAGCTCCTGCGCCGTCAGGCGCTTCTGCCGGTCCGGCTTTTCGTACAGCGTGATCCACACGCTCATCCAGATGAAGCCCAGCATGCCGATCATGATAAAGGCGGCCTGCCAGCCCCAGATGCCGGCGATCAGCGGCACGCAGATCGGCGCGAGGATGGCGCCGACGTTGGCGCCGGAGTTGAAGATGCCGGTGGCGAAGGAGCGCTCCTTCTTCGGGAAGTATTCGGCGGTGGCCTTGATCGCGGCCGGGAAGTTGCCGGCCTCGCCGATGGCCAGCACCGCGCGCGAGATCATGAAGCCGAGGATGGACGGCGCGGCGACGATGCCGAAGGCGCCCAGCAGCACGCCGGCGCCCTCGCCCATCGGCACCGAAAAGGCGTGCATCAGCGCGCCCAGCGACCACACGGTGATGGCCACCACGTAGGCGGCCTTGGTGCCGATCTTGTCGACCACGCGGCCGGCGAACAGCATCGAGATCGCGTACACGAACTGGAAGGCGGCGGCGATGTTGGCGTAGTCGGTATTGCTCCAGCCGAATTCCTTGGACAGGTCGGGCGCCAGCAGGCTCAGCACCTGCCGGTCCAGGTAGTTGACGGTGGTGGCAAAAAACAACAGCGCGCAGATGGTCCACCGGTATTTACCGACGGTTGCTCCCACCGCTTGCGCGTTCACAGGCTCGCTCAGGTTCATGGCATCACTCTATTTTGGTTTTTGGGTGATGATCTCTCGGTCTCCACGAGATCATTCTAGTCGTAAGTCATCGTACAACTATAAAACGCGATAGGCAAGCGGAAAGATGCGGATATTCAAGGGATTACGCCGCCATGGCAGCCTGTTGCAAGGGCTGCCATGGCGGCGTTGTATGATGACATTTATTGCAATTAAGCGGCCTTGGCGGAGGCGCCGCCCTTGGCCAGCAGCAGCGCGACCAGGCTGATCACCGCAGCGGTGGACAGGTAGTAGCCGACGTATTGCAGGCCGTAGTTGGTGGCCAGCCAGGTGGCCGCGTACGGCGCCAGCGAGGCGCCCAGGATGCCGGCCAGGTTGAACGTCAGCGAGGCGCCGGTGTAGCGCACCTCGGCCGGGAACAGCTCGGACAGGATGGTGCCCAGCGGGCCGTAGGTCATGCCCATCAGGCCCAGGCCCAGCGACAGGAAGATGGTCACCTGCAGGCTGCTGCCGGAACCGAACATCGGCGCCATCGCCAGTCCGAACACGGCGATCGCGGCCGAGACCCAGATCAGCGTGGCGCGGCGGCCGTAGCGGTCGGCCCACAGCGCCGCCACCGGGATGGTCAGGCCGAAGAAGATCACGGCGAACAGCTGCTGGATCAGGAAGTCCTTGCGGCTGAACTTGAGCGCGGTGGTGCCCCAGCTCAGCGCGAACACGGTCATCAGGTAGAACAGCACGAAGGTGGCCAGCGCGATCAGCGTGCCCAGCACCAGCACGCGGCGGTGGTCGCGCCACACCGTCACCACCGGCACCTTGACGCGCTCGTTCTTGTCGAGCACCTTCTGGAAGTCCGGCGTTTCATGGATCTTCAAGCGGATGTACAGGCCGACGATCACCAGCAGCGAGCTCGACAGGAACGGGATGCGCCAGCCGTAGCTGAAGAACTCGGCGTCGCTCAGGGTCTGGCTCAGCAGCAGGAAGATGCCGCCCGACAGGAAGAAGCCGATCGGCGCGCCCAACTGCGGGAACATGCCGTACCAGGCGCGCTTGCCCGGCGGCGCGTTCTCGGTGGCCAGCAGCACCGCGCCGCCCCACTCGCCGCCCAGGCCCAGGCCCTGGCCGAAGCGGCACAGCGCCAGCAGCGCCGGCGCCAGCGTGCCGATCGAGGCGTAGGTCGGCAGCGCGCCGATCACCACCGTCGAGATACCCATGGTCAGCAGCGCCGCCACCAGCGTGGCCTTGCGGCCGATGCGGTCGCCGAAGTGGCCGAACACGGCCGAACCCACAGGGCGCGCGAAGAAGGCGATGGCGAACGTGGCCAGCGATTGCAGCGTGGCGGCGGCCGGGTCGCTGGCCGGGAAGAACAGCTTGGGGAACACCAGCACGGCCGCGGTGGCGTAGATATAGAAATCGAAGAATTCGATCGTGGTGCCGATCAGGCTGGCAAACAGCACGGTGGCCGGGGAATTGGCCTTGGGCGATCCGGGGTGAGACTGACTCATGCTTGACGCTCCTGCGGGTGGATGGTGCGGCCCATCATACACACCGGCCTCGCCCGCTGCCAAGCAGTTAAGCTTGTTACCTAGGTATCGATTTGCGTAAAGGCAACGCTGATCGGCTCGGCCTGCAGCGGCCGCACCAGGCGCGCCACCTCCTGGCCGTCGCGCAGGAAGATCAGGGTCGGCCACAGTTTGACGCGGTAGGAGCGGCCCAGCGCGCGGCCGGGGCCGTCCTCGATCTTGTAGTGGCGCACCGCGTCGTGGCCGGCGAAGGCCTGCGCCAGCGGCGCCTGCGCGGCCATGCAGTGGCCGCACCAGTTGGCGCCGAATTCCAGCAGCGTGGCGCCGGCCAGGGCGTCGATGGTGGCGCGGTCCGGCGCGGCGGGGACGTAGATTTTTTCCATGGCGTCAGGATAGGGGTTTGGATTTAAGTTGGGCGCACGGGTCGGGACGCGGCTGCGGCGCCACCGTGTAGACCGCGTCGTAGCGGCCGGCGCCGGCGGCCTCTTCCAGGTAGCCTTCGCTGCGCACCGTCAGCGCCGGCGCCAGCGCGTTGATCCAGCGCGCCACGCCGATGTCCTTGCGCACGTGGCCGTTGCCGGCGATCAGCACCACGTCGCGCGGCTGCTGGTCGCGCACGATCTTGGCCATCCAGATGTCGCGCGACACCTGGGCGTTGATCATGCCGTCGACCATCATCTCGGGCAGCATGTTGCAGTGGCCGGCGAGAATTTCCTTGTACTGGCCGCCGCGCACGTCGGCCGGCAGCGGCTGGTCCAGGTGGTAGTCGCGCACGCTCTGCGGGTCGAAGGTGGCGGTGATGCCGTCGCGCACCACGCGCGAAGCGTCCGCGCGCGACAGGTTGCCGGCGACCAGCGGCAGCTGGTAGGTCAGCGCCAGCTGGATCACCGGATAGTAGAGCTGCCAGTCCCAGCGGACGTCGCCCACCACGCGGATCACGCACTGGGCGTCCAGGCAGCCTTTCTGGGCCTTGCTCAGCAGGTCCTGGTTTTCGCGGTCGAACTGCTCCATGACGATGGCCGGGCGCCAGCCCGCCTCCACCCGCTGGCGCAGCAGCTCGTAGCGCAGCTTGTGGCCGGCGGCGTTGTCGTGCACCTCGCCCAACAGCAGCACCTGCGGATTGGGTCCGGCCGGCGCCGGCGCTGCGGCGGCCGGTCCGCCGGCTGCCTTGCCGCCGCTGGCGCAGCCGGCCAGCAAGGCGAGCGCGGCCACGGCGAAAGTCAATGCCGGCATGCCGCTATATGTGGAAATCGTCTGAGTCTGGGCCATATCTAATCGAATTAATTGTTGCGAAGTTGGAATCGTGTACGCCCCAGGCAGGCCAGCGGAAAGCGTTGTTGCGTTGCACGAATAGATTGCCCAAAGAAAAATACAGATGGCAATATGTTACCAAATATGGTCTAATACGAATCTGTAGAGCACGGTTGGACTAGCGTCCGCTGTTAATTTAATGTTTATGCTTTAATGTAGCCTTAACGTCCTGCGGATGCAGCATAGTCAGGAGAATGTCGTGAAGAAGTTGACTTTAATAACAACATTATTGCTAGCCCTGGGTACCATCGGCGCCGCACAAGCTGCCCCGGAACACCCGGAAAAAAGCAAAGTTGCAACCGCAGCAATTGTACTGGCCCATTGCGACACCCACAGCGCCACGCCGTGCGGCATCAACGATGCGCCCCCTGCGGAAAAGACCGCCCCGGATCGCGATCCGGAGGCGTTGGCGTCGAACGCCCCTGACGACAAGCAAGCCATCGATCCGGTGGCCGAAGTGCCGGAGCCGCAAACCTTCGTCATGCTGATGCTGGGCCTGGTCGTGCTGGGCTTCGCCTCGCGCCGCAACGAAGCGTCGGAAACCTTCATCGACTGAACGCGGCCGCTACAGGCCGCACACCGAATGGATGTTGGTGATGGCGACGCCATGCAGGATGGCGCGCCCGACGCACGATAGTTTCTGGACCCCATCCTCGGTGCCCAGCACCGCGAAGATCGCCACCGCCAGCGCCACGCCTATCAGTATTGCCAAGCCTTTGAGTGTGTCTTTGTCCATGGCGGCATTCTAGCGCGGCGCCGCCGGCCTAAGCAACGGCGGGCCCCAGCGTGTAGTCGAAATCGTAGTAGTGCTTGCCGCCGTCGATGCGGATCCGCAACGTGCCGCCGAGGCCGGACAGCTCGTCGCGCCCGGAATCGGGCACCACCGCCACCGTCAACCCCGGCGCGCCGCGCTCCATGGTGCCGGTGTGGCACAACAGGAAGCTGCCGCGCCGTCCCTCCAGCGTCCCCTTCACCCGCTCCATCGCCACGTAGGCGCCGGAACCCAGTTCGCGGTCCATGTACGCCAGCATTTCACCGCTGCCGAAGGCGTCCAGCGCGCCGTGGTACTGCTTGTCGAGCGACATGCGGCCGATGCCGCTGTCGGCCGCCACGGCCGACATGGCTTCGACCGCCATCTTGACGTTGAATTCACCGCTGATGCTTGGCATGACTGTCCTTTCAGGAAGGGAGGCGGGCGTCGGCGGCCTGCGCGGCGGCGGACGGTTCGTCCACCGGCGTCACGCACGGCATGCGCAGCACGAAGCTGGCGCCCTGCCCCAGCACGCTGGACACCGTGATGGTGCCGCCAAACTGCTTGGCCATCAAGTTGAACACGATATTGAGCCCGAGGCCGGTGCCGCCCTGGCCGCGGCGGGTGGTGACGAAGGGGTCGAACACCTTGTCCAGCATGTCCGGCGGAATGCCCTTGCCGTCGTCGGTCACCTGCATCTCGATCCAGTCGCCCTGCTGCGCCACGCCGATGGTGATGCGCCCCTCGTCGCCCGGGTCGAAGGCGTGCTCGACGCAGTTGAGCGTCAGGTTGGTGATGACCTGGGCCAGCGCGCCCGGATAGCTGTCGAGGATGATGTCCGGCGGGCAGGCGATGCTGACGGTGATGTGCGTCTTCTTCAGCTTGGGCTGCAGGCTCGACACCACCTCGTTGATGTAGTCGCGCAGCTCGAAGCGGCGGCGCGCCTCGCTGACCTGGTCGACCGCGATCTGCTTGAAGCTGTGGATCAGGTGCGCGGCGCGGTAGGCGTTGTTCATGATCAGGCGCGTGCTTTCGGCCGCCGTCTCCAGGTAGCGCGTGATGTCGGATTTCTTGATGTTGCCGGCCGCCACCGCCGAGTTGACCTTCTCGGTGGCCTCCATCAGCACCGAGGCGCTGGTGAGCGCGATGCCGACCGGCGTGTTGATCTCGTGCGCGACGCCGGCCACCAGCCCGCCCAGCGAGGCCAGCCGCTCGGCCTGCAGCAGCGATTCCTGCGTGCGGCGCAGGTCGTCGAGCGCCTTGGCCGTGGCCTGGGCCGACTTGCGGGCCTCGTCCTCGGCCTCGCGGATGCGCTGGATGTTGGATTTGATCTTGCGCTGGATGGCGTTGAAGCCGCGGATCACCTCGCCCAGCTCGTCGTGCCGGCTGTCGGGCAGCTCCTCCACCTCGTCGCTGCCGCGCGTGGCCAGGTCGAACAGGCCGTCGCGCAGGCGCTTGAGCGGATCGAACACGATGCGCAGCGACAGCGCCAGCGCCGCCACCAGGATCAGGTCCAGCAGCAGCACCTCGATCACCTTGCGCCGCACCTCAGCCGCCAGCGTGGCGTCGATCTGGGCGCGGCTGAAGTTGACCACCACGCGGCCGACGATGACCGGCTTGAGCGAGGCGCCGGCCGCGCCGGAATCGCGGTAGGCCAGGTCGGCCACCACCGGCGAGCCGCCGACGGCGGCGTCGTTCTCGATCGAGCTGACGCTGCCGTTTTCGTTGCGCAGCTTGCCGGAGAACAGGCCGACCGAGGTGTCGTACACGCGGATCGACACCAGCTCGGGCGGCAGCATCTCGGCGGCGACGATGTTGTCGACCTTGGCCTTGTCCAGGTCCCACAGCGCCGACGGCAGGCTGGTCTGCAAGCGGGTCAGCACGCCCTGGCGCAGGCGCTGGCTGCTCACTTCCAGCTCGTGGCCCAGGCTGTACTGCGCGTAGGTGCCGGAAATGCCCAGCACCAACGTGACGATGACCACGAACAGCAGCGTCAAGCGGCCTTGGATACCAAACATCGACCAACCTCCCTGCATAGATGGAAATGACGGCAACGCCCCAATGTACGGTATGACATGCGACTTGGCAAGTTATGGCCCCCGCCGCCATGCCGGCAGGGCAGACTTTGCTTGCACGCAATGGTAAGATCACGCAAAGTGGATCAGGTGGCAAACCGGGAGGCAACATGACGAACAATTACCATCAACTGACGCTGGCGGAGGTGCGGCCGGGCATGGTCCTGTCGGACGTGCTGCTGGACGTGCAGGGCCATGTGCTGCTGCCGCAGGGCACCACCTTGACCGAAGCCATGCTGGCGCTGATGCCGCGCCACGGCATCGCCGTGCTGCCCATCCTGAAGGAAGAGGTGTCGCCGGAAGCGGTGCAGGCCACGCTGGCGCACCACGAGGCGCGCATCGCCCGGCTGTTCCGCAAGAACGATCACGACAGCGACAGCGACTGGGCCACCGCGCTGCTGCGCCGGTTCGTGTCGGACTTCCGGCTCGGTCCGCAGGAGGCCGCCGAACATGAGTAACACGCTCAGTTACGACGACGTCGTCCGCACGCTGGACGACCTGCCCTCGCTGCCGGCGGTGGTGATGGAGCTGCTCAACAGCATCGACCAGGACGATGTCGACATCTCCGTGCTGGCCAAGAAGGTGTCCTACGACCAGGCGCTGACGGCCAAGACGCTGCGCCTGGCCAACTCCTCGCTGTACGGGCTGCAGGTCAAGGTGACCACCATCCAGCAGGCGATCACCTACCTGGGCTTCCAGACCACGCGCAACCTGATCACGGCGGCCGCCGTCACCGGCTGCTTCGCCGAGGGCCACTGCCCCGGCTTCGACCACAAGGCCTTCTGGCGCCACTCGATCGCCACCGCCGCCTGCGCCAAGGTGCTGGCGCGGCAGATGCGCTTCAACCAGGACTACGCCTTCACGGCCGGGCTGCTGCACGATATCGGCCGGCTGGTGCTGGTGTCGTGCTTCCCGAACCAGTATTCGGAAACCATCGCCTACCGCGACGCGCACGATTGCTATCTGCTGGAGGCGGAACGCACGGTGCTGGGCGTCGATCATGTCGACGCCGGCATGGCGCTGGCGGAGCACTGGAATTTTTCCGACACGATGCGGCTGGCCATCGGCGGCCACCACGACCCGGAGGCGCCGGGCGCAGGCTTCCTGGCGGCCATCATCCATGTGGCCGACGCCATCGTGCATGCGCTCGATCTGACGCAGGCGCAGGACGATCTGGTCCCGCCGGTGTCCACCGTGGCCTGGACTGCGCTGGGCCTCGATGAGGAAATCTATCTGCAATTGTTCCGTGAGACGGAACTGCAATATGAAGAAATCTCGATGGTGCTGCTGAGCTGATGATCTTTCTGAAGCAAAACTCCTGAAGCGGCGGGCTGGCTGCCGGCCGGGCTGAAATCAGCCACGGCAACGGCAGCAGCGGGCATGCGCGCGCATTAGTGACGCGCGTAGTTTCCGGCCTCGGCCTTTTCGGTGCGCTCTTCCGGCTTTGGTCGGCCCTGGGCGTCGGACAGGCGGTACTTGGTGCGGCGGTCGCCCATCAAGTCGCGCAGGTCGCGGATGCTCATGCCGGTCACTTCGTGCATGCGGATCAGCAGCGAGGCGCCGACCGGCAAGCGGTGGTGGCGGATCTTGCTGATGACCGGCGGCGCGACTTCCAGCAGGCGCGACAGCGCTGCGTCGTTCTTCAACTGCATCTTGCCGAGCAAGATATCCAGGAGATGGTTCGGGTTGTAGCTTTCCTGGGAAGCGAGAGCGTGGTGTGCCATGATTTTCCTCGTTGGTTGGGTGAATGAAGTGTGCAGGCCTGAACTTAAGCGCAACTTAGTTCCTTGGACTAAGTTTTTGTTTCAGCTAGCCTCTGCTGATTGCCTTTCGTGCAAGATAATTCTATGCTCAAAAGGGCCTGTTTCCGCCGCGGTGCGCCGAGCGAAGATTGTTCGACATCAATCACGGGCTAGAAACCTTAGCAACAATGCTATTTCATCACATGGGGCTGGAGGGTGTCGCACGCAAGAACTTGTAGGAAACTGTTACACAAAGCAAGTTCAGCTTTACACGGGCGGAAATGGGGAAAAAGCGGGGCCGGCGGAGGGCCGGCGCGGGCGGATCAGGCGGTGGTGTCGATGTGGCGGCCGACGGTCTTTTCGGTCTGGCGGCGGTCCTGCTGGGTATGCTTGTCGGCCGCCTGCGCCTGGCGCCGCTGCTGGGCGGCGGCATCGTCGTTGGCCTGGGCGCGGGCACGCTGGGTGTCGGCGTTCTGCTCCACCCGGTTCTGCACCGCGCGCTCGGCATCGGTGCTGCGCTGAGCCCGGTCGGCGCGCTCGGCCGCGCCGGCCTGCTCGCCGCGCTGGCGCTCGCGGTTGACGCGGGTCTCGCGCTGGTTGGCCGCCTGCACGCCATCGAGCGGGGTGCTGATGCGCGACGACGAAATCGAGTTGGCTGCCATGTCCCCTCCCAGGAAATTGCCCGCAGGCTACGCTTTCAATGTAGAAGGCGGAGCGCCCGAAATCAAGGCTTATCGCGTCTGGCGGCGGCAAATTACGTTAAACTATCGCCTGTGCCGGCACTGCCGGCCTCTCTCATAAAGCATTCCATTGAAAACCAAAACGCCAGTCCAACCGTACTACTTCGTCCCGGAGCCGCTCGATAACGCGCGCCTGGCCCACCTGTGCGGCCCCCTCGACGAAAACCTGCGCCAGATTTCCGCCGCGCTGGACGTCACCATTTTCCGCCGCGGCGAGAAGTTCATCGTCAGCGGCCACAACGCCGAGCGCGCGGTGCAGATCCTGGAACAGTTCTACGCCGTCGCCAACAAGATCGTGCCGATCGAGGAAGTGCAGCTGGCCCTGGTCGAACAGCGCGCCGGCCTGGCCGCGGCCGCCAGCGCCGCGCCATCGGCGCCGGACCAGCCGCGCGCGGTCGAGGCGCCGTTCGTCGAGCCGGACATCAACAGCCCGATCCTCAAGACCCGCCGCGCCGACCTGCGCGGCCGCACGCCGCACCAGATCCGCTACCTGCGCAACATCCTCGAGCACGACATCAGCTTCGGCGTCGGCCCGGCCGGCACCGGCAAGACCTACCTGGCGGTGGCCTGCGCGGTCGACGCGCTCGAGCGCGACGCCGTCAAGCGCATCATCCTGACCCGCCCCGCCGTCGAGGCGGGCGAGCGCCTGGGCTTCCTGCCGGGCGACCTGGCGCAGAAGGTCGATCCGTATCTGCGTCCGCTGTACGACGCGCTGTACGACCTGCTGGGCTTCGACCGCACGCAGAAGATGTTCGAGAAGCAGGTGATCGAGATCGCGCCGCTGGCCTACATGCGCGGCCGCACGCTCAACCACGCCTTCGTCATCCTGGACGAGGCCCAGAACACCACGGTCGAGCAGATGAAGATGTTCCTGACCCGCATCGGCTTCGGCAGCAAGGCCGTGGTCACGGGCGACGTCACCCAGGTCGACCTGCACAAGAGCCAGAAGAGCGGCCTGGTCGACGCCATCCAGGTGCTGAAGGAAGTGCGCGGCATCGCCTTCAGCCACTTCAACAGCGAGGACGTGGTGCGCCACCCGCTGGTGGCGCGCATCGTCGACGCCTACGAAACGGCGCACAACCACGAAGCGGAAATCGCTCCCCTCCTCAAAGCCACAGCCCTCAAAAATGTCCGCAAAAAATAAACTGACGCTGTCGGTGCAATACCCCGACGCCCGCCTGCAGGAAAGCCTGACCCGTCCCAAGATCCGCCGCTGGGTGCAGGCCGCGCTGTTCGCGCCGGCCGAGCTGACGATACGCTTCGTCGACGCCGAGGAAGGCCGCACGCTGAACCGCGACTACCGCGAGAAAGACTACGCCACCAACGTGCTGACCTTCGCCTACAACGAAGGCGAAGAGTTGCCCGACGACGCGCCGACCCAGGCCGACATCATCCTCTGCACCGACGTGCTGGAGCGGGAAGCGGCCGAGCAAAAGAAAACCGTGGAAGAACACGCCGCCCACCTGATCGTCCACGGCGTGCTGCACGCGCAGGGCTACGACCACATGGACGACGAGGAAGCGGCCGAGATGGAAGGCATCGAAACGGAAATCCTGGCCGGCCTGGGCTACGCCGATCCCTACGCCGACTGAGCGACGACCGCTGCCTTTTTGACAAAATCGGCCCCGCCTCCCCATTTGGTGTATCCTATACCCCTTCGAAACAATGGCTCACGCCTCCTATGCAAGAGCACTCTAGTGGCGTCAAGACTGACGCCAAACCCCACCGGTCGCTGTTTGAACGCCTGACCGCACTGATTTCCCCCGAGCCAGAGAACCGCGCGGAACTGCTCGAAGTTCTGCACGACGCCCATGAACGCAACCTGATCGACGCCGACGCCCTGTCGATGATCGAAGGCGTGTTCCAGGTGTCGGACCTGTCCGCCCGCGACATCATGATCCCCCGCTCGCAGATGGACGTCATCGACATCTCCAAGCCGATCGAGGAATGGATGCCGCAAGTGCTGTCCACCGCCCACTCGCGCTTCCCCGCCATCGAAGGCGAGCGCGACAAGGTGATCGGCATCCTGCTGGCCAAGGACCTGCTGCGCTACTACGCCGAGGAATCGTTCGACGTGCGCGACATGCTGCGCCCCGCCATCTTCATCCCCGAATCGAAACGCCTGAACGTGCTGCTGCGCGACTTCCGCGCCAACCACAACCACATGGCCATCGTGGTGGACGAGTACAGCGGCGTGGCCGGCCTGATCACCATCGAGGACGTGCTGGAGCAGATCGTCGGCGACATCGAGGACGAGTACGACTTCGACGAGGAAGAGGACAACATCCTGTCGATCAAGGAGGGCGTGCACGGCCCGCGCTGGCGCATCAAGGCCCTGACCGAGATCGAGCAGTTCAACGAGGAACTCGACACCGCGCTGCCGGACGACGACGTCGACACCATCGGCGGCCTGGTCGCCAAGCACCTGGCGCGCATGCCGCACAAGGGCGACGTGTTCGACATGGAAGGCCTGCGCTTCGAAGTGCTGCGCGCCGACGCCCGCCAGATCCACGTGCTGCTGGTGGAAAAACTGCCGCCCGCCGTTGAAGCCGGCGACGACGCCTGATGCGTTTTCGCCGCGCCAACCCGAACGACCCGCCCAAGCCGCAACGCTCCACCCGTGGCCGCATGGCCATCACCGCCGTGGCCGGCGCGCTGTGCGTGTTCGCCTTCGCGCCGTTCGGCTGGTGGCCGCTGGAGATCCTCGGCCTGGCGACCTTGTTCTACCAGGTGCTGCGCAGCAGCAGCGTCAAGGCCGCCGGCCTGATCGGCTGGGCCTTCGGCTTCGGCTGGACCGCCGCCGGCGTCCACTGGATCTATGTTTCCCTGCACACCTACGGCGGCATGCCGGTGCCGCTGGCGGCCGCCGCCGTTGTGCTGCTGGCCTGGGCCATGGGCTTCTACGTCGCGCTGGCGATGGGCGGCGCGGCCTGGCTGCGCAAGCGCTGGGCGCTGCCGCTGCCGGCCGCCAATCTGCTGGTGCTGCCCGCCATGTGGTCGCTGCTCGAATGGATACGGGGATGGCTGTTCACCGGCTTCCCGTGGCTGTCGGCCGGCTACGCCCACAACCACAGCCCGCTGGCCGGCTTCGCGCCGCTGATCGGCATGTACGGCCTGGGCTGGCTGGCGGCGGTGATCGCCGGCGCCCTGCTGTTGCTGCTGCACCGCACGCGCCTGCGCGCGGCCGGGCTGATCGTCGCCATCCCGGTGGCCGGCGTCGCGCTGGGCCTGCTGCACTGGACCTACCCGGAAGGCAAGCCGATCTCGGTGCGTCTGCTGCAGGGGAATATCCCGCAGGACGAGAAATTCAACGGCGCCCATGTGATGGCGGCGCTCAAGCTGTACCAGGACGCCATCACGGCCGCCCCGGCCGACCTGATCGCCACGCCGGAGACGGCCATCGTCATGCTGCCACAGCAGCTGCCGCCCGACTACCTGCCCGGCATCGCCCAGTTCCTCAACAAGACCAACAGCAACCTGATCCTGGGCATTCCGGTGGCCGACAGCCAGACCGCCTACTTCAACAGCGCGATCGGCATCCCGTCGCGCCTCGGCTCGGCCTACTACCGCTACGACAAGCACCACTTGGTGCCGTACGGCGAGTTCATCCCGTTCGGCTTCCGCTGGTTCGTCAACCTGATGTCGATCCCGCTGGGCGACCAGACCAGCGGCCGCGACATCCAGCCGTCGTTCGCGATCAAGGACCAGCGCGTGCTGCCCAACATCTGCTACGAGGACTTGTTCGGCGAAGAGATCGCCGACCAGCTGAACAACCCGGCGCAGGGCCAGAAGCCGGCCACCATGCTGCTCAACATCTCGAACCTGGCCTGGTTTGGCGACACCATCGCCATCCCCCAGCATTTGCAGATCTCGCAAATGCGCACGCTGGAGACCGGCCGCCCGATGCTGCGGGCGACCAACACCGGCGCCACCGCCATCATCAATGGCGAAGGCAAAGTGGTGCAGCAGCTGCCCGTGGACACCTACGGCGCGCTGGCGGCCACGGTGCAGGGCACGGCCGGCAGCACCCCATACATCCTGTGGGGGAACAAGCTGTTCCTGGCGCTGGCCGCGCTGTCGCTGGGCGGGGCCTGGTTTGGGGCCCGGCGCGCAAAAAACCGGCCTAAAGCCGCTTAATCTCTACAGGCTCCCCGTAAAACCCGCTAAAATTGCCCCTTTAGCGAAACTGCAACCGCGCGCCTTTGGGCTGCGCCACCGACCAAACAAGATGCTGACATTTCAACAAATTATCCTGACCTTGCAAACCTATTGGGACAAGCAAGGCTGCGCCCTGCTCCAGCCCTACGACATGGAAGTGGGCGCCGGCACCTTCCACACCGGCACCTTCCTGCGCGCGATCGGCCCGGAGCCTTGGCGCGCGGCCTACGTGCAGCCGTCGCGCCGCCCGAAGGACGGCCGCTACGGCGAGAACCCGAACCGCGGCCAGCACTACTACCAGTACCAGGTGGTGATGAAGCCGGCGCCGGAAAACATCCTGGACCTGTACCTGGGTTCGCTGGAAGCGCTGGGCCTGGACCTGAAGCAGAACGACGTGCGCTTCGTCGAGGACGACTGGGAATCGCCGACGCTGGGCGCCTGGGGCCTGGGTTGGGAAGTCTGGCTGAACGGCATGGAAGTGACGCAGTTCACCTACTTCCAGCAAGTCGGCGGCCTCGATTGCAAGCCGGTGCTGGGCGAGATCACCTACGGCATCGAACGCCTGGCGATGTACCTGCAGGGCGTCGAGAATATGTTCGACCTGGTGTGGACCACCTGGGAAGAGAACGGCGTCACGAAAACGCTGAAGTACGGCGACGTGTTCCACCAGAACGAAGTGGAACAGTCGGCCTACAACTTCGAACACTCGAACACCGAGCTGCTGTTCACCCAGTTCAACAACCACGAATCGGAAGCCAAGCGCCTGATCGAGCTGCAACTGACGCTGCCGGCGTATGAGCAGATCATGAAAGCCTCGCACAGCTTCAACCTGCTGGACGCGCGCGGCGCCATCTCCGTGACCGAACGCGCCGCCTACATCGGCCGCGTGCGCGCCCTGTCGCGCCTGATCGCGCAAGCCTACTACGATTCGCGCGAGCGCCTGGGCTTCCCCATGGCCGCCGCCGCCGTTGAACAAACCGTATAAATAATATGACTCAAACTCTGCTCATCGAACTGCTGACCGAAGAACTGCCGCCGAAGGCGCTCGCCAAACTGGGCAAGGCTTTCGCGGACGGCATCGTCAACGGCCTGAAATCGCGCGACTTCCTGGAAGCCGACAGCGTCGCCACCTCGTACGCCTCGCCGCGCCGCCTGGCCGTCTCCATCACCAAGGTGCGCGCCACCTCGCCGGACAAATCGATCCGCGAAAAAGTGCTGCCGGTGTCGGTGGCGCTGGACGCATCCGGCAACGGCACGCCGCCGCTGGCCAAGAAACTGGCCGCGCTGGGCTTCCCCGACCTGACCGTGGCCGATCTGGAACGCGCGCAGGACGGCAAGGCCGAAAGCTTCTTCTACACCTACACCGCAGCCGGCAGCGCGCTGCAAGCCGGCCTGCAGGCCGCGCTGGAAGACTCGGTCGCCAAGCTGCCGATTCCGAAGGTGATGAGCTACCAGCGTCCGGACGGCGCCACCGTGCAGTTCGTGCGTCCGGCCCACAGCCTGATCGCACTGCACGGCGCCACCGTGCTGCCGTTGACCCTGCTGGGCCTGACCGCGTCGAACGTCAGCGAAGGCCACCGCTTCCTGACCGCTCCCGGCCAGCGCATGGTCACCATCGCCAACGCCGACAGCTACGCCGCCACCCTGGCGACCGAAGGCAAGGTGCTGGCCAGCGTCGAAGACCGCAAGGAGAAAATTCGCGCCGAACTGCTGGCCAAGGCCGGCGCCGACACGGTGCTGATGCCCGAAGCCCTGCTGGACGAAGTGGCCGCGCTGGTCGAATGGCCGGTGGTCTATGAGTGCAAGTTCGAGGAAGAGTTCCTGGCCGTGCCGCAGGAATGCCTGATCCTGACCATGCAGACCAACCAGAAATACTTCGCGCTGACCGACGCCAACGGCAAGCTGCGTTCGCGCTTCCTGATCGTCTCCAACATCGCCACCGACACGCCGGCCGCCATCATCGACGGCAACGAGCGCGTGGTGCGTCCGCGCCTGTCCGACGCCAAGTTCTTCTTCGAGCAGGACAAGAAGAAGACGCTGGAATCGCGCCTGCCGCTGCTGGATAAGATCGTCTACCACAACAAGCTGGGCTCCCAAGGCGAGCGCGGCGCACGCGTCGCTGCACTGGCCGGCCATATCGCCACCTTGATCGGCGGCGAAGCCTCGCTGGCTATCCGCGCCGCCAAGCTATCAAAGGCCGATCTGGTCACTGAAATGGTCGGCGAATTCCCCGAGCTGCAAGGCATCATGGGCACCTATTACGCTCGCAACGATGGTGAGCCAGAAGAAGTGGCGCTGGCCGCATCCGAGCACTACCAACCGCGATTTGCCGGCGACGCGTTGCCAACTACAGTTACCGGTACTGCCGTGGCGCTGGCCGATAAGTTGGAAACTTTGATCGGCATCTGGGTGATCGGCTTGGCGCCGACTGGCGACAAGGACCCATTCGCGCTGCGTCGCCACGCCTTAGGCGTGCTGCGCATGCTGGTCGAGAAACGCTTGCCGATTTCGATCAACCAACTACTGTCGAACGCCGCGCAGATGTTCAAGTTCGTCACCGACTTTAAGGACCCGAGCGCCGACGTCTATACCTTCATGATCGACCGCCTGCGCGGCATCCTGCGCGAGCGCGGCTTCTCGCCGAACGAAATCGAAGCGGTGGTCGCGCAAAACCCGGACCGCCTGGACGACATCGTGCAGCGCCTGGAGGCCGTGCAAGCCTTCGCCGCGCTGCCGGAATCGGCCTCGCTGGCCGCCGCCAACAAGCGCATCACCAACATCCTGAAGAAGAACGAGGAAGCGCTGGCCGCCGCCGGCAACACCGGCGTGAACGTCGCGCTGCTGCAGGACGCCGCCGAGAAGAACCTCAACGCCGCCGTGGTGCGCGTGCTGCCGGAAATCGACGCCGCCTTCAACAAAGGCGACTTCGCCGGCACGCTGAAAACGCTGGCCCAGCTGCGCGAGGAAGTCGACGCCTTCTTCAACGACGTGATGGTGATGGCCGAGGATGTCGCCCTGCGCAACAACCGCCTGGCCCTGCTGTCGTCGCTGCACGGCATGATGAACCGCGTGGCCGACATTTCGAAGCTGGCGGCCTAAATGGGTACGCCGTCCATGAAACTGATCATCCTCGATCGCGACGGCGTCATCAACCACGATTCGCCGGACTTCATCAAGTCGCCGGCCGAGTGGATCCCGGTACCCGGCTCGCTCGAAGCGATCGCCCGCCTGAACCAGGCGGGTTACCGCGTGGTGGTGGCGTCGAACCAGTCGGGCATCGCCCGCGAGTTCTTCGACATGTCGATCCTGAACGCGATCCACCAGAAGATGCACAACCTGGCGCAGCAAGTGGGCGCCAGCATCGACGCCATCTTCTTCTGCCCGCACGCCTCGGCCGACGCCTGCGACTGCCGCAAGCCGAAACCGGGCATGTTCACGGAAATCTCGCAGCGTTATAAAATCAGCCTGAAAGGCGTGCCGACCGTCGGCGACTCGCTGCGCGACCTGCAGGCCGGTTACGTCAGCGGCTGCGTGCCTTACCTGGTCCTGACCGGCAAGGGCGAGAAAACCCAGGCCACCGGCGGACTACCGCCAGGGACCATGGTGTTTCCCGACTTGGCCGCGATGGTCAACCACCTGCTGAAAACCAGCGCCCCACCGGCGCTGCACGTCGTTAGTTAAACAGTTTTGGAGTCTGCATTGGGTCATCCCGTCTTGTTTCTGCGTTCCCTGATTTTCACCATCGTCATGGTGGTATCGACCATCATCTGGGCCTGCGTCTGCCTGCTGGCCGCGCCGCTGCCGTACAACCAGCGCTTCTACATCACCGGACGCTGGAACGTGTTCATGATCTGGTGCCTCAAGGTCATCTGCGGCATCCGCTACGAAATCAAGGGCGCCGAGAATTTCCCTGACGCGCCGGCCGTGGTGCTGTCGAAGCACCAGTCGGCGTGGGAGACCATCTTCCTGCTGCCTAACATGCCGCGTCCACTGGTGTTCGTGTTCAAGAAGGAGATCCTGTACATTCCCTTCTTCGGCTGGGCGATGGCGCTGCTGCGCATGATCCCGATCGACCGCAAGCAGGGCAAGTACGCCTTCCAGGACGTGGTCCGCCACGGCAAGCGCCGTCTCGCCGACGGCCAATGGATTATCATGTTCCCGGAAGGGACGCGCATCCCGGTCGGCAAGGCCGGCAAGTACAAGAGCGGCGGCACGCGCCTGGCCATCGAGACCGGCGCGGTGGTTGTGCCGATTGCCCACAACTCCGGCGAGTGCTGGCCAAAAAATTCTTTCATCAAGCGCCCAGGGCTTGTTACAGTATCGATAGGCAAACCGATTTCTCCGGAAGGCCTGACCCCGGACGGCATGATGCAACAGGTGGAAAATTGGATAGAATCAGAAATGCGCGTCATTTCGCCCCACGCCTACAACGCTGGCTAGATGATCTGGCCACGCTGGTGAAGCCGGCGTCGCCGAAAGACGACGCCAGCCAGCTGGACCTGTTTGGACGGGAGGCGCAGTCGTCTCCCAAAGCCGTGTACACCGCGCCGGTATGGTCGATTCCGACCTCGCCCACCTCGAATAAACCTCCCCCCGTTTCGCCCTACGTCGCGCCGCCGCAGACCGCCGTGCCGGTCAAGCCGCGCGCGCAGACGCCGCCACCGCCGGACCAGCTGCCCAAGCGCCAGCTGATGGTGGGCGACTTCGTGCTCGAATATTCGCTGCGCCGTTCGACCCGCCGCTCGATCGGCTTCATGATCGACGACGAAGGCCTACGCGTGACGGCGCCCAAGCGCATCAGCATCGCCGAAATCGACAACGCCATCCGCACCAAGCAGCACTGGATACTGAGCAAGCTGAAGGAACGCCGCGAACGCCGCGCCGCGCGGCTGGAGAAGCCGCCGGTGGAGTGGATCGACGGCGCGCAGCTGCCCTATCTCGGCGCCGACATCACGCTGCGGCTGCTGGTGGGCGGACGCAATCGCAGCAGCTACAACCCGGCCACGCGCGAGCTGTCGATGGTGCTGGTGCCCGGCGCCACCGAGACGCTGTTGAAGGAGCGCGTGAAGTCGTGGTACCAGCAGGAGGCCAAGGTGCTGTTCGAGCAGCGGCTGGACATGTACGCCGAGCGGCTGGGGGTGCGCTACCACTCGTTCGGGCTGTCGTCGGCCGGCACGCGCTGGGGCTCGTGCACGGTGGACCGCAAGATCCGCCTGAACTGGAAGCTGATCCACTTCTCTCAACCGCTGATCGACTACGTGATCGCGCACGAGCTGGCGCACATCCTGGAGATGAACCACAGCGCGCAGTTCTGGAACACGGTGGGCCTGATCTATCCCGAATACGAGGAAGCCAAGAACCTGCTGCGCAAGCGCGCGCAGGAGCTGCCGGTGCTGTTCCCCTAGCATTCGGCCGGCAGCGTCAAATTACAACTTCAGTAAGACTGCCAATAAATCAATTTACCAAAAACAATTAATTGCATATGTTATAATTGATAGTTGGAAAACTATTATTTAACTATTGCAATGAATTTGACCAAACTCGCCCTCTCCTGCGCACTCACTTCCACCCTGGCCGCCTGCGGCGGTGGTGGAGGTGGCGGCAGCACCCCTGCCACCGACGCCGGTTCGGTGGTCGTGCAGCCTGCTCAGCCATCAGCCGGCCCGGTGGCCGACACGAAAGCCCTGTTCGGCAGCCTGCGCACCAACCTGCAAGCCTGGTCCGACGCAAACAAGGACGGCGGCGGCCTGAGCAACAGCACGCACGCGATGAAGGCCGATTTCGACAGCGCCACATCGCCGCTGGACCAGAACCTGGCCAACTGGATCAGCGTTTCCTTCAGCGGCATCAAGCTCTACGACGACTTCATCCAGAAGAGATCCACGGCCATCACCATCAAGGACGGCGAGTCATGGGCGCCGATGGGCGCATGCACGCTGTTCAAGGACGCGGCGGCGACCATCGCCATGACCAGCAGCGACGTATCGTCGGTCACGCCGAAGAGCGTCTCCTGCACGCTGAACGGCATGGTCGTCGAAGGTTCGGAACGCAAATCGGCATCGAGTAACCTCTACGCCCACACACTCATTGGCAACAACATCACGCTGACGCCGGCAGCCAGCGGCAGCTTCGCCTACACCACCCAGACGATGCGCTTCTCGCAGACATATTATCGGGACCAGTACGGCCCCTACGGCTACCAGCCCTTGATCAACCCGACGCCCGTCGGCAGCCCAGCGCAGGGCACCGTCGGCTACCGGATCAACGGCGATATCCTCACCACGTTGCAGCTCGACGGCACCATGCCCGCACACGCCAACGCAGCCGGCACCTTGGTCACCGACTACGAAACGTGGCATGTCAAAGCCTCCACCACGGCGCAGGCATCCGGCATCAACAGCTACGCGGTTTCCGGCAGCATCAGCTCGGTCAAAGACGGGGCGGCGCTTGGCACCGTCAAGCTGGCCGACACATCCTTCATCCGTGCTTCCGTCAGCGGCAACAGGTACCGCGCCACCGAAGCCAAGCTGGACATCGAAGTCGCAACGGCCAACAACACCGCCAGCGGCACGCTGTCCCTCAAGTTCGAAACCGACAAATACGGCAATTACCTCCAGCCAACCTCCACACAGTTCAGCGGAAGCTTCACCAACCGCCGTGGGGAGAACTTCACCGGCGTCATCACGATCGACGTGTCGAACTACAAGAACTTCAATAGCTTCGCGCCGCAGTCGGCGACCAACTTCGCTCCTACCAACACTTCGTTCAAAGGCAACCTGAAGATCGTCGGCCGTCCCGTGCTGGCCGTCGAGTTTGCCGAGCATGACACCAGCTACAACACTGCCCAATTCAACGGCACCTACAACGACGGTACCAACGCCATCACGTTCGACGGCAACACCGCGCCGCCAGGAACGACCCATATCGCCAGCGCCACGGGTGTCACCGTCACGCTGGTGGACGGCGCCAAGCTGGTCGACGTCTACAAGAACAACAGCAAGACCGCGCAGATCAATACCAGCACCCGGGTGATCAACTACATCGACGGCACTTTCGAAACACTGAACTAATCCATCATGCGCTTGATTTGCTTACTGGGCGCCCTGCTTGCGGCAAGCGGGGCGGCGGCGCAGACCGCCGTCGCCGACAGCGACATCGCACTGCACGCCCCCAGCGCCGCCTGGCAGCCCTATGCCAAGGCACAGGCCTGGGCGGCCTACGACGCCGTGCCGATCCGCGAACTGGGCCGCGACTGGAGCGATGGCTACGCCCCGCGCAACGGCCGCAACGTCTTCCTGCAGCGGGACCGCGTGGAATTCGGCGTGGAGAAGGACGGCTGGCGCGTCGGTGCGGAATACCGGCTCGAAGGATCTCTGCAGGCGAGCCGCGACACGGTGGACCTGTACCACCTCTATCAAAGCCACAAGACGCCCGGCAAGGCGCTCGATTTGACGGTGGACGCCCAGTCGAAACAATGGGCGGCGGCGGGCGCGCGCGTGGGCCGCACCTTCGCCCTGCCCGACCTGGGCGCCGGCCATCCCTTGCTGATGATGTCGGCCGCCGTGTACGGGCGCGCCCGCAATCACGACAGCAGCGCGTCCGGCATGGTGAGCTACAAACCCGAGACCGCGTACCGGATCGACGGCACGTATACGAACTCGAAGACGGACTACACCTATCCGTTCATGCCGGAGTCGGCGCAAAGATCGTCGGGCGCCAGCGTCTCGGCCGCGCTGCAATGGCCGCTGAGCAGCCAGCTCACCGCCAACCTGGCGGTCAACGATTTGTGGAGCCGCATGCGCTGGACCAATCTGCCGTCGATGGTGCAACGCATCGCCTCCGACGTGCAGACGGTCGATGGCGACGGCTACATCAACTACAAGCCGCAGGTCGTCGGCCAGAACCGCCTGATCGAGCGCACCGGCACCATCGGCGCCAGCACCGCGCTCAACCTCACTTACCGCTACCAGCAGTGGGCGCTGCGGGCCGGTGCGCAGCGCATCGCCGGCACCACCATCCCGGAAGCCATCGCCAGCTACGCCAGCCAATGGGGAACCTTCAGCACCAGCTATGACACGCGTTTCAACATGGTGGGGCTGGGCTACGAACAAGGCCCGCTCCGCCTGCGTGTGCGCACCGACCGCTTGCCGCTCAGCGAGGCGCATGCATTCAGCCTGGAGACGGCCATATATTGGGCCTTCTAGCAGTTGACGTTTGGTCAATGCGAATGTAATTTGTCGCCATGGATACCAAAACAAACTTCAGCCGCACCACCATCGTTCTGCACTGGCTGGTGGCGACCAGCATCATCGGCCTGATCGCGCTCGGCATCTACATGGTCGAGACCGAATCCTGGCATCTGTACGACATCCACAAATCGATAGGCCTGCTGGCGTTCGCGGCGATCCTGGCGCGGCTGGCCTGGCGCTGGCGCAATGGCTTGCCGCAGCCGGTGCGCCCGGTGTCGCGGCTGGAGCATGTCACCGCCGTGGCGGCGCACGTGGTGCTGCTGGTCCTGACCGTCGTGCTGCCGCTGACCGGCATGCTGTACTCCGGCGCCAGCGGCCACGGCTTCGGCATCTTCGACTGGCAGATCTTCCCCAGCCACGAAGTCGCCGGCCAGGCCGTGCCGCTCAGCGCCCGCTGGTCCGACTTCGGCCAGACCATGCACGGCTTCCTCGGCTACCTGCTGCTGGCGCTGATCGTGCTGCACGTCGTAGCCGCGCTCAAGCACCATCTGTTCGACAAGGACGCCACCCTCAAACGCATGCTGGGGCGCGCTCCGGAGTCAACATAAAGACAAGACAGTTATCCGTTCCGCAAATATCCTTCATTTCATAATAAAAGTTGCTGCATGGAATTTATCGTGATAACTTGTGCTGCACTGCCGCATAAAGGATAAATTTAATGCAACAAACCATGAAAAAGAAGACCGGCCTGGTCTTGGGTGGAGGTGCGCCGAACTCGCCTCTGATCGCCGGCGCGCTGGCTGCCTTCCTCGACCAGGAAGTGGAATTCGACGTGATTTCCGCCTCGGGCGCGGGCGTTCTGATGGGCTTGCTGTATGCGGCGCCGCTGGAGGGCTCGCCCCGCCAGGCGCTGAAACGATGGGCCGATACCGGCGTCTCCGACAGCATCTACAAGATGATGCCGGTGAATTACAAGGTCTTCCACAAGCCGGGCCAGGAGGCGGACGCCTTCCGCAACGCCTTCGCGCCGGCCAGCAGCCATCCGGTCTTTGGTGCGATGCAAAATGTTTTCGGCCAGGTGCCGTGGACCGACTGGACCCAGTTGCTGATGTCGACCATGTCGCCGTCCAACCTGTCCGCCAAGAGCCTGGGCCTGTGCGCGCACGCGCCGTTCCTGGAAGGCGCGGTCGATTTCTCCGCCATCGCCGGCATGAAGCCGGAGTTCTACATCAACGCCTACAACCTGAACCAGCATCGCATGACGATCTGGAACAAGCATGAAATCAAGGCGGAGCATGTGCGCGCCGCGCTGTCCTTCCCCTTCCTGTACGCGCCGACCGAAATCGACGGCGAGGAATACATCGAAGGCGCCGCGCTGGAGACGCTGAACTTCGATCCCTTCATCGAGGGCAAGGGCGAGCACCACGACACCGACACGCTGATCGTGCTCGACATCCTCGGCGACGAGCGCCTGCTGCGCAAGCCGCGCAACCTGTACGACGCGTGGGTGGGTTCGATGATCACGCCGCTGGTGAAGATTTCGCAGAACCAGATCCGCCTGTTCGAGCTGGAACACAACACCGACCGTAAGACCGGCCTGCCGAAGCGCCGCCTGCTCAAGCTGGAGCTGATGGCCGCCGTGCCGGACGATCATATGCCGAACACGATGGACTGGTCGACGTCCAACATGCAGTTCCTGTTCGATATCGGCTACAAGGCGGCGACGCGCTTCTGCCGCCAGCACTCCACGGCGCTGCGCTATGCCGAAGAGGCGGAGCTGGCGGGTTAAAGCCTGAGCAGCGGCGGCAGCAAGGCCAGCGTGCGGCGCGTGGCGCCGCGATGCTGGTTGGCGAAGGCCAGCGCGTTGCGGCCCATCGCCGCGCGCGCAGCCTCGTCGTTCAGCAGGCGCCCTGCGGCGGACATCAGCTCCGCCGCGTCGGCGACGCGTTGCGCGCCGCCCGCGGCCAGCGCGTCCTCCGTCACCAGCGCGAAGTTGAAGGTGTGTGGACCGATCAGCACCGGCTTGCCCAGCGCCGCCGGCTCGATCAAATTCTGGCCGCCCAAAGGCAGCAGGCTGCCGCCGACGAAGGCCACATCACAGGCCGCGTAGTAGGCGAACATCTCGCCCATCGAATCGCCCAGCAGCACGTCGACAAAGCCCGGCAGCGCGGCGTCGCCGCCATCCAGCGCCAGCTTGCTGCGGCGTTGCACGTTCAAGCCATGCGCGCCCATCATCTTCTCCACTTCATCGAAACGCTGCGGATGGCGCGGCACGATCAGCAGCAGCACATTGGCCGGCAGCGCGGCGCGCTCGCGGCGGAACGCGTCGAGTATCAGCTCCTCCTCGCCCTCGCGCGTGCTGGCGCACAGCAGCACCGGACGGCCGCCGGCCACGCCGCGCAGCGCCGCGCCGATGGCCAGCGCCGCATCCGGCACCACCACGTCGAACTTGATGCTGCCGGTGATCTCCACGCGCCGCACGCCCAGCGAGCGCACGCGCTCCGCGTCAGCCGCCGTCTGCGCGGCCACCAGCGAGATGCCGCGCGCCGCGTCCACCAGCAGGGAGCCGAAGCGGCGCGACCTGCGCAGCGAGCGTTCCGACAGGCGGGCATTGGCCAGCACCACCGGCACGTCGCGCTTGCCGCACACCGCGATCAGGTTCGGCCACACCTCGGTCTCCATCAGGATGCAGACCGCAGGCTTGAAGTGTTTGATAAAGCTGCCCACCATCGTCGCCGTGTCATACGGCAGGTAGGACTGCACCAGCCGCGCGCCATGTTTGGCGAACAGCGTCTTGCCGGTGGCGCGGCCGGTGGGCGTCATGTGGGTGAGGACGATGCGGCTGTGCGGGTACTCGGTCAGCAGGGCGTCGATCAACGGCTCGGCGGCGCGCGTCTCGCCGACGGAGACGGCGTGCACCCACAGCGTCGGCGTGGACGAAGCGGCGCCGCTGTAGAAGCCCAGCCGCTCGCCCCAGTGCTGGCGGTAGCCCGGCTCCTTGCGGCCGCGCAGCCACAGGCGGGTCAGCACCAGCGGCAAGGCCAGGCACCACATCACGGAATAAAAAATACGCATAATTACGCCAGCAGGCTGCGGGCTGCGGACAGCACTTCGGCCACCGACGGCGGCGTGCCGCGATCGCCCAGGTTGATGATGCGCGGCGACCAGTTGCCCTCGGTCTTCCAGCGCGGCGAGTCGGCGTAGATTTCCACCGTCGGCCGCACGAAGGCAGCGGCGATATGGGTCAATCCCGTATCGACGCCGATCACCAGGCCCGCGTGGCGCGCCAGCAGCATGGCGTCCGCCATCGACAATTTCGGCAGCACGCGCGCGTTCGGCAGGCCGGCGGCCAGCGTTTCGGCTTCGGCCTTTTCCTTCGGCGAGCCCCAAGGCAGCAGGATGGGCATGGGCGCCAGTTCGCGGCCCAGCGCGATCCAGTTCTCCGGCGCCCACTTCTTCGGGTCGCGCGCGGTGCCGTGGAAGTAGACGGCGTAAGGTTCGGCCGGCATCCACTCGGGACGCGGCTCGCTGGCCGAGATCTCAGGCAGGCCGAAATCGGCCGGCGTGTCGACCTCGTAGCCCAGCGCCGCGCCGGCCACCAGGCGGCCGCGCGCCACCGCGTGCGTGCGCGGATCGGTCGGGATGCTCAGGTTGTGGAAGATGCGTGAGATGCCCTCGTAGCCGGAGCCTTCGCTGCCGTTGGCCAGGCCGACCTTGCGGCCGCCCTTCACCACGCGGGCCGCGCCCATGATGATGCCGGTCTTGAGCAATCCCTGCGTGTCGAACACGTAGTCGTACCGCTGCTCGCGCAGCGTGCGGAAGAAGCTCTTGATCTCGGCGCGCGTCTCGGGCTTGCCGAGACTCTTGCGCCAGCGCCGCAGCGCAAACGGAATGATGGTGCGAACGCGCGCGTTGAGCCGCACCAGGCTAACGTAGCCCTCCTCCACCACCCAGTCGATGTTCGCGTCCGGGAAATGGCGGGCGATATCGGCCACCATCGGCAGGTTGTGCAGCACGTCGCCCAGCGAGGACACGCGCACCAGCAGAATGTTCAGCGGCTTGCGGCCGCCCGTTTGCGCCGTCATGCGCTTAGAACGGCAGTTCCGCGTCCGGCTTGGCGGCCAGGATCACGCTCTTGAACTGGCCCTGGATGCGCGCCAGCGCGGCCGGCGTTTCAGCCTCGAAGCGCATCACGATCACCGGCGTGGTGTTGGACGAACGCGCCAGGCCGAAGCCGTCCTCGTATTCCACACGCAGGCCGTCGATGGTGATGATCTGCACGTTGCCTGGGAACTTGGCGTCGCTGCGCAGCTTGTCCATGACGATGACGTTCTCGCCCTCGCTCAGGTGCAGGTGCAGTTCGGGCGTGCTGTCCGATTGCGGCAGCGAGTTCAGCAGCTTGGACGGATCGGCTTCGCGGGTCAGGATCTCCAGCAGGCGGGCGCCGGAATACAGGCCGTCGTCGAAACCGTACCAGCGGTCCTTGAAGAAGATGTGGCCGCTCATCTCGCCGCCCAGCGGGGCGCCGGTCTCGCGCAGCTTGGCCTTGACCAGCGAGTGGCCGGTCTTGTACATCAGCGGCACGCCGCCGTGCTTGCTGATCCACGGCGCCAGGTGGCGGGTGCACTTGACGTCGTACAGGATCTGCTCGCCCGGATGGCGGCTCAGCACGTCCGCCGCGAACAGCATCATCTGGCGGTCCGGGTAGATGATCTGGCCATCCTTGGTGACCACGCCCAGGCGGTCGCCGTCGCCGTCGAAGGCGATGCCCAGCTCGGCGTCGGTCTCTTGCAGGCAGCGGATCAGGTCCTGCAGGTTTTCCGGATGGGCCGGGTCGGGATGGTGGTTGGGGAAGTTGCCGTCCACTTCGCAGAACAGCTCGATCACCTCGCAACCCATGCCACGGAACAGGTCGCCCGCGAACGCGCCGGCCACGCCGTTGCCGCAGTCCACCGCGATCTTGATCGGACGCGCCAGCTTGACGTCGCCGATGATGCGCTCCAGGTACTGGGCGCGGATGTCGTGGGTGCTGTAGGCGCCCTTGTTGGCGGCCGACGAGCCGTCGTGGTCGACGATCCGCTGGTACAGCGCGGTGATCGCCTCGCCGTGGATGGCCTCGCCGGCCAGCACCATCTTGAAGCCGTTGTAGTCCGGCGGATTGTGGCTGCCGGTGACCATGATGCCGGACGCCGCGCCCAGCACGTTGGTGCCGAAGTAGACCATCGGCGTGGCCACCACGCCCAGGTCGATCACATCCACACCGGCCGCCTGCAGGCCTTCGGCCAGCGCCGCCGCCAGCACCGGGCCGGACAGGCGGCCGTCACGGCCGATCACGACCTTCTTTTCGCCCTTGGCCAGCGCGGCTTGGCCGAAGGCCTGGCCGATCTGGCGGGCGACACCCGCATCCAGGGTTTTATCGATGATGCCGCGGATGTCGTAGGCCTTGAAGATCGTTTTAGATAAAGAAACCATAGTGTGGGAATGTAGTAGCGAGGAGGGTTGAAGCCGGCGGCCGGCCTATCCGGCCGCCGAGTGATCGAAGTGCCAGCAGTTTAAACCTTTAAGCCGGCGATGTCTTTACCGGCGTCGACCCACTCCTTGACCCATTTGGGCTGGCGGCCGCGGCCGGTCCACAATTGGGTGGGGTCGGCCGGGTTGCGGTAGCGCGGCGCCACGCTGCCGGTCTTGGCGCGGCCGCCGCCGGCGCCGCCCACCAGGTCTTTCAGGGGCACGCCCACGCTTTGGGCGATGGCCAGTATCTGTTCGCGCGCCTTGGCCAGGTCCTGGCTTTCGCGCTGTTTTAATTCGCGTTTAACTTGTTCCTGCAGATTGCGTAAATCCGCGGACGACATATTCGACAGATCCATTGGAGATTCCTTTTAAGTGAGGTGATATAAAGCCCGGCGGGAATATATTACATCAACATAAAAATATCAGGTTTTCTTATGGCGTATCATCCAGCGCGGGGCTTTAAATCGGACAATCCGCACATAAATCCAGATGTAACTGCCGATAAACAAAATACAGCACACCATTAATGCCCAGGTATAGCGCCAGAATACCGTGGCCGGTATCACCGCCATCAATGAAAACAGCCATAAATAGGGCGAGGTCATCGAATTGCGGCGTATCAGCGCGCGCGCCTCTTTGCGGCCGACCGCCCATTGCACGATGCGGCGGAAGATTAAACTATGCAAATGGATGCCGTCCGGCATGGCCGGAGATTTTCCACGGACAAACATGCGGCGATAAACAGAAAACAAAGTTTCAAAGGTCGGGTAGATTAACAGCAACGCCGCGTACCACGTAGAAACTTGCGGATTGCGCATCACCAGCAGCAGGGTCAGCTCGCCCAACATGAAGCCGATAAAATACGCGCCGCCGTCGCCCAGGAAAATCATGCCGACCGGATAATTCCAGATCAGGAAGCCGGCGGTGGCGCCCGCCACCATCAGGGCCGCGATCAGCACGAACATGTCGTTGACCTGCAGCGCCACGTAGCCCAGCGACAGCAGCATGCAGATGCACACCACGCTGGCCAGGCCGTTGAAGCCGTCGATGATGTTGACCGCGTTGGCGATGCCGGCCACGGCCAGCACCGTCAGCGGCAGGGTCAGCCACATGTATTGCAGCGGCCAGGCGCTAAACATCCAGTCGATGCGGTCGACGCGGGCGTCGAGCAGGAAATAGCCCAGCGCGGCGGCGGCCATGGTCAGCAGCAGGCGGCGGCCGGCGCTGACGCGGCCGGTATAGTCCTCGACGATGCCGCCGACAAAGGCCACGGCCGCGCAGGCCAATAGCGACATCAGCAATTGCGTCATGGCGGGCACCCGCCAAATGGAAATGAAAGAACTCAGCGCCACCGACAGGAATATCGATAAGCCGCCGATCCGGGCGACGTGGTGGGCGTGTACTTTTTGCACCCCCATGAAATCGGAATCGAGCGCAGGACCGTGCAATCTCGCTTCTTTAATCACCAGCAGGGTTAGCAGCGCGGAAGCGACAAAGCTCAGTAAAAAGGAAAACATATTTTTCTATACAAAATTACCGGGGCGCTAACCGATAAGGATGGATTGCACGCTAACTGGGGATTGTACCGGATTAAGCCGGCCCGGCCGGAATTGATGGCTTGCCATCCTGCCGGCGCGCGGTATTGGCGCGTCGGCATGATAGCAGCAGCGTGGGGGTGGGAGGAAACGGGCTTACCAACCGATACAACTCAGCCCATGCACAGGCGCAGGGCCTCTTTCCATTCCGGCAAGTGACAGAAGCGCGCCGTCAGCCGCTCGGACGACATCACCGAGTACTGCGGCCGCCTGGCCGGCACCGGATACTCGGCGCTGGTGATCGGCAGCACGCGACAGTCCAGCCCGGCCGCCTCGACGATGGCCCGGGTGAAGTCGAACCAGGTGGTCTGGCCCTGCGCGCTCAGGTGGTACACGCCGCTGTTCTGCACCCACCACTCGCGTCCGCCCGCGTGGGCTTGCGACAGCACCAGCGCGGTGGTGTCGGCGATGGTGCGGCTCCAGGTCGGCGCGCCGTGCTGGTCGGCCACCACGCGCAGCTCGTCGCGCTCCCTGGCCAGGCGCAGCATGGTCAGCAGGAAGTTCTTGCCGCGCATGCCGTACACCCAGCTGGTGCGGAAGATCAGGTGCGGAATGCCGGCCGCCGCGATGGCCTGCTCGCCGGCCAGCTTGCTGGCGCCGTAGACGTTGAGCGGGCCGGTCGGGTCGTCCTCCACCCGCGCCGACGGCTGGCTGCCGTCGAACACGTAGTCGGTCGAGTAGTGGACCATGGCCGCGCCCAGCAGCTTGGCTTCCTGCGCCATCAGACCCGGCGCCTCGGCGTTGATGCGGTGCGCCAGCCCGGGCTCGCTCTCGGCCTTGTCGACCGCCGTGTAGGCGGCCGGGTTGACGATCAGGCCCGGCTTTTCGCGGCGGATCACGTCGCGCACCTGGTCCAGGTCGGACAGGTCCATCACGTTGCGGTCCACCGCCACCACTTCGCCGATGCCCTGCAGGCTGCGCGCCAGTTCGTATCCCACCTGGCCGGTGCTGCCGGTCAGCAGGACTTTCATGCGAACACCTCGGCGTCGGCCAGCGGCACGGCGGCCTGGTCCTTGGCGGACAGCAGCGGCGCCGCGTCCAGCGCCGGCCAGTCGATGCCGATGGCCGGGTCGTTCCACAGCACCGAGCGCTCGTGCTCGGGCGCCCAGTAGTCGGTGGTCTTGTAGAGGAATTCGGCGGCGTCGCTGGTGACCACGAAGCCGTGCGCGAAGCCGGGCGGTATCCACATCTGCTTCTTGTTCTCGGCCGACAGTTCGATGCCGTACCACTGGCCGAAGGTCGGCGAGCTCTTGCGCAGATCCACGGCGACGTCGAACACGCTGCCGGCGGTGGCGCGCACCAGCTTGCCCTGCGCCTGCTGGATCTGGTAGTGCAGGCCGCGCAGCACGCCCTTGGCCGAGCGCGAGTGGTTGTCCTGCACGAAGGGCAGGGTCACGCCGGTCAGCTCGGCGAAGCGGCGGGCGTTGAAGCTCTCGTAGAAAAAGCCGCGGTCGTCGCCGAACACGCGCGGCTCCAGCACCAGCAAGCCCTCCAGCGGTGTTGCGATCACATTCATCGTGGGACTACCTTGTCTTCGAGGATCTGCAGCAGGTACTGGCCGTAGTTGTTTTTCTTCAGCGGCTCGGCCAGCTTGCGCAGCTGGGCGGCGTCGATATAGCCCTTGCGGTAGGCGATCTCTTCCGGGCAAGCCACTTTCAGGCCCTGGCGCTTCTCGATGGTGGCGATGAACTGCGAGGCGTCCAGCAGCGACTCGTGGGTGCCGGTGTCGAGCCAGGCCATGCCACGCCCCATCACTTCGACGTTGAGCTGCTGCTTCTCCAGGTAGACGCGGTTGACGTCGGTGATCTCCAGCTCGCCGCGCGCGGACGGCTTGATGCTGGCCGCGATGTCGCACACCTGGTTGTCGTAGAAGTACAGGCCGGTGACGGCGTAGTTCGATTTCGGCTGGGCCGGCTTTTCCTCGATCGACACGGCGGTGCGGTTGGCGTCGAACTCGACCACGCCGTAGCGTTCCGGATCCTGCACGTGGTAGGCGAACACGGTGGCGCCGTCGGTCTGCTCGGTGGCGTGGCGCAGCAGCGCGTCGAGGTCGTTGCCGTAGTAGATGTTGTCGCCCAGGATCAGCGCGGACGGCGAGTCGCCGACGAATTCCTTGCCGATGATGAAGGCCTGCGCCAGCCCGTCCGGCGACGGCTGCACCGCGTAGCTGATCTTCAGGCCCCACTGGCTGCCGTCGCCCAGCAGGTCCTGGAAGCGCGGCGTGTCCTGCGGCGTCGAGATCAGCAGGATCTCGGTCATGCCGGCCAACATCAGCACCGTCAGCGGATGGTAGATCATCGGCTTGTCGTAGATCGGCAGCAGTTGCTTGGAGACGCTCATCGTCACCGGGTACAGACGGGTGCCGGAGCCGCCGGCCAGGATAATGCCTTTGCGGTTAGGGATGCTCATTGCTGGCCTTCGCGATTAAAGTAATTGGTTTCCACCCACTTGGCGTAGCTGCCCGACTGCACGTCGGCCACCCAGGCCTGGTTGTCCAGGTACCACTGCACGGTCTTGGCGATGCCGGTCTGGAAGGTCTCGGCCGGTTTCCAGCCCAGTTCGCGCTCGAGCTTGCGGGCGTCGATGGCGTAGCGGCGGTCGTGGCCGGGACGGTCCTTGACGTAGGTGATCTGCGCGCGGTAGCTGGCGCCGTCCGCCTTCGGTTTCAATTTGTCCAGCATGTCGCACAGCGTGTGCACCACGTCCAGGTTGGCCATCTCGTTCCAGCCGCCGACGTTGTAGGTCTCGCCCAGGCGGCCGGCCTCCAGCACGCGGCGGATCGCGGCGCAGTGGTCGCTGACGTACAGCCAGTCGCGCACCTGCTGGCCGTCGCCGTAGATCGGCAGCGGCTTGCCGGCCTGCGCGTTGGCGATGATCAGCGGGATCAGTTTTTCCGGGAAGTGATACGGGCCGTAGTTGTTGGAGCAGTTGGTGGTCAGCACCGGCAGGCCGTAGGTGTGGTGGTAGGAACGCACCAGGTGGTCGGACGCGGCCTTCGACGCCGAGTACGGGCTGTTCGGCGCGAACGCGGTGGTCTCGCTGAACGGCGCGTCGTCCGGGCCCAGCGTGCCGTAGACCTCGTCGGTGGACACGTGCAGGAAGCGGAAGGCGGCCTTCTCGTCCTCCGGCAGCGCCGACCAGTAGGCGCGCGCCGCTTCGAGCAGGCTGAAGGTGCCGTTGATGTTGGTGTTGATGAACTCGCCCGGCCCGAGGATGGAGCGGTCCACATGGCTCTCGGCGGCGAAGTGCACCACCGCGCGCGGCTTGTGCTGCTGGAACAGCGCCAGCACCTGGGCCTGGTCGCAGATGTCGCCGCGCACGAAGATGTGGCGCGCGTCCTGCTTCAGCGACGCCAGGTTGTTCAGATTGCCTGCGTAGGTCAGCTTATCGTAATTGACAACCGGCTCGTCGGACTGCGCCAGCCAGTCGAGGACAAAATTCGAGCCGATGAAACCCGCACCACCCGTCACAAAAATCATTTAGTATCCCGCTGCAAGAGTCAAATTAGTCGTATGCATGATTTTATGTGAAACTGCCCTGCTACCGGGCAAAAATCGACACCCCGCACTCTGATTTCAGGGTATTTCAGATTCCAAAGCAACGAACCACAGAGCATCCATATGAAAACCTATGTAATCGGGGATTTACAGGGCTGCCATGAGCAGGTCCTGGCGATGCTGGAGCGCATCCGCGAACACGCCGGCGAGGACGAGCCCGCCATCCTGTTCGCTGGCGACCTGATCAATCGCGGCCCCGACTCGCTGGCCACGCTGCGCCACGTGCGCGCGCTGGCGATGGGCAGCGGCGGCCGCGTCGACAGCGTGCTCGGCAATCACGACCTGCACCTGCTGGCGGTGGCCTACGGCATCCGGCCCGAGCACAAGTCCGACACGCTGGCCGAGATCCTGCACGCGCCCGACCGCGACGAGCTGATCGATTGGCTGCGGCGCCGTCCGCTGGCCATCCACACCCAGGGCCATGTGCTGGTGCACGCCGGCCTGCTGCCGCAATGGACGGCGGCGCAGGCCATGGCGCTGACCGGCGAGGTGCAGCAGATGCTGCGCGGCCCCGGCCTGGCGGAGTTCCTGGCCGAAATGTACGGCAACCTGCCCGACCAGTGGAGCGACGAGCTGCAGGGCGCGGACCGGCTGCGCTGCATCATCAACGCGATGACGCGGCTGCGCTTCTGCACCGCCGAGGGCAGGATGGATTTCAAGATGAAGGAGAGCGGCACGGCCGAGCCGGGCTCGGGCCTGATGCCGTGGTTCGAGGTGCCGGGCCGGCGCAGCCGCAAGGAGACGGTGGTGTTCGGCCACTGGTCGGCGCTGGGGCTGCTGATGCAGCCGCATTTGATCGGCCTCGACAGCGGTTGCGTGTGGGGCGGGCAGCTGTCCGCCGTGTGCCTGGAAGACCGGGCTCTGCTGCAGGTGCAGTGTCCGGAATTCCGTCAGCCCGGCGGCAAGAAAGGCTAGTGCGGGCTTGCCGTCACGCCCAGCGCGGCGGCGACGGCCTGGTGCGAGGCCTCGGCCAGCTCGCGCCGGTGCGCGCCGATGCTGTCGATGGCCGGCAGTATCGTCAAGCGCGCCGTCACCGGCGGGCCATCCAGGATCAGCATGATGCTCTCGGCGAAGGTGGTCTCGCCGATGAAATCCACCGACGGATGCGAAGCGCCCGCAGGATCACGGTACGACAGCGCGATGGCCTGCACCGGCACCCTGGCGTCGATGGCGGCCTCGAACAGGTTGGCGTGGAACGGCAGCAAGCTGCCCTGCGCCGCCGTGGTCCCCTCCGGGAAGAAGGCCACGCGCTCGCCGCGCTCCAGCGTGTGCACCAGTCCCTTGAAGATATGCCGCAAATCGCGCCGGTTGCCGCGCGCGATGAAGACCGTGCCGGCCTTCTCCGCCAGCCAGCCAGCCAGCGGCCACGAGCGGATCTCGGCCTTGGCCACGAAGTGGCTCGGATGCAGGCTGTGGATCACGAAGATGTCCAGCCACGACACGTGGTTGGCCACCACCATCGCCCGCTCCAGCAGCGGCACGCCGGCGCTCTGCTCCACCGTCACATTGCACATCGCCAGCAGCCTGGTCGACCAGCGGCGGATGTGGCCGTTACGCTTGTCCTGCCCGATCCACGGGAACACCGTCGCACAGATCGCCATCCCGCGCAGCACATGCAGAAACACCCGCGCCAGGCGGAAGATCATCGAAAGCTTCATGCAAACCGATCAGCTGCGTTGGAAGGCGACGTGCCCCGCCACGATGGTGGCGCGGACCTGCCCGGCCAGGTTGTAGCCGAGGAAAGGCGTGTGCTTGCCCTGGCTGGCCAGCGCCGACGCCTCCACCGTCCAGCGCGCCTCGGGGTCGAACAGGCAGACATCGGCCGCCGCGCCGACCGACAAGGTGCCGGCGTCCAGCCCGGCCACGCGGGCCGCGTCGGACGTGATGCGGGCCAGCGCGCGCGCCAGCGGACGCACGGAACCCGTGTCCTGCGTGGCGGCGTAGTCGTCGGCCCATTTGAGCGCCAGCGACAGCAGCAGCTCCAGCCCGGTCGCGCCCGGCGAGGCTTCGCCGAACGGCAGCAGCTTCTCGTCGTCGTCGACCGGGGTGTGGTCCGAGCACAGCGCGTCGATGGTGCCGTCCAGCAGGCCCAGGCGGATCGCGTCGCGGTCGCGCTGGCTGCGGAACGGCGGCGTCACGCGCGCGTTCGAATCGAAGAAACCGATGTCGGCGTCGGTCAGGTGGATGTGGTGGGCGCCGACGTCGCAGGTGACCGGCAGGCCTTCCTTCTTGGCGTTGCGCACCAGCTCCAGGCCGGCCGCCGACGACATGCGGCACAGGTGCACGCGGGCGCCGGTGGCGCGCATCAATTCGAAGATCGTGTGCAGCGCGATGGTCTCGGACATCACCGGCACGCCGGACAGGCCCAGGCGCGAGGCCAGCGGGCCGCTGGCCGCGATGCCGCCGCGGCCGATGTGCGCGTCCTGCGGGCGCAGCCACACGGTGTAGTTGAAGGTCTTGGCGTACTGCATGGCGCGCAGCAGCACGTTGGTGTCCTCGATCGGCTCCTCGGCCTGCGCGAAGCCGATGCAGCCGGCCTCGGTCAGCTCGGCCATCTCGGTCAGCGCTTGGCCCTTGAGGCCGACGGTCAGCGCGCCCAACGGGTGGACGTTGGCCTGGTTCAGCGTCTTGGCGCGGTGCTTGAGCATCTCGACCAGGCCCGGCTCGTCGAGCACCGGATCGGTGTCGGGCGGGCAGATCAGGCTGGTCACGCCGCCTTGCATGGCGGCCTGCATCTCCGATTCCAGGGTGGCCTTGTATTCGTAGCCCGGCTCGCGCAGGCGCGCCGACAGGTCGACGAAACCGGGCGAGACGATCAGGCCGCTCGCGTCGATGGTCCGGTCGGCCGTGAAGCCGGCCGGCGCGGTACCGACCGCCAGCACCTTGCCGTCGGCGATGTAAAGGTCGTTCTTGCCATCGATGCCGTTGGCCGGATCAATCATATGGCCGTTTTTGATATGAAGTTTCATGCCTGCTTTCATCCCTGCGTCCCCGCCACTATGCTCATCACCGCCATCCGTACCGCGATCCCGAACGTCACCTGCGGCAGGATCACCGCCTGCGGACCATCCGCCACCGCCGAGTCGATCTCGACGCCGCGGTTCATCGGGCCCGGGTGCATGACGATCGCGTCCGGCTTGGCCAGCGCCAGGCGTTCCGGCGTCAGGCCGTAGCTCTTGAAGTATTCCTGCGCCGACGGCAGCAGCGCGCCGCTCATGCGCTCGTTCTGCAGGCGCAGCATGATGATCACGTCCACGCCCTTCAAGCCCTCCTCCATGTTGGTGAAGGTGCGTACGCCCATCTGCTCCAGGCCGCCCGGTAGCAGCGTGTGCGGACCGATGGCGCGCACTTCCGGCACGCCCAAGGTGGTCAGCGCGTGGATGTCGGAACGGGCCACCCGGCTGTGCAGGATGTCGCCGACGATCGCCACCGTCAGGTTGGTGAAGTCCTTCTTGTAGTGGCGGATGGTGTACATGTCCAGCAGGCCCTGGGTCGGGTGCGCGTGGCGGCCGTCGCCGGCGTTGACCACGTGGACGTGCGGTTGTTTGGTGTCGTGCAGGTGCTTGGCGATCAGGTAGGGCGCGCCCGATTGCGCGTGGCGCACCACGAACATGTCGGCGTGCATGGCCGACAGGTTGTCGATGGTGTCGAGCAGCGATTCGCCCTTGCTGGCGGACGAGGCCTGGATGTTCAGGTTGATCACGTCGGCCGACAGGCGCTTCGAGGCGATCTCGAAGGTGGTGCGGGTGCGCGTGGAGTTCTCGAAGAACAGGTTGAACACCGATTTGCCGCGCATCAGCGGGACCTTCTTGACGTCGCGGTCGGAGATGCCGACGAACGACGAGGCGGTGTCCAGGATGTGGTTGACGATGGACTTGGGCAGTCCCTCGATCGACAGCAAGTGCTGGAGCTCGCCGTGTTTGTTCAGTTGCGGATTAAGCATGGTTTTATTCTATGGTTAGCGTGAATTTTCCATCGTCGGCGCGCTTGAGCACCAGCGCCTGTCCCGGCGGCACCTGCACATGGCCGGCCACGAAGTCGGCCGCCACCGGCAACTGGCGCTCGCCGCGGTCGACCAGCGCGGCCAGCATGATGCGCGCCGGGCGGCCGTAGTCGAACAGCTCGTTGATCGCGGCGCGCGTGGTGCGGCCGGTGTACAGCACGTCGTCCACCAGCAGGATGTTGGCGGCCGCCACGTCGAAGCCGATGTTGGTCGGCTTGATGTCGGCCGGCAGGCCCTTCTTGGCGTAGTCGTCGCGGTAGAAGGACACGTCCAGCACGCCGCAGCGGGCGGACAGGCCGAGGTCGGCCGCGAGGCGCTCGGCGATCCAGGCGCCGCCGGAGTGGATGCCGACGATGGCGACATCGGCCACGCCGGCCAGGCCGGCTTTGACGTCGGCCAGCAGGGTCGCGTACAGCGCTTCGGCGTCGAGTTGGTGGGGATTCAGTGTGGACATGGGTTCAATGAGTGTCGAAATATTGTTGCAGGATGATGGCGGCGGCGCGGTCGTCGATGACCTCGCCGCGCTTGGCCGAGATCACGGCCGAGGAATAGCGTTCGTCCACCAGCTCCACCGGCAGGTTGAAGCGGCCGTGCAGCTGGTTGGCGAACTTGCGGGCGCGCGCCGTCATCTCGTGCTCGGCGCCGTCGGGATGCATGGGCAGGCCGACCACCAGCCGCGCCGGCTTCCACTCGTCCAGCAGGGCCTGGATGTCGGCAAAGCGGGTGGCGTTGTCGATGGCGGCGATCACCTTGACCGGCTCGGCCTGGCGGATCATGGTGTTGCCCATGGCGACGCCGATGCGCTTGACGCCGAAATCGAATGCGAAGATGGTCTCGATGGTCACGGTTAGCCTGGCACCTTATGCATGCCCGGCCTCCGAGGTCAGCATCAGCGGATCGATGCCCAGCAGGCGCATGGCGGCCGTGTAGCGCTCCTCGATCGGCAGCTTGAACAGGATGTCGGGATCGGCGCCCACGGTCAGCCAGCCGTTGCGGCTGATCTCGTCCTCCAGCTGGCCCGGGCTCCAGCCCGAGTAGCCGATCGACACCAGCATGCGCGGCGGACCATCGCCGGCGGCCACGGCCTCCAGCACGTCGATCGAGGTGGTGAAGGCCACGTCCTTGGTCACCGTCAGCGACGACGAATAGCGGGTGCCCGGCGTGTGCAGCACGAAGCCGCGGTCGTCCTGCACCGGGCCGCCGAACATGATGGGGGCGTCGACGTCCACATTGGACTCCAGCTTGAGGTCGATGCGCTCGAACAGCACTTCCATCGTCATGTCGGTGGGTTTGTTGATGACCACGCCCAGCACGCCGTTTTCATTGTGCTCGCACACGTACACGACAGTCCCGCCAAACACCGGATCTTGCATGGAAGGCATTGCAATCAGGAAATGATTCGCCAGGTTCAGGGTGGCGGTGGCGCCGGCGCCTGGGGCTTCCAATGGATCGCCGGCTTCCTGGAGCATGCCGGGTACAGGGAGAGTTTGGCCGATTTTGCTTTTCTTCATATGCGTGGTTCTTTCTGTGCTGCTGACAATTACTGTAGTATTCGCGCGGCTAGCAACTCTGTCTAACCGCTAGTTTACACTGAATTGCGGATGCGGCCACGTTTGAGTTCCCACATGAGATTGACACAGACTCAATGAAACTGAATTCCTCCCTGGTCTGGCTGCGCCGCGATTTGCGGGTTTTCGACCATGCAGCCCTGCACCGCGCCCTGCAAGACAGCGCCCGCGTGCATTGCGTTTTTGTCTATGACACCACCATCCTGGACGGCCTGCCGCGCCGCGACCGGCGGGTCGACTTCATCCATGCCAGCATCGCCGAAGTGGCGGCGGAACTGCAACAACTGGGCGGCCACCTGATCGTGCGCCATGCCGATCCGGCCGCCGCGATCCCGGCCCTGGCCGCCGAGCTGGGCGTGGACGCGGTCTACTGCAACCACGACTACGAACCGCAAGCCATCGCCCGCGACGCCGCCGTGGAGCGGGCGCTGCTGGCCAACGGCCGCCGCTTCGTCAGCTGCAAGGACCAGGTGATCTTCGAGAAGAGCGAAGTGCTGTCGCAGACCGGCGGCGTGTTCTCGGTGTTCACGCCGTACAAGAACGCCTGGCTGAAGAAGCTGGAAGCGGACCCGTCTGTGCTGGCGCCCTGCCACGTGGAGCCGCACGCCGCGCGGCTGGCGCCGGCTCCGGCCAACGCCCCGGCCCTGCCGACACTGGCCGAGCTCGGCTTCGAGCCCAGCAACCTGGCCGAGCTGAAGATCCCGACCGGCATGTCCGGCGCCGCCGCGCTGCTGGAGGACTTCCTGCCCCGCATCGCAGGCTACAAGGACGCGCGCGACTATCCGGCCGTGAAGGGACCTTCCTATTTGTCGATCCACTTCCGCTTCGGCACGCTGTCGGTGCGGCATTTGGTGCGCACCGTGCTGGACCTGATGGCGCGTGGCGCCGGCGGCGAAGGCGCGCCGGTCTGGCTGGCGGAATTGATCTGGCGCGAGTTTTACGCGATGATCCTGTACCACAACCCGCACGTGGTGGGCGGCTCCTACAAGCCGGCCTACGACGCCATCGAGTGGGAGACCGGCCCGCACGCGGACGAGCTGTTCGCCGCCTGGTGCGAGGGCCGCACCGGCTATCCGCTGGTGGACGCCGCCATGGCGCAGCTGAACCAGACCGGCTACATGCACAACCGCCTGCGCATGGTGACGGCCTGCTTCCTGATCAAGGACCTGGGCATCGACTGGCGCCGTGGCGAAGCCTACTTCGCGCAGCATCTGAACGACTTCGACCTGGCCTCCAACAACGGCGGCTGGCAATGGGCCTCGTCGTCCGGCTGCGACGCCCAGCCCTACTTCCGCATCTTCAACCCGGTCACGCAGTCGGAAAAGTTCGACGCCACGGGCAAGTTCATCCGCCGCTACCTGCCGCAGTTGAAGGACTTGAGCGACAAGGAAATCCACGCGCCGTGGCTGGTGCCGCGCATGCTGCCGCTGGACTATCCCGATCCGCTGGTCATGCACGACGAGGCGCGCAAGCGCACGCTGGAACGCTACGCGGTGGTGAAGAAGACCGAATAACGCATTTGTGAGCGATTTGTGGGACGCTCCGCACGACACTGGGAACACCAGGCCCGCCGAAAACAGGCCTGACACAACCATTCCCAATGTCCACAGGAGTTCCCATGTTGCAAGCACCAACCGCCCCAACCCCGCTGCTTGGTTCCGTCGTCTGCACGCCCGCCGTGGCCGCCATCGGCGACAGCGTCTGTGTCGAAGTGAAGGCCCCGAACGGCCAGTCCTACGACAACAACGAAAGCGCCAACATCAGCATCAACGGCGTGCCCGGCTCCAAGCAGTACCTGGTCTGGAACCGGGCCGGCAAGAAGACCATCAACGTCGTCGCCGGCAAGCGCGGCGCCATCGAAAAGCTCAAGGCCGAAGTCCAGATCAACGCCCCCGCCGACGGCAAGCAGCCACCGATGCTGACGGTGCGCAGCGCGCCCCACAATCCCACCACGATGATATTGACGGTGCAGAACGCGCCCGAGCGCCGCACCCAGGGCACGCCACGTCCGCGCATCGAGATCAAGCCGCGCACCCCCGCCGTTCCAACGGGCCCCATCGTGCCGCGCAAGACCGCGATGAGCGCACTGACCATCCCCGCGCGCGACGCCGCCAGCCATCCCATCCTGACGTCCGCGCCGCCGCGCGCCGCCACCAACATGGGCGGCGGCGCCACGGCCGCCGTCTACAACTGGCAGCTGGGCGCCGTCGCGCTGGGCAGCACGCATCCCACGCTGCAGCATGACTTCTCCGCGCAGCTCAACCCCAACCGGCCGCACACAGTGTTCCACGTGCAGGTGACGGTGCAGCAGCCGGGCGAGGCGGCGCGCACCATCCAGCGCAGCGTCAGCGTGGCCAATCCCTACTTCCTGGCGCGCCAGCGCGGCGTGCTGCAGCCGCCGGTCGAGAGCAGCGACTTCAGCGCCCAGTTCATCGACGGCAGCTACCGCGCCAGCTTCGTCGTGCGCAATCCCGAAGCGAACAACCTGACCTTGAGCAGCATGCAGCTGGAGCTGGCCTATGAAGACGGCCCGCGCGAATTCGAACTGCGCCCCGCCACCGCCAGCGTCATCGTGCTGAAGGCGCAGGCCGCGACCCGCATCGACGTCGTCATCCCCAAAGCGCAGCTGCCTAAGCAGGCCATCGCCTTCAGCGTGCACTATCGCGGCACCGCGCCGAACGGTTTGCCGGTGCGCGTCAGCGCGCACTTCGACCTGCCGCAGCACATGAACAGGAAGCTGCTGGTCAACGCCAACGCGCAGGCCCTGCTGAGCGACCTGGCCAGCCGCCAGCTGGTCGCCGATCCCGCCACGATCACGCTGGACGAAGTGACGCGCCTGGGCAGCTACGGCATGCTGTCCGCCGTCACCGGCCCAATCGGCATCAGCCGCATGCCGGCCGCCCTGGCCAGCGCACTGCAACCGCTGCAGACGCTGACGGCGATGGACCTGCACGTGGAGCCGCCGTTCCCGGTCGAGGGCCAGGAATGCGATCCGTGGAATATGCCGGACCACATCCCCGACGGCATGTACTGCATGCCGACCCAGGAAAAACGCTGGATGCAGATGCCGCCGCGCTTCATGAACGCCAAGAAGGGCGACTTGATCCTCAACCCCAGCAACGGCAGCCTGATCTCCGCCGTGCTGCAGACGGTGACGCCGCCGCAGCGCTACTCGCACTCCGGCATCATGACCCGCAACCGCGACGAGATCACCCACTCCACCGCATCGGAAGACCGGCTGATCGAATTCATCGGCGGCGACGGCGCCCGGCCCGACGTGCTCAAATACCTGTGGCCCGGCGTGGTCACGCAGACCGTCGAACACGCGGTCGACGGCGAGGACATGATCGATCCCGAGACCGGCAAGAAGCACTCGATCGCCGGCTTCGCCACCATCGAATCGAAGCTGGACCTGGGCGGCGTGGCGCCGGAGATCGTGCCGGCCATGGTGGTCAAGCCCGATCCGCTGAAGGAGACGCTGGAGATCCGCCAGACGCTGCACGGCATCGCCGATTTCGCCGCCCAGCAGGCCGGCAAGAGCCACTACCGCTTCTTCTGCTACACCAATCCCGCCATCGGCCTGACCGACAAGGCGCCGGCCAGCGCCAAGTGGGCCGCCAACACCTTCCCGACGGTGTGCTCGTCGCTGCTGTGGATGTCGATCAGGCAGTCCGGCGTGCCGATGGAAGGCGGCATGCTGGAACAGAGCGACCTGGCCGCCGGCGCCGGCATCACGCCGTCCACGCCGGACGGCCTGTATCTCTACCAGTCCGACGAACGGATCGCCGCCGGCGAGGTGCTGTACTCGAAGATCCACGAGATGGTGCTGGAGAGCGCCGGCTGGTTCGGCAACGCGCTGACCGACGCCGCCGACGATACCGCCAACCAGATGCTCAACGCCTTCGCCTCCGACTGGTGCGACACCGACGCCAAGGACTCCGACGCCTGGCGCCACACCGGCGACGCCAACGCCGTCAGCCCCGCCAACCTGTGCTTCTTCGACGCGCCGCTGTACGGCTATTGCGAGCCGCTGATCTACCGGCCGGCGCGCTGGGAGGAGGTGACCATCTACAAATGGAAGAAGGTGGCGCAGACCGGCACGCTGCACGGCGTGGTGCATTACGAGGGCAAGGCGGCGGCCGGCGTCAGCGTGCAGATTTCGCAGAACCAGTTCACCCACACGGCGGCCGACGGCAGCTTCACGCTCACCGGCGTACCGGTGGGCAGCGTGCTGGTGACCGCCGACAAGCAGGAGCTGCATGGCAGCGCCTCGGCGACGGTGGCGGCCAACCAGACCGCGAACATGACACTGGACCTGCAACCGCCGCCGCACTGGTTCCGCCGCCTGACCATCGACGGCTGGATGGCGACCACCGATTATGAATTCGCCGCCGCCGCGTATCCGCACAGCGTGGGCGATTTCTACAACATCGCGCAACTGGGGCCGTCGTCCAGCACCCACGCGGTCAAGGTGTTCGACCAGGTGGCCGACGATGCGATGGGCCGCCTGATCCTGACGCTGGACCTGCTGGCCAATGACGTCATCCAGGTCAAGGCCACGCTGCGCTGCTACGGCGAGGGCTACGCCGACGGCGACAACTACCAGGAAGGCCACCTGGCGCCGTTCACCGTCGGGCCGAACAAGACCGGCACCTGGTGGATGTTCGTCGACGGCGACAACTACGCGGAGGCACACTTCACGCTGACCAACAAGGTCGATCCGGTGTAAGCGGGGAAGCAAGGGGCGGCATGACCATGCCCGCCCCTTGCAGCACGATAGTTGTCGAAATTTAAGATTTGTTCTTTTTGTAATCAGAATTAAACTGGTTGTTCCCGCGCAGTCCGCCTCAAGGAACCGCCATCATGGCCTCACTCGCCAAGACCTCCCGTCCCGTCGCCCGCCTGATCGGCCGCCGCCACGCCGTGCAGACGGTGCTCGACTCCCCCGCCACGCTGACCTGGATCGCCGCGCCGGCCGGTTCCGGCAAGACCAGCCTGGGACTGGAGTTCTGCCAGGCCGCCGGCCCCACCGTGGCCTGGCTGCGGCTGGACGAAGCCGACATCGACCCGGCCAGCTTCCTGCTCTACTTCGAACAGGCCATTGTCAACGGCGGCGTGGCGCCGGACTGGCAACCGCCGCCGCTGCTGCGCGAACACCTGCCGGCGCTGCAGGGCTACCTGCGGCTGTACGCGCGCTCGCTGGGCGCGACGCTGGCGCCGGCCAGCCGCATCGTCATGGACGACGCCCACCGCTGCCAGGACGCGCCCTTCTTCCGCCAGTTCCTCGAAACGCTGGCGACCGAGCTGCCGCCGGCCAGCAAGGTGGTGGTGCTGAGCCGCGCGCTGCCGCCGTCCGCCTGCGCGCGCCTGCTGGCGCACGGCGACATGCATGAACTGGACAGCGCCGCGCTGGCCTTCAGCCGCGACGAAACCGAAGTGCTGCTCAACGTGCTGGGCGTCGGCCACGCCGACACCGTCGCCGACAGCGTCTACAACTTCACGCGCGGCTGGGCGGCCGGCATCGCGCTGGTGGCCTCGTGGCTCAAGCGCCGGCCCGGCGCCGCGCTGGCCGCCGAGGACGTGCTGTCGGAAGCGATGGTGGGCTACCTGGCAGAGGAAGTGTTCAGCGCCTACAGCGACGAGGAACGCGCCACGCTGCTGGCCGTGTGCTGGCTGCCGAACTTCAGCGGCGCGTGGGCGGCCACGCTCTCCGGCGCGCCGCACGCGGCCGACATCGTGGCCCGCCTGGCCGCGCAGGGAGCGCTGATCTACGAATATCCCGGCCGCCAGTATGCGCTGCATCCGCTGTTCCAGGGCTTCCTGCGCAAATGGGCCGCCACCCGCATCGACGAGGCGCAGCGCCACGCCTGGATCGCCGGCTGCGTCGACATCCTGCTGGCCGACGGCAGCGGCGACGCCGCCATCAAGCTGGCACTGGAACACGGCATGCCCGAACGCGCGGCGGGCCTGATCGAATCGCGCGCCGAGGCGATGCTGGCCAGCGCGCGCCACACCACGCTGGCGCGCTGGATCGACGCCCTGCCCGAAGCGCATCGCGGCGCGTGGCACCACTACTGGCTGGGCCTGGCCGTGTTCATGAGCGACACCGCGCGCGCCCGCGCCGCGCTGCTCAAGGCGCTGGAGGCGTTCACGGAGCAGAACCGGCCGATGCACCGCTTCCTGGCGCTGAGCGCCATCATCAGCTCCTACTTCTTCGACGGCGCGGCCGAGCAGCCGCTGCGCGCCTTCCTGCAACAGCATGTGGACCCGGCGCAGGACTACGACCAGCTGCCCGATCCCGGCCTGAAAGCCCACCTGACGCACAGCATGTGGAGCGGCTTGTTCATGACCGATCCCGGCCACCAGGACATGGACCTGTGGGAGCGGCGCGCGCTCGAAGTGCTGCGCCAGCCGGCCGATCCCACGCTGAAGGTGCGGCTGGGCGCGATGCTGGGCCAGCACTACTACCAGTCCGGCCGCTACGCCGCCGTGCGCAAGGTTCGGGTGCTGCTGGACGCTCTGCCGGAAGCCTCCGCGCTGCCGCCGTACGCGCGCTACCTGTCGCACCTCGTGCAGCTGTACGATGCGCTGGTGGGCATGGACCACGCCCGCTTCGACGCCACCTTCGCCGCCTGCCGCGCCAGTTCGGAAAGCAGCGGCATCCGCATCATGGACGCGCATTACGTGCTGCTGTACGCCGCCTCCTGCCTGCTGCGCGGAGAACTCGACAAAGCCACCGCCGCCGCCACCGAGATCGCCGAACAAACGCCGGTGCAGCACCACAACCTGGTGGCCCACCTGCAGCTGACGCAGACCTGGCTGGCCAGCTGCCGGGGCGACGGCCACGGTGCGCTGGAGCACGCACGCCTGGCGCACGAAGCGGCCCTGCGCTTCGGCAGCATCCCCTACGAGGTTTACGCGCAGACCGCCAGCTGCGTCGCCTACACGCTGCTGGACCGCGAACGCTGCGCCGCCGAAACGGCCGTGCTGCGCCGGCACGCCGCCGACTACCGCTCGCCGCTGGCTGCCACCTGGGCCGACCTGCTGGAAGCATGGCTGCTGGTCACCGGCGCCGACGGCAAGGCACAACCGCTGCAACAACTGCAACGCGCGCAACCGGCGCAGCTGCTGCTGGCGCAGGAAAAGCTGCGCCGCGCGCTGTACCACTTCGCGTCGCAGGGCAGCTACCTGACCTTCGCCACGCCGCACATCCTGCAGCCGCTGTGCGCGCACGCGCTGGCGGCCGGTCTCGCCCCCGACGCGGCCAACGCGCTGATACGCGCCTGGCGCCTGGCGCCACCGGAAGACGCCGGCGACCACTGGCCATGGCCGGTGCAGGTGCGCGTCTTCGGCGGGTTCGAGCTGCGCATCGACGGCGAGCCACTGCGCTCGCAAGGCAAATCCAAGCACCGCCAGCTCGACATCCTGAAACTGATCGCCGCCCACGCGCCGGCCAGCATCTCGCTGGACCGCGCCGCCGAGCTGCTATGGCCGGACGCCGACGGCGACACCGCGCGCCATGCGCTGGAGACCACACTGTCGCGCCTGCGGGCTACGGTGGGCGTCGGCAGCATCGTGCTGGAACAGGGAGCGCTGTCGCTGGCGCCGCAGCGCTGCTGGAGCGACACGGCGGCGCTGGAACGCCTGCTGGCGCGCCTGCAAACGCTGACGCAGGAATGCGGCGCCGCCGGCGATGCCGCGGCATCGCACGAAGCCGCGCTGCTGGCGGCATCCACGCAGGTGCTGTCGCTGTACCGGGGAGAATTGCTGCATGGGGAAAGCGCGCCGTGGCTGTTGGCGCGGCGCGAACTATGGCGCGGCAAGCTGGCGCGCGCGCTGGGCGAAGCAGGCCGCCAGCTTGCCCGTGCCGGCAACACGGCGGCCGCCGCGCAGTTGCTGGAGCGCGCGCTGGAGGCGGACCCGTACTGCAAGGCCCTGAGCACGGACCTGATGCGCCTCCACCTGGACGACGCCAGCTTCGAGGAAGGCTTGGCGGTCTACCGGCGCTACCAGCGCATGGCATTGAGCGCGCTGGGCGCACCGGTGGCGCCGGAGATCGAAGCGCTGGCGCAGCAACTGATGGCCTGCGCCGCGCAATCCAGCCCCGCCGTCTACGCGGGCAAGGCCGGATCGAAGCGAGCTACATGATGTACTTCAGATGCTCGGCCGGGATGCCCATGGCCTTGGCCAGTTCCGGATTGGCGCGTATCTGCTGATCCACGCCCTCCATCGCCGGCACCTGATGCACATCCAGCCGCTCGGCGCGCGCCTCCGCCGCGCCGCCCTCGGTGCGGCGGCCGACTTTCTGCATGTCCGGCGCCAGGCGCAGCACCACGCCGCCGCGTTCACGGGTGGCGTTGAGCAGCGTGCCATTTTGGTCGGTATGCACATTCAGCCCGGTGTAGCCGGCGTCACGCAGCAGCGCGCTGATGTCGTTGACCAGTTTTTGATCCTTATCCATTTTCATTTTCCTTTTAAGCTAAGAGCAAGCCGAGCGACGCATCGCTGCTGGCGTTTTGTACGAAGGCGCCGGCGGTTTTTTTACCGTCGCCAGGCAAGAAGTAAATATTGGAGAACTTGACGCTGGCGATAGCCGACGTCAATTGGGGCAACAGCGCCTGGACTTCCTTGCGCACGGCCGGCAGCGCGGCCTTCAGCGCATTGGAAGCGGGGCCGGCGCAGAATGGCGCGCCGCCCTCGAACGAGAACCAGGTGCCGTCGACCGTCACATGCAGGTGCTTCTGGCTGTCGAGGAACACGAACAGGAACACCGAGATGGTGCCGTCGATATCGCTGCAATACCAAGGCGTCTCAATATGGAAATCGAAATTGACCTTGGCTAGCATGTCGAAAGGTTTGTGCGCGGCCGGCGACTGGCTAAAGTAAGGGACGCTGATCCACGGCGTGCCCTGCACGCGCAGGCCGCTGGTGAGCGAGGCGCCCGCTGCGATCAGCTGCTTGGCGACCATGCCGACGTTGGCGTTGGTGTTAATCACCTTGCCGAGATCGACCAGGTTTTCGCCGTTGGGACGATGGACCACCAGGATGCCGCTGCCCGGAGGCGATTCGGTGAATGGTTGATCCGCTGCGCTGACGGCGTTCTGGCCAACGAACACGCCGTTGAAGAACCCTTGTATGAATGAATATGTGGTGGTGACTGACATGATGCTTTCTTCCTGTAGATAAAAGCGTCATCGATGGAATATCGACAACCGCAGGGAGAAAGTTAATCTTGTCGGACCCACAAATGACTTGCAAATGCCCGGGCAAACTCGCGCCGCCGCGCGTGCAAGCGGAGGTAGACTACATCCTCGACTAACCAAGGAGAGTGAAGATGAACAAAAACACGATCTGCCTGTGGTACGACCATGACGCGGAAGAAGCCGCGCACTTCTACGCCCGCACCTTCCCCGACAGCGCGGTCGGCAAGGTGCACCGGGCGCCGTCCGATTTCCCCGGCGGGAAAGCGGATAGCGTATTGACAGTCGAGTTCACGGTCTGCGGCATCCCGTGCATCGGCCTCAATGGCGGCAAGGCCTTCAAGCACAGCGAGGCGTTCTCGTTCCAGATCGCCACCGACGACCAGGCCGAGACCGACCGCTATTGGAACGCCATCATCGACAACGGCGGCGCCGCGAGCGCCTGCGGCTGGTGCAAGGACAAATGGGGCCTGTCGTGGCAGATCACGCCGCGCGTGCTGACCGACGCCATGGCCCGGGGCGGCGACGTCGCCCAGCGCGCGTTCGCGGCCATGATGAAGATGGGGAAGATCGACGTCGCCGCGATCGAAGCCGCCGTGCGCGCCGCCTAACGCGTCCCGTGGGTCAAGCCGTACGCCCTCAGAACGGCAAGCCAGGCTGGATCGCTGCCCATCCTGGCCACGACGTCCTCGATGTCGTCGCGTTCCCTGGTCATCCCTTGCTGGAACATCAGGTGGCGGGCGTAGCTGCCCAGGTTCTGTTTTGAGACATGAATTTTCCCGGCGATGCCAGCATCCTTCTCGACCAGATAGCGGACGGACGAATCGGCAAGCGTGATCACGTCGAGACGCTGCATCAACAGCATGCTCAGTAACGCGCCTTCGTTGTTGTTGCGGTGTGCGTGGATACGCCCGCTGTCCATGTCTTCCGCCAGCGCCGGGTAGGTATGGCCCAGCATCGCGCCGAAGCGGATGCCTCGCAGCGAACCGGGACCGTCATATTCGAACGGTTCCGAGGCGCGCGACAGCAGGTCCTGCCGGTCGTCGAACAAGGCCGAGGTCCAGAGGTATTTGCCGCCGGCCGGCCCACCAAAAATAACCGAGGGCGCAAACAAGACCATGCCCCTGGCGCCGGTATCGAGCATGGAACCCAGGCGGGCGCGCGGCACGAACATCAGGCGGACTTCATATTTGCCAGCCAGTTTCTGGTTCAGGTAGGCCACCAGGTCCCGATCCAATCCGGCATTGGACCGGGCATCCGTCAGGAACGGCGGCGCCGCGTAATAGGTCCAGGCGGTGAGCACCTCGGCCGCCTGCGCATACGCCAGATCGCGACAGCAGCCCATGAGTATCAGTATGGATGCCAGTACGATCTTCATGCGCGGGCTTACGGGTTCAAGAGACCGGCTATCGCATCCAGCAGCAGCGGTTCCTGGAAGGGTTTGCCGAAGTAGGCGTTCACCCCCAGTTGCAGGGCGTAGTTGCGGTGCTTGTCCGCGCTGCGCGACGTGATCATGATGATGGGGATGTCCTTGGTGCGCTCGTCGCCGCGCACGTTGCGCGTCAGGTCGAAGCCGTCCATGCGCGGCATCTCGATATCGACCAGCATCAGGTCAGGCCTGGCCCCTTGCAGCTGCTCCAGCGCGTCGACGCCGTCCTTGGCCAGCGCGACGTTGTAGCCTTCGCGCTCCAGCAGCCGCTGGGTCACGCGGCGCACGGTCAGTGAATCGTCGACCACCATGATGGAGCGCCCTTGCCGCGATGCCGCCCCCTCGCCCGCCGCCCGCACATGGTGCTGCTGCATCTCGGGATGGTGCGCAAGGTGCTGCGCCAGTGCGACCGGATTCAGGATCAGGACGATGTCGCCCGAGCCAAGCACCGTGGCGCCGGCGATGCCGACCATGCGCGCCAGCTGCGGGCCGATATTCTTGATGACGACCTCGCGATTGCCCAGCACCTCGTCGACGCGCACCGCCAGCCGCTCGTTGCCGTTCTTGAGCATCATCACCGGCGCGGATCGCTGCGCCGGCGGTTGCGCCGCGCCGTCGCCCAGCAAGGCGGGCAGGTAGTGCAGCGCGGCGTGCTGGCCGTGCACCGGCACGTAGCCGTTGTGGTGCGCCTCGGTCAGAGCGGCGTCCTTCATCTGCAGCACCTGCTCGACCAGGATGGCCGGCAGCGCGTAGGTCTTGCCGCCGGCGGCAAGCAGCACCACCTGCGTGACGGCCAGCGTGAGCGGCAGGTGGATGGTGAAGCGCGTGCCTTTGCCAGGTTCGGAGAAGGTGTCGACGCGGCCGCCCAGCGCCTGCGCCTCGGACTGCACCACGTCCATGCCGACGCCGCGCCCGGACAATTCGGTCAGCGCTTCGGCGGTGGAGAAGCCGGGTTCGAAAATCAGGTCGGCGATCTGGACGTCGGTGACTTCCTCGTCTTCCCGCAGCAGGCCGTTGCTGATCGCCTTGGCGCGGATGCGCTCCAGATCGAGGCCGCCGCCGTCGTCGGTGAATTCGATGACGACTTCATTGCCTTGCTGCGTGACCTGCACCAGCAGTTCGCCGGTTTCGTTCTTGCCCGCTGCGCTGCGGGCGGCGCGGCTCTCCACGCCGTGGGCGATGGCGTTGCGCAGCAGGTGTTCGAACGGCGCGGCCATGCGTTCCAGCACGCTGCGGTCGATTTCCACCGCGCTGCCGCGTATGTCCAGGTTGACGCGTTTGTCGACTTCCTTGGCGCTCTGCCGGGCGACGCGGAACAAGCGTTCGGAGATGCTGGCGAAGGGCACCATCCGCACGCGCATCAGGTCGCGCTGCAGGTCGCGCGTGAGGCGCGCTTGCAGCACCAGGTCGTCGCCGGCGTTGTCGACGCTGCGGGTCAGGCTTTCATGGAAGGAGGCGACGTCGTTGACGCTTTCCGCCATCATGCGGGTCAGCTCCTGCAGGCGCGTGAAGCGGTCGAATTCGAGCGGGTCGAATTCGCGGTCGCTGGAGATCGACATGCGGGAGGCGATCTGCGATTCGGCCTGCATCTCGACTTCGCGCAGCTGGCGGCGCAGGCGGGTGAGGTTTTCTGAGAAGTCGAACAGCGAGGCGCGCAGGGTTTCGACTTCGTTCTCCAGCTTGGAGCGGGAAATCGATACTTCACCGGCCTGGTTCACCAGGCGGTCCAGGATGTCGGCACGGACGCGGACCAGCGGCGATTTAGCGCTCGATTGCAGTTCGTCGGCGGGGGCCTGTGCGGCTGGCGCGGGCGCTGTGGGGGCGGGTGCTTCGGCGCTGTCCACGGCGTCCGCCGTGATGCCGTTGGTGCCGGCGATGGCCGGCTGGCCGGCCTCCAGGCTGGTGATATCGGCGGCCAGGCCGGCGGCTTGGTGCAATGCGTCCGGATGCTGGAGCTGTTCGAACAGCAGCAGCGCGTGGTCGTAGTGGGCCAGCAGTTCGTCGAACGCTTGCGGCGTGGCGGAACCGGCGTGCACCATGTTTTCAATGTGCGTTTCGATTTCGTGGGCGTGTTGGCCCAGTCGCATCGCGCCGGCCATGCGGGCGCTGCCCTTCACGGTGTGCAGGAGGCGCAGCAGGCTTTGGGCTTGCGCGGTGTCGGCGGGATTGTGGTGCCAGGTGCGCAATGCCTCGCCCACCTGCGGCAGCAAGTCCGCGCCCTCTTCCAGGAAGACCGGCAGCAGGTCGGCGTCCAATTCGTCGTGGAAGATCGCTGGTGCGGCGGTCAGGATTTCCGGCTCGGCCGGCGGGAGTTCGATAACTTCGGCCTCCAGCAAAGCGTCGTCGCCGGGGATGAGTTCCGGCTCCGACGCAAGGGCCAGCGGCTCGGGCTCCGTCTCGGGCTCCGTCTCGGGTGCGAGCGCGGAGGCTACAACTTCGGCCTCGGATTCTGGCTCGGGTGCGAGCGCGGGGGCTGCTGGCTCGGGTTCTGGCTCTGGCGCGGGGGCTGCCGGCTCGGGCGCCAACTCCAGCACGGGCGCTGGCGGCGCGGCTTCGGGTTCCGGCTCTGCGATTTTGAGCGGCGGTTCGGCGAAGGCATCGTCGAACGCGGCGTTGAACAGATCGTCGATGCTGTCGTCCGCGCGCGCCTCGGTCTTTTTCGGCGCTGCTTCGCGCACGGGCGCATCCGATTCCGGCACGCTGCCGCTGAGCGCTTCGAACGCCTCGCGGAACAGCCTCTCCATCGCCGACTCCACCGGCGCGGATGTGATGTCGTGCATCGTCTCCGCGACCAGATCGTCCAGCCGCGCCTCGATATCGTTGCTGGCCGCTGGCGGCGTGGCTTGCAGCTCGGAGCGCAGGTCGTGCAGCGCGGTGATCAGCTCCGGCTGCGCCGCCGGCATGTCGCCGGCCGCAAAACTCTGCAGCATCTGACGGATGCGCTCCATCGTAAAGTCCAGCAAATCATGCTGTACCTGGTCGAGATGCGGCGCGGGCGGCAGCAGCGCCTGCAGCGTGGACTCCAGCGCCAACGCCAGTTCCCGCAAGGCCTTGAAGCCGACCGTGCCCGACGTACCGGCCAGCGTGTGCGATGCCTGCAGCGCCTCCGCATGGACCGGACGGCGCGGCTCGTGGCGCCATTCGCCGAAGTCCTGCGTGAGCAGGCGAACCAGTTCGTCCGTCTCGTGCAGATAGATGTTGTACAGCGGCAGAGAGATCTCCAGCTCGCCGATGTGCTTGACGTTGTCGTCGCGCGGCACCGCCGGCGTGATCGACGGGAAGTCGATGACGTTGCCATTGGAGACAATCGCCGGCGGTGGCTCGAACGCTGGAGGAGCTGTCGGCATCGGCGGCTCGGTCGCTGGCGGTGCTGTGGCCGACGGCGGCTCGACCAGCGGCGGCTCGTCGGCGGCGATGACCGGCAGCCCCTCCGCCTCGGCGACTACTTCCGCTTCGGCTTCCGGCACCAACGATGGCGATGGCGATGGCGCCGCCGCATCGATCGCGAACTCGCCGCCCTCCTGCACGCGCGCGGCCGCAGCGACCAGCGCATCCGCATTGCGCGCCGAGACCCCGGCCGCCACCAATTCCCCCACCCAAGCGCCCATCTGGCGCGCCGCCTCGTTCAGCAAATCAAACAGGGCATCCGTGGCCGGCCGCGCCTCCGCCAGCCACACATTCATCACCCGCTCGATGGCATGCACCGCGTCGGCGAACTGGCTCAGGCCCACCATCCTGCCGCTGCCCTTCAGCGTATGGAAGGAGCGCCGCAGCATGGTCAAATTCTCCTCGCTGCCCGACTCCGCGCGCGGCTTGGCCAGCGTCGCATCGATAAACTGCAGCACCTCCCCGGCCTCTGAGATGAAGATGTCCAGCAGCTCCGCCTCCACCGCCGCATCGCTGCTGGCCGGCGCGGGCGCCTGCGCCGGCATCGCCACGGGAGCCGGCGCGGGCACCTGCTCCTCCAGCACCGGTATCGACTCCGAAGCAGCCATCTTCTTGAACGGCACCGAACGGAACGCGCCATGCGCGGCATCGAACGCAAAGCGCTCGCGCGCACCGGCAGCGTTCTGCGCCAGCATGTCGACAAAGAAGCCCAGCGCACCGACGTTCTGCGCGATATCGTCCAGCGCCTTCGGCTCCAGCGACGGATCGCCCTCGCCCGCCGCCAGCGCCTGCACGGCGGCCTTCACATGCTGCGCCGCCTGCGTCGCGTCTTCCTGATCGAGGATGGACAGCGCGCCCTGCAACTGATGCAGCACCGGGTCCAGCTCCGTCAGCGACGGCCGCTTCGACGGGTCGACGTAATAATCGTCGAGCACCTTCTCGACTTGGCGCAAGCCGGCCTTCATTTCCATCGCCAGCGCGACGACGGTGTCGTCCTGCCGCATCTGCTGCGCCAGGCCGCTCTGCCACTGCGCCGGTTCCGGCGGCGTGTCGCCGGCCACCAGCGCCAGCAGGCGCGCGCCTATCGTGTCCGCATGCGCCGCGAAATCGCCGGGCAGATGGCGGATCTGCTCCAGTCCATGTTCGGCGAACAGCAGCGCGGTCGCCATCTCCAGCGCCAGCTCCTCGCTGCGGCCGGCCGAGATGGCGGTATGCGCCACGCCGGCCAGTTGCCGCAACAAGATGCTCAATGCCGGCAGATCCAATTGGTCGCAAGCCTCGGCCACATCGGCCAGCGCGCTGCCGAACGCCGCGTCCAGCGCCGGATCGATCTCCGCGCCGGCCAGCCGGTCCCAGCTCACCTTGGCCCGCGCCATGCCTGCCTTGGCGCGCTCCAGCGCATCAAGGTCGATCTGGCCGTAGCGGCGGCGTTCATAATCGGCCGGTACCAGGCCATCAAGCGCAAACACGCGGCGCAGTTCCAGCACCGCCTCCGATGACGATGCCGACGCCGGAGCGGCAGCGATGAAGAAAAGCGCGTCACGCAGCATCGCATCCGGCTGCGCGGCGGCGCCCTGGCTCAAACGGCGTATCTGCAGATTGATCAAACCGAACAGCTGCTTGACGTACAAGCCGCCGGCCAGATCGCCGTTGGCCACCAGGTCGGCGAAGGCCTGCATCGCCAGCCAGAAGGTGCGCGCCTTGGCGTCCTGCTGGGCGGCGGCGACCAGCTTCACGGCCTCCAGCAGCGCGGCGGCATGCTCCTGCTGCTGCGCCGCCTCGGTGCTCTTCAGGTAAGGCAGCAGCGATTTCTCGAAGCGCTGCCGGAACGCCGTGTAGTCCGCTGCGGCGGCCTCGCCGGCCGGTGGCGGCGCCACGCTGCGCGACAAATCGGGATAGAACAGGTCCGCCGGATGGACGCGCTCCGCGCCCATCATCTCCTGCACCGCGCGGTAGTAGGGGAACAGCTTGACCGGCTGCGACGGCGCGCCCTCCAGCAGCTCCTGCAGATACTCCACCAGCGCCTGATACAGCTCCGCCAGCGTCTGCGCATGGTCGGTGCTGCATTTGAGCGTGCCGGCCTTGAAGCGGTCCAGCGCCTCCTCGGCCACCTGCGTCATCAGGCCCACGCCGTCCACGTCCACCATCATCAGCGCGCCGTGCGCCTGGTGCAGGTGCGACCGCGCGTGCTGCAACTGGGTCGCCTGATCCTCCGGCGCCCGGCCGCCTGCTTCGAACAGGGCGGTCTTCGAGCGTGCCAGCGACTCGCGGATTTCCACCATCACCCACGACAAAGGGCCGGTATCGAACTGCGGTTGCGGCGGATTCGGAAAATCAGTTGTGGTCATGCTTGCCTCGGCCTTTCAATGATGGGCGGTTCAGGACGCGATACGGAATCGCGCCACCGAGTTTTTCAATTCCTGCGCCAGCACTGACAGCTTATGAATCGATTGTGCGGTTTGCTGGGTACCGTCCTGCGTCTGCTCGGTCACCGTCAAAATGTGTTGGATGTTCTGCGCCACGCCGGACGCCGACGTGGCCTGCTGGCCGGTCGCCATCGAGATGCCGGAGATCAGCTCCGCCAGCCGGTTCGACACCTGCGAGATGTCGTTCAGCGCCGCGCCGGCCGCGTCGGACAGGCGCGCGCCTTCGACCACGCCCTGGGTCGACTTCTCCATCGCGGCCACGGCGTCGTGGGTGTCGGTCTGGATGGTGCGTACCAGCGCGCCGATCTGCTTGGCCGCTTCGGCCGAGCGTTCGGCCAGGCGCTGCACCTCCTCCGCCACCACCGAGAAGCCGCGTCCCGCCTCGCCGGCCGACGCAGCCTGGATCGCCGCGTTCAGCGCCAGCACGTTGGTCTGTTCGGTGATGTCGGAAATCAGTTCGGTGATCTCGCCGATCTCCTGCGACGATTCGCCCAGCCGCTTGATGCGCTTGGACGTGTCCTGGATCTGCTCGCGGATCTCGTGCATGCCCTTGATGGCGTTTTCCACCGCCGTCGCGCCCTGCTGCGCCGCCGCCACCGACTGGCGCGCCACGTCGGCCGATTCGCTGGCCGAACGCGAGACGTCGGTGATCTCGTTGGCCATCTTGACCACCGTGGCCGACGCGTCCTGGATCTCGCGCGACTGCTGCTGCGACGCCAGCAGCAGGTCGCTGGAGATGCTCTGCGCGTGGGTGGACGCCTTGGTCACCTGCTCGGCGGTGGCGGTCACGCGGCCCACCAGGCCGCGCAGCTCTTCCACCGTGTAGTTGACCGAGTCGGCGATGGCGCCGGTGATGTCCTCGGACACCGTGGCCTGCACCGTCAAGTCGCCGTCCGCCACTTCCTGCAGCTCGTTCATCAGGCGCAGAATCGCCGCCTGGTTCTGGTCATTCATGGCCTTCGCCTCTTCCTCCTTGCGCTGCGACTGCTGGCGCATGGATTCCGCTTCCTGGCGGCGGCGGTCGGCGCCACGCGTGCGGTTGTAGGAATCGACCAGCAGCACGCGGCCGATGGCCGCCGCCGAGACCAGCGTGAGCATGCCGCCGGCCACCATCAGCCAGAAGGTCAGGCCCAGCGAATCCTGGTCTTCGCGGTAGGCCTGCTGCAGCACCGACAGGCGCTGGCGCAGGGCCTCGTTGTCGTTGAAGATCAGCTGTTCGGCGTTCTTGGCGGCGCTGAACTTATCCAGCTTGTCGAGGATGGCCGTCACCAGCTTCTGGTATTCCTCGAAGTCGTTTTTCAGCGCGGTGAATTTCTCGCGCAGGTCCGGCTCGCGCACGGCCGCCAGCCCGAGCGGCGCGCTGCCGTTGAGGAAGCCGTCGACGGTGTTGCGGAACACGGTGGTGTCGCGGCCCAGCTGGAACGCGGTCTCCGACGTGATGCCGCCGGCGGTGAGGAACTCGCCGGCGCCTCGGCTCATGCGCTGCGTGAGCATGGTCAGCTTGCCGAGCGCCGCGATCTCGCGCGCCGAGCCGCCGCGCTGCACCTTGAGCGCGGAGATGTCCTCGGTGCGGTTGAGCAGGGCCGGCGACAGGTCGTTGATCTTCTTCAGCGTCTTGTCGACGCCGCTCAGGTCCGCCTTCAGCAGCAGGATAGTGCCGGCGGCGATATCGGACGGTCCCCACTGCTTGCGGGCCGCAGCCACGACGGGCGCCAGCGCGGCGATCGGCTCGCCGATCTCGCGGCCTTGATAGCGGCCGCCGCGCGTCATCAGCGCGAAGTCGTTGTTCAATTCCTTGCGGCTTTCCTCCAGTTGGCGGAAGCCTTCCGCGCTGCCCTGCACCGCGTTCGGCGCCGCCTTGCCGATGCGTTGCGAGTGCATCAGCGCATCGCTGGCGACCTGGGTCTGGGTCGAGCGGTTGGCGCTGTGGATGGTGTTCAGGGCGACGAACAAGGCGCTCAGCGCCAGGCTGACCGCCAGCGCGGTCGACAGGATGCTCAACTGGCGCTGCGCCGGCAGGTGGCCGATCAGCGGCAGCTTAAAGCCGCCCCCCGGCTCGGCCGGCGCCACCGGAGCGCCGCCACGGCGGCCCAGCGCATCGCGCAGGCGCAGCGGCGCGGCGCTATCCGCGACGGCGGAGGTGCTGTCGCCATCGGCGGCGCTTGCGGGCGCTGGCGGCGGCATCGGCATCGGCGCCGACACCACGCCGGTGTGCAAAAACTGCGAATCGCCCGCTTCGCCAAATTCCGAATTCGCTGCCATGTCCGGCGCGGCTTTGCGGTCGCCCCGCGAGAAAAACCCCATCTTGAAAGCCATTACACCCTCTTCGGATTAGTTGCGATCTACCCCAGTATGCCGCCCTTACAAACCAACCTGCAGAAAACGCGATTCACGCACCAGCTGCGCCAGGTCGATGCGGGTCCATTGCCGGCCCTCGCCGTCGGTGTAGTGCTGGCGGCTCCATTCAGGTCCGGCATCGGCCGGCGCTTCCAGCGCCTGCATGTCGGCCAGCTTGCGCAGGCCCAGCACACGCTCGGCCAACAGCGCGCAGTTGAAACCCAATGTGGGGGCGAAGGTGATCAGGCGCCGTTCCGCCGCCGCCGCGTCGCCGGCGGCCAGGCCCTGGTAGCGCGCCAGATCGATCACGCCGGTCAGGTTGCCGCGAATATTGGCCAGTCCCTGGTACCAGTCCTGCGCCAGCGGCACCGGCGTGACCGGCTGCAGCGGCACGATTTCACTGATCTGGGTCAAGTCCAGCAGGCAGAGTCGCCCGCCTATCAGCACGCCGAGTTCACGACCGCCCGCCGCGACGCCGGTTTTTGCGGCCTGCATGCGCTCCAGCAGCTGCACCTGATATTGGCGCAGACGGCTGCGGCGTTCCGGGCCGGCCGGAGTGGATGGGGTGTCGGGCGTCGGGCCGCTCATCGCTTAGCTAACGGCAGACAAAGCGGCGATCTTGGCCAGCAGTTCGGCCGCGTCCACCGGCTTGACCAGGTAGTCGCGCGCGCCCTGGCGCAGGCCCCAGATACGGTCGGTCTCCTGGTTCTTGCTGGAGCAGATAATCACCGGCACGTCCTGCAGATCGGGATCGCGGGCGATGGCGCGAGTGACCTGGAAGCCGTTCGCGCCGGGCATGACCACGTCCATCAGGATCAGCTGGGGCTTGTCGGCCTTGATCTTGGCCAGCGCCTCCTCGCCGTTTTCGGCGGTCGAGACGGAAAAGCCGTTTTTGACCAGGATGTCGGTCAGGTAGTAGCGCTCCGTGGGCGAATCGTCGACGATCAGAATTCTTTGTATGGCCATGGTGTTCCCCTGAAGCTGGCTTATTCTTGTGTGGAGACGCCCGCGCCGCCGGTATGCTCGCGCACCGCGGCCAGCAGGCTGTCTTTGGTAAAAGGCTTGGTGAGATAGGCGGCCGAACCGACCATGGCGCCGCGCGCGCGATCGAACAGGCCGTCCTTGGAAGACAGCATCAGCACCGGCGTGGCGTGGAATTTGGCGCTCTTCTTGATCAGCGCGCAGGTCTGGTAGCCGTCCAGGCGCGGCATCAGGATGTCGCAGAAAATGAGCGCCGGATGGTGGTCGCTGATCTTGGCCAGCGCGTCGAATCCATCCTCGGCCAGCACCACCTGATAGCCGGCCTGGGTCAGGAAGATCTCGGCCGAACGACGGATCGTGCTGCTGTCGTCGATCACCATGATTTTCAGGGCATTAGCATGCGGCGTGGTCGTCGTCATAATCGGTTCGCTGGTATGGTGGCTACACCATAGCATAGGCAGGCGGCGGTTGGCGCGATACTAGCGATGCGCCAGTCGTCCGGCGCGGCGTATCAGATGGCTACCATCTCGAAATCGTCCTTGCGGGCGCCGCATTCCGGGCAGCTCCAGTTCATCGGCACGTCGGCCCAGCGGGTGCCCGGGGCGATGCCCTCGTCCGGCAAACCGGCTTGCTCGTCATAGATCCAGCCACAGATCAGGCACATCCAGGTCTGGAACTCCTGCGTTGTTTCATTGCTACTCACGTTCTGCCACCCTTCAATCAAGTAAAATGCTGAATTAGGTATCTTAATCTACCCGCCGTGCAAAACCAAACTTCTCCTCTCATATTAAGCTTCGGCGCTGCCGATCCGGCCGGAGCGATCGGCGTCCAGGCCGACCTCGCGGTATTTTCCGCCCTCTCCTGCAACGGGCTGGCGGTGACCACCGCGTTGCTGATCGGCGACAGCGCCCGCGTCGAAGACGCCCAGGACATCGATCCCGATTGGGTCTCGGACCAGGCCCGCGTGGTCCTGGAGGACATGAGCATGGCCGCCTTCAAGGTCGGCGCGCTGACCAACATCGAGCAGGTGGCGGCCATCGCCGAGATCCTGTCCGACTATCCCGACGCGCCGCTGATCCTCGATCCGTTCAGCTCCCGCCTGCCCGATCCGGCCGACGCCGACGAGGCCGAGGAGCTGCTGACCGCCCTGCGCCAGTTGCTGGTGCCGCAGGCCACGCTGCTGATGCTGTCGCAGGTGGAGCTGGGCCGGCTGGCCGAAACCTGGCGCGAAGGCGCCGAGGACACCATGGAATCGGACGTCGAGCACCTGCTGGCCCTGGGCTGCGAATTCGTGCTCGTCACCGGCACCCAGGCCGGCACGCCGCAGGGCGAGACGGCCGCGCCGAACACGCTGGCCAACACCCTGTTCGGCGCCGACGGCATGATCAGCCACGACGCCTGGCAGCACATGCCGGGCCCCTTCCTGGGCGCCGGCGGCACGCTGTCGGCGGCGATCACCGCCTTCATGGCGCGCGGCGCCGACGTGCCGGAAGCGGTGACGGCGGCGCAGGAATACACCGTCGGCGCGCTGGCCCATGCGCAGCGCTACGGCATGGGCAAGTTCATCCCGAACCGATTTTTCCATCTGCACCAGGCCTTACCAACTTAATACCGAAGATGCCATCATGACCACGACCTCAAAAAACGACCAGCTGTTCGAACGCGCCCAGAAAACCACGCCCGGCGGCGTCAACTCGCCGGTGCGCGCCTTCCGCTCGGTGGGCGGCACGCCGCGCTTCATCACCCGCGCCGAAGGCCCGTACTTCTGGGACGCGGACGACAAGCGCTACATCGACTACATCGGCTCCTGGGGCCCGGCCATCGTCGGCCACGCGCATCCGGTGGTGGTGAAGGCGGTGCAGGAGGCGGCCGCGCGCGGCCTGTCGTTCGGCGCGCCGACCGAGGGCGAGATCCTGATGGCCGAGGAAATCTGCCGCCTGGTGCCGTCGATCGAGCAGGTGCGCCTGGTCTCGTCGGGCACCGAGGCGACCATGAGCGCGCTGCGCCTGGCGCGCGGCGCCACGGGCCGCGACAAGATCATCAAGTTCGAGGGCTGCTACCACGGCCACGCCGATTCGCTGCTGGTCAAGGCGGGCAGCGGCCTGCTCACCTTCGGCAACCCGACGTCGGCCGGCGTGCCGGAGGACTTCGTCAAGCACACGCTGGTGCTGGACTATAACAACGTGGCGCAGCTGGAGCAGGCCTTCGCCGAATACGGCGACGACATCGCCTGCGTGATCGTCGAGCCGGTGGCCGGCAATATGAACCTGATCAAGGCCTCCGAGGCCTTCCTGCAGGCGATGCGCGCGCTGTGCACCAAGCACGGCGCGGTGCTGATCTTCGACGAAGTGATGTGCGGCTTCCGCGTGGCGCTGGGCGGCGCGCAGCAGCTGTACGGCATCAAGCCGGACCTGACGGCGCTGGGCAAGGTGATCGGCGGCGGCCTGCCGGTGGCGGCCTTCGGCGGCAGCGCCGAGTTGATGAGCAAGATGGCGCCGTTGGGCGCGGTCTACCAGGCCGGCACGCTGTCGGGCAATCCGGTGGCGGTGGCGGCGGGCATGACCACGCTGAAGATCATCCAGGAGCCGGGTTTCTACGAGAAATTGAGCGCGACGGCGGCGCGCCTGGCGGCCGGCCTGACCAAGGCGGCCAAGGATGCGGGCATCGTGTTCTGCGCCGATTCGATCGGCGGCATGTTCGGCCTGTACTTCAGCGAGACGCCGCCGAACAACTACGCCGAGATGATGGCCGGCGACCGCGCGCGCTTCAATGTGTTCTTCCACGCCATGCTGGACGAAGGCGTGTACTTCGCGCCGGCGGCGTTCGAGGCGGGCTTCGTCTCGGCGCAGCACAGCGACGCGGTGATCGACGAAACCATCGCCGCCGCCGCGCGCGTGTTCAAGAAGCTGGCCGCTTAAGCTTCGTCTTCCTCGTCCTCTTCGGAGGACTGGATCACGCCGGTGTTGAAGTTGTACTCGAACAGGTCGCCGTAGCGGCCCCACTCGATGGCGACCCGCAGCGCGCGCTCGGCCTCCTCTTCGCTGAGCGTGAAGCGCAGCAGCTTGAGGAACAGGTCCTCCGGCAGGTCGCCCGACTTGTCCTGTTGCAGACCATGGCAGATGTAGGCGATCAGCGGCACATGCTCCAGCAGCTGCTTGCCGAAGATCTCCTGCCGCTCGGTGTTGTTGGCCGCCGCGTAGCGCCCGCCCAAGTCGGTCAGCAGGATGTCGCCGTTGGTCAGGTAGGCGAAGCCCAGCAGGATCAAGCCGTTCAACACTTCCAGCAGCTCGGCGTCGGTCAGTTCCGTCTCTTCGGCCAGCTGCGGCAGGTCGGCGCGACCGGAGAACGGCTCCTCCGACAGCAGCTCCACGATACCCTCCATGTGCGCGATGTCGGCCTGCGGCAGGCGGTCGCCCAGCTGCAGCTTGACCTCCTTCTCGCTGATCAGGCCACGGCGGCCGGCGCCGGCGGTCATCAGCTCATACACCTTGTCGATCAGCTGGCGCACCTCCGGCCCCTCGGCCTTGCGCGGCTGCGGCAGCGAAATCGGCAGCTCGGCGCGCACCCGGCCAGGGTCGCTGGCGAAGATCAGCACGCGGTCGGCCATCATCACCGCTTCCTCGATGTTGTGCGACACCACCAGGATCGCCTTGGTCGGGATCTGGCCGGACTGCCACAGCTCCAGGATCTCTTCGCGCAGGCGCTCGCCGGTCAGCACGTCCAGCGCGGAAAACGCCTCGTCCATCAGCAGCACTTCCGGCTCCATCACCAGCGCGCGGGCGATGCCGACGCGCTGGCGCATGCCGCCCGACAGCTCGCGCGGCAGCGCGCCCTCGAAGCCGGACAGGCCGATCAAATCGATCACCTTCTCGGCGCGCTCGGCGCGTTCCTCGGCCGGCATGCCCTGCGCCTCCAGCCCCAGCTCGACGTTCTTCTGCACCGTCAGCCACGGGAACAGCGCGAACGACTGGAACACCATGCGGATACCGCGCGCCGTGCCGTACAAAGGCATGCCGCGATACAGCACCTGGCCCTCGTCGGCCTGGATCAGCCCCGCCATGATGCGCAACATGGTCGACTTGCCGGAGCCCGATTGGCCCAGCAGCGCGACGATCTCGCCTTCATGCAGCGTGAAGTCCACGCCTTCCAGCACCGCGCGCGCGGAGCCGTCGGCACCGCGAAAATGCTTGCCGACCGATTTCAATTCGACGATAGGAGTGCTCATAATTCGATCTCAATACTAGAAATGCAGCCGGCTCTCGGCCATGGTGTACAGGCGGCGCCACACGAAGTGGTTGAAGCCCATGACGAAGACGCACATGATACCGATGCCCAGCGCGATGCGCGGGAAGTCGCCGGCGGTGGTCATCTCCTGGATGTAGCTGCCGATGCCGTGCGCCCGCAGAGTGGTCGAGCCCCAGCTGACGCATTCGGCCACGATGGCGGCGTTCCACGAGCCGCCGGTGGCGGTGATGGCGCCAGTGACGAAGCTGGGGAAGATCGCCGGCAGCAGGTAGCGGCGCCATTTCAGCCAACCGGTCAGGCCGAAGTTCTTGGCGGCGTGCCGCAGCTCGGTCGGGATGGTGGAGGCGCCGGCGATCACGTTGAACAGCAAATACCACTGCGTCCCCAGGATCATCAACGGCGACAGCCAGATGTCCGGGTTCAGGTGGTAGCGCACGATCAGCACCACCGCCACCGGGAACACCAGATTGGTCGGGAAGGCCGCGAGGAACTGCGCCACCGCCTGCGTGCGCGAGGCCCAGCGAGGGTTCATGCCGATCCACACGCCGACCGGCACCCACACCAGGGAGGCCAGCGCCAGCAGCAGGATCACGCGCGCCAGCGTGTACAGGCCGAGCACGAACACATGGCCCACCTCCGCCCAGCCGACTTCCGTGCGGATGAAGTGGCCCAGGCTCCACAAGGCGTAGAACACCACGGCGGCGATCACCGCGTCCCACACGCGCTGCGGCACCAGCGACGGCTGGTCGCGGCGGGCGCGGATCGAGGTGCCGTCGTGCCCGAGGCGGAACAGCGCGATGGAGCGCGACAGCATGTTGCCGAACCATTCGACGATGGCCTGCGTGCGCTCGGTGCGGCGCAGCCAGGTGAGCAGCCACGACTGCTGGGCGGTGTCGCTGCCGGTTTCCTCGAAACGGAACTTGTCGGCCCAGGCCAGCAGGGGACGGAAGAACAGCTGGTCGTACATCAGCACCCCGACCAGCATGGCGCCGATGGCCCAGCCGATGGCGCTCATGTCGCTCTGGGCGATGGCCATGGCGATGTAGGAGCCGATGCCGGGCAGCTTGATGTCCTGGCCGGAGACCGAGATCGCCTCCGACGCCACGACGAAGAACCAGCCGCCGGACATCGACATCATCATGTTCCACAACAGGCCGGGCATGGCGAACGGCAGTTCCAGGCGCCAGAAGCGCTGCCAGCCCGAGAGCTGGAACACCTGCGCCGCCTCCGACAGTTCGGCCGGCACGGTGCGGAAGCCCTGGTAGGCGGAGAAGGCCATGTTCCACGCCTGCGAGGTGAAGATGGCGAAGATGGCCGCGCACTCCACGCCCAGCAGGCTGCCGGGGAACAGCGCGATGAAGGCGGTGACGGTGATCGACAGGAAGCCGAGGATGGGGATCGACTGCAGGATGTCGAGCATCGGCACCAGGATTTTTTCGGCCAGCTTGTACTTGGTGGTGAGCGCGGCGAACACGCAGGCGAACACCGTCGACGCGCCCAGCGCGATGAACATGCGCAGCGTGGTGCGCAGCAGGTAGTAAGGCAGGTAGCTCGGGTCCAGCGACAACGGCAACGCCTGGCCGACCTCGTACGGGCGCACCATTTGCTGGCTGCCGTAGGCGATCAGGACAAAGATCGACAGTACGATGGGCAGCAGTGCCCAGTCCCAGCGGTTACCGCCGGCTTCGACCACCTGGCGGGGGAAAAATTGCCGTTTTTTGCTCATTATTTGGGGCTTTCTTCGGCCAGAATAACCGAGGCGAGTGACCGGAGAGTGACACAGGCCGCCATTCTAAAGGATTACGGTGGTGAATATATTACAAGCGTGAAAGTTGGTGACTATTTACGCCCCTTGTTGCGGGCATAATAATGTGACTCTCGAAATAATATTGCGCGTTATGAAACTGATCGCTGAAAAACGTTCCAAGACGGATAAGTATGACGTGCTGCGCTTCGTGCGCAACAACGGCAGCTGCACGGACACGGTGATGCCGCGCCAGGGCATCTTGCCGCACGATCTGCTGCACTACGTGGTGGAATCGGCCCTGCCGCTGCGGCACGGCTTCCTCAGCCTGCTGGCGCGCGGCGCCGATGCGCAGTTCGTCATGGAGGCGGTGCACGACGCGGCCAACAAGGACGTGGAGACCGAGGCGGTGCAGGCGGAGGCGATCGTCGAGGGGCTGCAGGCGCAGTTGTGGTCGGGCGCGTTCGACGAGCAGGCCTTCCTGGCCGGCGCCGCCTCGGCCTGCACGGCGCGCGACAAGCAGCCGTTCGACTTCAGCAAGGTCGGCATCGACATCAAGGCGGCGCTGTACGACCGCGCGCTGTCGCTGAACGAGAAATGGACGACCGCGCCCTACTTCAGCACCCTCTCGCTGGAATTCAGCCCGCAGCCGGTGTAGTCAGGTCGGCCCGCGATCCGGCAATCAATGACCGTGCCATGGTAGGACCGTCAACGGTAGCGTATGATTGGCTTCGAATTCAATAAGGAGTCACGCATGAGCCAAAAGAGCATCGACGTCACCATCCTGGAATCCCTGAATCACCTGCTTGTCAATCATCCCGGCTTGCTGCCGGCCGTGTACGACATCGTCCACACTCAGCTGGGTCTGCCGAAGGATCAACTGCGTTGGCTGATGGGACAGAACCGCATCCCCCTCGTCGATATCAACCAGTTTGGCTACGACCTGCAACTGGGAGTCGAGCATGACATCCGTAGCAAGTACAACTTCGAAGGCGACCTTGCCCGCATCTACGCCGAGAACAAAGGCTACCTGGTTCACAAGTGGCACCATTACATTCCGCTGTACGAGCGCTATTTCGGCGCGTATCGCGGCAAGAAAATCCGCTTCCTGGAAATCGGCGTCAGCAAGGGAGGCAGTTTGCAAATGTGGCGTCAATATTTTGGTGACGAAGCCATCATCTACGGCATAGACATCAACCCCGAGTGCGCCCAGTTGAACGGCATCGCCGGCCAAGTACGAATCGGCTCGCAAACCGATACGCAGTTCCTGGCATCGGTGGTGGAGGAAATGGGCGGCGTCGACATCGTGCTTGATGACGGCAGCCACCAGATGGAGCATATTCCGGTGACGCTGAAAGCGTTGTTCCCTAAAGTCAGCGAAGGCGGTCTCTACATGATCGAAGACCTGCATACTGCCTACTGGGAAACTTTCGGCGGCGGCTACCGCTCGCCACACAACTTCTTCAGCACGATGGTGCAGGATCTGATGGACGACCTGCACCACTGGTACCACATCGATGGGATGAAGGTGCCGGAAGTCAGCACTTTCTGCCCCGGCATTCATATCCACGATTCGGTCGTCGTCCTGGAGAAGCAGCGCGTACAAAAGCCATCGCGTTCCCTCATCGTTTGAGCTCAAGGCGGGGGCGCGTGGCCGCCTCCAGCCCATCCAGCCACTGCGAGTACGATGCGGTATGACTTACTTCAACCACCCGCGGCGGCGGAAGTACCAGAACGGGGCGATGGCGCTGGTGATCATCAGCACGATGGCGAACGGGTAGCCGAGCTGCCATTCCAGCTCCGGCAGCCACTTGAAGTTCATGCCGTAGATCGAGGCGATCAGCGTCGGCGGCAGGAAGGCCACGCTGGCCACCGAGAAGATCTTGATGATCTTGTTCTGGTTGATGTTGATGAAGCCGACCGTGGCGTCCATCAGGAAGTTGATCTTGTCGAACAGGAAGGACGTGTGGCCGTCCAGCGATTCGATGTCCCGCAGAATCTGGCGCGCCTCCTCGAACTGCTCCGAATTCAACAGCCGCCCGCGCATCAGGAAGCTGACCGCGCGCCGCGTGTCCATCATGTTGCGGCGGATGCGGCCGTTCAAGTCTTCCTCGTGCGCGATGGCGTTCAGCGCGGCGGCCGCGTCCTGGTCGGTGAACTCTTCCTGCAGCACCCGGCCGCTCACTTCCTCCAGGTTCTGGTAGATGCCCTCCAGCGCGTCGGCCGAGTATTCGGCGTCGGTCGCGTACAGGTCCAGCAGCACGTCCATGTAGTCGGCGATCGACCCCGGCCGCGAACGTGCGCGCATGCGTACCAGGCGGAACACCGGCAGGTCGTCGGTGTGCACCGAGAACAGCATCTTGCGCGCCAGGATGAAGGCCACCGTGACAATGCGCGACGGGCCGTCCTCTTCCTCCAGCAAAAAGTCGGTGCGCAGGTGCAGGTCGCCGTTCTCGGCCTCGTAGTAGCGGGCCGACGCCTCGATGTCCTTGACCTCGTCCTCGCCCGGCAAGGTCACGCCGTAGATGGCCTTGACCCACGCGCGTTCGTCGTCCGTCGGGTCGGTCAGGTCGACCCAGACAGGCTCGACCTTTTCCAGGTCTTCGCGACTGTCGATGGGAACCTGGTTGAGCCGGCCATTCTGGAGAACGAAAACATTAATCATGGGTACGTGAGCCTTCTGGAAACAGCGCAAGTGTACCCGCAAAGCCCCCGCCGAGGCCAGCCTGCCATGCGGTATTTCAGCCTAGCGGGTCGCTTTTTCTATCATTTTGTCGGTGGCCGACTGCGGGGCCGAGTCGGCCGGGTCCGGCTTGGGCATTTTGGGCGCTTCGATGCCGCGCGTGTCGATGGCCTTGACCACTTTGCCGTCCTTGCAATCGACGTCCGACAGCACGGTCTTGCCGTCGATGACGCACTTGCGCAGCACGCCGGCCGGCGCGGCGGAGACGGCAGGCGCCGCCGAAGCGGAGGCGGAGGCGGAGGCCGACGCCGGCGCCTTGCCGGTCAGCTTGCCCAGCCCCTCGGCGAAGAAGTTGCGCTCATGGCGGGCCGACATCAAAAACGCCATCGCTATCGCCGCCAACGAGGCCATGATGATGGCCACCTGTATCAAACCGAGTCCACGCTGCTTGTGCAACATCGCTGCCTCCTAGGGTAGTTCCGCCGATCCCATGCGGCGCAGGATCACGCCGGTGCGCCGCGCCAAGTAACCCGAATCGCGGTGCTTGTCGAAGAAGCGCGGATTGGGCAACATCACCGCCAGCTTGGCCGCCTGGGCCGCGCCCAGGTTGGCCGCGCTGACGCCATAATAATGCCGCGCCGCCGCCTCGGCGCCGAACGTGCCGGTGCCGAACTCCACCACGTTCAGGTAGATCTCGAAGATGCGTTCCTTGTCCATCAAGGTTTCCAGCATGTAGGTGATGATCAGCTCCTGGCCCTTGCGCACATAGCTGCGTGAGCCCGACAGGAACAGGTTCTTGGCCAGCTGCTGGGTGATGGTCGATCCGCCCGACACCACCTTGTGTTTCTTGTTGTTCTTCTCGTAGGCCTTTTGCAGCGCGTCCCAGTCGACGCCCTCGTGCTCGGAGAAATTGGCGTCCTCGGAGGCGATGATGGCGCGCTTGAGGTTGGTCGAAATACGGTTGTACGGCACCCAGACCTGCTGGATGTTGGCGTTGGGGTTCTTCTCGCGCAGCGCCGACTGCTGCTCGCGCATGAAGCTGGTCATCGACGGGTTATGGTCGACCCACCACCAGATCTGCAGGAAGAAATACAGCTGCACGACCAGGAACAGCAGCACCGGCAGGATGAAGAGCCACTTCACCCAGCGCCATTTGCCCGCCTTGGCCGCGCTCACAGCTTGGCCCGCAGCGATTGCAGCACGTCGGCCGTGGCCGGGTGCACGCCGCGCCACAGGCTGAACGCCTCGGCGGCCTGCTCGACCAGCATGCCAAGGCCGTCGCGCAAGCGTGCGCCGTGCTGGCCCGCGAACTGCAAGAATACCGTGGGGGAGGCTCCGTACATCATGTCGAAGGCAAGCGCGCCCGGCGCGAACACCGACGGCGACACCGGCGGCAGCTCGGCGCTCAGGCTGGCCGAGGTGGCGTTGATGACGATGTCGAACGCGCCCTCGATGTCGCCATAGCCGCAGGCCGACACCACACCCTCGCCGCCCAGCGCGGCGAACTGTTCGGCCAGCGCCTCGGCCGTGGCCACGGTGCGGTTGGCGATGACCAGCTGCGCCGGGCGATGCTCCAGGATCGGCAGCACCACGCCGCGCGCCGCGCCGCCCGCGCCCAGCAGCAGCACGCGCTTGCCGGTGATGGGCACGCCGGCGTTGCCGACGATGTCCGCCACCAGCCCCGCGCCGTCGGTGTTGTCGCCGACGATGCCGTCCTCGGTGAAGTGCAGCGTGTTGACGGCGCCGGCCGCGCGCGCGCGGATGGTCAGCGCCTGCGCCACCTTCACCGCGTCCAGCTTGAAGGGCACGGTGACGTTGGCGCCTTTGCCGCCCTCGGCGATGAAGGCTTGCACGGCGGCGGCGAAGCCGTCCACCGGCGCCAGCCGTTTTTCATAGGTTAGTTCCTGCCCGGTCTGGGCCGCGAACGCGGCGTGGATCTCGGGCGATTTGCTATGGGCAATCGGATTGCCGAATACGCAGTAGCGGTCCATCAACGTCCTCCGCCGCTCAGGTCGGCTTGTAGTTTGTCTTCGCGGGTGAATTTGAAAGTCGTGACGATCACCCACAGATCGTCCTTGTCGTTCGACAGCATGTTCGGCGGGAACTTGCCGAAGGGCGCGGCGCGGCGCACGATGTTCATCGCCGCCTGGTCCAGCGCCGCGTTGCCGGAGCCGGTTTCAACCTTGATGCCGCCGTCCTTCTCGTAGATCGTGCCGTCCTGGAACACCGGGATCGACAGCACCAGCTGGCCGTACAGCTTGCGGCCGTTCTGCTGCGGGAAGTTCAGCGTGCCGATGTCTTCGATGCGCTTCTGTATCGATTTATAGTACATCGCGTAGCCCACCCCGCGCGTGCTCGGCGTGATGATGGTCCGCTTGGGACGCTTGTTCTGGTCCTCGATGGTCTCGCTGATCTCGGCTGCGCGGCGGGCGATGGCCTTGCTGGAATCCAGCAGGTCGGCGCCGGTCGGCAGCGGATCGGGCTTGGTCTTTTCCGTCACCGGCGGCGCGGTGAATGGAATCTGCTTGGCCGCCTGCGTCAGCAGGTTGCGCTGCTTCTCCTCCAGCTCGGCGATGCGGCGCTTGGCGGCCTTGATGCTGTCGCCCGTTTCCATCTTGCGCATGTCGGGCAGCGGCGATTTGGAACGGCCCTTGTCGACCGTGCCGCCGCCGTCCAGGTTGGCCTGGGCCAGCGCGTCGGCCTTCAGCGGCGCCTTGCTGTGCTTGGCGTTGACCAGGATGACTTCCAGCCCAGGATCGGTGGCCTTCACCGGCGCCGGCTTGGGCGCGACAAAGTGCACCGCGAGCAAGGCGCCATGCGCCATCAGCGACAGGCCGATGGCGAGGTACAGCAAGCGATTTTCTTTGAAAGACTTCACGCGAGGCCGGGGGTAGAAAAGATAGGGCTGATTTTACGTCAAAGCAAGCGCGGGAATGACGTTATTCGGCGGCCGGGGCTTCGGCCGCGGCCTCTACCGCCACTTCCGGCGCATCGACCGCTTCCTCCGGCGCTTCCTCGTCCTCGTAGTCCAGCTCGGCATCGGCGGCCACCGTGTCGGTGGTCGGGATTTCCAGGATGCGGGCTTCGATGGTCAGGTCCACCTCGTCCCAGCGCAGGATGTCCAGCTTGACCTGCGCGCCGCGCGCCACCTGCGGCATGCCCGGCAGGCGGATGATCAGCGGAATGTCGACCAGGCGCAGCACCTCGTCCTTGAGCACCACGGCCTCGACCTGGCGCGCGTCCTGCTGGCCCAGCCAGCGCAAGCACCAGTAACGTTCCATGTTCGACTGGTGGTCGCCATAGGCCGCGTACGCCGCGTCGAACTGCGACACGATGGCGAACAGGTTGGCATCCTTGTGCTTGAAGTGCGCGACCAGCGGCGCGGTCACGCCGTGCTCGGCGCAGGCCAGGATCTGCCACTGGTTGACCAGGTCGGTGTAGCGGCGCAGCGGCGAGGTGCTCCACGCGTACTGGTCCACGCCCAGGCCCTGGTGCGGGGCCGCATGGGTCAGCATGCGCACCTGCATCTTGGCGGCCCAGCCGCCCACGCCCTGCCCTTGGCTGCGGTAGATGCCCGGCACGCCGTGGTCGTGCATCAGCTTGCCCCAGGTGCTGTTGGCGAAGATCATCAGCTCGGCCACGATCTTGTCCAGCGGCGCGCCGCGCTTGCGGCGGCTGACCGTGACCACGTCGTCTTCCACGTAGAAGTTGAAGTCCACGCGGTTGTTCTGTTCCGGCTTCAAGCCGAAGCCCTCGCGCTTGACCATGCGCGCGGCCTCCAGCACCTGCGCCCATTGCCAGATCAGGCCCAGCGATTCCTTGTGCGGATAGTCGCCCTCGCCGCTGGCCAGCGTTTCCTCGTTGACCAGGTCGTCGAGGTCGTTGTGGCGCAGGTTGTTCGCGATCGGCACCATCTCGGCGCGGGTCTCGGTGGCCAGCACCGACCAGTCCGCCGGGTTCAGGGTGGCGTACAGCGACAGCGCCGGGCAGGTCTTGCCCTCGGCCAGCGTGAACGCCTCGACGATGGAATCCGGCAGCATGGTGATCTTATCGCCCGGCATGTAGACGGTGGACATGCGCGCGCGCGCCATCTTGTCGACCGCGTCGTCCGGCTGTATGCCCAGGCCCGGCGCGGCGATGTGGATGCCGATCTTGACGTTGCCATCGTCCAGTTTGGTGACGGAGAAGGCGTCGTCGATCTCGGTGGTGGTGACGTCGTCGATGGAGAACGCTTGCACGTTGGCCAGCGGCAGATTGGTCGGCGGCACCGGCACCGGCACGTCCGGGAAGCCGGCGCCGCGCGGGAAGTTCTCGAACAGGAACTTGGCCATGTGCAGCGCCTTGGGCGAGGCGATGCCGCCGGCCGCCAGCATCAGCCGCTGCGGATTGGTGTGCAGCTCGTTGCACGCCGCTTCCAGCGCCTTGTATTCGATCGAGTTCTTGTCCGGCTTGAACAGCAGCTGCGTGACGATGTTCTGCATCGAGGCCGGCAGCTTGTTGGCCTTCAGTTCCTCGACGTACGCGGCCTGCACCAGCGCCTGCTGTTTCTTTTTCTCGATGCCGGCCTGGGCCGCGCGCAGCGATTGCTCGGGCGCGGCCTTGTAGCGGCCACGGCCCTTCTTGTAGAAGTAGATCGGCGCCGAATGCAGGCTCAGGATCAGGCCGGCGGCTTCGGCCGGCAGCGGCGCGTGGCCGAAGTATTCGGCGCCCAGCTCGGCGAAGCCGAATTCCTCCTCGCCCGCCACTTCCCACAGGAAGTCGAGGTCGATGTCGGCCGCGACCGCCTTGGCCTGTTCCATCAAATCCGTCGGCGACGGCTTCTCGTACTGCAGCAGCACGTCCTTGATCTTGACCTTGGTGCGCTTGCCGCTGGCCATTTCAACCTGGTAGGCCTCGCCGGCTTGCGACATCATGGAGCCGACCTTGAAATCGCCGGATTCTTCGAAAAATAGATTCATTGCTAGCTTCTGTTCGTTGTTATTAGTTTCAATTCCAGTACGGAAGGTAAAAACACTTCCGTCACCAGCAGGGTACCTTGACGGCGCCGATATAGACAGCGCCGTGCATATAATATGAGTTCTTGCGGACCGTCCAGCCCGAGCGCCCTGCGCGCACGCTGCGCCAGGGGATGCCCTTCCCGCAATCTTGCAAATTCCAAAACACCGCGCCGCACTTGCGGGTCGCCGAACAGCGTCGTGCCCAGCGAGCGCTCGCCCAGCGCGCTGAACAGCGGCCAGTCCGCCGCCGTGGCCGACATCGGCACCACCGTGTGCGCGAACACCGCAGGCGTATTATCACACCGCAGCAGCACTTCCCTCTCCCAGACGCGGCCCGGCCGGTGCATGCCGATCGCGGCCGCCTCGTCCGTCAGGCAGCGCGCCGTGCTCTGGTGCAGACACTGCACGCGGAAGGCGCGGCTGTGCGCTTTCAACTTGGCGGTCAGCGAACCGTCGGCCGTCAGCCACTGGCGGTAGCCCGGCGGCGCGTTCAGCGCCAACACGTGCGGCTGCCATTGCGTCTGCCGCAGCGAGGCGCCACGAATGGCCGCCGTCACCGATGCGCCTCGATACCGCAGAACTCCAGCACAGACTCCACATAGTCGGGGAACTCGGAAATGCCGTGGTCGCTGCCCTCGATCACGATCTGGCGCGCGCCCGCATAGTGCGCCACCATGTCGCGATAGTCCAGCACTTCGTCGCCGGTGGCGGCGATCAGGAAGTAGCGTTCCTGGCGCGTGACCGGGTTGACGGCCAGGGCACGCAACTCGTCGATGTATTCCCGCTTGAACTCGAACGGCTCGTCGGAATGGAATTGCGTGGTCACGCCGACGTGCTGGTCCAGGTCCTTGAGCGGCACGATGGCCGGATTCAGCAGCACGGCGCGGCAGCCGATGCGCTCGGCCAGCCAGGTGGCGTAGTAGCCGCCCAGCGAGGAACCGACGATGGTCAGCTCGCCGGCCGGGACGCCCTCTATTAAAGAGAGCGCCAATTCCATCGCCAGCTTCGGCGAGGCCGGCAGCTGCGGGCAGATGAACTGGTCAGACAAGCCCAGCGCCGCCATGCGCTCGGCCATCACGCGCGCCTTCATCGACTTCGGCGACGAGCGGAATCCGTGCAGATAGAGGATCATCGCGCCAGCGCTTCCAGTATCTTGTTGTGCACGCCGCCGAAGCCGCCGTTGCTCATCACCAGGATCTGGTCGCCCGGCCGCGCGGCCTGGACGATGGCGGCCACCAAGGCATCGATGTCTTCATAGGCGCTGGCGAGCTGGCCCAGCGGCGCCAGCGCGTCGCCCAGGCTCCAGCCCAGCGACTTCTGGCTGCCGAAGCCGAACACCAGGTCGGCGTCGGACAGGCTGCCCGGCAGCGCATCCTTCATCGCGCCCAGCTTCATGGTGTTGGAGCGCGGCTCCAGCACGGCCAGGATGCGGGTTTGTTTGCCCACCTTCTGGCGCAGGCCGCCGACGGTGGTGGCGATGGCGGTCGGATGGTGGGCGAAATCGTCATAAACAGTAATATCGTTTACCACGCCGCGCACTTCCATGCGGCGCTTGACGTTCTCGAAGGTGGCCAGCGACTTGGCCGCCTGCGCCACCGGCACGCCGACGTGGCGGGCGGCGGCGATCGCGGCCAGCGCGTTGGCGCGGTTGTGCTTGCCGGTCAGCTGCCACTCGACATGGCCGGCCAGTTCACCGCCGAAGATCACGTCGAAGCTGCCGTCATCGTATTCCTTCATCGCCCAATCGGCGCCCTCGGCGCTGCCGAAGCCTTCCTTCTCGCTCCAGCAGCCGCGCTTGAGCACGCGCTGCAGCGATGCCTCGTCGGCGTTGTAGATGACCCGGCCGATGCCCGGCACGGTACGCACCAGGTGATGGAATTGGGTTTCGATCGCGCCCAGATCGGGGAAGATGTCGGCGTGATCGTATTCCAGGTTGTTCATGATCGCGGTCTTGGCGTGGTAGTGCACGAACTTGCTGCGCTTGTCGAAGAAGGCGGTGTCGTACTCGTCGGCTTCGATGACGAAGAAGATCGAGTCCTTGTCACCTTGCATGCGGGCCGACACGCCGAAGTTCATCGGCACGCCGCCGATCAGGAAGCCCGGCGCGTAGCCGGCGTCCTCTAGTATCCAGGTCAGCATGGCCGAGGTGGTGGTCTTGCCGTGCGTGCCGGCCACGGCCAGCACCCATTTGTCTTTTAATATGTGGTCGCCGATCCATTGCGGGCCGGAGACGAACGGCAGGCCGCGGTTCATGATCTCCTCGATCAGCGGATTGCCGCGCGAGACGACGTTGCCGATCACGTACAGGTCGGGGTTGAGCTGCACCTGTTCCGGGCCGAAGCCCTGTATCAGTTCGATGCCCTGGGCTTCCAGCTGGGTGCTCATCGGAGGATAGACGTTGGCATCGCAGCCGGTGACGCGGTGGCCGGCTTCTTTTGCCAGGACAGCCAGGCCGCCCATGAAAGTGCCGCAAATGCCGAGTATATGAATATGCATGGTGATCAAGACGACGATTGAATACGGGATTTTACCCGACCTGACGCCCTTTTCCCGGTTCGGAGTATTATCTCGTCCATGACGTCCAATGCCACCGAAGAAGTCCTGCTGCTGCGCGCGGAGATCGCCGCGGCCGCCGCGCGCCTGATCGCCCAGGACGGTCACGACTACAACAGCGCCAAGCGCAAGGCCGCCAAGCAGATCCTCGGCGACACCCAGCCGCCGCTCAACCTGCTGCCGGACAACGCGCAGATCGAGGCGGAGGTGCGGATCTACCAGTCGCTGTTCCATGCAGACACCCAGCCGGCGCGCCTGTTCCGGCTGCGCACGCTGGCGGTCGACATCATGGACGGCCTGTCCGCCTTCCAGCCCTACCTGACCGGCGCCGTGCTGAACGGCACGGCCGGCCCGCACGACGACATCCACCTGCAGCTGTTCGCCGACAGCGCCAAGGAAGTGGAAATCTTCCTGCTGAACCGCAACCTGCAAATCGACATCTCGGAAACCCCGCACTTCAAGGGTCCGCGCCACGGCTCGGTCGAGACGGTGAGCTTCATGTGGCACAAGGAAGGCGTGCACGCCGCCTTATATGAGCTGGACGACCTGCGCGGCGCCGTCAAGACCCGCGCCGACGGCAAATTGATGCGCGCCGATATCGCCACCGTGCGCGCCCTACTAGTTAACAGTACTCACGAAAACCCAGACCCATCCATATCATGAATCAAAAACATCTCGCCGCCTACGTCGTTGTCGCTTTGTTATTTGCCGCCTCCGGCGCCTATGTCGGCACCCATAAAAAAGACCAGGCATCGCCGATCTCCACCACCCAGCCGGCCGGCGTCACCGGCCCGGTGAACGACTTATATAAGCAGACCCTGCCGGACGCCAAGGGCGTTTCGCAATCGCTGGCCCAATATAAAGGCAAGGCCATGCTGGTCAATTTCTGGGCCCCGTGGTGCGGTCCGTGCGTGCAGGAGATGCCGGAGCTGTCGGCGCTGGCGGCCGGAGAAGAGGGTAAGAAGCTGCAAGTTATCGGAATTGGTATAGATTCGGCAACAAATATCGCCGAATTTAACGACAAGTTCAAAATCAGCTATCCAGTCTTCGTCGCCGGCATGGCCGGCACCGACCTCTCGCGCGCCTTCGGCAACGGCGCCGGCGGGCTTCCGTACACCGTGCTGATCGGCGCCGACGGCCAAGTCAAGAAGACCTATCTGGGCCGCCTGAAGTTTGACGAGCTGCGCAAGGACCTGGCAACTCTGTAAATAGTTTTACAAGTTTTTTTCTCTTGCCAATGCCGGCAGTTGGCGGCAAAATGCGGAACTTTCGCGGAAAACGGTCCTGAACCCATGGCAAAAAACCTCCTACTGCTCAACGGCCCCAACCTGAATTTGCTGGGTAGCCGCGAGCCTGAGGTCTACGGCGCTAGCACTTTGGCCGACATCGAACACGCAGCCCAGGCGCAAGCCCAGGCGGCGGGCGCGAGCTTGTCCTGCTTTCAGAGCAACCACGAAGGGGCGCTGATCGACCGCATCCATGCCGCCCGAGCGGAAGGCGTGGACGCCATCGTCATCAACCCGGGCGGCCTGACCCACACCAGCGTGGCCTTGCGCGACGCCTTGGCGGGGGTGGCGATACCGTTTGTTGAAGTGCATATTTCGAATATTTACCAGCGCGAGACGTTTCGCCATCACTCATTTCTTAGCGCGATCGCCATAGGTACTATTTGCGGACTGGGTATCGAAGGATATCGGTTTGCCATCGACTTCGTCCTTAAAAGGCGATAATCTACGCGATCTGCGCGCAATTTCGCGCGGTTCCGCCCACAAGGCGCACCGCTCACACTTACATAACAAAGACATTCCTGGGGGTTACATGGATTTACGCAAGCTGAAGACCTTGATCGATCTGGTCGCGGAATCGGATATCGCCGAACTCGAAGTGACCGAAGGCGAGAGCAAAGTACGCATCGTCAAGTCGTCCGCCATGCCGCAGAACCAGATGGTGATGATGCAGCCGCAAGGCATGCCGCAATACCACGCCGCCCCGGCGCAAGCACCCGCACCGGCCGCCGCAGCCCCGGTCGCAGCCGTCGCCGCCGAGCCGACCGGCCACGTGGTCAAGTCGCCGATGGTCGGCACCTTCTACCGTTCGTCCGCGCCAGGCTCGCCGGCGTATGTCGAAGTGGGCGCCACCGTCAAGGAAGGCGACACCCTGTGCATCATCGAAGCGATGAAGCTGCTCAACGAAATCGACGCCGACAAGTCCGGCACGATCACCCAGATCCTGGTCGAGAACGGCCAACCGGTCGAGTTCGGCCAGCCGCTGTTTGTGATAGGCTAAGACCGGCCTGCGCCCTCCCCATCGGTGACGGGCGCGCCGGCTTGGTCCGCATTCCCTCCTCTACCTGACGTTACCGGCCCGCCGGTGCTCACAGACATACGCGAACCTATCATGTTTGAAAAAATCCTCATCGCCAACCGTGGCGAAATTGCCCTCCGTATCCAGCGCGCCTGCCGCGAACTGGGCATCAAGACGGTTGTGGTCCACTCGGAAGCGGACAAAGACGCCAAATACGTCAAGTTGGCGGATGAATCGGTGTGTATCGGGCCTGCGCCGTCGACGCTCAGCTACCTGAACATGCCGGCCATCATCAGCGCCGCCGAAGTGACGGACGCCGAAGCGATCCACCCGGGCTACGGCTTCCTGTCGGAAAACGCCGACTTCGCCGAGCGCGTGGAAAAATCCGGCTTCGTCTTCATCGGCCCCCGCTCCGAATCGATCCGCATCATGGGCGACAAGGTCTCGGCCAAGCAAACCATGATCAAGGCCGGCGTGCCGTGCGTGCCAGGTTCGGAAGGCGCTTTGCCGGACGATCCAAAGGCGATCGTGCAAATTGCGCGCAAGGTCGGCTACCCGGTCATCATCAAGGCGGCCGGCGGCGGTGGCGGACGCGGCATGCGCGTGGTGCACACCGAGGCGGCCCTGATCAACGCCGTGGCGATGACCAAGACCGAAGCGGGCACCGCCTTCGGCAATCCGGAAGTCTACATGGAGAAGTACCTGGAAAATCCGCGCCACGTGGAAATCCAGATCCTCGCCGACGAACACAAGAACGCCGTCTGGCTGGGCGAACGCGACTGCTCGATGCAGCGCCGCCACCAGAAGGTCATCGAGGAAGCGCCGGCGCCGGGCATCCCGCGCAAGCTGATCGAGAAAGTGGGCGACCGCTGCGCCGAAGCCTGCCGCAAGATCGGCTACCGTGGCGCCGGCACCTTCGAGTTCCTGTACGAGAACGGCGAGTTCTACTTCATCGAGATGAACACCCGCGTGCAGGTCGAACACCCGGTCACCGAAATGATCACCGGCATCGACATCGTGCAGGAACAGATCCGCATCGCCGCCGGCGAGAAGCTGCGCTTCCGCCAGCGCGACGTCATGCTGTCCGGCCACGCCATCGAGTGCCGCATCAACGCCGAAGACCCGTTCAAGTTCACCCCGTCGCCAGGGCGCATCACCTCCTGGCACGTGCCGGGCGGCCCCGGCGTGCGCGTCGACTCGCACTCGTATGCGGGGTATTATGTACCGCCGCACTACGATTCGATGATCGGCAAGGTCATCACCTACGGCGCCACCCGCGAGCAGGCGATCCGCCGCATGCAGATCGCGCTGTCGGAAATGGTGGTCGAGGGCATTTCGACCAACATCCCGCTGCACCGCGAGCTGATGGTCGACGCCCGCTTCATCGAAGGCGGCACCAACATCCACTATCTGGAGCAGAAGCTGGCGGACATGCCGGACCTGCATAAACTGAGTTTGAGTAACAAGGCGCCACAATAATGAGCTGGACTGAAATCGTCATCGAAATCGCCCGCGACCACGCGGAAGCACTGTCGGAAGCGCTGATGGACGTGGGCGCGCTGTCGGTGTCCGTGGAAGACGCGGACGAAGGCACCGACGCGGAAAAGCCGCTGTTCGGCGAGCCGGGCATGGAGCCGACCGAGGCGGCATGGGAACACAGCCGCGTGGTCGCCCTGACCAACGAAGATGACGACCAGGCCGTGATCGTGGCGGCCGCGGCCGGCCAGATCGGCCTGGAGGCGCTGCCCAAGTTCACCACCCGCAAGGTGGAGGAGCAGGACTGGGTGCGCCTGACCCAGTCGCAGTTCGCGCCCATCCACATCGGCAAGAACATCTGGGTCGTGCCGAGCTGGCACGAGGCGCCGGACGCCAACGGCCTGATCCTGGAACTGGATCCGGGCCTGGCCTTCGGCACCGGCTCGCACCCGACCACCCGCCTGTGCATGGAGTGGCTGGAGGCGAACCCGGCGCCGGGCAAGACCGTGCTCGACTACGGCTGCGGCTCCGGCATCCTGGCCATGGTGGCCAAGAAGGTCGGCGCCGGCGAAGTGGTCGGCGTGGACATCGATCCGCAGGCGATCGAGTCGGCGGCCGACAACGCGCAGCGCAACAAGTGCGAGATCGAGTACTTCCTGCCGGACAGCTTCGCGCAGTCCAAGCACGCGACCCAGCGTTTCGACATCGTGGTCGCCAACATCCTGTCGAGCCCGCTCAAGCTGATGGCGCCGATGCTGTCGGGCCGCGTGGCCGACGGCGGCGCGCTGATCCTGTCGGGCGTGCTGGCGCGCCAGGCCGAGGAAGTGGCCGCCGCGTACGCACCGTTCATCAAGCTGGGCGTCTGGGCTGAGCAAGACGGCTGGGTGGCCCTGCATGGCCGCCTCGGCAGCGACGTGGTTCCAGCGGCGCGCTAACCATAGCAATGGCGCTCGCCACCAAATGCCCCCACTGCAACACGATATTTCGGGTCGCCCATGACCAGTTGAAATTACGTGGGGGCATAGTGCGCTGCGGCTCCTGCAACGAAGTCTTCGATGGCAACGCGGCCCTGCTGGAGCCGCTTGCCGCGCCGCCTGCGGCGCCCTCACCTTCCCCGCTGCCCGAACCCACACCCTTCGACCAGAAGATGGCCGCGCTCGATACCCGCGCCGCCGAAGTGCTGGGCAGCGACACCGCCGAACCCATCTACACACTGGAACTCGACGCCGCGCTTGACACGGCCGAGGCCGAGGCGCACGTCGCCGAGACTGAGCCGACCGCCGCCGAGGCTGAGGTACGCGCCACCGAACCCGAGCCGTACGCCGCCGAGGCCGAACCCGATGGCCAGCCCTACGACGACGAACCGATCGCCACCACGCTCGCGCTGCCCGCCGAGCCCGCCAGCCTGCCGCCCGCCGTGGAGGACGCGCTGGATCTCGACTTCAACCTCGATGTGGAACCCGAGCCGGAAGCCACGCCCGAGCCAGCCGCCGCCATCGAGCCGCAGTGGGACACCGAAGCCATCGAAGCGCCCACCGCCGCCGAACCGGAAGCCGACGCCGAGCCGCTCGAAGACGCGCTCAGCATCGAAGCCATGTCGGACGAAGAGCTGGAAGCCGCGCTGGCCGCCGAGCTGGCCGTGATGGAACAGAACATCGCCCCGCCGGAAGGCGAGGCCGAACCGGCGTCCGAGGACGCCTTCACCTCGGTCGCCGCCAGCGAGCGCCGCGAGCCGACGCTGGACAACATGCCGGCCGCCGCCGCGCCGCCACCCAGCCTGGCCGAACGCTTCAACGAACTCGACGATGTCGACGAGGAGGCGCTGGTGCACCTGTCGTCGGCGGGCCTGGCGGAAGCCCAGTCCGCCCGCGCCCCTGCCCATGCGATGGCCGAACCGTTCGCCGAAACGGAAAGCGACACCGAAACAGCCGAAGTCGAAGAACCCGGCTTCATCAAGCGCGACCGCCGCCGCCAGAAGTTCGGCAAGGCCGCCACCATCGCCATGAGCCTGGGCTCGCTGCTGCTGGTGGCCGCCCTGGCGGCGCAGGGCCTGACCACCTTCCGCAACCAGATCGCCGCCGCGCTGCCGCCGCTCAAGCCGGCGCTGACCGCCGCCTGCAACGCGCTCGGCTGCAAGATCGAACTGCCGGCGCAGATCGACGACCTCAGCATCGAACAGGGCGAGCTGCAAACCCTGAGCGACACCACGTTCTCCTTCACCACCCAGCTGCGCAACCAGAGCAGCACCGCGCAAGCCTGGCCGCACATCGAACTGGTGCTGGACGACGCCAACGACAAGGCCGTGCTGCGCCGCGTGTTCACGCCGCGCGAATACCTGGGCCCGGACGTCGCGCTGGACAAGGGCTTCGCCCCGCACACCGAACAATCTGTCAAACTGTACTTTGAACTGAGCCAGCTGAAAGCATCCGGCTATCACATCGCAGTCTTCTACCCTTAAGACCCATCATGACTCCAACCTCCCTGATTTGCGGTTCGATCGCCATCGACACCATCCTGCAATTCCCCGGCCGCTTCGACAGCATCCTGCTGGCCGACCAGCTGCACAAGGTCAACGTCTCCTTCCTGGCGCCGACCATGCGTACCGAGTTCGGCGGCTGCGCGCCCAACATCGCCTACAACCTCAAGCTGCTGGGCGGCGACCCGCGCATCGTCGGCGTCATGGGCCAGGACAACGCCGCCTACATGGAGCGCTTCCGCAAGCTGGGCCTGTCCACCGACACCATCCTGATCAAGCCGGACGCCTACAACGCCCAGTGCTTCGTCACCGCCGACGAGGACAACAACCAGATCAACGCCTTCCACCCGGGCGCCATGTCGTACGCGCACGAGAACGACGTCGCCAAGGCCGGCCCGGCCGCGATCGCCATCATCTCGCCGGACGGCCATCTGGGCATGCAGAAGCACGCGGCCGACCTGGCCAAGCTGCAGATCCCGTTCATCTTCGATCCGGGCCAGCAGCTGCCGATGTTCAACGGCGACGAGCTGATCGCCTTCATCGAGCAAGCCACCTACGTCACCACCAACGACTACGAGATCGAACTGCTGATGGACCGCACCGGCCTGACCGTGCCGCAGATCGCCAGCCGCCTGGAAGCGCTGATCATCACGCGCGGCGAAAACGGCTCGGAGATCTACACCGGCGGCCAGCGCATCGAGATCCCGGCCGTGCCGGTGGCCGAGGCGGTGGACCCGACCGGCTGCGGCGACGCCTACCGCGCCGGCCTGCTGTTCGGCATCACCAACGGCTGGAAGTGGGAAACTACCGGCCGCCTGGCCAGCCTGCTGGGCGCGATCAAGATCGCCAGCAAGGGCGCGCAGAACCACAAGCCGACGGCCGCCGAGATCGCCGACCGCTTCGAGGCCGCGTTCGGCTACCGCTACTAAGCCGCACGGCGCAAAAAAACCCCGTCTGCACTGAGCGCGCTCTTGAGCGCGTTCAGGCCGACGGGGTTTTTTTATCTCAGGAGCTGGATCAGCGTCCGCTGAACAGCATCCCCAGCACCAGCAGCGCGATCTGCAGCAGGATCAGCGCCACCAGCAGCGACAGGTCCAGGTTGCCGACCAGCGGCACCACGCGGCGGATGGGACGCAGCAGCGGCTCGTTGAGCGCGCGCACGAACGGCGCCAGCGGCGCATGCGGGTTCACCCAGCTGAAGATGGCCTCGACCACCAGCAGGGCCATGAAGCCGTACAGGATCCACTGCAGAAAACGCTGGCAGGCCATCAGCAGCACCAGCGGCGTGGTCCAGCCGGCCAGGTACATCACCGAGGTGGCCAGCAGCACGATCAGGAAGGCGCCGATCAGGCTGGCCCAGTCATAGCCGCCCACGCCGGGCACGATGCGGCGCAGCGGGCGCACCAGCCAGTCCGACAGCTGGAACGTGAATTGGGCCACCGAAGCCGGTGGGCGGACGCGGATCGCCTGCATCCAGAAACGCAACAGCAGAGCCCCGCCCAACAGGGTGGCGATGGCGTCGACAATCAACACGAGAATACTAAGCACGAGTCCCCTCCAAAAAAAAGCCGCTGTGTGATTGTCTCACACAGCGGCCCATTGCCTCAGCAGGCATCCAAGCTATTTAATTAGCTAGGACGGGTGCTGGTTGGGAACGGCCAAGCTGCGGCCGGTGCCAACACGGTTTTTGCTGCGGGAGCGGCGGCCGGAGCTGGAGCGGCTGGCTTGGCGACAGCTTCCTTCTTCGGTGCTGCAGCCTTCTTCGGCGCGGCTTTTTTCACAGCTGGTTTCGCGGCGGCTGCCACGACTGGAGCTGCGGCTGGAGCTGCGGCTGGAGCGGCTGCCGGTTTAGCGGCGGCTTTCTTAGCGACTGGCTTTTTAGCAACCGGCTTGGCGGCTGCTTTAACCGGCTTTTTTGCTGCTGGCTTAGCCGCTGCCTTTGCAGCCGGTTTGGCTGCTGCTTTTACCGCTGGTTTTTTGGCGACAGCTTTTTTAGCTGCTGGCTTGGCGGCAGCTTTCGCTGCTGGCTTGGCTGCTGGTTTAGCTGCGGCTTTTTTAGCGACTGGCTTGGCAGCTGCTTTTTTCACTGCTGGCTTGGCGGCTGCTTTTGCTGCTGGCTTGGCGGCTGCTTTTTTCGCGACTGGCTTGGCAGCTGCTTTTTTCACGGCTGGTTTAGCTGCGGCTTTGGCGGCTGGTTTGGCGGCAGCTTTCACTGCTGGCTTGGCGGCGGCTTTCGCTGCGACAGGCTTTTTCGCTGGGGCGGCGGCTTTAGCGGCCGGTTTCTTTGCTGCTGGTTTCTTTGCGGCTGTTGCCATTTTTAGTTCTCCTTCATCGGGGATGGGAAAAATTCATTACAAGATTTAAACCCGTCCGGCCCGGAATTAGGCCAGGCGAATTATTCATCGGCGCAAACGGACTACGGTTTGCGCTAATGAATTCGGCACCAGCTGAACTGCTGCAACCCCTCACGAGTGCAGCACTTCAGCCATCGACCTGGTCGCCGTCCGTGGCCGGAAGGCGCTCAGGTACTAATCTTGTTGCGACGTTTTGCGGGTGGTCGGGCGTATGTTCAGCTCCATGGACCTACGTCGCAGCCATGCACGGTTTTCGTTTTCAAACAAAAAACCGCCCAACCTGAACCTAATCAGGAAAGACGGCTCAACAAAAACAGTGTGGTCTTGTGCATATCTGTGTGAATCTGTATCCCGTATCGCGATCATTTCTGCGGCATGTGCGACTTCAAATTTCCGCACATTTCAAAACACGCATTTTCAATCTCGTAAAGTACACGAAAACCTTGTCGGTACGCAACCAGCACGAGAGATATTCGCGCGCTTTTTTTCGCGTTAAGCTGCCCAACTCACATACGCACGCCGATTCGGCATGCCCGCTTGCGTCGCCGCGCCGCGATGTGCGCGCTCGATCGAGTTCGGAAAAGCGTCCGCGCTGTCGCGCCAAAAAAAGACCGCATCAAAGCGCGCCTTATGCCGCCTGGGTTTCTGCGATGCCGTCGTCACCGGCGAGAAATCCGCACCACCCGCTTCCGAAATCGAGAGCGCTTGCGCATCGCTTGCGCGCCGCCGCTACTCACTGTTTTAATTTCGTCGCGATTATGAGACAGAGTGCGGCGAATGGCAAGCACAATACTGCGGTGTTCGCGCGCCGCACGCGCGCGACATGCGGCGCGCACTCGCACATCGCTCGATTCCGCGCGCCGTTTTCGCGCCGATGCAGGCGCGCGTTCACGCCGGCGGCGACGCGCTTCATCAAGCGTGGCAAGGCGCGCCGACGGACCACCGCAATCGACCGGCGACTCGGCGACGGCGTTTTCGCACACGCGGCCGACGGCATCCACCATCTCGCGGCCGGGCTTCGTCACCACCACTTCGTGCACATGCTTGTCGCGCGTACGCGATGCGCCGCGCCACCAAACTCAGTTCGTCGACGCGCGCCACCGCGTGATCGATCGCGCGGCGCCGGCGGGTACGTTTGTTTACGCTATGAGATTTCGGCGGCACGTCACTGCCGTGCTATGAGGCTGCGCGAAGTCTGCGGAAAGCGTCGCCTGCAAAGTTAAGGAGTAAGATATTAATCATTAAACGCGCATATCCTCGTTAGGAGGCAATATGTTTGACTTTATGATGGCCACCGCGCCTGAGATCAGCGCCGAACTCGGACACCGTTTGCGCGCGCGGCGCTTGATGCAGGGCTGGTCGCAAGTGGAGCTGGCCCAGCGCGCCGGCCTGTCCAGCGGCACCGTGAAGAACCTTGAAGCCAAGGGACAAGCCTCGCTGGCGTCCTTCATCCAGATCGTCGTGGCACTCGGCCTGGCTGACGATCTGGGTGAACTGTTCCGACTCAAGGTCGTGTCGATCGCCGCCATGGAAAAGGCGGAGCTGGCAAAACGCCGCCGCGCTCCTCGCCGAGCCGCCAAATGAAACTGCTCAACGTCGTCTTCAATGGCTGGGGTGAATGCTGGCCGCTGGGCGCCCTCGCCGACAACGGCACCGACATCTTGTTCGAGTACGCGCCGGAAGCGCTGCGACGCGGCGTCGAACTCTCGCCACGCCACCTGCCGCTGAGGGCCGAAGGCTACAGCGGATTCCCGCGACATCAACTGCGCCTGCCTGGACTGGTCGCCGATTCGCTCCCGGACGGCTGGGGCATGCTGTTGATGGATAAGTTGTTTCGCAAACAAGGCAGGGCGCTGCACAGCATCTCGCCGCTGGACCGGCTGGCGTTCGTCGGTGATCGCGGCATGGGTGCGCTCAGCTATGTGCCACCCGATCCGCTTCAGCTGTCGCCGGAGGATCTCCACCTGCTGGACCTGGCGCAAGCAGCGCACACGCTTGCGCAAGGAAAGGATAGCGCCATCCTCAAGCAACTGGTCTTGCTGGGAGGGTCGCCGCACGGCTCGCGGCCCAAGGTGCTGGTGCGGCTGGACCCTGCGAGCGGCCAGGTGAGCACGCTGGACGACCCCGGCTGGGGGCAATCCTGGCTGATCAAGTTTCCTGCGCAGAGTGAGCACAAGGAAGTCTGTGCCATCGAACATGTGTATGCCGAGCTGGCACGGAACTGCGGCCTGGAGATGCCGGCGACCCGCCATATCGACCTGGACCGCCGCCTGGCAGCCTTCGGCGTCCAGCGCTTCGACCGCGAAGACGCCATGCGCGTGCCGGTCCACACGCTGGCCGGTCTGCTGCAGGTCGACTTCCGTCTGCCGTCGGTCGACTACAGCACCTTCCTGCGTGCCACGCGCCTGATGACCGGCGACCAGCGGCAGGTCGAAGCCGCGTTCCGGCGCTGCGTCTTCAATGTGCTGTTCAACAGCCGGGACGATCACGCCAAGAACTTCTCCTACCGGATGAGCCGCGACTGGCACTGGCAGCTCTCGCCCTGCTACGACCTGAGTTTCAATCCCGGTCCCGGCGGCGAGCATCAGATGTCGGTCATGGGCGAAAGCCGGGCACCCGGCCTGGCCGACCTGCTGCGGCTTGCGGCGGACACCGGCGTCCCCGAACGGCACGCGCGCGGCGTCATTGAGGCGATGGTGGCGCAGACCGGCCTGTGGACGGATCTGGCCCACGGCGCCCCGATCCGCACCGCGACGATCAAGACCATCGGCCGCGCCATCGAGGCCAACCGCAAGCGGCTGAAATAAAAAAGCCTGGCAATAGCCAGGCTTTTTGTGTGACGCTCTACAGCCAGCGTACCGATTAATCCCAGTTCAGCGCGCCGCCGGTCTGGTACTCGATCACGCGGGTCTCGAAGAAGTTGCGTTCCTTCTTCAGGTCGATCATCTCGCTCATCCATGGGAACGGGTTGTCTTCCTGGTCGAACAGCGTCTCCAGGCCGATCTGCGTGGCGCGGCGGTTGGCGATGAAGCGCAGGTAGCCCTTGAACATGGTCGCGTTCAGGCCCAACACGCCGCGCGGCATGGTGTCTTCGGCGTAGGCGTACTCCAGGTCCACCGCCTTCAGGAACAGCTGCTTGATCTCTTCCTTGAACGCAGGCGTCCACAGCAGCGGGTTTTCCATCTTGATCGTGTTGATCAGATCGATGCCGAAGTTGCAATGCATCGACTCGTCGCGCAGGATGTACTGGTACTGCTCGGCGGCGCCCATCATCTTGTTCTGGCGGCCCAGCGCCAGGATCTGGGTGAAGCCGACGTAGAAGAACAGGCCTTCCATCAGGCAGGCGAACACGATCAGCGACTTCAGCAGCTGCTGGTCGTTGTGCACGGTGCCGGTGGTGAAGGCCGGGTCGGTCAGCGTGTTGATGAACGGGATCAGGAACTCATCCTTGTCGCGGATCGACTTCACTTCGTTGTAGGCGTTGAAGATTTCGCCCTCGTCCAGGCCCAGCGACTCGACGATGTACTGGTAGGCGTGGGTGTGGATCGCCTCCTCGAACGCCTGGCGCAGCAGGTACTGGCGGCACTCCGGCGCGGTGATGTGGCGGTAGGTGCCCAGCACGATGTTGTTGGCGGCCAGCGAGTCGGCGGTGACGAAGAAGCCCAGGTTGCGCTTGACCAGGCGGCGCTCGTCCTCGGTCAGGCCGTTCGGGTTCTTCCACAGCTCGATATCGCGCTGCATGTTCACTTCCTGCGGCATCCAGTGGTTGGCGCAGCCGGCCAGGTATTTGTCCCACGCCCACTTGTACTTGAACGGCACCAGCTGGTTGACGTCGGTCTTGCCGTTGATGATGCGCTTGTCGTCGGCGTTGACGCGCAGCGCGACTTGCTCGGCGTTGGCTTCGCCGGAAGCCAGCGCGGCTTGGTTGACAGCTTGTGATGCGGCCGGTGCGGCCTCTTCGTCCCAGGACAGCGACATGGTGTTTTCCTTCTGAATTCGGTGTCAAAAGAACCGCCCGGACGGGCCGGGACGATTCACTCTCTATATTAGTACGTTTGCCGCCCGCTTATTGGCAAGCTTCGCATTCCTCGAAGCCGTCGTCGCCGGGACGCAGGTAGCAGGCCGCGCCGTCGGCCTCGGCCTGGGCCACCGACGATGCCGCCGCCGCCGAACCGGCCATGGCCGCCGCCGCCGGGCCGGCCGCCGACATGGCGCTGGCCGACATGCCGCCGTCCACGGCCACCGCGTTCAGCGCGCCGGTCTTGGAGGTCGATTTCTCCATGTGGGTGGCGGCGATGGTACGCAGGTAGTAGGTGGTTTTCAGGCCACGCAGCCATGCCAGCTTGTAGGTCTCGTCCAGCTTCTTGCCCGACGCGCCAGCCATGTAGATGTTCAGCGACTGCGCCTGGTCGATCCACTTCTGGCGGCGGGATGCGGCTTCCACCAGCCAGGTCGGCGACACTTCGAACGCGGTTGCATAAATGTCACGCAGGTCTTGCGGGATGCGGTCGATCTTGGCCAGCGAGCCGTCGAAGTACTTCAGGTCGGAGATCATCACCTCGTCCCACAGGTCGCGCGCCTTCAGGTCGCGCACCAGGTAGGCGTTGATCTCGGTGAACTCGCCCGACAGGTTGGACTTCACGTACAGGTTCTGGAAGGTCGGTTCGATGCAGGCCGACACGCCAATGATATTCGAAATGGTCGCGGTCGGAGCGATCGCCACGCAGTTCGAGTTGCGCATGCCGAACTTCTTGATGCGGTCGCGCACCGGGGTCCAGTCCATCGCGGCCGAGGTATCCTGCTCCAGATAGCCGCCGCGTTCGTCGGCCAGCAGCTTGATCGAGTCCTGCGGCAGGATGCCGCGGTCCCACAGCGAGCCTTTGTACGACTGGTAGTGGCCGCGTTCCTCGGCCAGTTCGGTCGAGGCCAGGTAGGCGTAGTAGCACACCGCTTCCATCGAGGTGTCGGCGAAGGACACGGCTTCGTTCGACGAGAACGGAATGCGCATCATGTGCAGGCAGTCCTGGAAGCCCATCACGCCCAGGCCCACCGGACGGTGGCGCATATTGGCGTTGCGGGCCTTGTCGACGGCGTAGTAATTGATGTCGATCACATTGTCCAGCATACGCATCGCGGTGCGGATGGTCTTTTTCAGCTTGACGTGATCCAGCTTGCCCTCTTTCATATGGGCCGGCATGTTGACCGAACCCAGGTTGCAGACGGCGATTTCGTCGGGACCGGTGTTCAGGGTGATCTCGGTGCACAGGTTGGAGCTGTGGACCATGCCCACGTGCGACTGCGGCGAACGGATGTTGCATGGGTCTTTGAACGTGATCCATGGGTGGCCGGTTTCGAACAGCATCGACAGCATCTTGCGCCACAGGTCCAGCGCGGCGATCTTCTTGAACACGCGGATCTCGCCGGCGGCGGCCTTGGCTTCGTAGCCCAGGTAGGCTTTTTCGAAGGCCTTGCCGACCAGGTCGTGCAGGTCCGGGCAGTCCGACGGCGAGAACAGGGTCCACTCGCCCTTTTCCATCACGCGCTTCATGAACATGTCCGGGATCCAGTTGGCGGTGTTCATGTCGTGGGTGCGGCGGCGGTCGTCGCCGGTGTTCTTGCGCAGGTCCAGGAACTCTTCGATGTCCATGTGCCAGGTTTCCAGGTAGGCGCACACCGCGCCCTTGCGCTTGCCGCCCTGGTTGACCGCGACGGCGGTGTCGTTGACCACTTTCAGGAACGGCACCACGCCTTGCGATTTGCCGTTGGTGCCCTTGATGTGGGCGCCCAGCGCGCGCACCGGGGTCCAGTCGTTACCCAGGCCGCCGGCGAATTTCGCCAGCAGGGCGTTTTCCTTGATGGCGTCGTAGATGCCTTCCAGGTCGTCCGAGACGGTGGTCAGGTAGCACGACGACAGCTGCGAGCGCAGGGTGCCCGAGTTGAACAGCGTCGGCGTGGAGCTCATGAAGTCGAAGGTCGACAGCAGGTTGTAGAACTCGATGGCACGCGCTTCGCGGTCCGATTCGTTCAGGGCCAGGCCCATGGCGACGCGCATGTAGAACGCCTGCGGCATCTCGATGCGGACGTCGCGCACGTGCAGGAAGTAGCGGTCGTACAGGGTTTGCAGGCCGATGTAGCCGAACTGCAGGTCGCGGTCGGCGACCAGCGCCTTGGACAGGCGGGCCAGGTCGAACTCGGCCAGCTTGGTGTCCAGCAGTTCGTTGGCGATGCCCTTGGCGATGTATTGCGGGAAGTAGGTCACGTATTCGGCCGCCGCGGCGCCCTGCGCCACTTCCTTGCCGAAGACTTCCTTGCGGATCGTGTGCAGCAGGATGCGGGCGGTCACCTGCGAGTAGGCCGGGTCTTTTTCCATCAGCGCGCGGGCGGCCAGGATGGCGGACTTGTGCAGCTCTTCGACCGGCACGCCGTCGTACAGGTTCTTCAGCGTCTCGGCCACGATGGCGTCGGCGTCGACGTGCTTTTCCAGGCCGATGCAGGCGGCGTTGATCAAGCCGGTGACGCGGTTCATGTCCAGCAGCTTGCGCTCGCCGTTTTCAACCACGTGGATCTGCGGCGCGTCGATGGTCGCGGCGGCGCCCTGGGCTTCCTTGGCGGCGCGGCGCTCTTCCATGTGCTTGGCGCGGTACAGCACGTAGGCGCGGGCGACATCGTGTTCGCCGGAGCGCATCAGCGCCAGTTCAACCTGGTCCTGCACGTCCTCGATGTGGAAGGTGCCGCCCGATGGCTGGCGGCGCACCAATGCGGTGACCACGCTGGAGGTCAGCTGTTCTACCAATTCACGCACGCGCGCCGAAGCCGCGCCCTGACCACCGTTGACGGCCAGGAAGGCCTTGGTCATGGCGATCGCGATTTTCGACGGTTCAAACGCGACGACCGCGCCGTTACGGCGGATGATGCGGTAGTCACCGAGGTCGCTGGCGGCCGTGACCGGGCTGCTGGCGGTGCTCGCAGCGGCTGCTGGTACCAGCGCTGGATTGATGGTGATGTCTTGAGTAGATTGCATTTAAGCTCCCCGATAACAGCGTGCAGTCAAAGCTGCGCGACGTAATGTTGTATAAAAAAAGGCCAAAATGAAGCGGCCAGCCAAACCTGCCTGGCTGGTTAAACTGCAATAAAATGGGTGTTGAACTGGCCTTGGCGGCTTGTAAATAGTTTAAGAACCAGTGTCATGGGAACTACTATATCTAGTGATTGGTGTGAATCGATACACTGATTGTAGTGGTCGGATAATGGTAAGACAAGTGGAAATTTTGCCGTTTACGGCAATTTTTCTATTGACTTTGCGGGAGGCCTTTTGCGAAGCGCAATTCGGCGCTAGCGCCCACTAACGCGGGCTCGTCCAGTGCCTTTCGATTAAGCAGCGACTGCCAGGTTTTCCGATAAAATTCCCAATCAAACAACGGCCCCGGATCGGTCTTGCGGCCCGGCGCGATGTGCTCGTGACCCTGCACGTCGGTCAGCGGATAGCGCATTTGCAGCGCCAAAGTCAGCTCGGCCAGCGCCTGGTACTGGGCCGGCTCGAAGCCGCTGCCGTCGGTGCCTTCCAGCTCGACGCCGATCGAATAGTCGTTGCACTTCTCCCTGCCGCGGAACGACGACAGCCCCGCGTGCCAGGCCCGCTCGTTGGCAGAAACATACTGCATCACGCGGCCGTCGCGGCGGATGAAGAAGTGGCTCGACACCTTCAGCCCCCGCAGGTCCGCGAACGAGGGGTCAGTATTATAGTCCAAGCGGGCGGTGAACAGGTCGGACACGTGCGGACCGCCGTAACAGCCGCCCGGCAGCGAGATGTTGTGGATGACCAGCAGCGTGATGTCGGCCGGGTCGGGGCGGCAGTCGGCGTGCGGGCTGTCGTAGCGGACCGCCGGCCGCCACCAGCCGTCCGCCCCCACTTCCGCGCGGCTCACGCCTCCGGCTCCTGGATGTTCAGCTTCTGCATCTGGTAGCGCAGCTGGCGGAAGCTGATGCCCAGCAGCTGGGCGGCCTGGGTGCGGTTGAACTGCGTCTGCGCCAGCGCGCGCAGGATGATGTCGCGCTCGATCTGGTTCAGGTAGTCGGGCAGGCTGCTGGGCAGCGCGTCCAGGTGCGGCAGCGCGGCGGGCGGCGCCGGGTCGGCCGGCGTCGGGGCGGTTGCCGCCGCCGATGCCGCCGGCAGCGGCGATGGCGGCACAGCCGGCGCGGCGCCGTCGGCGAATGGCGGCGCCGTCAACGGCGCCGGCGCCTCGGCGTTGCGCGCGCCCTTCAGCGCCAGGTCGGCCACTTCGATCACGCCGTCGTTGGCGAAGGCCAGCGCGCGCTCCAGGATGTTTTCCAGCTCGCGCACATTGCCGGGAAAGGAGTAGCCGCGCAAGGTCTCCAGCACGCCCTCGCCCAGCCGCACCTTGTGCTCGAAGGTGCCCAGCCGCTCGAGGATGGCGGCGGTCAGCACGGGCAGGTCGTCGAGTCGTTCGCGCAGCGGGGGCAGACTCAGTTCGATCACGTTCAGGCGGTAGAACAGGTCCTGCCGGAAGCTGCCCTGCTCCACGCACTGCTCCAGGTTCTTGTGGGTGGCGCTGATGATGCGTACGTCGACCGGCTCCTCGGCGGTGGCGCCGATCTTGCGCACGCGCCGCTCCTGGATCGCCCGCAGCAGCTTGACCTGCATCGCCAGCGGCAGGTCGGCCACCTCGTCGAGCATCAGCGTGCCGCCGTTGGCCGCCTGGAAGAAGCCGTCGCGCTCATCGGCCGCGCCGGTGAAGGCGCCCTTGCGGTAGCCGAAGAACTCGGCCTCCATCAGCGCCTCGGGAATCGCGCCGCAGTTGACGGCGATGAAGGGCTTGCCCGCGCGCGAACTCTGGGCGTGGATCTCGCGCGCGGCCAGCTCCTTGCCGCTGCCCGATTCGCCGTTGATGGCGATCGGCGCCATCGAGCGCGCCAGCCGCGCGATCTGCGCGCGCAGCGCCTGGATCACGGCCGACTCGCCTTTCAAACGACTGTCCAGCGGCGCGGCGCATGGCGCCTCGCCGGCCGGCGGCTCGGCGTTCAACCGCAGCGCCGACTGCACCATCACGCGCAGCTGGTCCAGCGCCACCGGCTTGGAGATGTAGTCGAAGGCCCCGGCCTTGAGCGCGATGACGGCGTTGTCGGCGCTGCCGAAGGCCGTCACCACCGCGATCGGCGTGTTCTTATATGCGGCGCTGACCTCGCGCACCAGCTCCAGCCCCAGGCCGTCGGGCAGGCGCATGTCGGTCAGCACCAGCTGGTATTCGCGTTCGGCGTTGGCCAGCAGGCCGCGCGCCTGCGCCAGCGTGGCGGCGCTGTCGACGTCCAGGCCCATTTTCAGCAGGGTCAGTTCCAGCAGCTCGCGCAGGTCGGCCTCGTCGTCGACGACCAGCACGCGGGGGGCGCGTTGGGAACCTCTAGCAGTCATCAAACAGCCTTTCTACGTCTGCGCCGGATGGGCGAAGGTGATTACGAAGCGCCCGCGCGAGCGCGGAGTCCCATCGGGGCTGTCTTTGATATCAAAACGATATTCGTAGTCCAACCGCGCTTCGTTATTCAAACACAATTCGCGCGCCAGATATAGTCCCAGGCCGGTCCCCTTGCTCGATGTGGTGTAAAACGGCTCAAACAGATGGGCGCGCACCTCGGGCGAGATGCCGGGGCCGTCGTCCTGCACATGCAGCTCCATCGGCCGCGCCTTCTCGCTCACCAGCTCCATCCGCACCGAGGCCGGCGCGCCGCTGGCGTAGCGCACCGCGTTGTTGAGCAGGTTGAGCACCACCTCGCGCAGGTGCAGCGCGTCGAAGCGCACCAGCGTGCCGGCCGGCGCCGACACCGCCAGCAGGTCGTGCGGCAGGCCGTGGGTGTCGACGAATTCGGTTTTCAGCTCGGCCAGGAAGAGGTCCAGCGCCAGCGGCTCGCTGTGCGGCTGCACCTTGCGCGACAGCTGCAGGATGTCCTCGACCATGCGGTTGACCCGCGCCACGTTGTCGCCGACGATCTTCAGCAGCCGCAGATGCACGGTGCTGTCGAGGTCCTCGCCCAGCAGCGCGGTGGCGTGGCCGATGGCCGACAGCGGATTGCGCACTTCGTGCGCGATGCTGGCCGTGAGCCGCCCCATCGACGCCAGCTTCAGTTGCTGCGCCTGGTTCTCGATGCCGGTCACGTCCTGCAAAAAGATCACGCTGCGCTCGGTGTCCAGGCCGGCCGTGTCGACCGCCGCGAAGCGCACCTTCAGATGCGCGGCCAGGTCGCGCCGCGCGCTCCAGGCGGCGGTCACGTCGCGCAGCGCCGCCTCGCCATACGGCTTGATGGTGACGTAGGCGGTGCTGCGCGCGGGATCGGCGCGCCACTCGGCGTAGGCCTGCGCCAGCGGCGCCAGCGCGGCGGCGGCCGACAGCCGGAACCTCATCTCCGGCCCGACCATGCCCAGCATCTGCTGCGCCGCCGGATTGCCGGCGAAGACCTGGCCATCCGGATCGACCACCAAAATGCCGTCGCCGACGTTGGCCATCACCAGCCGGTTGACCGCCTGCTGCACGGTGATCTCGACGCCGCGCTGGATCGCCAGCTCCTCCTGGCCGATCAGCCGGGCCGCCATGCGGTTGACCACCAGCACGGCGGCGAAGAAGGCCGCGCCGTACAGGCCCGCCTGCAGGTAGGGCTGCTCGCCCTCCATCATGAACACCTGCCAGGTCGATTCGGCCAGCATGAACAGCGCCACCAGCGCGGCACAGAACAGCGACAGCATCAGCGGCGCCAGGATGGCCACGCCGGCCAGCGGGAACAGGTAGAGGATGGCCAGCCCGCTGCGCAAGCCGCCGCCGGCCAGGAACAGCAGCGAGATGACGGCCAGGTCGCAGGCGACCTGCGACAGCAGCTGCAGCAGGAAGCGGCGCTGCCAGTAGACCGCCGTCAGCGCGAACAGGATCGCCAGGCCCAAATAGACCAGGCAGATCTGCAGGTATAGATAGGGGCCGGAGGCGCGCAGGCCGTGGTTGTCGAAGCTCAGGTAGACCAGCAGCACCAGCGCGATCACCACGCGGGTGGCGTTGAGCGTCTGCAGCGAACGCCAGAAGGTGGCGCGCGATCCGGCCGACAAGGCTTGAAGGCGCGCGATCATGCGCGGCGGCCTAGACGCCCGGCAGCGTGGCGTGGGCCGCGCTGCAGTAGTCGCGGCCGCGCGCCTGCACGGTTTCCGATGCCGGATAGAAGATGCCGCAGTGGGCGCATTGCAGCATGGTCTCGGCTTCGGCCACAGCCCTGGCCTCGGCCTGGCCGGCGGCGCGGCCGGCCGGCTGCTGCGGCTCGCGGAACTGCTGCCGATGGCGCTTCTGCGCCTCGCGGATCTTGCTGCGGACGGCGAAGATCACCAGGAACACCAACGCCAGCCAAAAAATTATACGGCTCATGCCCAACCCTTATGCAAAACCACTTCAAACACAAAACGGCTGCCGACATAGGCCAGCAACAAGGTGGCGAATCCGGCCAGCGTGAAGCTCAGCGCGGTCTTGCCGCGCCAGCCGCGGAAGCGGCGGCCCGCCAGCAGCGCCGCGAACAGCACCCACGACATCATGGTGAACACCGACTTGTGGTCCCATTTGAGCGCCTGGCCGAACAGCTGTTCCGAGAACACGATCCCCGACAGCACCGTCAGGCTCAACAAGGTGAAGCCGATGCCGATCATGCGGAACAGCAGCTTCTCCATGGTCAGCAGCGCCGGCAGCTGGTCCAGCGCGGCGGCCAGGAAGCCCTTGCGCTCGGTGCCCGCGTGCAGGCGCTTTTCCTGCAGCGCCATCAGCACCGCGTGGAAGGCGGCCACCGTCAGCGTGCTGTACGCCAGCGTGGCGATGGCGATGTGCCAGCCGAACAGCGGCGACTTGCCCTCCAGCGGGATCACGCTGCCGGGGAAGCCGGCCTGCAGGGCGGCCGCCAGCGCGGCGTTCGGCATGACCAGGCGGCGCATGCCGTCCAGGCTGAAGTTCTGGTTCTCGATCCAGTAGGCACCGACCGACACCCACAGCGCCGACGACAGCATGGCGGCGAAACCGATGCGGATGGCGCCGGCGCCGCCGGCCACCTCGGACCACAGGCCGGCGCCGTGCAGCAGCCAGGCGGCGGCGGTCACGGCGGAAATGAGCCCGGCACGGCGCGACGGCAGCGCCGCGCACAACAGGTACAGCGCGATGGCTGCCAAAAGTAGGATAGTCTGCATGTCCGGCAGTTTACACCATCGCTCAGTCGACGGCTGCCATGCGCAGCTCGTCGTTGTGATGGCGCTGCTGCTCCTCCATCACCAGTTGGCCCAGTTCGCGCTTGAGGGCGTTGAACTCGGCGGAGGCCGGATCGCGCAGGCGCGGCAGTTCGACCATCAGGTCGCGCTTGACGGTGCCGGGACGGTAGGTCATCACCACGATGCGGTCGGCCAGGTAGATCGCCTCCTCGATGCTGTGGGTGACGAAGATGATGGTCTTCTTCAGCTCGGCCCAGAGGCGCAGCAGCTCGTCCTGCAGGTTGCGGCGGGTCAGCGCGTCCAGCGCGCCGAAGGGCTCGTCCATCAGCATGATCGGCGAATCGAGCGCCAGCACGCGGGCGATCGCCACCCGCTGGCGCATGCCGCCCGACAGGTCCTTCGGGAAGCGGTGCTTGAAGTCGCCCAGCGACAGCATGGCCAGCAGCTGGTCGACCTTGGCCGCGATCTGCGCCTGCGGCATGCCCTTGATCTCCAGGCCGAAGGCGATGTTCTTCTCCACCGTCATCCACGGGAACAGCGCGTACTCCTGGAACACCATGCCGCGCTCGGGGCCGGGCGCGCGCACCTCCTTGCCGTCGGCCAGGATGCGGCCGGAACTCGGCGGCGCGAAGCCGGCGATGGCGTTGAGCAGCGTGGACTTGCCGCAGCCCGAGGGCCCCAGCAGGCAGACGAACTGGCCCTGCGGGATCTCCAGGTCGATGTCCTTGAGCGCCACCAGCTGGCGCTCGGCGGTCTGGAACACCTTGCTGACGTTGGCAACGACGATGTGGTGAGGGTTCATCAGTTCTCCAGGCCGCGGTGCCAGCGCAGCAGATGGTTGTTCAGTTTATTGACGGCGGTGTCGATGATCAGGCCGATCAGGCCGATGGTGATCATGCCGGCCATGATCTTGTCCGACCAGAAGTACTCGCGCGCCTCCAGGATGCGGAAGCCCAGGCCGTTGTTCACGGCGATCATCTCGGACACGATCACCACGATGAAGGCGGTGCCGATGCCGATCCGCACGCCCGACAAGATATACGGCACGGCGGCCGGCAGGATCACGCGCACGAACAGCGTGGCGCCGCTGGCGCCGAGGTTGCGCGCGGCGCGCAGGTAGATGCTGTCGACCTGGCGCACGCCGGCGATGGTGTTCATCAGCACCGGGAAGAAGGCGCCCAGCACGATCAAAAAGATGGCCGGCGGATTGCCCAGGCCGAACCACAGGATGGACAGCGGGATGTAGGCGATCGGCGGAATCGGCCGCAGCAGCTGCATCAGCGGATTGAGCCAGGCGTACACGGTCTGGCTGGCGCCCATCACCAGGCCCAGCGGCAGCGCCAGCGCGGCGCCGATGGCGAAGCCGACCAGCACGCGGTACAGGCTGCCGAGGGCGTCGACGATCAGCTCGCCCGACACGGCCCACAGCAGCCAGCTGCCCTGCTCCGGGCTGTACGGCTGGACCGGCAGCAGATAGGCGATCCAGCGTTCCAGCACCGCCAGCGGCGACGGCAGCATCTGCGGATTGACCCAGCCCTTCATCGACACCAGCTGCCACACGCCGATCACCAGCGCCGGCACGATCAGGCCGACGCCCGCCTCCCTCGCGTTGAACTTGGCCATTTACTTGACGCCCAGGCTTTTCTTGGCGGCGTCCAGCAGGTCGGTCTTGACCCATTCCCTGGCGGCGGGCGGCTTGCTCATGCGGCCGACGCCGGTCTTGAACATGACGTCGGTGGTGACCTGGATGTGCTCGGGCGTGATGTCGTAGGAGTACGGCGAATTGCCGATGGCGTCGTTGAAGTCTTCCTTGGTGATCTGGCCCTTGAACACGGTCTCGCGCACATACTTCTCGGCCACGGCCGGCTGGTCGATGAAGGTCTTGGTGGCCTCGACGAAGCAGCGCATGAACTTCTCGGCCAGCGGGCGCTTCTCCTTGTAGAACTTCTCGGTCATCACCATCGTGCGGACCGGTTCGCCGATCGGGGTGTCGTAGGGCTTGATGATCTCGTTGCCGTAGCCCTTGTTGATCGACTGCGACGACTGCGGCTCGGAGTTCATCATGGCGTCGATGTTCTTGCCCAGCAGCGCCTGGTTCAAATCGGCGTAGGCCAGGTAGATCAGCTGCACGTCCTTGCCCGGCTGGTCGGACGCGGAGAGGCCGGCCTGCTGCAGCTCGGCCAGCAGCAGCACCTCCTGGATGCCGCCGCGCGTGACGCCGACCTTCCTGCCCTTGAGGTCCTTGACGCTTTTCATCTTGAGGTCGGCGCGGCCCACCAGGCGCGCGCCGCCCTTGGCGAAGCCGGCCACCACGTAGATCGGCGCGCCGCTGGCGCGGCCGGAGATGGCCGCCTCCGACGCCGTGGTGCCGACGTCGAGCTCGCCGGCGATAATCCCCTGCATCACGTCCAGGCCCTTGGCGAACACCCGCTCCTCGACCTTGATGCCGCACTTGGGGGCGATCTCCTTGATGTAGGAAACCGCGCCGTAGTGGGCGAACTTCAGGTTGCCCAGGCGGACCACCTCCTGCGCGGACGTCGCGCCGGCGGCGGCCAGCATGGCGGCGATGGTCAAGGTCTTGCCGATGGCGTTCAATTTCATCCGTCTCTCCTGTCGTGTGTGATGGCACTGTAATGTGTGCAGATCATACCAAGCCACGGATGACTTGCCTATCGCCTATCGTCGCATCACCGCGCCCCGCGCAGCCGGGCCATGCGCTCGGCGCTCGGCGGGTGGCTGGAGAAATACGCCGGCAAGCCGCCGCCATCGAGTTTTTCCAGTTTGGCAAATACCGCCGCCAGATGCTCCAGCGGGATGCCGTTGTGGCGCAACATGACGGCCGCGTAGTCGTCGGCCTCCTGTTCGGCGTCGCGCGAGTATTTCATGTCCAGCGCCAGCGCCGGCAGCGTGCTCAGGACGGCGGAGATGTCGCCGAACACCAGCGAGGTCACCGACGCCACGGCGGAACTCTGGATGATGCGGCGCGTCATATGGCGCCGCTGCAAATGGCCCAGCTCATGCGCCAGCACGCCCATGACGGCGTCGTCGTCCTGCAGCAGCACGACCATCTGGTCGGTCATCACGATGTCGCCGGACGGCAGCGCGAACGCGTTCGGGCCGACGCGGCTGCTGCGGAACACCAGCTGCCAGTCCCGCGCCGGACCGGCCTCGGAAGGCGGCGGCGCCAGCGCGGCGAAGCGTCGCCGCAAGGCTTGCTGGCGGGCCGGCGGCAGCGTGGACGGCGCGAACATCCGGTGATCCAGCGCGGCCAGCACGCCCTGCCCCAACTGGCGCTCGACCGACAGCGGCAGGGCGTCGGCGATCCAGCCGGCGGCCGCCGGCAGCAGATAAAGATAGCCCAGCGCCAGCAGCGCCACGGTGGCCGCGGCGGCCGCCAGCACGCCGCGCCAGCTGTGCTGCAAGCGCACCACCAGGCTGTCGCGGTGGCCGGTTGCGCGCAGCAGCAGTTCGAAGCCGGCCCGGTCGTCGATTTCCAGGTAGGCGCCGTCGGCGAAGGTCACCTTGCGCGCCGCGTGGCGGCTGCGTTCGGACACGCGCAGCTCCGCCAGCGGCGCCGCGCGCCGGGCGTCCCCCTCCAGTTGGGCGATGCCGTTCTCCACCGTCAGCGTCACGCGGTGCAGGCGCGACGTGCGGCCGTCGAAATAGCGCGCGGCGACCGCGGCGGCGGGGTGCTGCGCGCCGCTCATAGCGAAAGGTCGAAGTCCATGAACTCGGCCATGCCTTCGCCGGCCGCGCCGACTTCGTCCTCCGCCACGGCGGTGATGTCGTCCGGGCTGCCGTCCACCAACAGCGACATCGACTCCAGGCGGTAGCGCATCGCCCGCACGTGCGCGAACGGCAGGAACAGGCCCAGCGTGCAGATCACGGCCAGGTAATTGGTGACGGTGATGAACACCAGCCGGCTCCAGCGCATGTCGGACTGGAAGCGATGCTGCTCCAGGCTGGTGTGGTTCCAGATCAGCTTTTGCAGCATGTTCATGAACAGCGGGTAGACCACGAAAAACCAGGCGTAGAACAGCAGCAGGAACAAGCCGCTTTCGCCGGCCGCCTCGGCGCTGCTGGCCGGTGCCGGCGTGCGCTTCATCATGAACCAGAACAGCGCCACGATGCCGCCGCCGCCGATCAGCAGCAAGCCGCCATACAGTTTATAAAAATCGGCGACGCTGGCGTCGAAGGAGAACCGCGCCTTGCCGTAACGGCTCTCGTTGTGCTGCCAGGCCTTGGCGCGCTGGTGGATGAACGGCGTGGCCAGGCCGAGGGCCACGCCGTTCAGCAGCGGGCGCACCAGGTAGTTGGTGTAGGCGTCGCGCACATCGCCGGCGAAGCGGAAGCGGATGCCGCGGTAGCTGGTGTTATGCAGGCGGAATTGCAGGCTCTTCCACATGAACCACGGCGACGCGGCGCCCATGCCCAGCGCCACCGCCACCGCCGCCAGCGGCGCCCAGGCGGAGGCCGCCATGTAGACGCCGAAGATCACGGTGGCCACGATGCGGCCCTTGAGGATGGCGACCGGATTGCCGTGGTATTCGAAGCTGCTGCCGGCCAGCTCGGTGCTGGAATAGAAGTACTGGTTGCGCCGCACTTTGGCCCAGGCCGAATAGATGCCCAGCGTGACGATGGTCAGCAACAGGTTGACTATCCAGATGCGGAAATACTCGCCGCCGGTGGCGTGAAAACGCAGGCGTTGCGCCTGTTCCCCTTGCACTTGTTCCATGGATGTTCCCGATATTAACAAAGCATCAACGATGCCTATGAAAAATAACATTGTCAATAGGAAACTGCATTTTTAACAATGTCCACGGGGCTGTCGGCGCCCACCGTCCGATGGGGTAAAATGGCGGCCACTGTTCATTCCGGGTTCATCATGCTAGACAATCTTACCCAACGCCTTGCCAAGGTCGTTAAAACCATGCGCGGCGAGGCCCGCCTGACCGAGGCCAACACCGCCGAGATGCTGCGCGAAGTGCGCCTGGCGCTGCTCGAGGCCGACGTCGCCCTGCCGGCCGTGCGCGAATTCATCGCCAAGGTCAAGGAAAAGGCCCTGGGCGAGGAAGTGATCTCCTCGCTCACGCCGGGCCAGGCCCTGGTCGGCGTGGTGCAGCGCGAGCTGGCCGCCATCATGGGCGCCGACCTCGGCCCCGAGGCCGCGCAGCTGAGCTTTGCCCAGCAGCCGCCGGCGATCATCCTGATGGCCGGCCTGCAGGGTGTCGGCAAGACCACCACCGTCGGCAAGCTGGCCAAGTACCTCAAGGAAGAAAAGAAAAAGAAGGTGCTGACCGTCTCGGCCGACGTCTACCGTCCCGCCGCGATCGCCCAGCTGCAATCGGTGACCGCCCAGGTCGGCGCCGACTTCTTCCCGTCCACCGCGCAGGACAAGCCGGTCGAGATCGCGCTGGCCGCGCTGGACTGGGCCAAGAAGCACTACCACGACGTGCTGATCATCGACACCGCCGGCCGCCTCGGCATCGACGAGCAGATGATGCAGGAGATCGCCGCCGTGCACGCGGCGGTCAAGCCGATCGAGACCCTGTTCGTGGTCGACGCCATGCTGGGCCAGGACGCCATCAACACCGCCAAGGCCTTCAACGACGCGCTGCCGCTGACCGGCATCGTGCTCACCAAGCTCGACGGCGACTCGCGCGGCGGCGCCGCGCTGTCGGTGCGCCACATCACCGGCAAGCCGATCAAGTTTGCCGGCGTGTCGGAAAAGCTCGACGGCCTGGAGGCGTTCGACCCGGTGCGCATGGCCAACCGCGTGCTGGGCATGGGCGACATCATGGCGCTGGTGGAAGAGGCGCGCAAGGGCGTCGACACCAAGGCCGCGGCCGAGCTGGCGGCCAAGGTCAAGTCGGGCGGCAAGTTCGACATGAACGACTTCAAGGCGCAGCTGGGCCAGATGAAGAAGATGGGCGGCATGGCCAGCCTGGTGGACAAGCTGCCGGCGCAGTTCCAGCAGGCCGCCGGCGGCGCCAACATGGACCAGGCCGACAAGCAGGTACGGCGCATGGTCGGCATCATCGACTCGATGACGCCGCAGGAGCGCGCCAAGCCCGAGCTGATCAAGGCCACCCGCAAGCGCCGCATCGCCGCCGGCGCCGGCGTCCAGGTGCAGGAGGTCAACCGCATGCTGACCCAGTTCGAGCAGATGCAGACCATGATGAAAAAGCTCTCGGGCGGCGGCATGATGAAGATGATGCGCTCGATGAAGGGCATGATGCCGGGCATGCGCTAAGTCGGGTCGCGGCCCCGCCGGCACAGGGAAAAGCGCGCCGCCACGGTGCGCCGCCCCGAGAAAGCCCGTGTTTACGTGGTGTTTCCGGGAAAAAACGCGAAAAACACTTGCATACTCGGTAAATCACCACCAATATTAGCCGGTGCGATCAATTGCGCAATTTTCCATGTGTTCGTTAAGGAGGCTCGAAGATGGCAACAGCCAAAAAAACCCCAGCAGCAGCACCAGCCAAGAAAGCCGCCGCGAAACCGGCAGCCGCTAAAAAGGCAGCACCCGCAAAAGCAGCAGCCAAGCCAGCAGTGAAAAAAGCAGCCGCCCCGGCCGCACCGCGCAAACCGAACGCCGCCTTCATGAAAGCGATGACGCCATCGGCCACCCTGGCCGCCGTGGTTGGCGCCGCCCCGCTGCCTCGCACCGAAGTCACGAAAAAAGTCTGGGATTACATCAAAAAGCTCGACCTGCAGGATCCGGCCAACCGCCGCATGATCAATGCCGACGACAAGCTGAAAGCTGTATTCGGCGGCAAAGCCCAAGTGTCCATGTTCGAAATGACCAAGCTCATTTCCGACCACCTGAAATAAGCGCAGCGGCCAGTACAGCCGCGCCGGGATGCCGTCCTCGCTCACGCGACGACGGCATTTTTTTATGGCACCGCGACACCGGGCCGGCGATGCGCTACACTGGGATCGACATCCAGACAAAGGGAGTGACGCTATGGCGACCCTGAAACACTCACTTGATGACCATCACGTTCTGAACCCGACAGCGCCGGACAAGCCGATTGTTGAAGATACCATCGAGGCGCGCCGCGCGCGCCGAATGGCCGCACTCAAGAAGGTGGCTGGCATCTGGTCGCACCGTCCAGACATTCCAGCGGATGGCTTGGAGTACCAGCGACAATTGAGATCTGAATGGCAGGCTTAGTCCTTTTCGATACAAACATCCTGATCGACTGGAGCAAAGGCTACGCGGAAGCACTGACCGAGTTAGCCCATTGGGACCATCCTGCGATTAGCGGAATCACATGGATGGAACTATACGGCGGCGCCGACGTCGACGATATTTCCAGGTTCGACGAATTCATGGCGGATTTCGGATTGGAGATCATAGAGATCGACGCTGCCATCATGCGGGCCGCCGCGACCATCATGTCGGAGCGGCGCCGGATCGGACCAAAAATTGCGCTGCCCGACGCGATAATCCAAGCCACCGCCGATATCAAGAACCTCACGATCATCACGCGCAACACGAAGGACTTCAAAGGCGTGAATGTTCGCATCCCTTATGAACTAAAAACTGTATCGACCGTCAGGGTCGTGAATGTGGACCCGCCGGGAGAGACGCCCACCTCACGGCGTGGAGGCAAGCAACCCTCAATGCGCAAGAAATAGCACTGGCCGGATCTGTCCCCGGTTTTTTCAGTTTCTATTGCACTTTCCAGTTGTTCCAGGCCGAGAGCACGGCGTTCGGGTATTCGGGACGGCCGCGGCTGCCGTTGTAGCGGCCCAGCGCCAGGTACAGGTTGCCCGCCTCCATGTCGATGTACATGCGCAGGATGGCGCAACCATAGCGCAGGTTGGTCTGCATGTTGAACAGGGCGCTGCGGTTGCTGTCGCCGATCACATTGGTCCAGAACGGCATCACCTGCATGTAGCCGCGCGCGCCCACCATCGACACCGCGTACTTGCGGTAGGCCGATTCCACCTGGATCAGCCCCAGCACCATGCCCGGCTCCAGCCCGGCGCGCCGCGCCTCGTACCACACGGTGGCCAGGAACTCGTTGCGGGTCTGGGCGTCGGGCAGCTTGCGCTGCAGTCGCGCCGACGCCTGCGCCAGCCAGCCCTGGTAGCGCTGGCGCTCGGCCTCGCTGCGGAAGGTCGGCTGCGGCGGGGTCGCGTCCTTGATGGCGTTGGCCAGCGCCAGCCGAACCGAATCGGCCAGCGCTTCCTCTTTCTGGTTGCCGGCGTGGGCGGCGCCGGCCAGCGCCAGCGCCACCGCACATCCGGCCAGCGTGCGCTTCACGATCACGCCGCCATTTTGCCTTTGATGAAGCTGACGATGTCGGCCACCGGCACGGCGGTCGCTTCGGTGTCGCGGCGGCCCTGGTATTCCAGGTTGCCTTCCTTCAGGCCGCGATCGCCGATCACCACGCGGTGCGGCACGCCGATCAGCTCCCAGTCGGCGAACATGCCGCCCGGACGCAGGCCGCGGTCGTCGAGGATGACGTCGATGCCGGCCGCCTGCGCGTCGGCGTACAGTTTCTCGGTCGCTTCCTTGACCGCCTCGCTGCGGTCCATGCCCATCGGGCACAGCACCAGCTCGAACGGCGCCAGCGACGTCGGCCAGATGATGCCCTTGTCGTCGAAGTTCTGCTCGATCGCCGCGCCCAGGATGCGGGTCACGCCGATGCCGTAGCAGCCCATCTGCAGCGGCGCCGGCTTGCCGTTCTCGTCGAGGAAGGTGGCCTTCATCGATTCCGAGTACGCGGTGCCGAGCTGGAACACGTGGCCCACCTCGATGCCGCGCTCGATCGCCAGCACGCCCTTGCCGTCCGGCGAGGCGTCGCCCGCCACCACGTTGCGCAGGTCGGCCACCAGGGTAGGCTCGGCCATGTCGCGGCCCCAGTTGGCGCCGGTGTAGTGGTAGCCGGCGTCGTTGGCGCCGCACACGAAGTCCGCCATGTTGGCGACCGTGCGGTCGGCCACCACGGTGACCGGAGCCTTGGTGCCGATCGGCCCCAGGTAGCCCGGCACGCAGCCGTACACCTCCAGGATCTCGGCCTCGGTCGAGAAGCGGTGCGCCGCCAGGCCCGGCACCTTGCCGACCTTGACTTCGTTGAGCTCGTGGTCGCCGCGCAGCAGCAACATGAAATACTGTTTAGCCAGTTTGCCGTCGGTCTCGGTCTCCACCGTCAGCGCGATGGTCTTGACGGTCTGCGCCAGGTCCAGCTTGAGCAGCTCGGCCACCGCCTCGCACTTGGTGGCGTCCGGCGTCGACGTCTTGGTCAGCGCCTGCGCGGCGGCCGGACGGCTGGCGGCCAGCGGCAGCGCCTCGGCCGCCTCCATGTTGGCCGCGTAGTCCGAGCTTTCGCAGTAGACGATGGCGTCCTCGCCGGTGCTGGCGATGACGTGGAATTCATGCGAGCCGGTGCCGCCGATGGCGCCGTTGTCGGCCGCCACCGCGCGGAACTTCAGGCCGAAGCGCGTGAAGATCGCCACATAGGCGTCGAACATGACCTTGTACGAGGCCTGCATGCCGGCCAGGTCGCGGTCGAACGAGTAGGCGTCCTTCATGGTGAACTCGCGGCCGCGCATCAGGCCGAAACGGGGACGGCGCTCGTCGCGGAACTTGGTCTGAATGTGGTAAAAATTCAACGGAAGCTGCCGGTAGGATTTAATTTCCGACCGCACCACATCGGTGATGACTTCCTCGGACGTCGGCTGGATCGCGAAATCGCGGCCGTGGCGGTCCTTCACGCGCATCAGCTCGGGGCCCATCTTGTCCCAGCGTCCGGTCTCCTGCCACAGCTCGGCCGGCTGCACCAGAGGCATCAGCAGCTCAATGGCGGCGGCCTTGTTCATCTCCTCGCGGATGATGGCCTCGACCTTGCGGATGATCCGCAGGCCCATCGGCATGTAGGTGTAGATGCCCGAACCGAGGCGTTTGATCATCCCGGCGCGCATCATTAACTGGTGGCTGACGATCTCGGCGTCGGACGGAGCTTCTTTAAGCGTGGAAATAAAAAATCGTGAGGCGCGCATACGGTGAATTCTTTTTAAAAAGAGAGAGTTATAATCAACCTAATTTTAAAGGATTAGCTGGCTGATGCGTCCATACTTTATACAAATGCGTTCAATTGATGCCTCTCCGGCCGTTTTCGTACCCCGAAAACCCAGCCGTAGCGCGGTTTTGTGGGCAAAAATATAAGCAGGGAGCTCGGTCGCAGAAAGTTTGAGGTGCAATATGCTCGATCGTGAAGGGTTTCGGCCCAACGTCGGCATCATCCTGCTGAACGCCCAGAACGAGGTGTGGTGGGGCAAGCGGGTGCGCGAGCACTCATGGCAATTTCCGCAAGGCGGCATCAAATATGGGGAAACGCCGGAACAGGCGATGTACCGGGAGCTGGAAGAGGAAATCGGATTACGGGCGGAGCATGTCAAGATCGTCGGCCGCACGCGCGACTGGTTGCGCTACGAGGTGCCCGACCACTTCATCAAGCGGGAGATCCGCGGCCACTATCGCGGCCAGAAGCAGATTTGGTTCCTGTTGCGCATGTGCGCGCGCGACAACGACGTCAACCTGCGCCTGACCGACCATCCCGAGTTCGACGCCTGGCGCTGGCACGACTACTGGGTGCCGCTGGACGTGGTGATCGAATTCAAGCGCGAGGTCTACCAGCGCGCGCTGCAGGAGCTGTCGCGCTTCCTGACCTGGCCGGCCAACGGCCACGAGCGGCGCCACCACGGCTCGCGCTACCTGCGCCAGCCGCATCCGCCGCGCCCCGCGGCCGAGGCGCCGGCCGCGCCCTGCGATACGGCGGCGCCGGCCGCAGCGTGCGACACCGCGGCGGCGCCCGCCGAGCCGCAAAAGAAGATCGGGTAAAGCACAACGGGACAGTCTGACTGTCCCGTTTTTTCATGGGCGCGGCGCGCCGCCTCACTCGATGCGGCAGGCCTCGCCGAACGCCAGGCGCGGCGCGCGCGGACGCAGCTTGGCGATGTCGCCATAGCCGAGGTTGCACAGGAAGTTGGACTTGACCGGGGTGCCGGCAAAGAAGGCGGCGTCCACCTTGGCGTTGTCGAAGCCGGACATCGGTCCGCAGTCGAGGCCGATCGCGCGCGCCGCCAGGATCAGGTAGCCGCCCTGCAACGACGAGTTGCGGAAGGCGGTGGACTGGATCGCCGCGTCGTTGCCGGCGAACCAGGAGCGGGCGTCGACCGCCGGCGACAGCTGCGGCAGCTTCTCGTAGAACTCCATGTCCATGCCGACGATGACGGTGACCGGCGCGGCCATGGTCTTGTCGGCGTTGCCGGCCGACAGCGCCGGCAGCAGCCGCGCCTTGGCCTGCGGCGAGCGCACGAACACCAGCCGCGCCGGCGAACCGTTGGCCGAGGTCGGCGCCCATTTCATCAGGTCGTACAGCTGCTCCAGCTGGGCGTCGCCGACGGCGCGGTCCTGCCAGCCGTTGTGGGTGCGGGCGTTATAAAACAGGGTGTCGAGGGCGGTCTGGTCGAGCATGGGGTGATCCTTCAAGGTTAAGAAATTGCCGTGGTGGCGGTACGCATTGTATCGAGCGGGTACAATGGCGCCATGTTTAATCCATCTTCCAACGACGTGCGCCGCTTCTTCTGCGAGGTGTACCGCAAGCAGCGCGCCAACGAGATCCTGACGCCGCTAGAAACCATGGCCGGCGACTGGGTGCGCCACCATCCCGAATACCACGACCTGCTGGCCGACGTCGAGCACGCGCTCACGCGCGACTACTCGGTGGGCGGCGCCCAGGCCAATCCGTTTTTGCATTTGGCTATGCACCTGTCGATCGACGAGCAGATCTCGATCGACCAGCCGCGCGGCATCCGCGACGCCGCCACCGCGCTCACGCTCAAGCTCGACGACGCGCACGCGGCGCAGCATGAAATCATGGAATGCCTGGGCGAGATGATCTGGACCGCCCAGCGCAACGGCACGCCCCCGGACGGCGACGCCTACATCGAAGCGATCAAGCGCCGCCTGTAAAAAGCTGGGGTCAAGTCTGACATTCGGACACGAGCTCTGCCGTAAGCGCGCGCTTACCGCAGAGCTCGTGTCCGAATGTCAGACTTGACCCCAATGGTTTTAGCGGTGGACGGCCAGCGTGCCCGGCAGGCTGTGCAGGTAGGCCGCCAGGTCCTTGATGTCCTGGTTGCTCAGCGGCTTGACCTGGCCGGTCATGATCGCGTTGTTGCGGCCGTTGGCGCCGTCGCCGCGCTTGTAGGCGGTCAGGGCGTGCTCCAGATAATCCTTGTGCTGCCCCGCCAGCTTCGGATAGGCCGGGTCGATCGGGCTGTTGAAGTCCTTGCCGTGGCAGGCGAAGCAGCTGTACTTGTCGGCCAGCGCCTTGCCGGCGTCGATGTTGCCGCCGGCGATGGCGGAGAAGGAGGCGCAGCACAGCACGGCGGTGATCAGTTTTTTCATGGGCTCGCTCCTCATTTCGCGGCGGTGGCGGTGGCGGTCTGCTGCGAATAAAACGCGGCGACGTCGGCGATGTCCTGGTCCGACAGGCTGGTGGCGATCCCCTTCATCGACGGATGCTTGCGGTCGCCCTTCTGGTACGCCTTGAGCGCGCTCTCGATATACTTGGCCGACTGGCCGCCGATCATCGGCACCTGGAACACTTCGGGGAAGGTGGCCTTGTAGCCGGGGATCCCGTGACATCCAATACACATTTCAATCTTCGCTTTGGCGTTCTGGGCGTTGCCCACGAGGTCCGCCGCCGTGGCGATTTGAGCTAGGCCTGCGAGCACGAGAAGTGCGGTGATTTTTTTCATGGTATTTGCAAGGTAAGTAATCGGATACTACCGCGGATGCAAAACTTGACTTTTGCACTATTAATCTTCGATTCTAACTCAAGACTTTCTGCCGCGCCACAGAGAATCATTGCCGCCACAACACACCGTCCGGCCCGGCCCACCCGAGCACCTCCTCTAGCGAACTCCCCTATACTGTCGCCACTCCCTTCTTTTTGAGACCGACACGCATGCACGCCCCACAACGCTTCGAAGGCTCCGACCAGTACGTCGCGACCCATGACCTGAAACTGGCCGTGAATGCGGCCTTGACGCTGCAGCGCCCGCTCCTGATCAAGGGCGAGCCGGGCACCGGCAAGACCATGCTGGCCGAGCAGGTCGCCGCCGCGCTCGACATGCCGCTGATGCAGTGGCACATCAAGTCCACCACCAAGGCCCAGCAGGGGTTGTATGAATACGACGCCGTGTCGCGTTTGCGCGACTCCCAGCTCGGCGACGAGCGCGTGCGCGACATCCACAACTACATCGTCAAGGGCGTGCTGTGGCAGGCCTTCACCGCGCCCGAGCCGGTGGTGCTGCTCATCGACGAGATCGACAAGGCCGACATCGAGTTCCCCAACGACCTGCTGCGCGAACTGGACCGCATGGAGTTCTATGTGTACGAGACGCGCGAGATGGTGCAGGCCAGGCACCGCCCGCTGGTCATCATCACCTCCAACAACGAGAAGGAGCTGCCGGACGCCTTCCTGCGCCGCTGCTTCTTCCACTACATCAAATTCCCCGACCGCGACACGATGGAGCAAATCGTCGCGGTGCACTATCCGCACCTCAAGCAGGAACTGCTGGCGCAGGCGCTGCAGACCTTCTACCAGGTGCGCGACGTGCCGGGCCTGAAGAAGAAGCCGTCCACCTCGGAATTCCTCGACTGGCTCAAGCTGCTGCTGGCCGAGGACATCCCGCCCGAGGCGCTGCGCAGCCAGGACGCCAAGGCCATCGTGCCGCCGCTGCACGGCGCCCTGCTCAAGAACGAGCAGGACGTGCACCTGTTCGAGCGCCTGGTGGCGATGAACCGGGCCAACCGATGATGCACCAGCTCGCCCGCCCCGCCGCCCCGGTCGCCCCCGTCACGCTGGAACTGCACGGCGTGCGCCTCGAGCCGCTCGGCCCGCAGCACGCGGACGGCCTGCGCGCGGCCGCCCACGACGGCGCGCTGTGGACCCTGCGCGTGACCTCGGTGCCCGAGCCGGACCAGGTCGACGCCTACATCGCCACCGCGCTCGAGATGCGCCCCGGCCGGCTGGCCTTCGCCGTGGTCGACGCCGACAGCGGCGCGGTCATCGGCACCACCAGCTACCACGACATCGTGCCGGCCATCGCCCGGCTCGAGATCGGCTACACCTGGTACGCCAAGAGCCGCCAGCGCAGCCACGTCAACACCACCTGCAAGCTGCTGTTGATGACGCACGCCTTCGAGACGCTGGGCGCGGCGCTGGTGGGCCTGCGCACCGACAACTTCAACTTCGCCTCGCAGGCCGCCATCGAGCGCCTGGGCGCGAAGAAGGACGGCGTGCTGCGCCACCACGGCCTGCGCCGCGACGGCACCGTGCGCGACACCGTCATGTACAGCATCGCGGCCGGCGAATGGCCGGAGATCAAGGCCCAGCTGCGCTACCAGCTGGCCCGGCACGGAACCCGCTGACATGCTGATCGACTTCTTCTTCACCCTCAAGGACGCCAGGATCCCGGTCACGATCAAGGAGTTCCTGACCCTGCTCGAGGCGATGCAGAAAAACGTCATCGGCGCCTCGATGGACGAGTTCTACTACCTGGCGCGCCTGACGCTGGTCAAGGACGAGGCCCACTTCGACAAGTTCGACCGCGCCTTCGCGCTGTACTTCAAGGGCGTCAACGCCGCCTTCGACACCAACGGCGCCATCCCGCTGGACTGGCTGGTGCAGCGCATGCGGCGCGAGCTGAGCGAGGAGCAGAAGGCCCAGCTGGAAAAATTCGGCTACGACAAGCTGATGGACCGCCTGGCCGAGCTGCTCAAGGAGCAGAAGGAGCGCCACGAGGGCGGCAGCAAGTGGATCGGCACCGGCGGCACCTCGCCGTTCGGCCACGGCGGCACCAACCCCGAGGGCGTGCGCATCGGCGGCAAGGGCGGCAACCGCACCGCGGTCAAGGTGTGGGAGGCGCGCGCCTACAAGGACTACGACGGCGGGCGCGAGATCGGCACCCGCAACATCAAGGTGGCGCTGCGGCGCCTGCGCAAGTTCGCGCGCCAGGGCGCCGAGGACGAGCTGGCGCTCGACGCCACCATCCGCGCCACCGCCAACAACGCCGGCTTCCTCGACATCAAGATGCGGCCCGAGCGCAAAAACAACATCAAGGTGCTGATGCTGTTCGACGTCGGCGGCACCATGGACGACCACATCGAGCGCACCGAGGAGCTGTTCTCGGCCGCCAAGTCCGAGTTCAAGAACATGGAGTTCTTCTACTTCCACAACTGCGTGTACGACCACCTGTGGAAGAACAACCGGCGCCGCCACGCCGAGCGCTTCCCGGCCTGGGACATCCTGCGCAAATACCCGCCCGACACCAAGCTGATCTTCGTGGGCGACGCCACCATGAGCCCCTACGAGGTGCTGCAGCCGGGCGGCTCGGTCGAGTACAACAACGAGGAGGCCGGCAGCGCGTGGCTGGCGCGCTTCACCGCCGCCTTCCCCAAGTTCGCCTGGCTCAACCCCGAGCCGGAGGGCGTGTGGCAGTACCGGCAATCGGTGGCCATCATCGGCCAGCTGATGAACGGGCGCATGTTCCCGCTGACCATGGACGGCCTGGAGCGCGCCATGCGTACGCTGAGCAAATAAACGGGCGAACACAAGTGTTGCCCGCGTAAAACAATGTAAAGAGCACTCGCTACAATTTTAAACAAATATCCGCTTGTTATCGTAACGTACGACGTATAGCCTGTCTTTTCTTTATGCTGTGGGCCCCGAACCCGCCTACCCAGACCGCAGGTGTTTATGCTTCGAACAAGAAAAATCCGGCTGCGCCTGCGCAGCCTGGCGCGCCACGCCAGCGTCCGCCTGGTGTGGACCTTGCTGCTGCTGCTGGCGGCGCTGATCGTCCTGCTCGACCTCGACACCGGCGCCACCATCTCCTATTCTCCCTTCCTGGTGGCGCCCACCGCGCTGGCGGCCTGGCTGCTGGGACGGCGCGGCGCGCTGCTGTTCGTCGCGCTCTCCAGCGCGGCCCGCGTGTACGACTACGCCACCACCCGCGGCCAGCACGACGGCCCCGCCCTGCTGCTGTACGAGCTGGCGCAGAGCGCCGCGCTGTACGGCCTGGTCGCGCTGCTGGTGCTGTACCTGCGCGGCCGGCGCGACGCGCTGCTGCGCCACGCGCGCAAGGTGCGCGACGCCGCGCGCCGCGAGCGCCACCGCCGCCGGCTCGACTCGGCCATCCGCCGCGCCGTGCCCGAGGACGTGGCCGCCATCATCGGCCTGACCACCTCGGGCGGCGAGAGCGGCGGCTTCGACCAGTCCGTCACCGACGGCGTGCGCCAGGCCGCGCTGGCCGCCTCCTTCAGCGCCGGCATCGTCGACGGCGCCGCGCTGCGCGACCTGTGGAGCGGCGGCACCGCCACCGTGCCGATCGAGTTCTGGGTGTGCGAGATCGACGCCCGCGTGGTCGCCTACATGATGATACTGGGGGTCGACGCGCAGAAGGGCATGCAGCGCGAGCTGCACGCCATGGTGGTCGAGGACCGCCACCGCGGCCACGGCGTGGGCGGCATGATGGTGGACTTCTTCTGCACCCACTACAAGCACCGCCGCCTGGTGGCGGCCTGCCGCGACGGCTCGGCCATGCTGCGCATGCTGACGCGGCGCGGCTTCGCGCCGCTGACCCGCAGCGACCAGGGCTACCTGATCCTGGCGCGCGACTAGCGCGTCCGGGGCGGTCCGACCTAGGCCGGCAGCTGCAGCCGGTAGCCCACCGCCGTCTCGGTCAGCAGGTAGCGCGGCTGGGTGGGGTCGGCCTCCAGCTTGTGGCGCAGGTGGCCCATGTAGATGCGCAGGTAGTGGCCGTTCTCCGACTGCGACGGCCCCCACACGGCGCGCAGCAGCTGCGGATTGCTCATCACGCGACCGGCGTTGCCGACCAGGACCGCCAGCAGCCGGTACTCGGTCGGCGTCAGGTGCACATGCTCGCCGCCGCGCGTGACGCGGCGGTTCTGCAGGTCGACCGCGACGTCGCCGAAGCGCACCAGGCCGGCGTGGTCGGCGGCCGGCTGGCGCTGGCGGCGCAAGGTGGCGCGCACCCGCGCCAGCAGCTCGCCCACGCCGAACGGCTTGGTCAGGTAATCGTCGGCGCCGGCGTCCAGCGCGCGGATCTTGTCGGCCTCGTTGACGCGCGCCGACAGCACGATCACCGGCACGCCGGACCACTTGCGCAGGTCGGTCATGAAGTCGACGCCGTCGCCGTCCGGCAGCCCGAGGTCGAGCACCACCAGGTCGGGCTTGCGGGTGCCGGCGTCGATCAGGCCGCGCTGCAAGGTGCCCGCCTCGTGCACCTGCCAGCCCTCCTCCTCCAGCGCGGCGCGCACGAAGCGGCGGATCTGCGGTTCGTCCTCCACCAGCAAGGCGGTGGGGGCGGTGTCGGGAGTGCTCATAAGATTCCTTCGGTTTCCGGTTCCGGCATGGCCGGCGGGGTGCCCAGCGGCAGCGTCATGACGAAGGCCGCCCCGCCCAGCGGCGACGGCGCGGCATGGATGCGGCCGCCGTGCGCGTCGACGATGGCGCGGCAGATCGCCAGCCCCAGCCCCACGCCCGGCTTGGCCGACTCGCGCTCGCCGCGGGTGAATTTCTCGAACACGGCTTCCTCGCGCCCGTGCGGCAGGCCGGGACCGTCATCATAGACCATGACGTCGATCCAGGCGCCGCGCAGCGCGGCCGCGATCTCGATGCGCGAGCCGGGCGGCGTGTACTTGGCGGCGTTCTCCAGCAGGTTGCACAACACCCGTTCGATCAGCACGGCGTCAAAGCTGAGCAAGGGCAGCGCGGCCGGCAGATGGGTGCTCACCGTGTGGCCGTGCAGCAGCGAGGCGCTGGCGCGCAGCGCGCTGCCGACCACCTCCTCCAGCGCCTGCCACTGCAGGTTGAACTTGACCTCGCCGCTCTGGATGCGCGCCATGTCGAGCAGGTTGGCCACCAGCGCGCTCATGCGCAACGCCTCGTCGTGCAGCAGGGTCGCCGTCTCCAGCTGGGCCGGGGCCAGCGCCGGCTTGGAGCCGGCCAGCGATTCGGACAGGCCCACCAGCGAGGTCAACGGTGTGCGCAGGTCGTGCGACAGCGCCGCCAGCAGCGAGTTGCGCAACCGTTCCGACTCCATGTTGACCAGCGCGTTCTGCGCCACCTCGATGTAGTGCACCCGCTCCAGCGCGATCGCGGCCAGCGCGGCGAAGGTGTCGAGCTGCTGGCGCTGCTCCGGGATCAGCATCCAGCGCCGGTGCTCGGGCTCGATCGCCAGCACGCCGCGGGTGCGCATCGGCGCCACCAGCGGCAGGTAGAAGATGCGGCTGGCCGGCAGGGTGTCGGTGCCCAGGCCGGCGCTCTCGGCGCGGTCGTAGGCCCATTGGGCGATGCCGACGTCGAGCACCGCGCGGTGGTTGCGGGCGCCGGCGTCGGCCTCGCGCGGCGTGGTCGCGGCCGGCGGCGGCAGCAGGCGGCCGGCGTCGTCCGGCACCAGCAGCGTGGCGCGGGCGTGGAAGGCGCGCTGGATGCAGCTCTGGGTGGTCTCGAAGATCTGCTCGGTCTGCAGCGCGCCCGACAGCTCGCGGGCGAACTCGTACAGCGCGCGCGAGCGCTTCTCGCGGTGCGAGGCCACGCGCGCCTGGAAGCGCAGGTCGGCCGTCAGGTGGCCGGTGATCAGGCCCACCGCCAGCATCACGACAAAGGTGATCAGGTACTGGAAGTCCGACACCGCGAAGGTGAAGCGCGGCGGCACGAAGAAGAAGTCGAAGCAGGCCACGCTGACGCAGGTGGCCAGCACCGACGGCCCGCGGCCGAAGCGCACCGCCACCAGCACCACCACCAGCAGGAACAGCATGGCGATGTTGGCCAGGTCGAGGTAGGCCAGCAAGGGTGTGGCCAGCAAGGCGGTGGCGACGCTGGCGCCGCTGGCGGTGACGTAGCCGAGCACGCGCTTGCGCGTCAGTTCCGTGTCCGGCTCGCCGTCCGGACCGCCATCGGCGGCGCTGGCGCCGCGCGCGACCGGCGCCGCCTCGTTGCGGGGCGCGCCGATCTCCACCAGGTCGATGTCGGGCGCGTAGCGCGCCAGGCGCTTGATGTGGGGCTTGCGCCACGGCCAGGTCGGATGGGCGCGGCCCAGCACGATCTTCGACAGGTTGTGGCTGCGCGCATAGTCCACCGTCGCCAGCGCGATGTCGTGTCCGGACACCACGGCGGTGGTCGCGCCCAGGTCTTCGGCCAGTTTCAGGATCTTGAGGATGTGTTCGCGCTGCGCGGCCGGCAGCCGTTGCAGCGACGGGGTCTCGACATAGATCGCGTGCCAGCCCGTTCCCAGCTGGCTGGCCAGGCGCGCCGTGCTGCGCACCGTGTGCTCGCCGCCCGGACGCGGGCCGACGCAGGCCAGCAGCGCGGCGCCGGTCTTCCAGATGTCGGCGATCGACTGCTCGACGCGGTAGGCGCGCACATCGTCCTCGATGCGGTCGGCGGTGCGGCGCAGCGCCAGCTCGCGCAAGGCGATCAGGTTACCCTTGCGGAAAAAATTCCTGGAAGCGCGCTCGGCCTGCTGTTCCTTGTAGACCTTGCCGCCCTTGAGGCGGGCCAGCAGCTCGTCGGCCGGGATGTCGACCAGCACCACCTCGTCGGCCTCATCGAACACGGTGTCGGGCACGGTTTCGCCGACGCGGATGCCGGTGATGCCGCCGACCACGTCGTTCAGGCTTTCCAGGTGCTGCACGTTGACCGTGGTGAGCACGTCGATGCCGGCGTCGAGCAGCTCCTCGACGTCCTGCCAGCGCTTGGGGTGGCGCGAGCCGGGCGCGTTCGAGTGCGCCAGCTCGTCCATCAGGATCAGCGGCGGCCGGCGTTGCAGCGCACCGTCGATGTCGAACTCGGCGATCTGCTTGCCGCGATAGGCCACCTGCTTGAGCGGCAGCACGTCCAGTCCCTCCAGCATGGCCGCGGTGTCGCTGCGGCCATGGGTCTCGATCACGCCGACCAGCACCGGCTGGCCGTCGGCCTGCAGCTTGCGGGCCGCGGCCAGCATGGCGTAGGTCTTGCCCACGCCGGCCGAGGCGCCGAAGTAGATGCGCAGCTTGCCGCGCGCCGCCTTGCGGTCCTGGGCTTGCACCTGGGCCAGCAAGGCGTCCGGGTCGGGGCGTTCTTTATCGTTGGGGAACATGAAGGATCGCTAAAAATGCTGATTTAGCGAGTATGCGCACTTTCCGCGTCCAGCGCCAGATTGAGCGCCAGCACATTGACGCGCGGCTCGCCGAAGAAGCCCAGCACCTGCGACTGGCGCTGGGCGTCGATCAGCGCCTGCACGCGGGCCGGCGGCAGCTGGCGCACGGCGGCGATGCGCGCCACCTGGTACTGGGCGCCGGCCACGCTGAGCTCGGGATCGACGCCGCTGGCCGAGGCCGTGACCAGGTCGACCGGGATGGCCAGCGGGTTGGGCCGGCCTTGCGGCTCGGCCGCCCTGAGGGCGTCGATGCGGCCCTTGACGGCGTCGTTCTGCGCCGGGTTCAGCGGGCCGAGGTTGCTGCCGCCGGAGTTGGCGGCGTTGTTGGGCATCGGGCCGGTGGCCGACGGACGGCCCCAGAAATACTTGGGCGACGAGAACGACTGGCCGATCAGCGAGGAGCCGATCGCCTTGCCGTTCACTTCGATCATGCTGCCGGCGGCCTGCGCCGGAAAGATGGCGCTGCCGACGCCGGTCACGGCCAGCGGATACAGCACGCCGCAGATCGCGGTCAGGGCGCCGAACAGCACCAGGGCGGGACGAATTTGGGATGTCATGATTACTCTCCTGCGTTAGACGAGATGGAACATGGTCAGCACCACGTCGATCAGTTTGATGCCGGCGAACGGCAGCACCAGCCCGCCCACGCCGTACACCCAGATGTTACGGCGCAGCAGCGCGGCGGCGCCGATGGCGCGGTAGCGCACGCCCTTCAGGGCTAGCGGGATCAGGAACACGATGATCAGCGCGTTGAAGATCACGGCCGACATGATGGCCGAGTTCGGGCTGCTCAGCCGCATCACGTCGAGCGCCTTGAGCGCCGGGAAGGTGCCCACGAAGGCCGCCGGGATGATGGCGAAATACTTGGCCACGTCGTTGGCGATCGAGAACGTGGTCAGCGAGCCGCGCGTCATCAGCATCTGCTTGCCGATTTCGACGATCTCCAGCAGCTTGGTCGGGTTCGAATCCAGGTCGACCATGTTGCCGGCCTCCTTGGCCGCCTGCGTGCCCGAGTTCATCGCCACCGCGACGTCGGCCTGGGCCAGCGCCGGCGCGTCGTTGGTGCCGTCGCCGGTCATGGCCACCAGCCGGCCCTCGGCCTGGTAGCTGCGGATCAGCTTGAGCTTGTCCTCCGGCGTGGCCTCGGCCAGGAAGTCGTCCACGCCCGCCTCGGCGGCGATGGCGGCGGCGGTCAGCTTGTTGTCGCCGGTGATCATCACGGTCTTGATGCCCATGCGGCGCAGCTCGGCGAAGCGCTCCTTGATGCCGCCCTTGACGATGTCCTTCAGCTCGACCACGCCCATCACGCGGCCGGCATCGACCACCACCAGCGGCGTGCTGCCGCGGCGCGCCACGTCGTCCACCGCGCGCGCCACCTCGGCCGGATACGGCCGGCCCATGGCCTCGACGTACTGGCGCACCGTGTCGGCCGCGCCCTTGCGCACGGCGCGCGGCGCGGCGCCCGATTCGGCGCCCTCGCCCAGGTCGACGCCGCTCATGCGGGTCTGCGCGGTGAACGGCACGAACACCGCGTTCAGCGCCGCCATCTCGCGTTCGCGGATGTTGAACTTCTGCTTGGCCAGCACCACGATGCTGCGCCCTTCCGGCGTGTCGTCGGCCAGCGAGGCCAGTTGCGCCACGTCGGCCAGCTGCTGCTCGCTCACGCCCGGCGCCGGCATGAAGGCCGAGGCCTGGCGGTTGCCCAGCGTGATGGTGCCGGTCTTATCCAGCAGCAGCACGTCGACGTCGCCGGCCGCCTCCACCGCGCGGCCCGATGTGGCGATCACGTTGGCCTGCATCATGCGGCTCATGCCGGCCACGCCGATGGCCGACAGCAGGCCGCCGATGGTGGTCGGGATCAGGCACACCAGCAGCGCGATCAGCACGGTGATGCTGATCGGCGTGCCCGATTTGGCCGCCTCCACCGAGAACAGCGAGAACGGCAGCAGCGTCACGGTCACCACCAGGAACACGATGGTCAGCGCCACCAGCAGGATGGTCAGGGCGATCTCGTTGGGCGTCTTCTGGCGCTTGGCGCCCTCCACCATCGAGATCATGCGGTCGAGGAAGGTCTCGCCCGGATTGGCGGTGACCTTGACCACCAGCCAGTCCGACAGCACGCGGGTGCCGCCCGTGACGCTGGAAAAATCGCCGCCCGACTCGCGGATCACCGGCGCCGATTCGCCGGTGATGGCGCTCTCGTCGACCGAGGCCACGCCCTCGATCACCTCGCCGTCGATGGGGATCACGTCGCCCGCCTCGACCAGCACGAAGTGGCCCTTGCGCAGGTCGGCGGCCGGCTGCGGCAGCCAGGTGGTGCCGTGCTTGGGCGAGGCCAGCTTCTTGGCCGTGACCGACTGCTTCAGGCTGCGCAGCGAGGCCGCCTGCGCCTTGCTGCGGCCCTCGGCCAGCGCCTCGGCGAAGTTGGCGAACAACACCGTGAACCACAGCCAGACGCTGGTGGCCAGGATGAAGCCGGGCGCCGCCTCGCCCTGGCCGTACAGCGCCTGGAAGTACAGCAGCGTGGTGATGATGCTGCCGACGTAGACCACGAACATGACCGGGCTGCGCACCTGGACGCGCGGGCTCAGCTTGCGGAACGAGTCGACGATGGCCGGCACCAGCAGCTCGGAATCGAACAGCTTGAGCTTCTTGGCGGGCGGATTGGTGAACAGCGTCATCTCTTTTTGAGTAGCTTGTGACATGGTGATTCCTTATTTGGCAAACAGCTGCAGGTGTTCGACCACGGGGCCGAGCGCCAGCGCCGGAACGTAATTGAGCACGCCGACCAGGGCGACCACGCCCACCAGCAGGCCGACGAAGATCGGGCCGTGGGTCGGCAGCGTGCCGGAGTTCACTTCCAGGCGCTGCTTGCCGGCCAGCGAACCGGCGATCGCCAGGATAGGCACGATCACGCCGAAGCGGCCGAACCACATGGCGATGGCCAGCATGGTGTTGTAGAACGGCGTGTTGGCCGACAGGCCGCCGAAGGCGCTGCCGTTGTTGTTGGCGGCCGAGCTGAACGCGTACAGGATCTCCGAGAAGCCGTGCGCGCCGGGGTTGAGGATGCCGGCCTTGCCGGCGTCGCACATGACGGCGATGGCGGTGCCGGCCAGCACCAGCGTCGGCGTGACCAGGATGGCGATCGAGGTCATCTTCATTTCATACGACTGGATCTTCTTGCCCAGGTATTCGGGCGTACGGCCTATCATCAGGCCGGCGATGAACACCGCCATGATGGCGAAGATCAGCATGCCGTACAGGCCGGAGCCGACGCCGCCGAAGATCACCTCGCCGAACTGCATCAGCAGCATCGGAATCATGCCGCCGATCGGCATGAAGGAATCGTGCCAGGCGTTGACCGCGCCGCACGAGGCCGCCGTGGTCACCGCCGCGAACAGCGTGGTGGCGCTGATGCCGAAGCGCGCCTCCTTGCCCTCCATGTTGCCGCCCGGTTGCAGCGCGTTCATCGACTGGTCGACGCCCATCGCCTGCAGCGCGGGGTGGGCCTGCTGCTCGGCGCCCATCACCGTCACGGTGCACGCGACGAACAGCAAGGTCATGGCGGCCAGCACGGCCCAGCCCTGGCGCTGGTCGCCGACCATGCGGCCGAAGGCGAAGCACAGGCCGGCCGGGATCAGGAAGATCGACAGCATCTGCGCGAAGTTGGTCAGCGCGGTCGGGTTCTCGTAGGGGTGGGCCGAGTTGGCGTTGAAGAAGCCGCCGCCGTTGGTGCCCAGCATCTTGATCGCTTCCTGCGACGCGACCGGACCCATGGCGATGCTCTGGGTCGAGGTGGTCAGCGTTTCGGTGACCGGCTCGCCCTTGGCGTCCTTCAGCGGCTGGCCGTCCGCGCCCACCTTCGGCTGGGTGTAGGTGACCGGATCCATCAGGGCCACGTCCTTGTAGGCCGAGAAGTTCTGGATCGCGCCCTGCCCCACCAGGAACACGGCGAAGATGAACGACAGCGGCAGCAGCACATACAGCGTGGAGCGGGTGACGTCGACCCAGAAATTGCCGATCGATTTGGCCGAGCGCGACGAGAAGCCGCGGATCAGCGCGTAGGCCACGGCGATGCCGGTGGCGGCCGAGAAGAAGTTCTGGCCGGCCAGCACCAGCATCTGGGTCAGGTAGCTCATGGTCGTCTCGCCGCCGTAGCCCTGCCAGTTGGTGTTGGCGACGAAGCTGACGGCGGTGTTGAACGAGGAATCCGGGCTGACGTTGCCCAGCCCCTGGGGATTGAGCGGCAGGTACAGCTGCACGCGCTGCAGCCCGTAGGTCGCCAGCGCGCCCAGGCCGTTGAACAGCATCAGCGCGATGGCGTAGGCCTTCCAGTTCTGGCCTTCGACCTTGCCGTCCTTGCCGGCGATGCCGGCGGCGCGGTACAACAGGGACTCGATCTTGCCCAGCCAGCCGAAGCCCGGGACGGCGCCGCCGTCGCCGACGCGCGCCAGCAGAATGCCCAGCGGGTAGGACAGCGCCAGCAGCGCGGCCAGGAACACCACCAGCAGGATGATGGATTGCGTAGTCATCACAGATCCTCCGCTTTCAACAAGGCCACCACCAGGTAGACCAGCAGGCCGGCCGAAGCCAGGGCCCCAATCAGATAAAAGGTGTTCATTGCTTGCCTCCCAATTTGTCGCAACCGGCGGCGAACGCCACGATCACGCCGAAGAAGACCACCAACGCACCGATAAATACGATATCCATCACACCCCTCACAGGTCTTGTTTTGATACCCGAAAGGTTAGCGACAAGGGTCTAAAGATTGTGTAAAGACTTGCGGAGGGGGTGTAAACAAAGCGTAAAAATCCGGCGGGAGTATGGGTATGGGGTGGTGTTTTGAAGTCCTTGCACTGAAACCCACTGCTTTTTCGACTGAATCCCGCTGATTGAACCTTATTTCAGGCCGCAGGTCTAAATCAGTGGGTATCAGTCAAAATCAGTGGAGAAAGCAGTCATGAACAGTGCAATCAGCGTGAAAGTCCCCACCCATACCCTGCTCGCCCTGATCGAACAGGCCGGCTTGAACGGCGAATCGCAAGACCCGTCGGCGATCATTTTGAAGGCGGTGGAATTCTGGCTGGCCGCGCAACAGCAACGCGCGCCGGCCGCGGCGGGTGGCGACGTCCAAGGCTACCAATGGAAGTCGCTGTTTCTGCCGGAAGGCACACAGATACGCTGCAACACCTACGGCGAGCAGTATTACGCCATCGTGGAAGGCGACGCCATCGTGTACCAGGGGCGCAAGCTGTCGCCCAACCAGCTCGCGTCGCTGCACGCCGACAGCGTGCGCAACGCCTGGAACGACTTGTACCTCCGCCGTCCCGGCGACAAATTCTACAAATCCGCCAGCCGGCTGCGGCGCGAACAGGCCGCCGCCGACCAAGCCGCCCGCACCCCGCCCGAAGCGCCCGCCGTGGCCTCCGCGCCCGCGATCCCGGCCCGCGCCGAGCCTGCGCACTACCCGCCGGCGCAAGCCACCCCGCCCCGCGACGCCATGCCCGGCCAGGGCTGGACGCTGCCCGAGCGCCGCAAATACCGTTTCCGGCTGGAGGACGTCGCCTTCGAATGAAGACCTGCATTTACGCTTTATTTACAGACGGGGCCCGACTATTTAGAACATTTTTACGTGGGCAGGAATACGCTTTTTCTGTCGCAACTACGTAAAGAAAATATGCTTACCTCCCTACACGGCATCTGGGTGCCGCTGGTCACCCCCATGCATCACGGTGAAATCGATTTACCTCGTTTGCAAAACCTGGCCGCCGACCTGATAGACCAGGGCGTGCACGGCCTGGTGGTGTGCGGCACCACCGGCGAAGCGCCGCAGCTGGACCTGGCCGAACAAGGCGCCGCGCTGGCCGCCGTGCTGGAGACGGCGCACAAGCGCTGCCCGGTGCTGATGGGCATAGGCGGCAGCGACACCTACGCCGCCGCCAGCCGCGTGCTGCAATTCGACGACATGGACCTGGCAGGCTATCTGGTATCGACGCCGGCCTACGTGCGCCCCTCGCAGGAAGGCCTGCTGCGCCACTTCGAGACCATCGCCGCCTCGACCGGACGCCCCATCGTGCTGTACAACGTGCCGGCGCGCACCGGCGTCAACCTGGAGCTGGCCACCGCCACCCGGCTGGCCGAGCGGCCGCAGTTCGCCGCCATCAAGGAAGCCGGCGGCAGGCTGCGCCAGATCACCGACCTGGTCGAACACACGCCGCTGTCGGTGCTGTGCGGCGACGACGCGCTGCTGCTGGCCGCGCTGTGCGGCGGCGCCCACGGCGCCATCTCGGCCTCGGCCCACATCCGCGTCGACCTGTTCGTGCGGCTGTACGAGCTGGTCGAAGCGCAACGCCTGCCCGAGGCGCGCGCGCTGTTCGCCGGCATGCAATCGTTGATCCAGCTGATGTTCTCGGAGCCCAATCCCGCGCCGCTCAAGGCCGCGCTGGCGATGCAGGGCGTGCTGCGCGAGGAGCTGCGCCTGCCCATGACGCCGGCCACCAACGCCTGCAAGGCGCGCATCGCCACCATGCTGGAAGTGCTGGACGCGATCCCCCTCCACACCCCGGCGGAGGCCATATGATCGTCGCCCTCACTGGCATGGACGGCAACGCCACCGTCTCCGACCTGGCCGAAGACCTGGCGATGCTGCGCGTGGCGGCCGGCAGCCGGGTGCTGCTGGTCAGCCCCAACCCCGGTGCCTACGATCCCCATCTGTACGACGACCTGGTGATCGACGCCTCCCACCGCAACGCCGACGCCGCGCTGGCCCGCGCCGCCGTCATCGTGGCGCTGGTGCGCCCGGCCGACATCGAGCAAGGCCGCCACGCCGACTTCCTGGCCCGCCTTCGCCACGCGCAGGAGCGCAATCCCGGCGCCCGCGTGCTGGTGACCGTGGCGCACGGCAGCGAGCCGCTCACGCCCCACCAGACCGGATGCCTGCTGGTGTTCGTCGCGCAGATCCCCGGCGCGCGTCTGGCCGACACGCTGGAACTCGACCAGCGCGGCACCTACCACTCCCACCACAGCGAACTGGAACTGGACTCGCGCAAAACGGCCTACGTGCTGTGCGCGCCCGAAGTGCGCCACCTGTACAGCGAAGTATTCCGCGGCGGCCGCTCCTGCCGCTAGACGAAAAAAAGGGGCGCGCGCACAGCGCCGCCCCCTCGACAACCGGATCCGAACCCGGTCAGAACACTTTGCTGATGGTCAGCTGCAACGCGGTCTTGCCCAGGAACTTGCCGTTGGCCGGCGAGGCGTAGGCGGTCTTGTCGGCGTTGGTGCCGATCACCGCCAGCGCGCCGGTCACCACGCCGAAGTCCTTGGTGGCGCCGATCTTCCAGTCGCTATAGCTCGATGCGCCGTTGTGCTTGACGTTCTGGTGGCCGGCGTGCAGGTTGATGGTGTAGCCCTCGCCCGCCTCGATGTTGGCGCCCAGGTCCACATAGCCGCTGTTCTTGCTGTCGACAAAGCCAAACAGGTTGGTCACCGAGTGCGAATACTTGATGTAGGCCGGGCCGTAACCGAGCTGGCCGTACACCTCGGTGGTGTTGGCGTTGGCGAAGCCGGCGACGTGCGACAGGCCGTTCGACGGATAGACATAGGTCAGCACGCCCACGTCGTAGGACACGTCGGCCGTGACCTGGCCGCGCTTGCCGGCGTAGATGTCCCACTCGATGTCGCCGCTGCCGCCGGCGTCCTTGGTCCACTTGATGGTCGACAGCCAGGTGCCGGCGTAGAAGCCGGTCGGGTTGTTGGTGTAGTCGAAGCCGCCCTGCAGCGCCGGCTTCAGGCGCGTCTGCGAGATGCCGCGATAGCGGTAGTCGCTGACCACGGCGGCGTTGAAACTGGTTTCGTTATCCGGCTTGGCGGCCGGCGCGGCATCCTCGGCGCGAGCCTGCGTGCCGGCGAAAGCAGCGGCGATGGCTGCGGCGAGTATTATTTTTTTCATGTTGAGGTCCTTCTTTCAGTGGTTAAGTCAAATCAAACGGTAAAAACTTCGCGGCACAGGGCGTCCATATCGGACGGCGGCTGGCCGTGGATGACGGTGCCGGCCAGCGTGGCCGACATCACCTGCGCCACATAGGCGCGCACCACGGCGCGCTCGGCGTCCGTGGGCTCGCCGGCGCCGCCCACCTGCACAAACAACACATGCAGGCCGGGGTTGAACATGCGCGCGGCGTTCAAGCGGGCGATCAGCTGGTAGCGGGTCGACAGGTCGGCCTGTTCCGGCGTCACGGGCACCACCGCCAGCCGCGCGGCGGCCAGCGCGGCGTGGCTCTCGGCGCTGTCGCGGCCCTCGGCATCGACCAGGACCACGGCCCCGCCGTCGCCGCCACGCGCCCCGGCAGCGGCGACAATCACAGCGCGCCCCGCGCCGCCAGCGGCGTCAGGCGGCCGAACTCGGCGCCCGGCAAGGCCCGCATCACCGCCTCCATCACCTGCGCCGCCAGCGCGCGCGACACGCACAGCCACACCCTGGCGCGGGCGCCGTGGTCGCAGGCCTCAACCCGCATGAACTCCATGGCGTCGCCGCAGGTACGCATCACCAGCGCCCGCAGCGCGGTGACCGCACCGCTGTCGACGGTGAGCTGCATCAGGCAGGCGCGCGGGCGCGGCGGCCGGGCTCGGTGCTGGTCCTGGGCGGCCCGGGTGTGGAAGAAAGCGTGCATGGCGTACCCCTGTGGTGAACGTTGCGATACCGGACAGCTTATCGGCGGCCCCGTAAAAACGGTCTAAAAAGGCGGGCCGGCCCTGTAAACATCGTGTATAAATTGCCCCGCGCGGTTTTTTTGCCGCGATTCAGCCCGGTTGAGGATAGAATACGCAAACGTCCGCATAAAACTGTACATAAACCCAGTATCGAAATTATCAGCTTGATCACGTATGGCCACTAAAAAACCAGTTTCCGACTACAGCGAAGCATCCATCCGGGTCCTCAAGGGCCTCGAACCCGTCAAGCAACGCCCGGGCATGTACACCCGCACCGAGAATCCGCTGCACATCATCCAGGAGGTGATCGACAATGCCTCGGACGAGGCGCTGGGCGGACATTGCAAAAACATCATCGTCACGCAGAACGCCGACGGCAGCATCACCGTCGAGGACGACGGCCGCGGCATCCCGGTCGGCCTGCACCCCGAGGAGGGCGTGCCGACCGTGGAAATCGTCTTCACCCGGCTGCACGCCGGCGGCAAGTTCGACAAGGGCTCGGGCGGCGCCTACGCCTTCTCGGGCGGCCTGCACGGGGTCGGCGTGTCGGTCACCAACGCGCTGTCCAAGCGGCTGGAGATCACCGTCTGGCGCAAGGAGCCCGACGGCACCGGCCTGCACAAGCTGGCCTTCGAGCACGGCGACGTGGTCGAGCCGCTGTCGTCCGTGGTGGCCCCGCGCGACGGCAAGAAGTCCGGCACCCGCGTCACCGCCTGGCCGGACGCCAAGTATTTCGACTCCCCCGCCATCTCGCAGACCGAGCTGCAGCGCCTGCTGCGCTCCAAGGCCGTGCTGCTGCCGGGCGTGACCGTCACGCTGACCAACGCCAAGACCGGCGAATCGCAGACCTGGCAGTACAACGACGGCCTGCGCGGCTACCTGACCGAGGCGCTGGCCCAGGCCACCGACGGCGAGACCTTGATCCCGCTGTTCGAGGGCGCGCAGTTCGCCACGCCGGACGCCGAGGGCTTCGCCGAGGGCGAGGGCGCGGCCTGGGTGGTGGCCTGGACCGAACAGGGCGCCGTGGTGCGCGAGTCCTACGTCAACCTGATCCCCACCCCCAACGGCGGCACCCACGAATCGGGCCTGCGCGACGGCCTGTACGGCGCGGTGAAAAACTTCGTCGAGATGCACTCGCTGCTGCCCAAGGGCGTCAAGCTGCTGCCCGAGGACGTGTTCGCGCGCGTCTCCTTCGTGCTGTCGGCCAAGGTGCTCGACCCGCAGTTCCAGGGCCAGATCAAGGAGCGCCTGAACTCGCGCGACGCGGTGCGCCTGGTGTCGACCTTCTCCAAGCCGGCGCTCGAGCTGTGGCTGAACCACCACGTCGACTACGGCAAGAAGCTGGCCGAGCTGGTCATCAAGCAGGCGCAGTCGCGCCTGCGCTCGCTGCAAAAGGTCGAGAAGAAGAAGTCGTCCGGCGTGGCCGTCCTGCCGGGCAAGCTGACCGACTGCGAATCGTCGGACGCCAGCCGCACCGAGCTGTTCCTGGTCGAGGGCGACTCGGCCGGCGGCTCGGCCAAGATGGGCCGCGACAAGGAATTCCAGGCCATCCTGCCGCTGCGCGGCAAGGTGCTCAACTCGTGGGAGACCGACAAGGACCGCCTGTTCGCCAACAACGAGATCCACGACATCTCGGTGGCGATCGGCGTCGACCCGCACGGCGTCGACAGCGCGCCCGACCTGTCCGGCCTGCGCTACGGCAAGATCTGCATCCTGTCCGACGCGGACGTGGACGGCTCGCACATCCAGGTGCTGCTGCTGACGCTGTTCTTCAAGCACTTCCCCGGCCTCATCGCCAACGGCAACATCTGCATCGCCCGCCCGCCGCTGTACCGGGTGGACGCGCCGGCGCGCGGCAAGAAGCCGATCCAGAAGCTGTACGCGCTCGACGCCGGCGAGCTGGTGGCGATCGAGGACAAGCTGCGCAAGGACGGCCTGAAGGAAGGCGCGTGGTCGATCTCGCGCTTCAAGGGCCTGGGCGAGATGAACGCCGAGCAGCTGTGGGAAACCACGATGAACCCGGACACGCGGCGCCTGCTGCCGGTGTCGCTGGGCGGCTATGGCCACGGCGAATCGGCCGCGCGCTTCAATATGCTGATGGGCAAGGGCGAAGCGGCCGCGCGCCGCGCCTGGATCGAAGAACACGGCAACGAAGCCGAAGCAGATATCTAATTACTGACCGACTATGACTCATCAAGCAAATCTCTTTGACGAACCGGCGCCGGAATCGGCGGCGGCGGCTCAACCTGCGACACCTGCGACACCTGCGCCCTCGCCTGCGCCCGCGCAAGCGGCCGGCGGCGCGGCCGCGCCCGACGCCCCAACCGCCATGCAGCCGGACGGCGGCGACAACGGCGGCAACGACGGCAACGGCGGCGACAACGGCGGCAACGACGGCAACGGCGGCGGCAACGGCGGCAACGACGGCCCGCTGGGCGGCGGCGACGACGGCGACGGCGGCGACACGCTGACCCTGTCCACCTTCGCCGAACGCGCCTACCTCGACTACGCCATCTCGGTGGTCAAGGGCCGCGCGCTGCCGGACGTGTGCGACGGCCAGAAGCCGGTGCAGCGCCGCATCCTGTACGCGATGAACGAAATGGGCCTGAACAGCACCGCCAAGCCGCGCAAGTCCGCCACCGTGGTCGGCGACGTGCTGGGCAAGCTGCACCCGCACGGCGACCAGTCGGTGTACGACGCCATGGTCCGCATGGCGCAGGACTTCTCGCTGCGCTACCCGCTGGTCGACGGCCAGGGCAACTTCGGCTCGCGCGACGGCGACGGCGCGGCGGCCATGCGCTACACCGAAGCCCGGTTGACGCCGATCGCCAAGGTGCTGCTCGACGAGATCAACCTGGGCACCGTGGAATTCCAGGCCAACTACGACGGCTCGACCGAGGAACCGTGCCTGCTGCCGGCGCGCCTGCCGATGGTGCTGCTCAACGGCGCCTCCGGCATCGCGGTCGGCCTGGCGACGGAAATCCCGTCGCACAACCTGGGCGAGGTGGCGCAGGCCGCCGTCGCCATGATCCGCAACCCGAAGATCGGCCACGCCGAACTGATGGCCATGATCCCCGGCCCGGACTTCCCCGGCGGCGGCCAGATCATCACCCCGCCGTCGCAGATCAGCGACATGTACGCGAGCGGCCGTGGCAGCATGAAGGTGCGCGCGCGCTGGAAGATCGAGGAACTGGCGCGCGGCCAGTGGCAGGCGGTGGTCACCGAACTGCCGCCGGGCACCTCGTCGCAGAAGGTGCTCGAAGAGATCGAGGAGCTGACCAACCCCAAGATCAAGATGGGCAAGAAGGCGCTGTCGCCGGAGCAGATCGCGCTCAAGTCGCTGATCCTCAACTCGCTCGACACCATCCGCGACGAATCGGGCCGCGCCGCGCCGGTGCGCCTGGTGTTCGAGCCGAAGTCCAAGAACCAGGACCAGACCGAATTCATGCTGCTGCTGCTGGCGCACACCTCGCTCGAATCGTCGGCCTCGATTAACCTGGTGATGATCGGCGGCGATGGCCGTCCGCGCCAGAAGGGCCTGACCGACATCCTGCAGGAGTGGATCGAATTCCGTTTCGCCACCGTCACCCGCCGCACGCAGTACAAGCTGGGCAAGGTCGACGCGCGCATCCACATCCTGGAGGGCCGCGAGACCATCCTGCTCAACATCGATGAAGTGATCCACATCATCCGCAACTCGGACGAACCGAAGGCGGCGCTGATGGAGCGCTTCCGCCTGTCGGAGATCCAGGCCGAGGACATCCTGGAAATCCGCCTGCGCCAGCTGGCCCGCCTGGAAGCGATCAAGATCCAGCAAGAGCTGGCCGAGCTGCGCAAGGAAAAAGGCCTGCTGCAGGACCTGCTCGACAATCCATCGTCGATGAAGCGCGCCATCATCAAGGAAATCGAGGCCGACGCCAAGACCTACGGCGACGCGCGCCGCACCCTGATCGAGGAAGCGCAAAAGGCCGTGGTGGAACAGAAGGTGGTGGACGAACCGGTCACCGTCATCATCTCGGAAAAAGGCTGGATACGCGCGCGCACCGGCATCGGCCACGACGCCGCGCAGTTCACCTTCAAGGCCGGCGACACGCTGTACGGCGCCTTCGAATGCCGCACGGTGGACAACCTGCTGGCCTTCGGCAGCAACGGCAAGGTGTATTCGGTGCCGGTGGCGGCGCTGCCGAACGCGCGCGGCGACGGCGTGCCGGTCACCACGCTGATCGACCTGGCCTCCGGCGCGCGCATCCTGCACTACTTCGCCGGCAGCGGCGCGACGCAGCTGATGCTGGCCACCAGCGCGGGCTTCGGCTTCGTCGCCAAGGCCGGCGACATGGTCAGCCGCATCAAGGGCGGCAAGGCCTTCATCACGCTGGAGGACGGCGACGTGCCGCTGCCGCCGGCGGTGATCGCCGACAGCGCCAGCGCGGTGGCCGTGTTGTCGGCCAACGCGCGGGTGCTGGTGTTCGGCATGGACGAGATGAAGGTGCTGACCAACGGCGGGCGCGGCGTGATCCTGATGGAGCTCGACGACAAGGAGACCCTGATCGCGGCCAAGCCGATCAGCCAGAAAGGCGTGATCGTGGCCGGCATCGGCCGTGGCGGCAAGGCGCAGGAGGAGCGCCTGTCGGCCTCCGCGCTGGCGGTCCACTTCGGCAAGCGCGCCCGCAAGGGCAAGGCGCTGGCGACCAGGATCAAACCCACCGCGCTGACGCCCATCGTCTAAGATCGGTACGAAAAGCCCGCCGGCTTCACGCCGGCGGGCTTTTTTCATGCTGCCTGCAGCTTGGTGCTTAGCTTAATGCTTGGCGGCGGCTTCCTTGACTTCGGCCGCCGATTTGGCTTTGACGGCGTCGGTCTTGTTGGCGGCGATGGCCTTGTCGGCGGTGGCGTCAACGGTTTCCTTGATCGCCTTGGCGTCGGCCTTCACGGCCTTCTTGCCGGCTTTTTCCTCGGCCTTGGCGACCGCCTTGTCGCCCTTGGCTTCCGCCTTGGCCTTGTCTTCCGGATCGGCCTTGGCTACCTTCTCATTGGCCTTGGCCTTCTCCACGTCGACATGGGCGGCCGCCTCGTCATGCGCCTTGTTGGCCTTGGCGACGGCCTTGTCGGCCTTCTTGTCGGCCTTGGCGTCGACCTTCAGTTCCTTCTGCTGCGCCTTGGCCACATCCTTGCCGGCTTCGGTTTCAGCCTTGACCACGGCAGGCGTGTTCTGGGCAAAGGCGGCGGTTGCGAACAGGCCGGCGATCAGGGTGGCGATAATTTTGTTCATGGTGTTTCCTCTCAAAGTTCATCGGGATGCGTTGCTGAGATCCAGAATAGGCCGATGAGAGGAAGCACTCTGTACGGTATCGTACTTAACGGGAATTACTTGCCCGCCCCCGGACGCGAGTACAAATCGATGATGGTGGTGATGGCGTCCGCGCACACCGCGCAGAACTGTCCGCTGCGGTCGAACATGATGCACTGCATCTGCGGACGGTAATAGCCGCTGGCCTCGTAGTTCGCGCCCTCGAACGCGCCCACCGTGTGGAAGTTCGGGTCCTTCGAGAACAGCGCGTTGGTCGACTCCAGGTCCTTGCGGAACAAGGCGCTCATCTCGGCCTCCGGCCGGTTGGCGGCGCGCAGCGCGGCGCGTTCCTTCTGGTAGGCGCGCGACGCCGTCTCATACGCCTCCTTCTGCCACGGCGTCGGCAGCGGCGTGCCGTCCTTGACGAACTTCTTCCATTTCAGCTGCGCGGGATCGCGCAGCGCGGTCGCATTCGGCTCCCACGGCTCCTGGCGCGTGCCGTTCGACTGGTAGGCCACCGGCGAGGTGTAGTACTCGTCGGCCAGGCCGGCGAAGTGGTGGCCGAATTCGTGCACGAACAGGTAGTTGGCCCAGTCGTTGCCCGCCGCCGCGGTGCTGAACTGGCCGAAGATGCCGCCGCCGCCGTAGGTCTCGTTGTTCACCAGGATCTCGATGAACTCGTACGGCGCGTACTGCGCCAGCTCGCGCAGCGCGCGGTTGTCGGTGGTGAGCACGTAACGCTCGCTGCCGAAGATGTCGTAGCGCGTGCCCAGCGGCGACGCGTGGTGCACGCCGGTCGACGGCCGCGACACGCCCGATTCTTCGGTCGGCAGCGCCAGCGCCCACACGTTGAAGTCCCTGGCGCGCTCCTTGAACGGCGAGGTGGCGAACAGGTGGTCGGCCAGCTTGCGCGCGGTCGCCTCGAACTTGGGCATGTCGGCCCTGGTGTAGCCGTCGCCCAGGATCAGCAGGTCGACCTTCTCAGGCGACGGGCCGTTGACGCGGATGGCGATCGGCTTGGGCGCGGCCGCCATCGACGCCGGCGGCACCTGCTTGCGCACCACGTCCATCGCATCGGTGTCGACCTCGGCGGTCCACACCACCGAGAAGGCGTTGCGGTCGTCGCGCTTCAGGATACGCACGCGCACCGGGCGGTCCGGCTTGGGGAAGCGCACCGACTCCTGGAAGCCGCGATTGGCGTGCGCCGCCTCGTCGGTGCTGCGCCATTCGGCGAACACGGTGGAGTAGCCGCGCGAGTACAGCAGCTCGCCGGTCTTGGCGTCCACCACTTCGACCATGTTGTTGCCTCGGTTGGTGTCGTCGATGGTGCGGCGCATGTCGCCCGGCCACGGCAGCGGCTCGATCACCACGCGCTCCATCGCGTAGCTTTCGTTGAGCGCGTTGCCGCTGTGGATGTAGTCGAGACGGATGGTGGCCGGTTGCGCGGCCAGCGCGGGGACGGCGGCGATGGCGGCGATAGCGGCCAGCGCGTAAGAGACGAAGCGGTTCATGGAACTCCTGTGGTTCGGTGTACGGTGACCGCCATTGTAATCCCGCTCAATTCGGGCCGGTAAATGAAAAAGGGCGCTGCCGGTGTGAACCGGACAACGCCCTGCCTGGCCGGCGGGGTCTTCCCGACCGTCGCGGCTTACATCTGCCAGCGCAAGGCGGCCGAGACCGAACGTCCGATCTGCAGCGTACCGAAATTGGTCAACTGCGGCGTCCCCGCGCTGCCGAAGTGGTAGTACTGCTGCTGCATTTCGTTGGTCAGGTTGACGCCGCTGATATCGACCGACATCCGGTCGTTGATCTTGTAGGAGATCTGCATGTCCACGCTCTTTTCCGGCTGACGCCAGATGCCGATCGGATTGGCGAACAAGGCCGCTTCGTTCCTGGCCAGGAAGCCGGAGCGCCACACATAGGACAGGCGCGCGCTGACCGGACCCTTTTCGTAGGCCAGCGTGGCGTTGTACGAGCTGTGCGACACGCCGAAGAACGGCGTCTCGAGCTGCGAGACGATGACGCCGGCATCATTGGCGTCGGGGACGTTCTGCGACGAGGTCAGCCGCGTGTAGCTGCCCTGGATGCCCAGGCCGTCCAGCAGGCTCGGCAGCCCTTTCGGGAAGTAGATCAAGCCGAGCTCGCCGCCTTTGATGTCGCCGTTGGAGGCGTTGACCGGCGAGTTGATGACGTAGTCGTAGCCGTTCGTATGGTCGCCGCCCGAGGTCGAGTTGCGGAACGGGTCGTTCGCCGGATCGACGTGCACCTTGTGACGCAAGCTCACCACCAGGCCGTCGATCTTGCGCTTGAACAGCGTGCCGTACAGCGCGCTGTCCTTCTGGAAGTACCACTCGCCCGTCAGGTCGAGGTTCTTGGAGTGGGTCGGCTTCAGGTCGGGATTGCCGCCGCTGCCCGAGCCATAACCCACCTTGGACACGTCGTCGCCCAGTTGCAGGACGGGATTCAGGTCGCCGAAAGTCGGGCGGCGCAGGGTTTCGCCGTAGTTGAAGCGCACCACGACGTCCTTGGCCGGGTCGTAAATCAGGGTCATGCTGGGCAGGACCTTGCTGGTCGACTTGCTGGCGCCGGACGGCGTGACCGCCTTGGTGGTGGCGTCGACCTTGTAGAAGTTCATGTCGGTATCGACCTTGACATAGCGCGCGCCGAAATTGCCGCGCAGGCGATGGCCGAACAGCTCGTTCTGGGTGTTCCCCATCACGAACAGGTTCTTCGTCTTTTCATCGACGTCGAAGGTCTTCTGCAGGCTCAGCTTGTCGGTCGTCAGGAAGTTCGCATCGGCCGCGTTGTACATCTTGCGCCACTCGTCGATATGGTCGCGGATGTAGTAGGCGTTGGGCTCCACCCAGGAGCGCGGAACGTCCGAGATGGACGTGCCGAAGTTCGCGTTGGTGGAGGAATACGCCGCGCCCAGCGAGGCCAGGTTGCGGCCCAGGAAGGCCGATTGCGTCCGGTTGGCCTCCGACGCCTTGCGGTCGTCGAAGCGCGCGCCGAACTGGATCGACTGCAGCGCACCCCAGTCGGCATCGTAGACGCCGCCCAGGCTGGCGGTCGCGGCGCTGCCCTTGTTGCGGTTGGCGGTGTCGTAGAACTGCGCGACATTCCACTTGCTCGGGTCGGTCAGGTCGGCGTTGTTGTTGAAGCGGAAGGCCGTGTTGTTGCCGCCGCCATTGAAGTCGACCGAGATGGACGGCGCGACGCGATCGATCCGGGTGGCGGTGAATTCCGAGTGGAAGGTGCTGGTCTGGTACGACAGGTCGCCTTCCAGCTTCAGCTTGTCGCTGATGTCCCACTTGCCGTTCAGGGCATACACGTAGGAGTCGGTCGCCGACGTGGTGTAGTCGCCGCTGTTGAAGCCGTAGACGTTGTTGACGTTGCGGCTCTTGATGATGTTCGTCCCCGGGAAGGTCGTGATCGAGCTGGCGGGGTTGCTGCCGAGGTCACCCCACCAGTCGACAAAGCTGAACAGCAACTGGTTGAAGGTCTTGTCGCGATAACCGTTGTACATCGATTCGAAGGTGTAGACCGAATCGCTGTTCGGTTTCCACTGCAGGGCGATGTTGGCGGCGGGACGCTCGCGGTCGCCCTTGAGGTCGCTCTGAAAAACGGCGTCGCGCGCCAGGTAGTACGGATAAGCCTTGCCGTTGAAATCCAGCGTCGAACCGGCCGCGGTCGGCAAGCCGGTATGGGTGCCGGGCGTCCAGATGTTGTTGTCGAAGATGCGCTGCAGCGGCGTGTAGCCCGCGGGAACCTCGGCGGCGTTCGGACTGGTGAACGGCACCATCGCGCCCGGCGTCACGCTTTCGTTGCGATATTTCGTCTTGACTTCCGACAGGTTGACCAGCGCGCCGACTTCGCCGATGCCGGTTTGCCAGCGGTTGCTGAACATGGCGCTGAGCTGCGGGTTGGCCTTGTTCGCGGGTTCGAGATAGGTTTCACGGGCCGACAGCGAAATCTTCTGGCCCTTGAAATCGAACGGCCGCAGCGACTTCACGTCGACCTGGCCGGCAATGCCGGTTTCCAGCTGGCTGGCGTCGCGCGTCTTGTAGACGTCGATCTGGCGAACCAGGGTCGACGGAATGTCCTGGAGCGCGACCTGGGTGCCGGACGCGGTGAAAATGGTGCGGCCGTTCCAGGTTGTCTGGACGTCGGGCAGGCCACGGATGGACAAGGTGCCGACCTCGCCGCCGGCGCGGTCGGTGACCTGGATGCCCGTCACGCGCTGCAGCGCTTCGACGACATTGTTGTCGGGCAGCTTGCCGATGTCTTCGGCGACAATCGATTCCACCACCTGGTCGCTGGTGCGCTTGATCGCCAGGCTCTTGATCAGCGATGCCTTGACGCCTGTGACCACCACGGTCGCGGCGTCGGTCGGTTCTGTCTTTGCGGCGGCCTCTTGCGCCCACACCGAGGCGCTGCTGAGCAGGCCGGCGCCCATCAGCGCAGTCACGGTCAGCTTCAAGGCGAATGGACGTGCAGATACTTGCGTTTTCATACGTCTCCTGTATTTCTAGTTATGGATAAATTTGCTTCTCTAAAATCATCTTAGAGACGCGGCAATAATCAAGCCAATCAATTTTTCTGGGTTTTTAATACCCGTTTCAATATCATGCGGGTCTTGGGGAGGGACGATCAGCTGCGCGCGGGCAGGCGGTTCGCGAGCGGCGTGGCCACGATGGATTTTTCATCCCGGCGCAATTCCGTCGGAATTCAACGACAAGGATGGAAAGGGCCGATCGATGCAGGGAACGCTTTACAGGGCAACGCCTGAAGCATTCAGTTTTTTTGCACCAGCGACTGGCCGATGTCGAGCGGACGGATGTCGAGCCGCATGTTCAGGATCGAATAGCTCTGCGGCGCCGCCGACGCGTAGCCCACGCTGTCGCGCGTCTTGGAGAAGGTGAACTGGAAGCCCAGCTCCGGCAGCGTCGTATTGCGGCCGCTGGTGGCGATGCCGATCGCCTCGCTGCGGCGGTTGTTCATCAGGTTCTCCATCAGCTCGACCACCGCGTTCCTGCCCAGGATGTCGGCCGAGAACACCGGCTCGCGCAGCATCGCCGCGTGCGCCTTGAGCTTGCCGCCCGCCTTGGCCTGCGACGGCGTGAACGTGTGCGTGCCCAGGTCGTACCGGTCGCCCCGGTCCAGGTAGCTGATCACCGCATTGGAGACGTTGAAGCCGGCGCTGGCCGGATCGGTGGTGGCGCGGGTCAGGTCGATCAGCAGCGCGCCCTTGTGGCCGACGATCTCCACCCGGCGCCTGCTGTCGACCACCATCGCCGTGTTCTCGTCGATGCCCAGCCCGAACTTGTAGCCTTTCTTGAGCATGGCCGGGATCATGCGCGCGAAGCGGCCGCGCACCAGCAGGTGCTGGTCGACGAACACGTCGTCGCCGATGAAGCCCAGCCCCGGCGCGATCTCCCTGCCCTCGGTGACGCCGCCGCGCAGCGTGGCGAACACCGTGTTCGGCGCGTAGAACATGGTGCTGCTCATGATGGCCGCGCCGGCGCTGCTGCCGGCCACCACGCCGCCGCCGCGGTACAGCTCCCACACCGCGTCCAGCACCGCGCTGCGGCTGCCGTCCTCGCGCACCAGCGCCTGCGTGATGCGGGCCTGGTCGCCGCCGACGAAGAACACGCCACCGGCCGCGCGCACCGCCGCCGCCAGCTCGGGATCGTCGGCCGCCTGGCGGAAATCGCGCCCGGCCAGCCGGACCGCCAGCGGCACCAGGAAGGCGTCCGCCCCGTATTGATTGAGGTAGCCGACGATGGCCTCGCCCACCGGCCCCGGATCGGCGGCGGCCGACGGCAGCACCGCCACCCGCGCGCCCGGTCCGCCGGCCAGTTGCACGATGCGGCGCCAGACGTCGGCGTTGTCCGGCCGCAGGTTGCCGCCGATGATGACCAATGAACCCCTGGGCGCCGGCGGCGCGGCCTCCGTGGCCGCCAGCGCATCGCCCGGCGGCATGGCGAACATCAGCGCCGCCCTCAGGCAATGCTTCAAGATTGACATCCGCATAACCGCCCCCGCCATGAAAAAATGGGATGGCGCCCGAAGGCACCATCCCATCCAATATACCCGATTTCGCGCCGCCGTCAGCGATAGCGGTACAGCGGCTGCTGCAGCTGGATCGGCCGGATGTCCATGCGCAGCTTGAGCACCGAATACGCCTCCACCTCGGTCGAGCTGTAGCCGACGCTGTTGATGGTTTTACTGAAGCGGAACTCGAAGCCCAGGTCCGGATAGGCGTCGCGCGGATTGCCGAAGGCGATGCCGATGGCTTCCTGCTGGGCGTTGTCGATCAGGTTGACCATCAGGTCCAGCACCGCGTTGTTGCCCAGGATGTCGTTGGTGTAGACCGGTTCGCGCGTGTCGGGCTGGTTGGGATCGAGCTTGTTGTCGGCCTTGTCCGGCGACGGCGTGAACTCGCGCGTGACCAGGTTGAACTTGTCGCCCCGGTCCAGATAACTGATGGTGGCGTTGCTGATGTTGAAGCCCTTCACGCCGCGGTCGGTGATCGCGGCCGACAGGTCCAGCAGCAGCGCGCCGCTGTAGCCGATGATCTCGACGTCGCGCTTGGCGTTGACCACCATCGCGCTGTTCTCGTCGATGCCCAGGCCGATCTGGTAGCCCTTCTTGAGCATCACCGGGATCATGCGCGCGAAGCGGCCGCGCACCAGCAGGTGCTGGTCGACGAACACGTCGTCGCCGATGAAGCCCAGGCCGGCCGCGATCTCGTGGCCGTCGTTGACGCCCTGCTTGAGCATGTCCAAGGTCGGCTTGGCGTCGTAGAACATGGTGGTGCTCATGATGGCCGCGCCGGCGCTGGAGCCGGCCACCACGCCGCCGTCGCGGTACACGTCCCACACCGCGTCCAGCGCCGCCGTGTGCTTGCCGTCCGGGCGCACCAGCGCCTTGGTGATGCGGGCCTGGTCGCCGCCGGTGAAGTAGATGCCGGTGGCCGAATGGATGGCCGCCACCACCTCGGGATCCTCGGCCGCCTTGCGGTAGTCGCTATTGGGCAGCGTCACGCCGAGCGGGATGAAGAAGGCCTGGGCGCCGTACTGGTTCAACTTGTTGACCGTGTTCTGCGCCGACTTCTCGGGATTGATCGAGGCCGAGCCGAACACGCCGATGCGCGCGCCCTTGCCGCCGGCCAGCTGCACGATGCGCTGCCAGACTTCGGCGTTGTCGGCGCGCAGGCCGCCGCCGATGATGACCAGGCTGCCCGCCGGCGGCGCCAGCACCGGCTTGGGCGGCGGCACCGCCTTGGCCGGCTTGCTGGACTTGACCGGCGCCTTGGCGCCAGGCGTGGCGCCGCCGCCCTGCGCCGCGCACACGCCTGCGGCGCCGACCACCAGCAGCCACAGCATGACGAGACGCCGCAGCGTAAAACCTGTTAATTTCATGTTGCCCTTCCGATGAAAACCGGCGCCAGGCTCTCGCCCGGCGCCGTCGATAATGCAGATGATACCAATCTATTACGTGCTCCGCCTTAAAGCATCATTACGTTACATTACTTGAAGGCGTAATTGGCGCTGGCGTAGAAGCGGCGGCCGCGCGGATCGGTGTAGGTCGGATCATAGCCCGAGATGAAGTAGAAGGCCTGGTTCGAGTACGGCGGCGCCGTGTCGAACAGGTTCTGCACGCCGGCGCGCAGCTTGAACGCCTTGTTGACCTGCCAGGCGCCCGACAGGTCCCACAGCGAGTAGGCCTTCACGTGGTTGGCCGCCACCACCGTGCCGTCGTCGGTGTTGATGGCCGAGTTCTGGTCCTCGTAGCCGCGCGAATAGGTGTTCGACAGGCTGGCCGACAGCGGGCCGCGCTCCCAGTCGAAGGTGACGGTGTGGCGCCAGCGCGGCACCACGCCGTCGGTGACGAAGCGGCCCAGGTTGCTCAGGTAGGGGTCGCCCACGGCGTTCTGGATCTTCGAGTTGAGCACGTAGGTGCCCGACAGGTGGCCGCCGAAGGTGCCGGCCCAGGTCTTGACGTCGCGGTAGTCCAGCGTCAGGTCCAGGCCCGAGGCCAGCTGCGCGCCGCGGTTCTCCTTGCGCATGTCGATGTAGTCGATCTTGCCGTTGGCCTTGCGGTGCACCAGGCTGCCGTACTTGGCCAGGTTGCCCAGGATGATGTCGTCGCCGATCTCGCTGATCAGGTCGGTGCGCTTGATGTTCCAGTAGTCCAGCGTCATGCTGGCCTGCTTGGACGGCTCGATCACCATGCCCAGCGAGTACTGGCGGCTGTGCTCGGGCTTGAGGTCGACGTTCGAATAGCGGCGCGTGTTCCAGTTGTCGGCGCAGTCGGCCAGGCTGTTGTCGACCGTGGCGCACAGCACCGGGTCGGGCAGCGTCGCGGTGCTGCTGTAGACGGTCGGCCGGTACAGGTCCGACATCGACGGCGCGCGGAAGCCGCGTCCGGCCGAGGCGCGGAACAGCATGGTCTTGGCCGGCATGTAGCTCACGCCGATCTTGGGACTGGCGGCGCCGCCGACCACCTGGTAGTGGTCGTAGCGCGCCGACAGCTGCGCCTCCCACTGCTTGTTGAACGGCAGCAGCAGCTCGCCGTACACCGCCTGCACCGTGCGCTTGTCGCTGGTGGGACGGCCGCCCTCGGGCGCGTCGTCGTTGTTGATGTTGTTACTGAGCAGCAGCGCCGACGGCGTGAAGTCGGTGCGCTCGTGGCGCAGCTCGCCGCCCACGGCCAGCGCGGCCTCGCCGCCGGCCAGCGTGCCGACCGCGTGCGAGACCTTGAAGTCCAGCGAGTCCATCACGCCGCGCGCGTGGCGCACGTCGTCGTTGACCTGGATCGAATCGAGCAGCGCCACGCCGGCCGCGCTGGACGGGCCGAAGGGGTTGATGGTGCCGTCGTAGATGCCCTGCACCAGCTTGTCGTACAGCAGGTAGCCGTGGGTGTCCTTGTCCTTGATGGTGTTGACGCTGTGGTTCAGGCCGATGTCGTAGTCGAAGCCGCGCGCGCTGCCGGTCAGGCCGACCACGTAGCGCTGGCTTTCGCTGGTGAGCTCGCTGGTGCGGCGGCCGGCGTCGTTCAGGCGGATGCGCAGCTCGACGTCGCCGACCACGTCGTCGTCCGCGCTGGCCTCGTCCGAATCGAGGTTGTACTTGGCCAGCGCCGGGATCTTCTTGTAGTTGATCGGCGCGCTCACGCGCGCGGTCGAGGCCACGTAGTTGGTCTTGGAGCGGCTCAGCGCGATCTCGGCGAACAGCTGGTTGTCGGCGTTGAGCTGCAGCACGCCGCGCGTGAGCAGGTTGGCCTTGTCCGACTTCGGATACAGCTCGGTGTCGCGCATGTAGTTGTAGGTGCAGGCGTCGACCCCGCCGATGCCGGCCGGCAGGTACAGATTGGCCGGCGGCGCGCAGTTCGGCACCGACAGGTTGATGGTGCGGTTGGTCAGCGGCTTGCCGTTGAGGGTGAAGCCGTTGTCGTTCAGGTAGTCGCGCTGGGCGCCGGTCAGGCGGATGTTGGCCGGCGAGGTGAAGCCCGACAGCAGGTGCGGCAGGCGCTCGGGGATTTGCAGCTTGTCGATGAACTTGCGCTGCGAGGTGCTCAGCGCGTCGGTGCGCTGCAGGTCCACCACCGCGAACACATTGTAGCCGTCCCTGGCCAGGTCGCCGGTGCCGGCGGTCAGGGTGGCGGTGCGCTTGCCGGCGCCGCCCTCGTCGGTCTTGGCGCCGTAGGCGTTCAGCTCCACGCCCTGGAAGTCCTTGCGGGTGATGAAGTTGATCACGCCGCCGATGGCGTCGGTGCCGTACAGCGCCGAGGCGCCGTCCAGCAGCACCTCGACGCGCTGGATGGCGGCGGCCGGGATGTTGTTCAGGTCGACGCCGGTGTCGTCGCCGGGCGAGGCGAAGTTGGCCATGCGGCGGCCGTTGAGCAGCACCAGCGTGGACGAAGTGCCGATGCCGCGCAGGTTGGCGCTGTTGAAGCCGCGCTGGTCGTGGCCGTCGGTGATGCTGGCGCCGTCGGTCAGGCCGCCGACGTTGGCCGACACCCGCGCCATCAGCTCGGAGGCGGTGGTCACGCCGGCCTTCTCTATCTCCTCGCGGGTGATCACCTGCACCGGCAGCGCCGTCTCGGACTCGATGCGGCGGATCGCCGAACCGGTGATCTCCACCCTCGGCAGCACGGTCGGATTGGTTGGCGCCTCCTGCGCCAGCGCCGCCTGCCCCAGCAGACCCGCCACCGCGCCCGCGCTCAGGGCCAGGCGCACCGATCGCGCCATCGTCGAAACTCGCATGCTTTGCACATCACCCATGGTTTTTCTCTCTGATTGTTATATAAATGATTTCATAAAACTAACTGTACGCAAGTCGCAGGGAAAACTCAAGAAACCCGGGCCCGTTTCGCCGCGCAGCGATTTACTTTGTGAAAATAGTGCTACATACTCAATCTTTGTCGAAAAAACCCGCCCCGCCATGCAAGTACAACAACATCCCCTGACCGGCCCGCACAGCAGCGCCGCCTACCAACTGACCAGTTTTCACTACGGCCGCCCCGGCGCCGGCAAAAAGGTCTACATCCAGGCCTCGCTGCACGCCGACGAGGTGCCCGGCATGCTGGTGGCGCAATTCCTGCGCAAGGAGCTGGCCGCGCTGGACGCGGCCGGGCGCATCGCCGGCGAAGTGGTCCTGGTGCCGGCCGCCAACCCGATCGGGCTGGCGCAGGCCATCCACGGCGCCGCCTTCGGCCGCTTCGACCTCACCACCGGCATCAACTTCAACCGCTCGTACAAGCACGTGGCCGACGACCTGAAACAGTCGCTGGACGGCCTGCTGGGGCCGGACGCCGACGCCAACGTGCGGCTGATCCGCGAGCACGCGCGCGCCTCGATCGCCGCCTGGCAGCCGGCCACCGACGCCGACGCGCTCAAGAAAACGCTGATGACGCTGGCAGTGGACGCCGACATCGTGCTCGACCTGCACTGCGACAACGAGGCGGTGCTGCACATGTACGCCGGCACGCCGCTGGCCGAGGCGGCCGCGCCGCTGGCGGCCATCCTGGGCGCGCACGCGCTGCTGCTGGCCTACCAGGCCGGCGGCGAACCGTTCGACGAGGCCTGCAGCCGGCTGTGGTGGGACCTGGATAAGCACTTCGAGGGCCGCTACCCGATCCCGGCCGCCTGCCTGTCGACCACGGTCGAGCTGCGCGGCGAGATGGAGGTCAGCTACGCGCTGGCCGAGCGGGACGCGGCCGGCCTGATCCAGTTCCTGACGCTGAGCGGCGTGCTGCTGGCGGCCGACGCCGCCGCAGCGGCCGCGGCGGCCGTGCTGCCGGCGCCGCTGTGCGCGGCCACGCCGCTGGAGGGGGTCGAACCGCTGTACGCGCCGCACGCCGGCATCCTGGTCTACACGCGCGAGCTGGGCGCGCGGGTGGCGCCGGGCGACGCCATCGCCGACCTGATCGACCCGGTCGGCGGCGACACCACGGTGATCCGCGCCGGCGTGGCCGGCGTGTTCTTCGCGCGCAGCGCGCACCGCCACGTGATCCGTGGCATGAACGTCGGCAAGATCGCCGGCGCCCAGGCCTACCGGGCCGGCGACCTGCTGAGCCAATAAGATGACCACCAAAAAATTCAAGCTGCCGCACACCTTCGTCCTGCTGTTCATCATCCTGGCGCTGATCGCCGGGGCCACCTGGCTGGTCCCGGGCGGCAAGTACGACACCCACCTGGTCAACGGCAAGCAGCTGATCGACCCGGACAGCTTCCACTACATCGCCAGCGCGCCGCAGGGGCTGGCGGCGCTGATGAAGGCGCCGATCAACGGCTTCGTCGACGCCGCGCTGATCATCGGCTTCGTGCTGATCGTCGGCGGCGCCTTCGCCGTGCTGCAAAAGACCGAGGCGGTCGACTCGATGATCAAATCGCTGGCGCGCGCGCACGACAGCTCGGTGATCATCCAGCGGGCGCTGATCCCGGTGTTCGTCACCATGTTCTCGATCGGCGGCGCCACCTTCGGCATGAATGAAGAAGCCATACCGTTTATATTGATTTTCGTGCCGCTGGCGCTGGCGCTGGGGTATGACACCATCACCGGCGTCTCGATCCCCTTCCTCGGCTCGCAGGTCGGCTTCTCGGCCGCGTTCCTGAATCCGTTCAACGTCGGCATCGCGCAGGGCATCGCCGGCGTGCCGGTGTTTTCCGGCTGGGCCTACCGGGTGATCGTATGGGTGATCGCCACCGCCGTCACCATCGTATTCCTGATGTGGTACGCCGCGCGCGTCAAGAAGACGCCGGAGCTCAGCCCGACCTATGCGCTGGACCAGGACAAACGGCGCGAACAGCCGCACGGCCTGGGCGAGTTCCACGGCATGACCGGGCGGCACAAGCTGGTGCTGGCGATCTTCGTCGGCGCGCTGGTCGTCATGGTGGGCGGCGTGGTGCTGTACGACTGGTACATCCACGAGATCGCCGCGCTGTTCCTGACGATGGGCATTGTCATCGGCCTGGTGGGCGGGCTCGACTCGGGCGAGATCGTCGAAGGCTTCATCCAGGGCGCGCGCGATTTGGTGGGGACGGCGCTGGTGATCGCGCTGGCGCGCGGCACGATGATCCTGGCGCGGGACGCCCACATCATCGACACCATGCTGCATGCGCTGATGCCGCTGGTGCAGTCGTCCAGCCCGATCTTCTCGGCGTGGAAGATGTTCGGCATCCAGACCGTGATCAACTTCTTCATCCACTCCGGCAGCGGCCAGGCCGCGCTGACGATGCCGATCATGGCGCCGCTGGCCGACCTGGTGGGCGTCACGCGGCAGACCGCGATATTGGCGTTCCAGTTCGGCGAATTCACCACGCCGATGATCCCGACGTCGGGCATCACGGTGGGCGTGCTGGCCCTGGCGCGCATCCCATGGATCACCTGGGCCAAGTGGATGGTACCGCTGCAACTGATCTACGCCGCACTGGCGCTCGCCCTGCTGGTCCCGCCCTGCCTGATGAACTGGCAATAAAGAAATTTGGGGTCAAGTCTGACATTCGGACACGAGCTCAACTGTAGCGCGCCGCTACAGTTGAGCTCGTGTCCGAATGTCAGACTTGACCCCGCTGTTTTAGCTCCGTCTGATAGACCAACATCAATGGCGAGTCGACGCCCCGTGCTAACTTGAGCCCCATGCTGCCACTCCGGCGGTGCTGTGGGGGTTCAGTTGATACCCATTCCAAAACCATCCTACCTCGACCAGTGCGTCTATCTCGGCGCGCGCCATGGCGAAAAGCGCTGGCGATCCAAGGATAGGACTAAACTATATACGTGGGATTGGATGCACGGAGAAATCGAAGTGTTCAATAGGCGCGGCCGCCATCTCGGCAGCATCGACGCCGTCACCGGCCAACTCACCAAAGGCGCAGTCGCGGGGAGGAAAATCGATGTCTAACTTTATTGAAAAATGCCTCTTGCGCGAAGCCAAGCCTGAGGACATTGATGACTTCATCGAACTCTGGCATCAGAATCCCGGCAAGCAGCCGCTCCACGAATACCTCGGGATGACGCGCAACGAGTACGCGCTCTGGATCGCCAACGCAGCCATCCTGCCGACGCTTCTCAACATCCGTTCAAAACACCAAAGCATGGACCAGCTGCTCGCGGAATTCGACCACCAGTTCCCGACGATAGCCAAATCCACGAGCCCCTCGGGCGCAATGGCTTTGATGAAGTGGCTGAAGGTCCGCCTGACTTAATTGCTGTAGATATTCGGGAAGTAGCGTTCCATCAGCGAGGCCGGGCGCAGCGGCGGCGTGAAGCCGAATTGCGCGTACAGGCCGTGCGCGTCGCCGGTCGCCAGGGTGAAGCGGCGCAGGTTCTGCAAATCGGCATGCGCCAGCACCGCCTCCACCAGCTGCTTGCCGTAGCCGCGCCCGCGCACCTCCGGCAGCACGAATACGTCGACCAGGTTGGCGAAGGTGGCGCGGTCGGTCACCACGCGCGCGAAACCGACCTGCCGCCCGTCCAGATAGGCGCCGAAGCACAGCGAATGCTCGATCGCCCGCTCCAGCACCGCCAGCGGCATGCCAATCGCCCAAGTCGACTGCTCGCTGATGAATTGATGAATCAGCGGCACGTCCAGATCCGCCTTGTTGGTGCTGATGTGCAGTGTCGTCATGATTTCGATGGGCAAAATGGTAATGTTGACATATTTTTGAGCAGCTGGCGGTTTATAATCGCTGCTGACATCAATCACCGCACACGCCTGCCCCACTATGACAGCACAACTTTCCAAAAAAAGCGAAGCCTGGTCGGCCCGTTTTAACGAACCCGTCTCCGACCTGGTCAAGCGCTACACCGCCTCGGTCTTCTTCGACAAGCGCCTGGCCAAGGCCGACATCCAGGGCTCGCTGGCCCACGCCGAGATGCTGGCCGCGCAGGGCATCATCAGCGCCGCCGACCGCGCCGAGATCGAACGCGGCATGGCGCAAATCGCCGCCGAGATCGAAGCCGGCCAGTTCGAATGGCTGCTGGACCTGGAAGACGTCCACCTGAACATCGAAAAACGCCTGACCGAACTGGTGGGCGACGCCGGCAAGCGCCTGCACACCGGCCGCTCCCGCAACGACCAGGTGGCCACCGACATCCGCCTGTACGTGCGCTCGGCCATCGACGACGTGCTCGAGCTGCTGGCCGCGCTGCGCGGTGCGCTGACCGACCTGGCCGAGAAGAACGCCGACACCATCATGCCCGGCTTCACCCACATGCAGGTGGCGCAGCCGATCACCTTCGGCCACCACATGCTGGCCTACGTCGAGATGTTCGGCCGCGACGCCGAGCGCATGGCCGACTGCCGCAAGCGCGTCAACCGCCTGCCGCTGGGCGCCGCCGCGCTGGCCGGCACCACCTTCCCGATCGACCGCCTGCGCGTGGCGCAGACGCTGGGCTTCGACGACGTCTGCCACAATTCGCTGGACGCCGTCTCGGACCGCGACTTCGCCATCGAATTCACCGCCGCCGCCTCGCTGATCATGACCCACGTGTCGCGCATGTCGGAGGAACTGGTGATCTGGATGAGCCCACGCGTGGGCTTCATCGACATCGCCGACCGTTTCTGCACCGGCTCGTCGATCATGCCGCAAAAGAAAAACCCGGACGTGCCGGAACTGGCGCGCGGCAAGACCGGCCGCGTCTACGGCCACCTGATGGGCCTGCTGACCCTGATGAAGGGCCAGCCGCTGGCCTACAACAAGGACAACCAGGAAGACAAGGAACCGTTGTTCGACACCGTCGACACCGTGGTCGACACGCTGCGCATCTTCGCCGACATGGCCGGCGGCATCAGCGTCAAGCCGGAAGCGATGCGCGCCGCCGCGCTGCAGGGCTACGCCACCGCGACCGACCTGGCCGACTACCTGGTCAAGAAGGGCCTGCCGTTCCGCGACGCCCACGAAGCCGTGGCCCACGCGGTGCGCGCCTGCGACGACCTAAAGATCGACCTGTCGGAGATGTCGCTGGACCAGCTGCGCGCCTACTCCACGCTGATCGACGACGACGTGTTCGCCGTGCTGACGCTGGAAGGCTCGGTGGCCGCGCGCGACCACGTGGGCGGCACCGCGCCGAACCAGGTGCGCAAGGCCATCGCGCGCGTGCGCGAACAGCTGGCCAAATAAAGGCCATGGCGCGCCCGACGCTCACCTACCGCAAACCGCAAGCGGGACGCGACTACTGGGTCATCGACGACATCCTGCCCAACGCGCAGGAAGTGGCGCAACGCTGCTTCGCGCGCGAGGACTGGGAGCTGGGCGCGCCGCACCGCCCGGAGCCGTGGCCCGGCATGCGCAGCAAGGGCGCGCTGCTGCCGGACGAACTGGCGCTGGTGGAAGCCTGGGTCAAGAAGGTCACGGGCGCCAAGAAGCTGTGGCAGGAGGCCACGCCGCAGGGCAGCACCCTCAACCACAACTATGTGCAGCTGGTGGGCGGCATCGAATCGGGCCCGCGTCCGCACACCGATTCGCTCAAGCTGTGCCGCTACGCCGCCGTGATCTATTTGTCGCCCGATCCGCTGCCGGCGGCCGGCACCTCGTTCTACCGCCTGCGCTACCCGGACGGCACGCTGGGCGGCAACTACTGCAGCCCGCCGCATGCCAACCTGCGCGAGGCGCTGGGCGTGACCAGCCTGCCCCCGCAGGCCTGGCACGAGGAGCAGCGCATCGACAACCGCTTCAACCGCATGCTGCTGTACCGCGCCAACCTGGTGCACTCGGCCAGCGGCTACTTCGGCTGCGACCACGACGACAAGCGCATGACCGCGGTCTTCTTCTGGATGGCCTGAGCGGCGCCTACTGCGTCACGATCTTCGACAACACCGAGAACGCCGCGCCGGTCTGGTTCTGCTCCAGCAGGATGGTCAGCTCGGTGTAGGTGCAGATCATGTTGACCAGGTTGATCTTGTCCCACGCCAGCTGCTTGAGGATGGCGTGATAGATGCCGGGCGTGCGGCTGGTGTCCGGGTTCAGGTGCAGGGTCACCGCGTTCAGGTTGTCCTGGCGCGCCAATAGCCGCTCGCCGGCGAACACCTCCTCCACCATCGTCGTCAGCACGCGGCTGCTGATGACCATCACCTCGTTGACCCCGCGCGTGACCGTGACGAAGGCGCCGCGCATCGGCTCGGCCTTCGACAGCAGCCGCCGGTGGCACTCGTTGATGCTGTCCGAATAGCGGTAGGTGTACTCGGTCAGCTCGGTGCGGGTGGTCAGCTCGCCGGTCTTCTGCGCCAGCGCCAGCGGCTGGTTGCTGGCCTCCGGCAGGCGCTCGGCCACGCGCCGCAGCGCCATCACCACGGCCGCCTGGCCGACCGGCTTCCACATGTCGCTCTCCAACTGCGGCTGCAGCTGGCGCGCCAACTCCGACAAATTGATCAGATTGCGCCGCAACCCCTCGGTGAGAAACGACGAATCCATGACGATGCGTTCAACTTTGGTAGCAATCGACAGCATACAAGCTCCCCCTGTCCGCGCGCCGGCGGACAATAACTCAACTAACAGCAGGCGCTGCGCCGCGCGCCGCGCCGTGGTCGGCGCCCGCGCGGCGACGCAAACCCGCTGCCGGCGCCCCGGATGGAGGCGCGGCGGCAGTCAGGATGCGGCAAGCGGTGACAAATGGAGGACGATGCTAGAGCGGTGGCGGCGCCGTGGTGTGGGCGGCGCGCAGAGCGCGGGCGGAACTGACATTGTGCGTTGGGTGTGCGGTCATCGTTTTCTTCCTGTGGTTCCCGTTGCGCTTGTTACCAAGGGTCGTGCCCTGCGCTTTTTATATGCCAGTCACGAACCATAATTCGCGCTGGCGTCAACTAGTTTAATTCGCAATATTAGAACTCTGCAACCACGATTTGCTGAAAAATTGGGCATAGTGTTGCGTAGCCACCGAAAATAGAGGGCGGCGTCTAGTTCGTTGTTGATTTAAGACAAACCGCGCCTATCGTGCGGGATCCTGCCCTCAACTTCTGGTATGACAGCTTCCCCGGCGCCCCGCCGGAGTGTCTCATTTCAGACATTTTTTTCTTCTGTGACTAATTTTCCAAGTTTTTTGACTTCGTGAGCGCGACAGGAATAGTGTCGCCCCTACTCGCCGTTTTAGCCGCACAAAAACGCCGCGCGGCCAACCGCCGCCGCGGCGCCGGGAACGCCGAGTTGGCCACTATCCCGGCCAAGGCCGCACCTAGCGAAAACAATCAGACCCCATGGAGAAGAGATGAATTTACGTAAGACCCTACTCGCTGCATCCGTCGTCGCCGCATTGCCGATGATGGCGTCCAACGCAGCCCAAGCGGCGGCACAGCTCATGTCCGCGCCGGTGGCCCAGTCCTCTCCACAAGAGAGCGCCGGGCTGGTGGCCAGGATGGCCGCGCTCGACAGCCAGCGCGGCCTGTCCGCCGACCACAGCTTCCGCATCGCCAGCCAGCACCCCGGCGTGGTGGGCGAGAAGATCACCCGCGCCAACCACACGTACAAGGGCCTGCGCGTGTTCGGTTCGGAATCGGTGATCGTCACCAACAACGCCGGCGACATCATCAGCGAGTCGGTGGCCGACCGCCGCGCCGCGCTGGACGCGCCGGCCGCCACGGGCGGGGGCCGCTCGACCACCGTCGCCCCGGCCGACTGGACGCCGACGCTGAGCGCCAGCGACGCCATCGCGCTGGTGGTCAAGGCGGTCGCGCCAAGCGGCACGCACCGCTGGCAGCCGAGCGCCGAGCTGCTGATCTATCCGGTGATGAAATCGGTGCGCATCCCGTCGGCCGTGAACAAGGCCGAGTCGGCGCTCAACGCCATGGACCTGGAGCAGGTGGTCGACCACTACGAGCTGGCCTACTACGTGCAGACCCGCATGGCCGACCACGGCAAGCCGGTGTACTTCGACACCATGGTCAACGCCAAGACCGGCGCCGTGATCACCCAGTGGAAGGCGCTGCAGACCGTGGTCGGCACCGGCAACAGCCAGTACAACGGCCAGGTGCCGATCCAGACCTCGCTGTCGGGCAGCACCTACAAGATGCTGGACTCCACCCGCGGCACCGGCGGCACCTACGGCGGCATGGCGATCACCAACGCCAACCACAGCTCGGCCAACAGTCCGAACGCCGGCAGCATCTACACCAACACCACCAACGTCTGGGGCGACGGCCAGAACTACAACGGCGGCAGCACCACCAACGCCAACGGCCAGACCGCCGCGGTCAACGCGCTGTGGGGCCTGATGAACACCTACGACGGCCTGAAGAACGTGCTGGGCTGGCAGTCGCTGGACGGCAACAACACCGCCACCTACATCGCCGCCCACGTCGACACCGCCTACGACAACGCCTTCTACGACGACGGTTGCAAGTGCATGTACATCGGCGACGGCTCCAGCTTCTACAGCCTGGGCTCGATCGACGTGATCGGCCACGAGATGTCGCACGGCGTCACCGCCTCGACCTCCAACCTGAACTACTCGGGCGAATCGGGCGGCTTGAACGAATCGAACTCGGACATCGGCGGCGAGATGATCGAAGCCTACGCCCGCAACGGCGGCACCGGCAGCGTGATCCCGGCCACCGGCAACGACTGGATGATGGGCAAGGAGATCAGCAAGTCCGGCCAGCCGCTGCGCTGGATGTACAAGCCGAGCAAGGACGGCGGCAGCCCGGACGCCTGGAGCAGCTCGATCTCCAACCTCGACGTGCACTACTCCAGCGGCCCGAACAACCGCATGTTCTACTTCCTGTCGCAGGGCTCGAACTCCAGCTCGACCAGCGACTACTACTCGAAATACCTGGTCAAGAGCCCGGCCGCGATGACCGGCATCGGCAACGACAAGGCGTTCCGCATCTGGTTCAAGGCCAACACCACCAAGTTCACCTCGTCGACCAACTACGCCGACGCCCGCAACAAGGTGCTGGCCGCCGCCACCGAGCTGTATGGCGCGGGCTCGAAGGAAGCGATCGCGGTGCAGCGCGCCTACGCGGCGATCAACGTCGGCGCCGACATCGACGAAACCGGCGCCACCGGCGGCGTGTCGATCACCACCCAGCCGTCCAACGTGAGCGTGGCGGCCGGTTCCACCGCCTCGTTCAGCGTGGGCGCCAGCGGCGGCACCTCGCCGTACACCTACAAGTGGTACCGCAACGGCGCCGTCATCAGCGGCGCCACCTCGGCCACCTACTCGCTGACGGCGCAGACGGCCGACAACGGCGCGGTGTTCAACGCCGTGGTCAGCGACTCGTCGTCGCCGGTCAAGACCGCCACCTCGGGCAACGCCACGCTGACCGTCGGCTCGACCGGCGGCACCACCGAGCGCGTGACCAACGGCGGCTTCGAGTCCGGCGCCACCGGCTGGAGTGGCTCCACCGGCGTGATCGGCAACTACAGCGGCCAGAGCGCCTACGAGGGCACCATGTTCGCCTGGCTGGGCGGCAACGGCACCACCGCCTCGGAGACCATCACCCAGGCCGTGACGATCCCGTCGACCGCCACCGCGGCCACGCTGACCTTCGCGCTGCACATCGACACCGATGAAACGGGCAGCACCGCCTACGACAAGATGGTGGTGACCGTGAAGAACAGCGCCGGCTCGGTGCTGGGCACCCTGGCCACGTACTCGAACGTGAACGCGGCGACCGGCTACCAGGTCCGCACCTTCAACATGCTCGCGTACAAAGGCCAGACCGTCACGCTGTCGTTCGCGATGAACGAGGACTCGTCGCTGCAAACGTCGTTCGTGGTGGACAAGGTCAGCCTGATCACCCAGTAAATGTGGTAAGACAGTCCCCGCCTGACCCGACGGGGCTGTTTTTTTGCCGGGGCGGCAGTCCATCGCCGCCTCGCTTTTTTTTCCTGGCTGAGCAAGCGATGCAGTTTCATCTCCAAGTGCAGGGCGGACCGTCAGGCCCGCAAACCATAGCGATCGACGCCGCCAGCGAGGCGGAGGCGATCCGCCAGGCGGCGCGCAACGGCTGGCGCGTGCTGGCCATCGGCAGTACCGAATCCATGGGTGCGGGGGCGCGTGCGTCCGCGCGCCCGGGCAAGCAGGCCTTCCCGCTGCTGCAATTCAGCCAGGAGCTATTGGCCCTGCTGGAGGCGGGCCTGAACCTGAGCGAGGCCACCGCCACCTTGCTCAACAAGGAAACCCGCGGCGGCGCGCGCGCCACGCTGGCCGCGATCCAGCGTTCGCTGCAACAGGGGAAAAGCTTCTCCGACACCCTGGCCGATTTCCCGGCCGTCTTCCCGGAACTGTATGTCGCCACCGTGCACGCGGCCGAGCGCTCGGGCAACCTGCCGGAGGCGCTGGCGCGCTTCGTCGGCTACCAGCTGCAGTTCGACGCCATCCGCAAGAAGCTGGTCTCGGCGGCCATCTACCCGGCCATGCTGCTGGTGGTGGGCACGCTGGTCACGCTGTTCCTGATGGGGTATGTGGTGCCCAAGTTCAGCGTGGTGTACGAAGGCTCGGGGCGCGAGATCCCGTGGGCCTCGCGCATGCTGCTGTCGTTCGGCCAGGCGCTGGCCGCGCATCCGTGGCTGTGCGCCGGCGCGCTGGCCGGCGTGGTGCTGGGCGTGGTGCTCGGCCTTGGCAACGCGGCGCTGCGCGGCCGGCTGGTGCTGGCCATCCTGCGCCTGCCGGTGCTGTCGGCCAAGGCCGCCGAGTTCCGCCTGGCGCGCTTCTACCGCGCGCTGTCGCTGCTGCTGCACGCCGGCATACCTTTATCGAAGGCGCTGGCGATGACCGGCGCCATGCTGCTGCCGGCGCAGCAGGTGCAGCTGGTGCAGACGCGCCGCGCGGTCGAACAGGGGCTGCCGTTTTCCACCGCGCTGGAACAGAACGCGCTGGCCACGCCGGTGGCGCAGTCGCTGCTCAAGGTCGGCGAGAACACCGGCCGCCTGGGCGACATGCTGGAACGCTCGGCCAAGTTCCACGACGAGGAATTCGCCCGCTGGGTGGACTGGGCCTCGCGCCTGCTGGAACCAGTGCTGATGACGGTGATCGGCGTGGTGATCGGCGGCGTGGTCGTATTGATGTACATGCCGATCTTCGAGTTGGCCGGGAGTCTGTCATGAACGCACGCGAACCGGCTGTCCTCAGCCCCGAGATGCTGCATAGCGCGCGCGCCGCCGCGATGGCGCAGGGCCGGCCGGCCATGGCGCTGCTGCAGGAAGCCTGCGGCCTGACGCCGGAGGAGCTCACGCGCCAGTTGGCCGCGCTGTTCTGCTATCCGGCCTGGCCGATGGGCAGGCTGCAGGCGGCGTCGCCGGCGTTCGACCTGCTGTCCTACACCGACTGCGCGCAGCGCGACTGCGTGCTGTTGCGCGAAGGCGGCGATGCAGGCGATGCCGGCGCGGTGCCGGTGCTGGTGATCGGCAATCCCTTCGCCGAGGACACGCTGCAGTGGGCCGGCTACGCCATCGGCTGCGCCTACACAGTGGCGCTGGCCCATCCCGACGATTTGACCGCCTACCTGGTGCAGCAGGAAAGCGTGCAGCAGGCCATGCAGGACATGATGGAGGACGGCAGCCATGGCGAGACGGCGGGCCTGGACCAGACCATCGAGGACATCTCGCTGATACGCATCAGCGAAGACAGCAGCCCGGTGGTCAAGCTGGTCAACTCCACCATCTACGACGCGCTGAAGTTCCAGGCCAGCGACATCCACCTGGAATGCGACGCCGCCAGCCTGGTGATCAAGTATCGCGTGGACGGGGTGCTGGTGCAGGCCGGCACGGTGCAGGGCCTGCAGATGGCGGAGCAGATCATCTCGCGCATCAAGGTGCTGGCGGAGCTGGACATCGCCGAGCGCCGCGTGCCGCAGGACGGCCGCTTCAAGGTGCGCGTCAAGGGCAGCGAGATCGACTTCCGCGTCTCCATCATGCCCAACATCTTCGGCGAGGACGCGGTGCTGCGGCTGCTGGACCGGCGCGCGCTGACCGAGGCCGCCGCCGCGCTGCGGCTGGAGAGCCTGGGCCTGAACGGCGACGCCATCGCGCAGATCCGCCGCCTGGCCGCCAAGCCGCACGGCATGCTGCTGGTGACCGGGCCGACCGGCTCGGGCAAGACCACCACGCTGTACGCCGCCATCACCGAGATCAACACGGGCCGCGACAAGATCGTCACCATCGAGGACCCGGTCGAATACCGGCTGCCGCGCGTGCTGCAGATTCCCGTCAACGAGAAGAAGGGCCTGACCTTCGCGCGCGGGCTGCGCTCCATCCTGCGCCACGATCCGGACAAGATCATGATCGGCGAAATCCGCGACGACGAGACCGCGCAGATCGCGGTGCAGGCCTCGCTGACCGGCCACCTGGTGTTCACCACGGTCCACGCCAACAACGTGTTCGACGTGGTGGGCCGCTTCCTGCACATGGGCGTGGACCCGTACAGCTTCGCGGCGGCGCTGAACGGCATCGTCGCCCAGCGGCTGCTGCGGCTGAACTGCGAGCACTGCGCGGTGGACGTGGCGCCCGATCCTCAGGACCTGGCCGACAGCGGCTTGAGCGCCGGCGACGTGCGCGAGTGGCGCTTCAAGGCCGGCGGCGGCTGCGGCCATTGCCGCGGCACCGGCTACAAGGGCCGCAAGGCGGTGGCCGAGGTGCTGATACTGAACGACGCCATGCGCGAGATGATCTGCACCCGCGCACCGGTGAGCCGCATGAAGGAGGAAGCCGCCACCATGGGCTTCCGGCTGGCGCGCAGCGCCGGGCTGGATCTGGTGCGGCAGGGGGAAACGACTTTACTGGAGCTCAATCGTGTCACTTATTGAACGCTTTGCGCGGCTGGTGCCGACAGGGCCGCTGACGCCGCGCCGCCTGCGTGTGCTGCTGTCGCCGCAGCAGGTGTTGTGTGTGGTCCGCCAAGGCGGGCGGCTGGTGGAAGGCAGCGCACGGCAGATCGCCGTCGATGGCGCCGGCGGCCACTGGCAGGCCGCCATCGACGCGCTGCGCACGCTGTTGCAGCAGCCGGACATCGCGATGGCCAAGCTGCCGCTGGAGATCAGTCTGTCGGGCCGCTGGAGCCAGCTGGTGCTAGCGCCGTGGAGCGACGCGCTGCTGTCCGAACCATCGGCCAGCCGCTTCCTGCAAACGCAAATGGCGGCCCTGTACGGTGACAACGCGCGCGGCTGGAGCGTGGTCGGCGACGATGCGCCATACGGCCACACACGCCTGGTCTGCGGCGTCGACAGCACGCTGCTGCAAGCGCTGAAGGACGTCGCCGCCGAATGCGGCCATGCCTGCCGCGTGATCGAGCCCTTGCTCGCCACCGCCCTGCGCGCGCTGGAGGCATCGCAGCCTAAGCGACCGCGCAAAGGCGCAGCCGACGCCGTCGGCGCGCTGGCGCTGATCGAGCCTGGCCGCATCACGATGGCGGCGCTGCGCGACGGGCGCATCGTCGCCATTCAATCGCAGCCGGCCAGCGAGGCGTGGCGGCTCGAACTGCCGCAAGCCTGGCAGCGCTGGACACTGCGCGCGCCCGAACTGGCCGCCATCGAACGGATCGCCGTCACGGACCTGAGCGCGATGCCGCCAGCCCACGCTCCCGCACCAGCCACCGCGTTGCACCTGGTCCCCGGCGCACTGCCATCGCGCTTCCATCTGAACGCCAATCCCTTCGGCGAGCGTGCCACGGCCAGCGCAGCGCCGCCGCAAGCCCCATCGTCCACCGCCAAGCCGGAGGTGGCGGCATGACGCACCTGAACTTCCTGCCGCGCGCCACGCAACCGACCGGCTGGCGCCTTGCCTTGCTGGCCGTCGGCGTGCTGATGCTGCTGCCCGCCGCCGTCAATTGGATCACGCAACTGCAAACGGTCAATCGGCTGACGGCTCGCCTGGAGGCCCAAACGGCCGCCGTGCAGCCAACGCGCCTCACACGCCCCGCGCTGGCGCCCGCGCAGCAGCGCGAGTTGGATCTGCAGGTCAAGGCGGTAGCCGAAGCGGTACGCCAGCTCAACCTCCCGGTCACGCGGCTGATCAAGGCCGTCGTCGCGCCGGCCGACGTGCGCGTCGCCCTGCTGGCGCTCGACTTGAACGGACAACCGCCGCAGGACGGCGCCGACACCGCCGTGCCTTCCGGCGCGCTCAAGATCACCGCCGAAGCGGAAACCGCGCAAGACATGATCAACTACCTGGCCTTCCTCAACCAGCAGCCGATGTTCCGCTCCGTGTACCTGATCAAGCACGAGATGGCGGCCGGCGCTGGAGAACGTCCCTATCATTTCCAGCTGGAGGCCCAATGGCGGCAATAAAGTCAGGCGCGCAGCCCAAGTTGAAGCTCGCGCCCAATCTGGCACCAAGGCTGGCGTGGCAGACACGCCGCCTGCTGCGCCAGGCCGGTCCCGGCGCGGTGGCCGGCATCGCCTGCGCGCTGCTGGCCGTGCTGGCGCAATGGCACGCCACGCAGCTCGACCAGCGCCAGGCCACATTGACGCGACAGCTCAACGCTGCCGCCCGCGCGGCAGCCGCGCCGCACACGCCCGCGCCGACCGCCGCCGGCGGCGTGGCCGCGTTCTACGCCTACCTGCCCGCGCACGAGGCGATCCCCGACCAGCTCAAGGAACTGGTGAAGGTGGCGCAGCAAAGCGGCATAGCGCTCAACAAGGCCGAATACAAGCCAGAGATGGACACCAAGGCCGGCTTCCTGCGCTATCGCATCACGCTGCCGGTCAAGGCCGACTACGCGAGCGTGCAGACCTTCATCATCGGCGCACTGCAGGCGTTGCCGACGCTGACGCTCGACTCGGTCGCATTCAAACGCGAGCAGATCGAGTCCGGCGAGATCGACGCACGCATCCAGTTCGTGCTGCTGGTGCGACAGGAGGCGCGGCGATGAGAAAAATCGTGATCGGCGCCGCCGCCGTCGCCACCCTGCTGGCCGCATGGTTCGCGCCCGACCAGGACGGCGGCGTGGTCGGCCCAGCAGCCGCCACCACGCGCGAGACCACGCCAGCGCCGGTGGCGACAGCCATCGCCACCCCGCCAGCCGACGCCACCAGCACCGCAGCCGCCACCACGCCCGTCCCCGCTGCGGACAACGTCGACCTGCAAATCCACCCGCGTGTCGCCGACGACGAGATGGGCAATGTCTTCGCCAAGCAAAGCTGGGCGCCGGAGACACCGAAGAAAATCATGATGGACCAGGCGCAGGCGCAGCAAGCGGCGCAACAGGCCAGCCCACCATCCGGCCCGCCCACCCTGCCCTTCCAGTTCATGGGCCGCTTCACCGACGAAGGCAAAACCGCCTACTTCCTGCAAGTCGATGGCCAGAACGTGGTCGCCCGTCCCGGCGAAAAAGTCAACGACAGCTACCTGCTCGACAGCGTCAGCGGCAACACGATGAACTTCGTCTACCTGCCGCTCAACCAGAAACAAACCTTAGTCGTAGGGGACGCCAATTGAAACCAACCGCCCACCGCCTGCACCTGCTGGCCGTCGCATTGCTGCTGAGCGCCTGCGCCGGCAGCCAGACCTTCAAGGAAGGCAACGCCCTGCTGGACGCCGGCCAGATCGACCAAGGCCTGGCCAAGCTGGAACAGGCCTCGCGCGACGACCCGCACAACGCCGAATACCGCATCGTCCTGCTGAACCGCAAGCTCAAACTGGTCAACGCCATGAACAGCCGCGCCGACACGCTGCGCCTGAAAGGCCAGGCCGCCGAAGCCGGCGCGCTGTACGAACAGGCACTGGCCATCGACCCGGCCAACCTGGTGGCGCGGCAAGGCAAGGCCATGCTCGCACAGGACCAGCGCCACCAGCAAACGATGGGCGAAGCGGAAGCCCTGCTGCAGCGCGGCGGCGACGCCAATCTGGCGCAGGCGCAGGAGCTGCTGCGCCCCCTGCTGGTGGAGCGCCCCAACCAGCGCGACCTGCTGCGGCTCAAGACCCAGATCAACGACGCCCAGACCCGCCTGCGCCCCGCCAGCGGACGACTGGCGATGGCCTACCGCAAGCCGGTCACGCTGGAGTTCCGCGACGCGCCGCTGCGCGCCGTGTTCGATTTCATCAGCAAGGTGTCGGGCCTGAACTTCGTGTTCGACCGCGACGTCGATCCCAACCTGCGCGCCACCATCTCGGTGCGCGACACCAGCATCGAGGAAGCCATCGGCATGCTGTTGAGCGCCAACCAGCTGGAGCAAAGCATCACCGGCGACCGCTCGATCACCATCTACCCCAACAACCCGCAGAAGCAGAAGGACTACCAGCAGCTGCTGGTGCGCAGCTTCTTCCTCGCGAACTCCGATGTGAAGACGGTGGCCTTCTCGCTCAAGACGCTGCTGAAGGCGCGCGACATCGTCACCGATGAACGCATCGGCACCATCATCATGCGCGACACGCCGGAGATGATACGCATGGCCGAACGCATCATCGCCGTGCAGGACGTGGCCGATCCCGAGGTCATGCTGGAGGTGGAAGTGCTGGAAGTGAAGCGCTCGCGTATCCAGGAGCTGGGCGTGCGCTGGCCCGACACCGTCGGCCTGACCCTGCTGGGCAGCGGCCAATACGGTTCGCTGAACGTGGGCGACCTGCACAAGATCAGCGGCAGCACCATCGGCCTTGGCTTCGGCACCGTGTCCATCAACGCCAACAAGAACGACACCGACAGCAACATCCTCGCCAATCCCCGCATTCGCGTGCGCAACAAGGACAAGGCCAAGGTGCTGATCGGCGACCGCGTGCCGGTGATCACCGTCACCACCAACAACGGCGTCAGCTCGGACAGCGTGAACTACGTGGACGTGGGCCTCAAGCTGGACGCGGAACCCAACGTCTACCTGGACGACGAGGTGGCGATCAAGATCAACCTGGAGGTCAGCAGCGTGGTCAAGGAGATCGTCAGTAAATCCGGCACGCAGGCCTACCAGATCGGCACGCGCAGCGCGGCCACGGTGCTGCGCCTGAAGGACGGCGAGACGCAGGTGCTGGCTGGCCTGATCAGCGACGAGGACCGCACCACCGCCAACAAGGTGCCCGGCGTGGGCGAGCTGCCGGTGTTGAGCCGTTTGTTCGGCACCCAGAAGGACGATTCGACCCGCAGCGAGATCGTGCTGTCGATCACGCCGCGCGTGCTGCGCTCCATCCGCAGGCCGGAATTGTCGGCGGCGGAATTCAACTCCGGCACCGAAACCGATATCGGCGGACGTAGCCAGATGGGCACCACGCTGGCCGCCGTACCCGACACGGCGGCCGACATGGCGCCCACTCCGCGCGACACCGCGCCGGCATTGGCGCCCGGCGGCTCGGCCATGACCGGCGGCTCCGGCATGACAGGCGGCGCCGCGCCGCCGCCGGCACCGCAGGCAAAGCCGGAGCCGGTCGACCCGGTCCGCCGCACGCCGCCGAAGAAAGGCCAGTAGCCATGCAGCGCAAGGCCCAACGCGGCTTCACCTTCATCGAGTTGATGATCACGCTCTCCATCCTCGCCACGCTGGCGATGGTGGCTGCGCCGATGGCGCAGGTGGCGCTGCAGCGCGAAAAGGAGCACCAGCTGCGCGCCGCGTTGATCGAGATCCGCGAAGCCATCGACGCCTACAAGCGCGCCGCCGACAACGGCCGCATCAAGCTGGCGATGGGCGATTCCGGCTATCCTAAAAAGCTGGAAGACCTGGTCGTCGGCGTGCCGGATCAGCGCAGCCCGCGCAAGCAGAACATGTACTTCCTCCGCCGTGTTCCACGCGATCCGTTCGCGCCGGCCGACGGCAACGCCAACGGCTTCGCCAACAGCGCGGCCAGCGGCGGTTGGGCCGTACGCTCCTACGCCTCGCCGCCGGACAACCCGACCGAAGGCGAGGACGTGTTCGACGTCAGCTCCCGCTCCACCGTCATGGGCCTGAACGGCATCCCCCTCAAACAATGGTGACGCCATGAAGCGCAACAAGGGATTCACGCTGGTCGAGCTGTTGGTGGTGTTGGCGATCATCTCGCTGCTTCTCACCATCGCGCTGCCGCGCTATTTCAGTTCGGTCGACAAATCGAAGGAAGTGGCGTTGAGGGAGAACCTGCAAGTGCTCCGCAGCGGCATCGACAAATACTACGCCGACAAGGGCGAGTACCCGGCGGCGCTGGCGGACCTCGTCACGCAGCGCTACTTCCGCAAGGTGCCGCTGGATCCGGTGACGGAATCGGCCACCACCTGGCTGCTGCTGCCGTCCGCCGACGCCGAAAAACCCGGCGTGGCCGACATCCGCAGCGGCGCAAAAGGAAAGACCCGCGATGGCACGCCGTACGAACAGCTTTAAACGGCAACGCGGTTTCGCCTATCTGTGGACGCTGATGCTGGTGGCCTTCATGGGCGTCGGCCTGACCATCGCCGCCGACCTGTATGCGACCGCCATGCGGCGCGACAAGGAGCGCGAGCTGCTGTTCATCGGCCACGAGTTTCGCCACGCGCTGGAGGCCTACAACAAAGCCAACGGCGCCGGCCAGTATCCGCTGACACTGGAGGAGCTGCTGAAGGACCCGCGCTTCCCCAGCGCCAAACGCCACCTGCGCCGCCTGTACAACGATCCGATCACCGGCAAGCCCGATTGGGCCCTGGTGCTGCAGCAGGGCCGCATCGTCGGCATCCGCTCCACCTCCGCGCAGCGCCCCATCAAGCAGGACAACTTCGACGACGACGACGCCGGCCTGGCGAAAAAGCCGCGCTACGCCGACTGGCTGTTCACCTATCCGCACGACCTGTTCACCGTGCCGCAGAGTGCGGACGCCAAACGCTGACTTGTTGCGCAGTTATTGATCTTGGACAGAACGTCCCATTCATCCGCGATCTAGCGTGATTCATCCGCCACGCGGAATCGGCGACATCATTCGATGCCAGCTGGAACGGTTGAAATTGGGAGGATGAGATGATCCTGCGTACACGCCTGCTTACCGTCACCACCGCCGTCGCCGCCGCGACGTCGCTGCTGGCCGCCACCGCGACGCTCGCGGCAGACCAACTGATGGCCCCTCCGGTCAACACGCTCACGCCGCAGGACAGCTCCGGCCTGGTGGCGAAGCTGACCGCGATGGAGGCCGCGCGCGGAGTGGCGCCGGAGCTGAGCTTCCGCATCAGCAGCGTCCATCCCGGCGCGGCCGGACAGAAGATCGTCCGCACCCGGCACACGTACAAAGGCTTGCCGGTGTTCGGCTCGGAGTCGGTGGTGGTCACCGACGCGGCGGGCAATATCGTCAGCGTCTCGACCGCCGACCGGCGCGGCCAGCTGGCCGCCGGCCTGGCACCCACCTCCATCGGCGACATGGTACCGACGCTGAGCGCCGCCGACGCCATCGCCATGGCGGCCAAATCTGTCGCGCCGCGCGCCTCCAACCGCTGGCCTCCCAGCGCCGAGCTGACGATCTACCCGATCATGAAGACGGTACGCATGCCCTCGGCCGCCGGCAAGGCCGACGCCGAGCTCAATGCATTGGACGTGGAGGAAGTGGTGGACCGCTACGAGCTGGCCTACTACGTCAAGCTGCGCCTGGCCGAAGACGGCAAGCCAGTCTATTTCGACACCATCGTCAACGCCAGGACCGGCGCCATCATCGCGCAGTGGCAGGCGTTGAAGACAGTGGTCGGCACCGGCAACAGTCAATACAACGGACAGGTGCCGATCCAGACCTCGCAAACCGGCAGCGGCTACCAGATGCTGGACAGCACGCGTGGCACCGGCGGAAAATTCGGCGGCATGGCGATCACCAACGCCAACCACAGCCCGGCCAACAATCCCGACCCCGGCGCCATCTACGTCAACGGCACCAACGTCTGGGGCGACGGCCAAAACTACAACGGCGGCAGCACCACCAACGCCAACGGCCAGACCGCCGCGGTCAACGCGCTGTGGGGCCTGATGAACACCTACGACGGCTTGAAGAACGCGCTGGGTTGGCACTCGCTGGACGGGAACAACACCGCCACCTACATCGCGGCACACGTCGACACGGCCTACGACAACGCCTTCTATGACGACAGCTGCAAATGCATGTATATCGGCGACGGCGACACCTTCTACAGCCTGGGCTCCATCGACGTGATCGGCCATGAGATGTCGCACGGCGTCACCGCGTCGACGGCGGACCTGGTGTACTCCGGCGAGTCCGGCGGCTTGAACGAATCGAACTCCGACATCGGCGGCGAAATGATCGAGGCCTATGCCCGCAACGGCGGCACCGGCGCGGTGATTCCGGCCACCGGCAACGACTGGATGATGGGCAAGGAGATCAGCAAGTCCGGCCAGCCGCTGCGCTGGATGTACAAGCCAAGCAAGGATGGCAGCAGCCCGGACGCGTGGAGCAGCACGTTGAAATACCTGGACGTGCACTATTCCAGCGGGCCGAATAACCGCATGTACTACTTCCTGTCGCAGGGTTCCAGTTCCGACCCGGCCTCCGACTACTACAGCAAATACCTGGTCAAGAACCCGGCCGCGATGACCGGCATCGGCAACGACAAGGCTTACCGCATCTGGTTCAAATCGCTGACCACCAAGTTCACCTCGACGACCAACTACGCCGACGCGCGCTCCAAGGTGCTGGCGTCGGCGCAGGAACTGTACGGCGCCGGTTCGAAGGAGGCCATCGCGGTGCAGCGCGCCTACGCGGCGATCAACGTCGGCGCGGACGTCGACGAGGGTGGCTCCACCGGCAGCGACGTCACGATCACCACGCAGCCGGCCAGCGTGACCGTGGCGCCGGGCGCCACCGCGTCGTTCAGCGTGGGCGCCAGCGGCGGCACGCCGCCCTACTCCTACAAGTGGATGCGCAATGGCGCGGAGATCGCCGGCGCCACGTCGGCCACCTACTCGCTGACCGCGCAGCTGTCCGACAACGGCGCGATGTTCAACGCGGTCGTCAGCGATACGTCATCGCCGCAGAAGAGCGCCACCTCGTCCAAGGCGACGTTGACGGTGGCCGCCGGCGGTGGCGGCAATGAGCTGGTGACCAACGGCGGCTTCGAAAACGGCACCACGGGCTGGCATGGCAGCACCGGCGACATCGGCAGCTTCTCCGGCCAGCAGGCCTACGAGGGCACGCGCTACGCCTGGATGGGCGGCAATGGCTTCTACGCCATCGAAACGCTGACCCAGTCGGTGACGATACCGTCGAACGCCACGTCGGCGATGCTGACCTTCGCGCTGCACATCGACACCGACGAAACCGCCCGCAGGGTCTACGACCGGCTGACCGTCACCGTGAGGAGCGGCAGCGGCGCGGTGCTGCGCACGCTGGCCACCTGGTCCAACCTGGACGCCGCCGACGGCTACCAGATCCGCAGCTACGACCTGTCGGCCTTCAAGGGCCGCACAGTGACGCTGTCGTTCGTCATGCGCGAAGACAGCGGCAAGCAGACCTCCTTTGTGCTCGACAAAGTCAGCCTGCTGGCGAAGTAATCAACGCAGGCTGACGAACACCGGGTTCGAATAGAACCACAGGCTGCGGTAGTTACGGTCGTTGATGTCGTTGAAGCGCGCCGTGTTGTCGGTGGTGCCGGTGCGCTGGTCCGCCAGCGGTTCGCCGTCCTGGGTCAGGCCGGCGACATCGGTGCCCAGGTTGGTGCCGCGCAGGCGGTAGTACTGGTTCTTGCTGGCGGTGGTTTCGTAGCTGATGCTGAAGTAGCCGTCCGCATCGACCTTCCAGTCCGCGCTGGTGAAGCGCTTCACCACGCGCGTGCTGGCGTTGGTGGCCACGCTGTAGGCGGCGCTGCCCGGCGTGGCCTTGGCGTTCACGTCGCCGACGATCAGGTCGACGTGGTCGACCACCGGCTTGACGTTGGCCGCCGTGCCGCTGTCGACCGGCTTCTCGTAGTTGTTCTTCGCCGGCGACTTGAAGCGGATGGTGATCGTCACCTTGTCGCCGCTGGCGACCTTCAATTCGCCGCCCATCTCCTTGCGGTCGTCCTTGCTGGCCAGGTTGAAATCCAGCGCGTTGATCAAGTCCCCGTAGACCGAGAACATCTTGCCCGAGCGAAGACCCTGCAGCAGGTCCTTCGCGGCCGGCTTGCCCTGGGCGCTGTTGAAGACGTAGTTCTTCGCGTACTCGCCGGGGAAGTAGCCGCTGCTGTTGCCGCCGACGATTTTGAAGTGGGTGTCCGAGTCGGTCAGGTTCCAGATGCGGCGGCCTTCGCCGAGCAGCGCATCCCACACGCCGCCGACCTTGGCGACGATGTAATCGACGCCACCGTATGCGCGCAACGGCGCGTTCTCCGGCGTGTAGGCGGCGGTGTAGCCACCACGGTCCGGCTCCATCTGGTTGCCTACCATGCCTTCGATGGCGAACACGATGTTCGGCGCGATATCGTTGAAGCGGCGGAAGTCGTCGACGGTGTAGCTGCCCTTGTTGCGCGACGGGTGGTTGACCACGGCGTAGCTGGTGTCCGGGTAGTTGTCCTTCAACCAGCTGATAGCCTTGAGCGCGTCGTCTGCGCTGGCATTGTAGCGGGTGGTTCCGTATTTGCTCTTCCACGCGGCGACATCGGCGGCATCGAACAGCGCCGGGTCGCGGGTGGTGAACAGGTATTCGAATTCCTTCATGCCCTTGGTGCTGGAGGCCAGCTTGTCGCCGCCCTCGAACAGGCCGATGCCGATGTGGTCATGGGTCGGCATGTCCCATTCGAAGCCGGAGAAGATCAACTTGTCGGCGTAGGTGCCGGCCGCCTGCAAGGCCTGCACGTGCGGGATCTCATAGCGTTCGACGCCGATCGACAGCGGAATCCCCGCAGGCAGCGATGCGCCCTTCTCGTCGCGCGACGACAGGCGCAGGTGGTTGCTGATCGCCATCCAGTCCAGGCCATAATTGGTGAAGGCCTTACCCAGCACCTTGTCCAGCGTCTGGCTGACGTCCGTGTCGGGCGACTGCGTGGTGTGGGTGTGCAGGTCGCCGGCGATCCAGCGGCCGGCCGGCAGCGGCGGCACGACGATGTCGGCCGGTTGGTCGCCGCCGCAGGCGACTGCGGTCAGCATGATGGCGATGGCGGTGGGGATCAGCAATTGGCGTGGGCGAAAATGGGAGACGAACGACATGATAAGTGAGTCCTGAAAGTAGATGCGGAATTCGGCACACTAGCATCGGACTATTACGCGCCTGTGACTTGGCGGCGCGTGCAAAACTGCTATGATCCCCGGCTGGCGCAGACCAAGCTCCGCGCGGCCACGCAAATTAAATCAGGGTTATAAAAATGACTATTGGCGGAAAAACCATGGAAGAGGCACTGGCCTCGCTGTCCGACATGACTGCAGGCGCGGTCCCCATCGGCAAGGACGAACACCTCCAGCGCCTGGCGCGCGCGCAGGCTTACATGCGCGACCAGGGCATCGCGGCGATCTACGTCAACGCCGGCTCCAACATGACCTACTTCACCGGCACCAAGTGGTACCCCAGCGAACGCATGGTCGGCGCCATCCTGCCGGCCAGCGGCGCGGTGGAGTACATCGCCCCGGCCTTCGAAGAGAGCACGCTGAAGGACTTCATGCTGGTCGAGGGCAACGTCAATACGTGGCACGAGCATGAGAGCCCGTACCAGCTGTTCATCGACACGCTCAAGCGCATGGGCATCGCGCCTGCCGCCGGCGCCGCCGCGCCGCGCATCGGCATCTGCGAGAGCGCGGCCTTCTTCATCTACGACGGCATCCGTCCGCTGGCCGACGGCTACACGCTGGAGAACGCGCGCCAGGTCACGGCGCACTGCCGCACGCGTAAATCCTCCAACGAGATCGCGCTGATGCAGCGCGCCAAGGACATGACGCTGGCCGTGCACGTGGCCACCGCCAGCATGCTGCGCGAAGGGATCACCACCACCGAAGTGGAGGAGTTCATCAACCGCGCGCACCGCAAGGTCGGCGCGTCCGGTTCGTACTTCGTGATCGTGCTGTTTGGCGAGGCGACCGCGTATCCGCATGGCGTGAGCTATGTGCAAACGTTGCAACGGGGCGACACTGTGCTGATCGATACAGGCTGCAAACTGCACAACTACATTTCCGACATCACGCGCACCTATGTGTACGGCGAGATCAGCGAGCGTCAGCGCTCGGTATGGAACAGCGAGAAGGCGGCGCAGCTGGCGGCCTTCAACGCGGCGCAGCTGGGCGTGCCGTGCGAGCAGGTGGACATGGCGGCGCGCCGTTCGCTGGAGGCCGACGGCTTTGGTCCAGGCTACAAGCTGCCTGGCCTGCCGCACCGCACCGGCCACGGCATCGGCCTCGATATCCACGAGTGGCCCTACCTGGTCGGCGGCGACAAGACGCCGCTGGACGTGGGCATGTGCTTCTCGAACGAGCCGATGATCTGCATCCCCGGCGAATTCGGCGTGCGCCACGAGGACCATTTCTACATGACGGAGAACGGCCCGAAATGGTTCACCGAGCCCGCGCACAGCATCGACGATCCGTTCGGCCTGCGCAAGTAAGCCTTATGCCTGCATGCGCTTGAGCCGGTTGTAGAAGTACAGCGGCGCGGTGACATGCAGGACGCCGTCGGCGGGACGGATCACGACACGGTTGGAGTCCCAACGCATCCAGCGCGGGGTTTTGTAGTTGAAGATGCGGCCCTCATCGGTTTCGCCCGCCGGGACGAAACCGAACTGCTGAACGCGGCCGATGAAGGCCGTCTCCCCTGCCGCATCCACTGTGCCGCGTACCGGAAGGCACATCAACAGCGACGGCAATTGGCCTATGCACGCGCCGACCAGCACTCCCCGCACGAGCGCAGTCGGCTCCCAGTAACTGGCCAACAAGGCGACGGCAAGGAAGCCGGCGACCAGACACCCCCAAACTATCCAGTCGCGCGTGCTCAGGAATGGATTGAAGCCGATCGACTGCTTGTGGAAAGTCTGCGCCATGTTCACTGCCCTGCCGTGAGAAAGAAGTCTGCATTCTGCGCCGCCGCGCCGGGAAAATCCAGCCATTCCCGGCGCGGCCATGACGCGGCTCAAACGAATTCCATCACTTCCTGCAGCGGCTTGCGCAGCTTCTGCGGCCAGTTGCCGGCGGCGGCGTAGCCGATCGACAGCAGCATGACCGGCACGTCGTCCTCGCCCAGGTTGAATTCGCGTTTTACCCCGGCGGCGTTGAATCCGCTCATGGCGCTGCTGGCCAGCCCCATACCCTCGGCGGCCAGCATCATCGTCATCGCAGCCAGCGAGGCGGAACGCAGCGCTTCGTCCCGCTGCAACTGCGGATTGCCGGGATGCGTGTGCAGCGCCATGCCCACCCACACATCGGCAACCGTTTGCGGCATGATCCCGGCGTCCACCGACGGCTTCAACGCCAGCGGCAGACCCACGTGCGCGGCCAGCGTGCCGACGATGATGAAGGTGACCGGCGCATCGGCCACCTTCTGCTGGCCGAAGGCGACCTCCTTCAGGCGCTCCTTCGCCTGCGGCGTACGCACCGCGATGAATTTCCAGTTCTGGAAGTTGTAGGCCGACGGCGCCAGCGTCGCCAGGCGTACCAGCTCCGAGATGTCGGCGTCGCTCAGCGCACGGCTGGTGTCGAAGCGGTTGGCGGAGATGCGCGATTCGATCAGGTGTTTGATGTTCATTTGGTTCCCTCTGTGGTTGTTTGAAAAGCGCGTATCAGCGGGGCTGCGCGGAAGCCCGTTGCACCGCCAGGATGCTGGCCAGTACCGTGACCAGGCCGGCCAGCGACAAGCCGCTCATCGCCTGCCCAAGCAAGGCCCAGCCCAGCACCACCGCGACCAATGGACTCAACAAGCCCAGTGAAGACACGGCCACCGGCGACAGCCGGGCGATCCCTCGGAACCACAAGGCGTAGGCGAGCAGCGCTCCGGCCAGCGACAAGTAGACATAGCCCAGCACCTGCATCGTGCCCAGCGCCGGCAGCGGCGGATCGACCAGCACGGCCAGCGGCGCGAGCATCAAGCCACCGAGCAGCAACTGCCAGCCGGTCAACGCCAGCACCGGCAGCTCGCTGCGCCAGCGGCGCGTGAGGTAGGTGCCGGCCGCCATGCAGGCCGCGCCAGCCAGCGCAGCCGCGATGCCCGCCGCGTCCCAGGCAGCGCCGGGCGAGAGCAGCAGCACCGCCATCCCCAGCACGCCCAGTACGGCGGCGCCCACGGCCAGCCGCGCCGGCGGACGCCGGTCCAGCAGCCAGGCCAGCCCCATGACCAGCAAGGGTTGGATCGCACCGACCACCGCCGCCAAGCCGCCCGGCAGGCGATAGGCCGCGATGAACAACAGCGCCTGGAAAAAGCCGATGTTCAACGCCGACAGGACCGCCAGCCGGCCCCACTCCGCGCGCGGCGGCAGGCGTCCCATGAAAATCAGCAGCAGCACGCCGGCAGGCAGGGTTCGCAACAGCGCGGCGATGAACGGCCGGTCCGGCGGCAGCAGCTGGGTGGTGACGATGTAGGTCGATCCCCAGATGGCCGGCGCCAGCGCGGTGGTCAGTGTGGTGATCAGGGACGATGTCGTGCTTTTCTCGCTCATGGCATTTGTCTCGACTTCAAGATAAAATGGAAGTCTGATCAAAAACAATCTTGATGTCAAGATAAATTGGAGTGTGCGATGCCGAAAGAAAGACCGATGGACGCCGTGGACGCCATCGTGGCGCAGTGGCGCCGCGAGCGCCCCGAACTGGACGTGGCGCCGATGGCGACGATAGGACGGCTGAAGCGCTGCGCCGCGCTGCTGCAGCGCAGGCTGGACGCGACCTTCGCCGAATTTGGAATGGGTGCGTGGGAATTCGATGTGCTGGCGACGCTTAGGCGTTCGGGCGCGCCCTACTGCCTGGCGCCGACCGCGCTGTTCTCGGCGATGATGATCACCTCCGGCACCATGACGCACCGGCTGCAGCGGCTGGAGGCCAGCGCGCTGGTCGAGCGGGTGCCCAACCCCACGGATGCCCGCAGCCTGCTGGTGCGGCTAACCCCGGCGGGGCTGGAACTGATCGACCGCGCGGTGGCCGCGCATGTCGACAATGAACACAAGATCCTGTCGCCCCTGAGCCCAGCCGAACTGGCCTTGCTGGACACGGGGCTGATCAAACTGCTGGCGGTGCTGGAGCCGGCGGAGTAAGGCCCGCCGGCCGCAAAGGTCAGCCGCGTTTCATCACCAGCGTCAGGATGTCGTAGCTGGCCACCAGTTCGTCGTTCTGGTTGGTCACCTGAACGTCCCATGCGACCACGCCTTGGCCGACGCCCTTGTCGTCGGTGCGGTTGCGGTCCACTTTGCGCTTGCAGGTCAGGCGCGCGCGGATGGTGTCGCCGATGGCCACCGGCGTGATGAAGCGCAGGTTGTCCAGACCATAGTTGGCCAGCACCGGACCGGGCGCCGGCGAGACGAACAGCCCGGCGGCTGCCGACAGCACGAAGTAGCCGTGCGCGATGCGCTTGCCGAACTGCGTGTCCTTGGCGGCGATGTCGTCGAAGTGCATGTAGAAGTAGTCGCCGGAGACGCCGCCGAAGTTGACGATGTCCGCCTCGGTCACGGTGCGGCGGTGCGTCAGCAGCGAGTCGCCCATCTTCAGGTCTTCGAAGTAGCGGCGGAACGGGTGTACTTCGCTCTCCTGGACCTTGGCGCCGCGCACGTACTCGCCGGTGACGGCGGCCAGCATGGTCGGCGAGCCTTGGATGGCGGCGCGCTGCAGGAAGTGGCGCACCGCGCGGATGCCGCCCAGTTCCTCGCCGCCGCCGGCGCGGCCAGGACCGCCGTGCTTGAGCTGCGGCAGCGGCGAGCCGTGGCCGGTGGAGTCCACCGACGCTTCGCGGTCCAGGATCAGCACGCGGCCGTGCGAGGCGGCCGCCATCGGCACGGCGTAGGCGGCGATGGCCGGCTCCTTGGTCACCAGCGTGGATACCAGCGAGCCCTTGCCGCGCGCGGCCAAGGCCAGCGCCTCGTCGATGCCGTTGTAGCTAATGATGGTGCTGACCGGGCCGAAGGCTTCGATGTCGTGCACCGCGTCGTTGCGCATGCCGTCGCGGCACAGCAGCAGCGTCGGCGCGAAGAAGGAGCCGTTGGCGACGCCGTCACCGACCAGCTTGAAGCCGTCGCGTTCACTGAACAGCACCTCGTTGCCGCGCGCGAGCAGCTCGACGCGCTCCGCCACATCGCGCTGCTGGTCCTTGGAGGCCAGTGCGCCCATGCGAACGCCCTCCACCGACGGATCGCCGACGCTGACCTTGGCCAGCCGCTCGCGCAGGCGTGTGCCAACGGCGTCCACCATATTTTCCGGCACGATGATGCGGCGGATGGCGGTGCATTTCTGGCCGGCCTTGCCGGTCATCTCACGCGCCACCTCTTTGACGAACAAGTCGAATTCGGCGTCGTCAGGCGTGACGTCCGGCGCCAGGATGGCGCAGTTGAGCGAGTCCGCCTCGGCGGTGAACGGAACCGAGTTGGCGATCAGGTTGCGGTTGGTGCGCAGCTTGGCGGCGGTGTCGGCCGAGCCGGTGAAGGTGACGACGTCGGCGCCGCCCAGCCGGTCCAGCAGGTCGCCGGTGCCGCCGATGACCAGCTGCAGCGCGCCTTCCGGCAGCAGGCCGGAGTCGTTCATCATACGCACCAGGGCTTCGGTCAGGTAGCTGGTGGCGGAGGCAGGCTTGCCGATGCACGGCATGGCGGCCAGGAAGCTGGGCGCGAACTTCTCCAGCAGGCCCCAGATCGGGAAGTTGAAGGCGTTGATGTGCACCGCCAGGCCGCCGCGCGGCACCAGGATGTGGGTGCCGGAGAAGCCGCCGTTCTTACCCAGCGCCATGGCCGGGCCTTCGTGCAGCACGTTGGACGAAGGCAGCTCGCGGCTGCCCATGCTGGCGTAGGCGAACAGCGTGCCGGTGCCGCCTTCGATGTCGACCCAGCTGTCGGCGCGGGTGGCGCCGGTCAGGTGCGAGATCGCGTACAACTCTTCCTTGCGGCTGGCCAGGTACAGCGCCAGCGCCTTCAGGCGCGCGGCGCGCTGCTGGAAGTCCATCTTCATCAGCGCCGGCACGCCGGTCTTGCGGGCGTAGGTGACGGCTTCGTCGAAGTCGATTTTCTCGGCGTGGGTGTGGTAGATCAGCGAGTTGTTCAAGGCGCTGTGCAGCGGCGCGGAGGCTTCGGCGCCTATCCATCGGCCGCCGATCCAGCTTTGCAGGGTTGATGCCATGTTTGTCTCCGTTGTTTATGCTTGGGCGTTTTTATGAAGATGCAGCGGCAGCGAGCTTTCCCACTCGATGCGCTTGCGGTCCGGTTCCACTTCGGTCAGCGCGTCCACTTCGCGCATGGTGTTCATGGAGCGCACCGCCAGTTCCTGGTACTGGCCGGTGCCCTCGGTCTTCCATTTGATCTCGTCGTCGCGCAGTTCGCGCGCCACCTTGGCCGGCGTGCCGACCACCAGGCTGCGCGGCGGAACCTGCATGCCGGCGCGGACGAAACTCATCGCGGCGACGATGCTGTCGGCACCGATGACGGCGTTGTCCATCACCACGCTGTTCATGCCGACCAGCGCGTTGCGGCCGATGCGGCAGCCATGCAGCACGGCGCCATGGCCGATATGGCCGTCGCGTTCGACCACCGTGTCGCAGCCGGGGAAGCCGTGCATGACGCAGGTGTCCTGCAGGTTGGCGCCCTCCTCCAGGATCAGCCGGCCGAAGTCGCCGCGCAGCGCGGCCAGCGGGCCGACGTAGCAGCGCGGGCCGACGATGACGTCGCCGATCAGCACCGCGCTGGGATGCACGTAAGCGGTCGGGTGGACCACCGGAGTGACGCCGTTGATTTCGTAGACCTTGACCATGACGGCGCCCGCTTACACGCGCTCGATGACGAGGGCAATGCCCTGCCCAACGCCGATGCACATGGTGCACAGCGCGTAGCGGCCGCCGGTGCGTTCGAGCTGGTTCAACGCCGCCAGCACCAGCCGCGCGCCGGATGCGCCCAGCGGGTGGCCGATGGCGATGGCGCCGCCGTTCGGGTTGACGTGGGCCGCATCGTCGGCCAGGCCCAGGTCGCGCGTGACGGCCAGGCCCTGCGCGGCAAAGGCTTCGTTCAATTCGATGACGTCCATCTGTTCGATGGTCAGGCCGACCTGCGCCAACACCTTCTTCGACGCCGGTGATGGGCCGAAGCCCATGATGCGCGGAGCCAGGCCGGCGGTCGCCATGCCAAGCACGCGGGCGCGCTTGCGCAGGCCGTACTGCTCGGCGGCGGCGGCCGACGCCAGCAGGATCGCGCAGGCGCCGTCGTTCACGCCCGAGGCGTTACCGGCGGTGACGCTGCCATCCGGCTTGACCACGCCTTTGAGCTTGGCCAGCATCTCGACCGTGGTGTCCGGGCGCGGATGCTCGTCGGTGTCGACGATCTTTGGATCGCCTTTTTTCTGCACCAGCGTGACCGGCACGATTTCGTCCTTGAACACGCCGGCGGCATGCGCGGCAGCCCAGCGCTGCTGGCTGCGCACCGCGAACGCGTCCTGGTCGGCGCGGCTGATGTCGAATTCCTGGGCGACGTTTTCGGCCGTCTCCGGCATGCTGTCGATGCCGTACTTCGCCTTCATCAATGGGTTGACGAAGCGCCAGCCGATGGTGGTGTCCTCTATCTTGGCCGCGCGCGAGAACGCGCTGTCGGCCTTGCCCATGACGAAAGGCGCGCGGGTCATGCTCTCCACGCCGCCGGCGATCACCAGCTGCGCCTCGCCGGCCTTGATGGAACGCGCGGCGATGCCCACCGCGTCCAGGCTGGAGCCGCACAGGCGGTTGATGGTGTTGGCCGGCACGTCGACCGGCAGCCCGGCCAACAGCGCGGCCATGCGGCCGACGTTGCGGTTGTCTTCGCCGGCGCCGTTGGCGCAGCCGTAGTAGACGTCGTCCACCTTGGACCAGTCCACGCCGGGATTGCGGGCGATCAGCGCGGCGATGGGCAGCGCGGCCAGGTCGTCGGCGCGCACGCCGGCCAGGGCGCCGCCGTAGCGGCCGAACGGGGTGCGGATGGCGTCACAGATAAAAGCGTCGTTCACGGAATCTCCTTAATGTTTCGGGCGCTGGTCGACCACGCGGCGGGCCTTGCCCGTCAATGTGCGTTCGATGCCGTTGGGGGCCAGCAGGCGCACCTTGGTGCTGACGCCGACGTTGGTCTTGATGCGGTGTTCCAGTTCGCGCGCCAGCGCGGGGATCTCGCCGTCGGCCACGCCGGGCCGCAACTCGGCCAGCACGTCGAGTTTGTCGAGGTGGCCGTCGCGCGAGATGACCAGCTGGTATTGCGGCGCCAGCTTAGGCATCTTGAGTATCAGTTCTTCAACCTGCGACGGGAACACGTTCACGCCGCGGATGATCAGCATGTCGTCCGAGCGGCCGGTGATCTTGTCGATGCGGCGCATGGAGCGCGAAGTGGCCGGCAGCAGCCGCGTGAGGTCGCGCGTGCGGTAGCGGATCACGGGCAGCGCTTCCTTGGTCAGCGAGGTGAATACCAGCTCGCCCTCCTCGCCGTCCGGCAGCACCTCGCCGGTTTCGGGGTCGATGATCTCGGGGTAGAAATGGTCCTCCCAGATGACCGGGCCGTCCTTGCTCTCGATGCACTCGCTGGCCACGCCGGGACCCATCACTTCGGACAGGCCGTAGATATCCACCGCGTCGATGCCGGCGCGCTGCTCGATCTCGCCGCGCATGGAGTCGGTCCAAGGCTCGGCGCCGAAGATGCCGACCTTGAGCGAACTGGCGGCGGGGTCCAGGCCCTGGCGCTGGAATTCCTCGACGATGTTCAACATGTACGACGGCGTGACCATGATGATGGACGGTTTGAAGTCCTCGATCAGCTGCACCTGCTTTTCGGTCTGGCCGCCGGACATGGGAACCACCGTGCAGCCGAGGCGTTCGGCGCCGTAGTGCGCGCCAAGGCCGCCGGTGAACAGGCCGTAGCCGTAGGAGATGTGGACCATGTCGCCGCGCCGGCCGCCGGCCGCGCGGATCGAACGCGCCACCACGTTGGCCCAGGTGTCGATGTCGTTCTGCGTGTAGCCGACCACCGTCGGTTTTCCGGTGGTGCCGCTGGAGGCGTGCACGCGCACCACCTGCTCGCGCGGCACGGCGAACATGCCGAACGGGTAGTTGTCGCGCAGTTCCTTCTTGCCGGTAAAGGGAAACTTCGCCAGGTCGGCCAGCGTGCGCAGGTCGTCGGGATGGACGCCGGCGGCGTCGAAAGCGGCGCGGTAGTGCGGGACGTTGTCGTAGGCGTGCTTGAGCGACCATTGCATGCGTTGCAGTTGCAGTGCTTGAAGCTCGTCCTTGCTGGCGCGTTCGATCGGTTCCAGATCGGACGGCGCGGGAATGCGTTGAACCATCGGTGTCTCCTCCTTGTTCTGCTTACTGCGGCACGATATGGCCGCTGACTCTGTGCGACTTACCCCGGAACAGCGCGACGGTGCGGCCGTCCTGGTTGGTGACCTTGACGTCGTAGACGCCGCTCTTGCCGGCCAACGCCTGCTCGCTGGCGTCGGCGGTCAGCACGTCGTGCAGCCGGGCGGGCGCGAGGTAGTCGATGGTGCAGGCGGCGCCCACGGTGGTCAGATTGTGGCTGTTGCAGGCGAAGGCGAAGGCGCTGTCGGCCAGCGTGAAAATGAAACCGCCGTGGCAGCTGCCATGGCCGTTCAACATGTCCGCGCGCACCGGCATCGACATGCGGGCGTGGCCCGGCGAGATGGCGTCGACCTTCATGCCCAGCCCCTGCGAGGCGGGATCGCTGTCGAACATGGCGGCGCCGACGGCTTGCGCCAGCGCTTGTGCTTCGTCGGCGCTGAGCGCGGGGGCGGCGGCCAGCGTTGCGGTCTTAGTCATGGAAGCGTCCTCCCGCTGCGTGTTTGCGGCGCAGCAGCGGCGACACGCGGTAGCGGTCCTCGCCATACCCCGCGGCCAGGTTGGACAGCACGGCCACGATCTGGCCGATACCTACAACGTCCGCCCAGGCCAGCGGGCCGCGCGGATAGTTCACGCCCTTCTGCATGGCGAGATCCGCGCCGGCGGCGCTGCAGACGCCCTGGTTGACGGCGTCCGCCGCCTCGTTGGCCAGCATGGCGACGGTGCGCATGACGGCCATGCCGGGCACGTCGTCCAGCCGTGTGACGGTGAAGCCGGCAGCCTGGAACAGGCCGACCACGGCGTTGTAGGCCTCGGCCGAGCACTGGTCGGCGCGGCTGACGGCGATGCGCTTGGCGCTGGCGTAGTCCAGCGCCAAGTCGAACAGCACCGTGTCCGGATGATGGCTGTCGTGCGCGCGCTGGGTGGCGCTGCGGCCGTCCGTCAAGTAGACGGCGGCGCCGTTGCAGTGGAAGGCCGGCGCGTCGTCGGTGCCGACGACGTGGCTGCGCGCTTCCGGTGTCTTGCGGTGCGAGACGTTGATACCGGAAGCGCGCAGGCGCGCCGCCAGCGCGTCGCTCACGGCGCCGCCGATGGCGTGCGACGGCCCAACCGCAGCACCCGGCTCGATGGTGTAGCTGACGAATTCCGGCTTGGGCTGCGCGGCTTCGGCCTGCGGCTGCGACATGGCGGGGGCGGCGTCGCCGTAGTGGTAGAAGCCACGGCCCGATTTGCGGCCCAGGAAGCCGGCGTTGACCATCTCCTGCTGCAGCACCGACGGCGTGAAGCGCGGGTCGTTGAAGTAGGCGCCGAACACCGATTGCGTGACCGAGAAGTTGACGTCATGCCCGATCAGGTCCATCAGCTCGAAGGGCCCCATGCGGAAGCCGCCGCAATCGCGCATGACGGCGTCGATGGTGGCCGCGTCGGCGGCCTGCTCGTTCAGCAGGCGCCAGCCTTCGGCGTAGAACGGCCGCGCCACGCGGTTGACGATGAAGCCCGGCGTGGACTTGGCGTGCACCGGCTGCTTGCCCCACGCGGCGGCGGTGTCGTACACGGTTTGCGCGACGGCGGAATCGGTGGCCAGGCCGCTGATCACTTCGACCAACGCCATCAAGGGCACCGGATTGAAGAAGTGCATGCCGACCAGCCGCGCCGGCACGCGCAGCTTGGCGGCGATGGCGGTGACCGAAATCGACGAGGTGTTGGTGGCGAGGATGCAGTCGTCGCCGACGATGGCTTCCAGCTCGGCGAACAGGCCGCGCTTGACGTCGAGGTCTTCGACGATGGCTTCGACCACCAGCGCGGAGCCGGCGACGTCGTTCAGCGTGATGGCCGCCTGCACGCGGGCGATGGAGGCGGCGCAATCGACGGCGCTCATGCGCTCCTTGGCCACCAGCTTGTTGAGCGCTGCGGCGATGTCGGACATGGCCTTGGCCACGGCTTCGGGACGCGTGTCGAACAGCTTGACGGTGTAGCCGGCGACGGCCGCCACCTGGGCGATGCCGGCACCCATGGCGCCGCTGCCGATGACGGCGATGGCGCGGTCGGTGTGGAGTGCTGCCATGTTATTTCCCCTTGAATTGCGGGGCGCGCTTTTCCATGAAGGCGGCCACGCCTTCGCGGTAGTCGTCGCTGCGACCCAGTTCGCTCATCATCTCGCACTCCAGCGCCAGCTGCTGTTGCAGCGAATTGTGCGGGCTGCAGTGCAAGGCTTGTTTGGTGAAGGCCAGGCCCTTGGTCGGCGCGGTGGCGAAGTGGCGCGCCATCGCCTGCGTTTCGGCGGCCAGTTCCTCGTCGGGCACGGCCTTCCAGATCAGGCCCCAGGCTTCGGCTTTTTCGGCGCTGAGCTTATCGCCCAGCATGGCCAGGCCCATGGCGCGCGCGCTGCCGATCAGGCGTGGCAGGAAGTAGGTGCCGCCGGTGTCGGGGATCAGGCCCAGTTTGCAGAACACCTCGACGAAGGACGCGGATTTGGCGGCCAGCACGATGTCGCAGGCCAGCGCGATGTTGGCGCCCGCGCCGGCGGCCACGCCGTTGACGGCGCAGATCACCGGCATCGGCAAGGCGCGCAGCGCCAGCACCAGCGGGGCGTAGTTCTTTTCCACCGAGTCGCCCAGGTCGACCGGACGCGCGCCCGGCTCCACCGCGCGGTCCGACAAGTCCTGGCCGGCGCAGAAGCCGCGGCCGGCGCCGGTGAGCACCATCACGCGCACGCTCTTGTCGTGACTGACCTTCTGCATCGCGTGGCGCACTTCCTCGTGCATGGCCTGGGTGAAGCTGTTGAGCTTATCGGGACGGTTCAGCGTCAGCGTGGCGACGCCGTAGGTGATGTCGAAGAGGATGTTCTCGTAGTTCATGGCGTCTCCGGTGGAATGGTTCTTATTCGGCCTGGTCGAAGTCGATGACGACCTTCTCGGTGATGGGGAAGCTCTGGCAGCTCAGCACATAGCCGCGCGCGATCTCGTAGTCTTCCAGCGCGTAGTTCACGTCCATGTCGACTTTACCTTCAATCAGCTTGCAGCGGCAGGTCGAGCACACGCCGCCCTTGCACGAGTAGCGCATGTCGATGCCGGCCTTCAGGCCCGCGTCCAGCAGCGACTCCTTGTCCTGGTCCATGGTGAAGCTGGTGGCGTTGCCGTCCAGGATAACCGTGACTTCGGTTTCGTGGCGGCCGGCTTGCGGATCGATCGCGCGCGGCTTGTGCTGGTGCTTGGGGATGCTGGCGGCGAACAGCTCGATCTTGATCTGCGACTTGGGCATGCCGGCTTCCTGCAGCGCTTCCGAGACGCCGAGCATCATGTCTTCCGGGCCGCAGATGAAGGCGACGTCGATGTCTTCCACCCACACCCAGTGCTTGAGGAACTGCGCGGCCTTCTCCTTGGTGATGCGGCCGTTGAAGAGTTCAATGTCCTGCTGCTCGCGACTCATCACGTAGGCCAGCTTGAGGCGCTCCATGTAGGTGTCCTTCAGGTCGGACAGTTCGTCCTTGAAGATCACCGACGACGAGGCGCGGTTGCCGTAGAAGAGCGTGAATCGGCTGTGCGGCTCGGCCGCCAGCGTGGTCTTGATGATCGACAGGATGGGCGTGATGCCGCTGCCGGCAGCGAAGGCCAGGTAGTGCTTATGGTTGGCGGCGTCCAGCGGCACGTTGAAGTGGCCCATCGGCGGCATCACGTCGAGCGTGGTGCCGGGCTGGATGGTGTCGTTGGCCCAGCTGGAGAACAGGCCGCCCTGCGTGCGCTTGATGGCCACGCGCAGCGCGCCGTCCTGCACGGCGGAGCAGATCGAGTATGAGCGGCGCACGTCTTCGTCGCCGATCTGCGCGCGCAGCGTGAGGTGCTGGCCTTGCTGGAATTTGAAGCTCTCTTGCAGCTCGGGCGGCACGGCGAAGGTGACGGCGATGGTGTCGCGCGTTTCGTGGCGCACTTGCGAGACGGTCAGCGGGTGGAATTTGCTCATGATCTTTTTAGTGGCACTTGAAGTAGTCGAAGGGCTCGCGGCAGTCCAGGCATTTGTACAGCGCCTTGCAGGGCGTGGAGCCGAACTGGCTGGTGATTTCGGTGTGGGTGGAGCCGCAGTTGGGGCAGGCCACCGTCAGGCGCGGTTGCGCGCGGCGCGAGACGGCGGCGCCGGCATGCAGGCCGCTGATGTCGATCACCTGCTGCGCCGGCGGGGCGATGCCGTAGCCTTTCAGCTTGGCCTTGCCCTCCTCGCTCATCCAGTCGGTGGTCCACGCGGGCGAGAGCTGGTTTTGCAGGCGCACGTCTTGCAGGCCTTGGGCGTGCAGCGCGCCGGTGATGGCGTCGGCGATCACCTGCATGGCCGGGCAGCCGGAGTACGTGGGCGTGATGGTGACGGTGCAGGCGCCGTCGGCGGCCAGCTGCACGTCGCGCACGATGCCCAGGTCGACGATGGAGATGACCGGGATCTCGGGATCGGAGACCTCGGCCAGCCAGGCCCATACCTGGGCGGCGGCGGGCGAACGGTCAGCGGCGTTGGTGGCGGCTGTCATGGCGTTCACGCTTACCAGGTGGCGCCGGGATAGGCGCGCTGCAGGAACTGCATCTCGGCCAGGATGTAGCCCAGGTGCTCGCTGTGGCGGCCTTGCTTGCCGCCGCTCTGCATCCAGGCGTCGGCCGGCGGCATGGTCAGCGTGGCTTCGGCGAAGATCTCGGCCACGTGCGCCAGCCATTGCGCGCGCAGGTCGGCGGCGGCCGGGGCCACGCCTTCGGCCACCATCGCCTCGTCGACCGCGTCGTAGGCGAACACCTCGCCGCTGTACATCCACAGGTCGTTGACGGCGGCCTGGGTCTTGGCGTGGCTGACGTCCGTGCCGTCGCCCAGGCGCACGATCAGATCACCGCTGCGGCGCAGGTGATAGGTCACTTCCTTCAGCGATTTCTCGGCGATGGCGGCGATGCGCGCGTCGCTGCTGCGCGTCAGGCCGACGATCAGGAAGTAGTGCCAGGCGTCGAAGAAGAACTGGCGCACCATGGTGTCGGCGTAGTTGCCGTTCGGTTGTTCCAGCAGCAGGCAGTTCTTGAAGTCGTGGGCGTCGCGGTGGTAGGCCAGCTTGTCCTCGTCGCGGCCCGCGCCTTCCAGCTCGCCCGCGTACTCGTACCACAGGCGGGTCTGGCCCAGCAGGTCCAGCGCCACGTTGGTCAGCGCCATGTCCTCTTCCAGCGCCGGGCCCTTGCCGCACAGCTGACACAGTTGCTGGCTCAGGATCAGGGCGTTGTCGCCCAGGCGCAGCAGGTAGTTTACTTTGGTCTGCACGTTGGACTCCGCTTACAGGTTCTTGACTTCTTCCGGCATCGGGAAGAAGGTCGGATGGCGGTACACCTTGCTGTTGGACGGCTCGAACAGCGCGCCCTTGTCGCCAGGGCTGCTGGCGACGATGTCGGCCGCGCGCACCACCCAGATACTCACGCCTTCATTGCGGCGGGTGTAGACGTCGCGCGCGTTGTTGACCGCCATCTCGGCGTCCGGCGCGTGCAGGCTGCCGACGTGTTTGTGCGCCAGCCCGTGCTGGCTGCGGATGAAGACTTCCCACAGTGGCCATTCTTTGCTCATCTTGATCTCCTTATGCTGCTTTGGCGTTGGCGTGTTTGTCGGCGTGCGCGACCAGCGCGTCGCGGAACCAGGCGCCGTCTTCCCAGGCCTTGACGCGGGTGCGCAGGCGCTCGCGGTTGCACGGGCCGTTGCCCTTCAAGACGTTGTGGAATTCGCTCCAGTCGATGGCGCCGAATTCGTAGTGGCCGGTGTCGGCGTTGAATTTCAAATCGGGGTCGGGGATGGTCAGGCCCAGGTACTCTGCCTGCGGGACGGTCTGGTCGACCATGCGCTGGCGCAGCTCGTCGTTGGAGAACAGCTTGATGCGCCACTGCGCCGATTGCGCGCTATTGACCGATTCCGCGTCGGACGGGCCGAACATCATCAGCGACGGCCACCACCAGCGGTTGAGCGCATCCTGCGCCATCGCCTTTTGTTCGGGCGTGCCCTTCGCCAGCGACATCATGATGTCGTAGCCCTGGCGGGCGTGGAAGGATTCCTCCTTGCAGACGCGGATCATGGCGCGCGCGTACGGGCCGTAGGAGCAGCGGCACAGCGGGATCTGGTTGATGATGGCCGAGCCGTCGACCAGCCAACCGATCGCGCCCATGTCGGCCCACGACAGGGTCGGGTAGTTGAAGATGCTGGAGTACTTGGCCTTGCCGCTGTGCAGGGCGGCCAGCAGCTCGTCGCGCGACACGCCCAGCGTCTCGGCGGCGCTGTACAGGTACAGGCCGTGGCCGGCCTCGTCCTGGATCTTGGCCAGCAGGATGGACTTGCGCTTGAGGGTGGGCGCGCGCGTCACCCAGTTGCCCTCGGGCAGTTGGCCGACGATCTCCGAGTGCGCGTGCTGGGAAATCTGCCGGATCAGGGTCTTGCGGTAGGCGTCCGGCATCCAGTCCTTGGCCTCGATCTTGACGCCCTCGTCGATGCGCGCCTGGAAGGCGCGCTCGTCGGCGGCCATGTCGTCCGCCGTGCGGACCGTGCTCAGGCCCGTCTCCACCATTTGTGCATACATCGCTGTCTCCTCATCGCTGATGGGCAATAATACGATACATATTTTTGTTTGACTACGTTTTTTTTGACTCAGATTGCAAATCGGTATCCCATTGGCAAGGGACGTGAAATAAATGCTGCGCCGATGGTCAGGCAAAGTAAACTCTTGTCTGTGTGTATAGAAAGAGAAGTTCGCCCATGAATTGCAACGACTGGATAGCCGGATTTTTGGCCAGCGACCCGCCCCGCTCGAAATCGCTGGTGGTGACCATTTTCGGCGATGCCATCGTGCCGCACGGGGGCATGGTGTGGCTGGGCAGCCTGATCGAGCTCTTGGCGCCGTTCGGCGTCAACGACCGGCTGCTGCGCACGGCGGTGTTCCGGCTGGCGCAGGAGGGTTGGCTGGGCGCGCAGCGCGACGGGCGGCGCAGTTCGTACGCGATCACGCCGCCGGCGATGGCGCGCTTCGTGCACGCCTACCGTCGCATCTACGCGCCGCTCAATGTGCACTGGGACGGCAGCTGGACCCTGGTCCTCAACGGCGACGGCGCGCTCGACGCGGCCGAGCGCAGCGCTGTGCGCAAGGAGCTGCTGTGGGAAGGCTACAGCGTGATCGCGCCCGGCATCATGGGCCATCCGGCGGCCGACGGTCCGGCGCTCGACGAGCTGCTCAAGCGGCTGGGCGTGGCGGGCAAGCTGTACGTGGTGCAGGGCAAGACCATGCGCCAGGTCAGCGGGAGGCCGTTGAGCGAGCTGGTGGCGGCGGGCTGGGATCTGACCGGCGTGGCGCAGGGCTATCAGCACTTCATCGCGCAATTCGAGCCGTTGCTGGCGGTGGTGCGGGCGGCCGCGGCGGACGGCGGATTGACGCCGCAGCACGCCTACGTGATACGCACCTTGCTGATCCACGCCTACCGGCGGGTGCAGCTGCACGATCCGCAGTTGCCGGTCGAGCTGCTGCCGACGCCGTGGCCGGGCGCGCTGGCCTACGAGCTCACACGCGCCATCTACCTGGCCGTGTTCGCGGCGGCCGAGCAGCACATCGACGCCACGCTGCGCCGCGAGGACGCCGGCGCCCCCGCCGCCGAGCCGGCCTTCTTCGACCGCTTCGGCGGGCTGGCCTAAGTCTGGTCAAGTCGACATTCGGACACGAGCTCTGCCGTAGCGGCCGCTACGGCGAGCTCGTGTCCGAATGCAGACTTGACCCCAGAGGTGGCCCCGGAGGCTGTATCATGTCGCCACTGCGCCACAAGCGCAAACAAACTTCTTACATAGAATTTACCGGGATTCAGCCATGTCTATCAAAATCAGCCAGCAATTCGACGCCGGCGCCATCGAGGTCCTGCGTGCCGACGATCCGGCCGCCATCGACCTGAACATCCGCAAGGACTCCCACGCGGACATCACCCAATGGTTTTATTTCCGCGTGCAGGGTGCGCAGTCCACGCCGCTGTCGCTGCGCTTCCTGAACGCCGGCTCCGCCGCCTATCCGGACGGCTGGAAGGACTACCAGGCCGTCGCCAGCTACGACCGCGACAACTGGTTCCGCGTGCCGACCACCTATGACGGCACCGTGATGACCATCAACCATACGCCGGAATACGACAGCGTCTACTACGCCTATTTCGAGCCGTACTCGTGGGAACGCCACCTGTCGCTGCTGGACAATGCGCAACTGTCGCCGCTGGTCAAGCTGGTCGACCTGGGCAGCACCATCGACGGCCGCGACCTGAACATGCTGGTGATCGGCGATCCGGAAGCGGAGCAAAAGGTCTGGGTCATCGCGCGCCAGCATCCGGGCGAGACGATGGCCGAGTGGTTTGTCGAAGGCATGGTCGAGGCGCTGCTGGACCCGGCCAATCCCTTCGGCCGCCAGTGCCTGAAGGAAGCGGTGTTCTACGTGGTGCCGAACATGAACCCGGACGGCTCGGTGCGCGGCAACCTGCGCACCAACGCGGCCGGCGCCAACCTGAACCGCGAGTGGCTGAACCCGACCATGGAACGCAGCCCCGAAGTGTTCCTGGTCAAGAAAAAAATGCTGGAAGTGGGCTGCGACCTGTGCCTGGACATCCACGGCGACGAGGGCCTGCCTTACGTGTTCGTGGCGGGCAGCGAGTCGCTGCCGGACTTCACGCCGGACCAGGCCGAAGCGCAGCAATACTTCATCGACAATTTCCTGATCGCCAGCCCGGACTTCCAGGACGACCACGGCTACGGCGAAACGCCGTACACCGACGAGACGTTGACGATGGGCTCGCCGCACATCACCCACGCCTTCGGCTGCCTGTCGTTGACGCTGGAGATGCCGTTCAAGGACAACGCCAACGATCCGGACCCGGAGACCGGCTGGAACGGCGCCCGCAGCGCCGAACTGGGCAAGTCCATCCTGCAGCCGGTGCTGCAATCGCTGGTGGCGCAGCAGTAAGCCTTCGCTGAGCCCTTCCCTGCGGCGCGACAAGGTCGCCGCCGCAGGGAAAAATACACTGGACCTCATCGGCGCATTGGCGCGCCGCCACTGGAGGTTCAGCATGAATACCCTGACTCAAATACGACGCCGCGCACTGTTGCTGATTGTGCTGACGCTGTGCGCCTGCACCACCCCCTATCAACCGCCGCAACCGCTCGACGCCAACACCAACTTCCCCGGCCTGATCGACCTGGCCGCCCGCGCCGGTGGCAAGTCCGCCGATGTGCTGCTGGTGCACGGCATCTGCACCCACGACGCCAGCTGGGCCGGCGTGGTCGTGTCGCAACTGATGCAGCCGCTCACGGCCGCCACCAGCCCCACGTCCACGCGCGCGGCCGGCACCGGCGGGCCGCAGATCCAGATCGTCTCGTCCAACGTGGCCACGTCGGCCGGCAAGCTGCGCTTCGACGCGCTGATCTGGTCGCCGTTGACCACGCCGCTCAAGCGCCAGCTGTGCTACGACCAGACCGGCAAGTCCTCCGTCTGCGAAGGCGCGCCGCCGTTCACGCCGTCGCGCGCGCGGCTCAACGCCCGCTTCAAGGACGGCCTGATCGACGACTGCCTGCCCGACGCGCTGGTCTACCAGGGCGTGGCGCGCGACGACATCCAGCGCCGCATGCGCGACGCGATCCTGCAAGTGATGGGGACGAGCGAGACCTCGCCCGAGGTGCCGCTGGTGGTGATTTCGCATAGCATGGGCAGCAAGATCCTGTTCGATACCTTGCTGCGCATGTCGGAGGAAGCGCCCGGCTCGCCGGCGGCGCTGGTGGCGCAGCGGGCCGTGGACCGCCTGCGCCTGCTGGTGATGGCGGCCAACCAGATTCCGCTGCTGTCGCTGGCGGACCAGCAGATCGGCGCCGCGCCGCTGGCCCCGGCGTCCGACAGCCTGCAACGGCTGCTGCAAAAGCGGATGAACGCCAGGCGCACGGCGGCCGCCGTGGATCAGCGCCTGACCCTGGTGGCGTTCACCGATCCCAACGACCTGCTGTCGTATACCTTGCCGGCGGACAGATACGCCGGCGAAGGCGTGGTGGTCTACAACATCCTGGCCTCCAACGCGCCGACCTATTTCGGCCTGCTGGAACGCCCGGACTACGCCCACCTGAACTACCTGACCAACGCCGGCGTCGGCCGCCTGATCACCTGCGGCCTGCCGGCTAGCGCGCTGTGCAAGCGCGAGTGACGGTCAACCGCCCGCCACCACCATGTTCTCGATCAGGATGGAGCCGGTCTGCTTGGTGCCGCGCACCAGCACATCGGCGCCCACCGCGACGATCTGCGCCAGCATGTCCTTCATGTTGCCGGCGATGGTGATCTCCTCCACCGGATACTGGATCACGCCGTTCTCCACCCAGTAGCCCGACGCGCCGCGCGAGTAGTCGCCGGTCACGTAGTTGGTGCCCTGGCCCATCAGCTCGGTCACCAGCAGGCCGGTGCCCATCTTGCGCAGCATGGCGGCGAAGTCGTCGCCCTTCTTGGTCAACGACGAGGTCAGCGACAGGTTGTGCGAACCGCCGGCGTTGCCGGTGGTCTTCATGCCCAGCTTGCGCGCCGAATAGGTCGACAGGAAATAGCCCTGCACCACGCCATCCTTGACCACGTCGCGCTTGACGGTGCGCACGCCTTCCTCGTCGAACGGCGCCGAGCCGACGCCGCCGACCACATGCGGGTCTTCCTTGATCTGGATATGCTTGGGCAGCACCTGCTTGCCCAGCGAGTCGAGCAGAAAGCTGGACTTGCGGTACAGCGCACCGCCCGAGGTGGCCTGCACGAAGGCGCCCAGCAGGCCGGCCGCCAGCGGCGCCTCGAACAGCACCGGGCAGGTGCGGGTGTCGATGGTGCGCGCGTTCAGGCGCGCCAGCGCGCGCTCGGCCGCGTAACGGCCGATCGCCTCCGGCGCCGACATCTGCTTGGCGTCGCGCACCGAGGTGTACCAGTCGTCGCGCTGCATCTTCGCGCCCTTGCCGGCGATCATGGCCACCGACAGCGTGTGGCGCGAGTACGGATAGCCGCCGATGAAGCCGCGCGAGTTGGCCGCCACGAAGTGCGACTGCTGCACGTGCACGCCGGCGCCCTCGGAGTTGGTCACGCGCGGGTCGACGTCGAAACCGGCCGCCTCGGCGCGCTGGGCCAGCGCCACCGCGTCGGCGGTACTGATGTCCCACGGATAGAACAGCTTGAGGTCGCGCGGCGCCATTTCCAGCTGGTCGGCGTCGGCCAGGCCGGCGCAATCGTCGTCCGAGGTGAAGCGGGCGATGTTGTAGGCCGCCTCCACCGTCGCCTTCAGCGCGGCGGGGGAAAAGTCCGAGGTGCTGGCGTTGCCGCGGCGCTGGCCGATAAACACCGTCACCCCCATGCCCTTGTCCTTGTTTTGCTCGATGGTCTCGATCTTGCTCTTACGTACCGACACCGACAGGCCGCTGCCCTCGCTGATTTCGACGGCGCAATCGGTGCCGCCCTGCTCCTTGGCAAACGCCAGCACGTCGCGTGCGAGCTGCTTCAACTGGTCCTGGGTGTGGGTGAAATGGGTATCGCTCATGGGCTGTAATCTTCGGGTGGGCGCTAAAACAGGTATCATAGCAGTCGTTTACAGTTTACAGGTGCGGCCACGCGCCTGACAGAAAGTTAATATTATGGTAAATCCCAATCGCGGCAGCGGCGGCGTGGGCTTCAGCTCCACCGAATTCGAGCAAGAGTACGAACGTCCTTCCAAATCCGAACTCAAGCGCCAGTCCGACGCCCTGCAGAAAATGGGTGAGACCCTGGTCGAATCGCCCCGCGACCGCGTCAAGCGCGTGCCCATGCCCGAGGACGTGCGCGACGCCATCCTCGAATGCCAGCAGATCACCAACCACGAAGGCCGGCGCCGCGCGCTGCAATTCGTCGGCAAGAAGATGCGCACGCTGGACGAGACCGAAGTGGCCGTGATCCAGCAGGCCATCGACGCCTGGAAAGGCGCGTCCAAGTCCGAGACCGCGGCCATGCACGCGCTGGAACGCCGCCGCGACAAGCTGCTCACCGACGACAAGGCGCTCACCACGCTGCTGGCGGAAAATCCGGAACTGGACGTGCAGCACCTGCGCACCCTGATCCGCAACGCCCGCAAGGAACAGGCCGAGAACAAGCCGCCGAAGGCCTACCGCGAGATCTTCCAGATCCTCAAGCAGATCGAGGCGGCCAAGGGCAAGGCCAAGCCGGCCGACGCCGGCGATGACGACGAAGACAGCGAGTCCGATGACGAGTAACACCGACACCCTGGTCATCGGCCTGGTGTCGGTGTCCGACCGCGCCAGCGGCGGCGTCTACCAGGACCTCGGCCTGCCCGCGCTGCAAGACTGGCTGGCGCGCGCGCTGACCACTCCCTACCGTGTTGAAACCCGCCTGATCGCCGACGAGCGCGTACAGATCGAAGCCACGCTGACCGAGCTGGTCGACGTGGCCCGCTGCCACCTGGTGCTGACCACCGGCGGCACCGGCCCGGCGCGGCGCGACGTCACGCCCGAGGCCACACTGGCTATCGGCACCAAGGAAATGCCGGGCTTCGGCGAGCAGATGCGCCAGATCAGCCTGCATTTCGTGCCGACCGCCATCCTGTCGCGCCAGACCGCCGTGATCCGCGAAACCGCCGACCACGCCGCGCTGGTGCTGAACCTGCCGGGCCAGCCCAAGGCCATCGCCGAGACGCTAGGCGGCCTGAAGGACGCGGCCGGCGCCACGCTGGTGGGCGGCATCTTCGCCGCCGTGCCGTACTGCGTCGACCTGATCGGCGGCCCCTACATGGAAACCGACCCGGCCGTGTGCAAGGCCTTCCGGCCCAAATCCGCGCAACGCCCCCAACCCTGAGGACGCCCATGAGCACCCTGCTGCAAACCATCGAAAAAGAAACCGGCGCCAACCCGAGCGTGGCCATCATCTGGATGCACGGCCTGGGCGCCGACGCCAACGACTTCGTGCCCATGCTGCACGAGCTGGACCTGCGCGGCCTGCCGCCGATCCGCTTCGTCTTCCCCAACGCCGACACCATGCCGGTGACTATCAACAACGGCTACGTGATGCGGGCCTGGTACGACATCGTCGCCAGCGACCTGGGCCGCCAGGAAGACGAAGCCGGCCTGCGCGCGTCGCAAGCCAAGGTGGAGGCGCTGATCGAGCGCGAGAAGGCGCGCGGCATCCCGGCCGAACGCATCATCCTGGCCGGCTTCTCGCAGGGCTGCGCGATGACGCTGCAGACCGGCATGCGGCTGCAGGAAAAGCTGGCCGGCATGATGTGCTTGTCGGGCTACGTGCCGATCGCCGCCAAGGCCGCCGCCGAACACACGGCGGCCAGCCTGGCCACGCCGATCTTCATGGTGCACGGCCGCATGGACCCGGTGATCCCGGTGGCCCGCGCCGAACAGTCGCGCGACCTGCTCAAGCAGCTCGGCTACAACGTCGAATGGCACGACTACGCGATGCAGCACTCGCTGTGCCAGGAAGAAGTGGACCACATCAGCGCCTGGCTGAAAAAGGTTTTGGCCTAAGCCAGCGCCGCCGCCACCAGCGGCTCCAGTTCCGGCTGCGCGCGGTCGGAATTGGCCAGCTGGATCACCGACATGCGCAGCTGCGGCAGGCGCACGATCAGCGTATTGAAGCCCCACAGGCAACCGCCATGGAACACCACGTCGTGCTCCTGGCGCCGCACCCACTCCAGACCAAAGCGGTAATCCGGCACCGTGCCGTCGGCCAGCGGCGATGGCTGCAGCATCGCGTGCAGCAAGCTATCCGGATCGGCCCACTGCCGGTGCCACGCGCGTTCCCACAGCACCAGCTCCCGCGTGCTGGCGTACATGCCGCCGTCGCCCACCGTATTGGCATTGCCCAGATGCTGGCGGTAGCCGCCCGGCCGCGCCGCATCGGCCTCGTAGCTGCACACACGATGCGGCAGCACGTTCTGGCGGTCGTCGTCGAAGCCCATGCGCGTGATCCCCAGCGGCTGCAGCAGCGTCTCGCGCAGATAGCGCGCGGCCGGCACGCCGCTCAGGCGCTCGACCAGCGCCGCCAGCAGGATGTAATTGCTGTTGCTGTAGCGATGCCCGGCGCCGCCATCGACCGTGTCCATGCGCGCGATGACGCGCAGGATGTCGGCGTTGTTGAAGTAGTCCGCCTCGTGCCTGCCCGGCTGGCAGCGCAAGAACTGGAAGTAGTCCGGGATCCCGCTGCTGTGATTGAGCAGGCTGCGCAAGGCGAACGGCTGCTCGAAGCCGGCCAGCTCCGGGAGCAACGAGCACACGTCATCATCCAGCCCGACCTTCCCGGCGCGCACCAGCGCCAGCACGGCCGCCGCCGTGAACTGTTTGGACTCCGACGCCAGGTAATACGCCGACCGCGCCGACAACGACACCTCCAGCTCCAGCGACGCGAGGCCATGATGCAGCTCGAACGCCACCTCGCCATCGCGCACCACCAGCGCGCTGAAGCCAGGTCCGTCGGCGGGCAGCGCCGCTTGCAGGCGCAAAAAATAATCTCTCAGTTGATTCATCAGGATCGCTTTGCTCGTCAATCCGGCAGCGGCGTGGCGGCGGACGCCGGCACCGCCGTCCGCGCCGCGTTCATCACCATCGCCAGGAAGGTGTAGTAGCCGTTGATGCCCATCAGGTCCACCACCCCGTGCTCGCCGAAAGCCGCCAGCGCCGCCGCGTAGGTCTCGTCGTCGACCCGCTGCCGCTGGTGCAGCTGGATGCAGAAGTCGTGCACCAGCGCCTCGTCGGCCGCCATGCCCTCCGGCCGCCGCCGCGCCGCCACCGCCGCCACCACCTCGTCGGCGATGCCGTACTGGCGCGCGATCGGCTCGTGGATCGCCCACTCCACCTGCTGGCTCCACTGCCGCGCCGTCACCAGGATCGCCAGCTCCGTCAGCCGCGTGCCGATCGCGCTGCGGTAGCGCAGGTACTCGCCCATGCGCTGCGCCGCCGCCATCAGCTCCGGGCTGCGGATCAAGGGCACGAAGGGCCCGTACAAGGCTCCCCTCGGCCCGTCGATCACGGCCTGCGCCGCCACCTGCTGGGCGGCGCTCATGTCGGCAAACGGTATGGGTCCCAAACGATCATCCATGGCAGGCATCCTTAAACAATATTCGCTCATGGTGCGGCATAGATCAACAGAACACAAGCCGATCACGGCTATCGTCTGCTCTTCGTCACCCCGATTGAAAGGACGCCATGAGCCACATCATCCACCGCAACCTGCGCCGCACGCCGCCGCTGGCCGTCAGCGCCTCCGGCCTGACTGTCCGCGACAGCCAGGGCCGCAGCTATCTCGATGCCAGCGGCGGCGCCGCCGTCTCCTCGCTGGGCCACGCCCATCCCGACGTGCTGGCCGCCATGCACGCGCAGATCGACCGCAACGCCTACGCCCACACGGCCTTCTTCACCTGCGACGCCGCCGAGGAACTGGCCACCCGCCTGGCCAACGACGCCCCCGGCGACCTCGATCACGTCTACCTGGTCTCGGGCGGCTCGGAGGCGATGGAGACCGCCCTCAAGCTGGCGCGCCAGTACTGGCTCGAAGCCGGCCAACCCGATCGCAGTGTGTTCATCGGCCGCCGCCAGAGCTACCACGGCAACACGCTGGGCGCGCTGGCCATCGGCGGCAACGAGTGGCGCCGCCGTCCGTTCGAGCCGCTGCTGATGGAGGTGCCGCGCGTCTCGCCCTGCAATGAGTACCGCGGCCGCGCCGACGGCCAGAGCACCGAAGACTACACCGCCGCCCTGCTGGCCGAGCTGGAGACGACCATCCTGGAGCAAGGCCCGCAGCACATCATCGGCTTCGTCGCCGAGACCGTGGTCGGCGCCACCGGCGGCGCGGTGCCGCCCACGCCCGGCTACTTCAAGGGCGTGCGCAAGCTGTGCGACCAGTACGGCATTTTGCTGATCCTCGATGAAGTCATGTGCGGCATGGGCCGCACCGGCACGCTGTACGCGTTCGAACAGGACGGCGTGGTGCCGGACCTGGTGGTGCTGGGCAAAGGCCTGGGCGCCGGCTACCAGCCGATCGGCGCGGTGCTGGCGCGCGAGCACATCGTGCGCCAGCTGCGCGACGGCAGCGGCGCTTTCCTGCACGGCCACACCTACATGGGCCATCCGGTGGCGGCGGCGGCCGCGCTGGCGGTGCAGAAGGTGATACAGAGGGATTGCCTGCTGGGCGCCGTCACGGTGCGCGGCGCGGCCTTCCGCCGCATGCTGCGCGACGCTTTCGGCGGCCATCCGCACGTGGGCGACATCCGCGGGCGCGGCATGCTGCTGGCGCTGGAGCTGGTGCGCGACCGCGATAGCAAGCAGCCCTTCGATCCGGCCTGCCAGCTGCACGCGGCGGTGAAGGAGCAGGCCATGTCGCGCGGCCTGATGGTCTATCCGATGGGCGGCACCATCGATGGCCGGAACGGCGACCATATCCTGCTGGCGCCGCCGTTCATCGCCACCGAGGCCGAACTGGCGGAGATCACCAGCCGCCTGGCCGACGCGCTGACCCGCGCGCTGACCAGCGCGACGTGATTACTTCGGCGCGGTCCAGGCGACGACGTCCTGCTGCTGCTCGCCCAATCCGGCGATGCCCAGCCGCAGGACGTCGCCCTTCTTGAGGAAACGCTGCGGCTTGCGGCCCTGGCCCACGCCCGGCGGCGTGCCGGTGGCGATCACGTCGCCCGGCTCCAGCGTCATGAACTTCGACAGATAGCTGACGATCTGCGCCACCGAGAAGATCATGGTGTCGGTGCAGCCGGTTTGCATGCGCTTGCCGTTCAGCTCCAGGTACAGGTCCAGCTTCTGCACGTCGTAGATGTCCTCCGGCGTCACCAGCCACGGGCCGACCGGGCCGAAGGTGTCGCAGCCCTTGCCCTTGTCCCACTGCGGGCCGCGCTCCAGCTGGAACGAGCGCTCCGACACGTCGTTGACCACGCAATAGCCGGCCACGTATTTGAGCGCGTCCTCCTCGCTGACGTACTGCGCGCGCGTGCCGATCACCACGCCCAGCTCCACTTCCCAGTCGGTCTTCTTCGAGCCTTGCGGCAGCATGATGGGATCGTCCGGGCCGGACAGGCAGGAGATCGCCTTCATGAAGACGATGGGCTCCTTCGGAATCGGCATGCCCGATTCGGCCGCGTGGTCCGAGTAATTGAGGCCGATGCCGATGAATTTGCCGACGCGCGCGACCGGCACGCCGTAGCGCGGATTGCCGCGCACCAGCGGCAGCGAGGCGTGCGGGATCTTTTCCAGCTTGCGCAGCGCCTTGGGCGCCAGCTGCGCCGCGTCGATGTCGGCGATCACGCCGGACAGGTCGCGCAGCTTGCCTTCGTCATCGATCAGGCCTGGTTTCTCTTTGCCGGGACGGCCGTAACGAACGAGTCTCATGGGGTTCCTAGGTTAAAAACGGTGGGTCTATGCCCGCCATTCTAACCGTAGCGCCCCTGCCTGAGCCATTTGTTGGCGATGATCTTGGTGCCGCTGACCACCGGCGCGCCGCCGTGCAAGGTCTGCTTGTCCGGTTGATGATTGACGTCGGTGTTGAGGAACCACAGCGCGCTGCCCTTCTTCGGATACACCTCCAGCCCCAGGCCGGGGAACACCGTGCCGCCACCCTGCTCCACGTCGCTCAGGTACAGGATGAAGGTGGCCAGCCGCTGGCCGCCGCGCGCCAGGTGGCTGCGATGGCCGCTGCTGTCCGGGTCCAGCCAGTCGTAGTGCGGACGATACTCCTGCGTCACGCCGTACTTCTGCAGCTGGAACGGCTCGCCGCATTCGGCCGGCCAGTGCGCCAACTCGGCCAGCCGCTGCTCGATGCGCTCGGCCACCTCGGCCTCGCCGCGCTGGATGAAGGCCATCTCGCTGGTGCGGCCCTCGTGCACCACGCTGGCGCCGTCGGCCTCGCCGGTGACGGTGGAACGGGTGTAGCGCGTGCCGCAATGGGCGACGATGGCGTCGCACTCCTCGTCGCTGAGCACATTCCCCAGCAGGATGATCTGCGGCTGCTTCAGCACGAACAACACTTCCACCATGCGGTCCTGCACCGCGATCAGGTTGCGTTCCAGGTCGATGTAGGGCATCTGCTGCGGCGCCACGAACACGCTGGCCGCCGGCGCCTGCCCTTCTGCGGCGTGCAGCGCCAGCGCCTCGTCGATGGCGGCGCGCGCCACCGCCATGCTGTGCTGGCCGGAGGCGGCCATGCTGTTGGCCATGTCCAGCGGATTGCAGGCGCGCTCCAGGTTTTCCATGATCCAGTCCCGCCACACGGCCGGCAGGGAGGCAAAGGGGGTGGATGGAGAGGTCATCGTGTGATCGGAGGGCTGGTTGCCGGATTACCGGATGGATGATCGATTCTACCGGATTGCGCCGCCGCACCCCAGCGCCGCCGCGCGAATAGCAACAGTCCACGCAACTGCAGCAGCACCAGCAACCCGAACGCCACCTGGTAGGCCTGCGCCGGATAGTGCTGCAAAGCGTCGGGCCGCCAGCAGCCCAGCACCAGCCCGAAGCCGGCCTGCATCGCGAACGCGCCCAGGAAGATCAGCAGGTTCAGGCAGGTGGCGCCGCGCCCCGTCAGCGACGGCGGTAGGCTTTGCGCGACGATGGCGTACTCGATGCCGGTCACCGTGCCCACCAGCGTGAACACCACCGACAGCAGCTGGAAGCTGGGCGCCCAGTTCAGCACGAAGCCCAGCTGCACCGCAATGAACAGCGCCACGCCGGCCGCCGCCACGCAGATCGGCGCCACGCCGCGCCGCCCGGCCCACTCGGTGATCATGCCGACCGCGATGGCGCCGAAGATCACCGCCGCCATACCCAGGTACAGCAGATAGGTCACCGCCGCCTCGGAAAAGCCGGCGACGTCGCTCAGCCAGCGGCTGATCCACAGCCCCTGTATGCCGAAGAACACCATGTGCGGCACCATGACCAGCTGCGCCACCTCGCGGAAGGCCGGATGCTTGAACACCTCGCGCAGCACCGCCAGGCTGGCCGGCCGCGCCGCCGATGACGATGACGACGACGCCGGCGGCGCGGAAGGCGCCACCAGCCATATCAGCAGCGCCAGGCCGGCCGCCGCCGCCGCCAATCCCACGAACAGGCCGCGCCAGTCGGTGTAGTGCAGCGCCAGCCGCACCGGCAGCGTGGCCGATGCCGCGCCCAGGCCACCGGCCGCGATCAGGTAGCCCTGCACCGACGGCAGCCGCGCCGGCGCGATCCAGGTCGATACCGCCTTCACCGCCGACATGAAGCAGCCGCCCAGCCCCAGCCCGATCAGCGCGCGCGCCACCAGCAGCTCGGCGAAATTGCGGCCGCCCGAGAAGGCCAGCGCGCCCAGCGCCGCCAGCAGCAGCATCGGCGGCTGCACCCGCGCCGGGCCCCAGCGGTCCAGCGCCATGCCGACCGGCAGCTGCGCCAGCGCGAACGCCAGGAAGAAGGCGCTGGTCAGCAGGCCAAGCTGGCCGGGGGTCAGCGCCAGCGCCGCCATCAGCTGCGGCGCCAGCGTCGCGTTCACGGTGCGGATCAGGCTCGATAAATAGTGGCCCAGCGCGAACGGCAGGAACACCAGCACGAACACCGCGCGGCCGGACATGGCGCCACCTACGCCGAATTGTGGGCGCCGCAGCCGGCCGCCGCGCCGCCGCGCTGCCCGTCGTCCTGGCGCGCCGCGATCAGCGGGATCACCTTGCGCTGGCCCGGCGGCTCGGCGCCGTACTCGCTGCGGCTGCCGCCCTCCTCCTCGAAGAAGAACTTGTCCTTGCCGAAGGCCGGCTTCAGTTCGTCCATCCAGGTCGCGTTGGGATCGAATTTGGCGTAGAACGGCTTGCGCACCCAGTCGGCGTTGCGGGCCTGCAGGAACTGCAGCGCGAACACCTTCTCGCCGCCGATGGTGACGATGCCGTCGATCACCACCTTGCCGGGGAAGGCGCTCATCGACGGCCCGCGCACGGTGCGCGACAGGCCGGACACCATCTGGTAGGCCTGCTGGAAGATCTCGTGCGCGCGCACCAGCGGCAGCTGGAAGTACTCGCGCGGCCCGGTGTCGCGCTCGACGAACATGTAGTACGGGATGGCGCCCAGCCGCACGCCGGTCTGCCACAGTTCGGCCCAGCTGCGCGGGTCCTCGTTGATGTGGCGGATCAGCGGCCCCTGCATGCGCAGCGTGGCGCCGGTGCCGACGATGCGCTTGACCGCCTGCTGCGCGATCTCCGGACGCAGCTCCACCGCGTGGTTGTAGTGGCCCATGATGGCCATGTTCTTGCCGCTGTCGACCACCCGCTCGAACAGGCGCAGCAGGTCGTCGGCGTCGCGGTCGGTGACGAAGCGCTGCGGCCAGTACGCCACCGACTTGGTGCCGATGCGGATGTTCTGGATGTGCGCCAGGTCCGGCGCCAGCAGCGGCTCGATGTAGGCCTCCAGCGAGCGGGTGTTCATGATCAGCGGATCGCCGCCGGTGATCAAGACGTCCGTCACCTCGGGGTGCAGGCGCAGGTAGTCGGCCAGCTGGTGCGATTCCTTGGCGTCGAACTTCATGTCGTCCATGCCGACGAACTGCGGCCAGCGGAAGCAGAAGGTGCAGTAGGCGTGGCAGGTCTGGCCGGCGCTGGGGAAGAACAGCACCGTCTCCTTGTACTTGTGCTGCAGGCCCTTGAGCGGCGCGTCGTTCACGCGCGGCACGTTGTGCGTCATCTGCCCGGCCGGATGGGGATTCATGCGCAGGCGGATGCGCCGCACCAGCTCGGTCAACGCCTGCTGGTTGGCGCGGCCCAGCACCAGTTCGCGCAGCTGGGCGTAGTCGTCCGGCGCCAGCATGTCGCGGTGCGGGAAGGTCAGGCGGAAGATCGGATCGTCGGGGATGTTGCTCCAGTCGATCAGGTGATCCATCACGTATTCGTTGGTGCGGAACGGCAGCACGTGCGACACCACCTGCACCGCTTCCTGCAGGTCGGGCGTGAGCCATTCCCACTGGCGGGAATGGGAGATGGTCTGGCGGATGAAGGGCTTGAACTTGGGCGCCTGGGCGCCGGCGCTGTTCCAGGAAGCTGTCGGAGTAGAGGTCATCGCTGGTTCCTATCGCAATAAAAGGGGAGGGCGGAAACTGCATGCTAGGCCGCCCGCCGAAAAGGCGATTGCCGAAAATCAACTGACCCACGGAAATACATTTTCCCTTGACGCAGAGCGCGTGCAAAATTGCCACACGGCCAGAACTTGCGGCAGCGCAATTCCCGGCGGCGGCAGCGGCGTACAGTTGGTGGGAGCAAGTCCCTCCTCCTCCCCCACACAAGGAACCGCCATGAGACTGACCGCCCTGCTGGCCGCTGTCGCCGCCACGCTGTTGCACACCACCGCCGGCGCCGCCGAGCCCACCGAGAAGGATGCCATCGCCATGGTGGAAAAGGGCGCCGCCTACATCAAGGCCCACGGCAAGGACGAGATGATCAAGAAGGTCGCCGCCAAGGACCCCGAGTTCGTGCAGGGTTCGCTGTACGTCGACCTGCGCGACCTGGCCACCGGCGTGGTGCTGGCGCACCCGTTCAACCCCTCCATCGTCGGCAAGGACCTGACCGACGTGCCCGACGCCAGCGGCAAGAAGTACCGGCGCGAGATCATCGACCTGGCCGCCAAAAAGGGCCACGGCTGGGTCGACTACCAGTACAAGAACCCCGGCAACGGCAAGATCGAACCCAAGACCACCTACGTGCTGCGGGTCGGCGACGTGGTGCTGGAAGCGGGCATCTACAAAAAATAGCGGCGGGAGAGCACCATGCTGAACAAACTGCGTATCGGTCCCAAACTGTTGCTGGCGCCCGGCCTGGTGCTGCTGCTGCTGATCGTCATGGCCGCCGCCGCCTACTACGGCATGGTGCGCCAGAACGCCTCGCTGGAAAACCTGGTGCAGGTGCGCGCGGCGCGCCTGCGCCTGGCCGCCGACATCACCGGCGAGACGCGCTACGCCCACGCCCACATCTACCAGCTGCTGGCCTGGGTCAACGGCAGCTTCTCGCAGGCCCGGCTGGACGCGCTGGCGCGCCAGCTCAAGGCCGGCCACGCCGCCATCGAGGGCCAGCTGCGCCAGCTGGCGGCGCAGACCACGTCCGACGAGGACGCGGCCGAGCACAAGATCGCCGGCCAATTGCTGCAGACGCTGGTGGCCTACCGCAAGGCGGTGCAGGACACCATGGAGATGGCCAGCATCGACCAGAGCATCGCCACCAACGCCATGGCCCACGGCGAGAAGCAGTTCCTGCTGTTCAACGAGCAGCTGGCGCAGCTGTCGGCGCTGGAGAAAAACCTCAGCGAGCAGGCTTACGCGCGCGCGCGCGCCGAGTTCCACTCGCTGGGCAACAGCATGGCGCTGATGGTGCTGCTGTCGATCGCGCTGTCGCTGGGCGTGACGATGGCGGTGCGCGGCGCCATGCTGCGCGACATCCGCGCCATCGCCGACGTGGTGGTGGCGCTGGCGGCCGGGCGGCTGTCGGCCGGCCAGGGCGGCAACCACGGCCGCGACGAGATCGCCGACACCGCCCGCATGCTGGACCACACCATGCACAACCTGACCCAGACGCTGAGCGCCATCCTGGCCTCGGTCAAGGCGATCGACTGCGCCTCGCACGAGATCGCCAGCGGCAACCTGGACCTGTCGACCCGCACCGAGATGCAGGCCAGCTCGCTGGAGGAGACCGCCAGCGCCATGGCCAGCCTGACCCAGGCGGTGCAGAACAACGCGGCCGGCGCGCGCCAGGCCTGCGAGCTGGCGGCCGGCGCCGCCGACCTGGCCCCGCCCGGCGGCGCCGCCGTGCGCCAGGCGGTGCAGACCATGGCCTCGATCCGCGCCAGCTCGCGCCAGATCGTCGACATCATCGGCGTGATCGACGGCATCTCGTTCCAGACCAACATCCTGGCGCTCAACGCGGCCGTGGAGGCGGCGCGCGCCGGCGAGCAGGGACGCGGCTTCGCCGTGGTGGCCAGCGAGGTACGCACGCTGGCGCACCGCTCGGCCGCCGCCGCCAAGGAGATCAAGGCGCTGATCGCCACCTCGGTGGCCACCATCGACAGCGGCAGCGCCTCGGTGCAGCAGGCCGGCGAGCGCATGGAGGCCATCGTCGCCTCGGTGCAGCAGGTCAACGAGGTGATCGCCCGCATCAGCGACGCCAGCGCCGCGCAGGCCCAGGGCATCGCCGAGGTCAACCAGGCGGTCGGTCAGATGGACGATGTGACGCAGCAGAACGCCGCGCTGGTCGAGCAGGCCGCGGCCGCCGCCGCCAGCCTGCAGGAGCAGGCGGTGCAGCTGTCGCAGGCGGTGTCGGTGTTCAAGGTGGAGGCGCCGTCAGCGCATGGGCTTGCTCAAAAAGCGCGAGCCGGCCAGGCCGAAGCGCCACGGCAGCTCCACCGCTTTGCTGATGCCGATGCGCGGGCCGGCTAGCACCGCGACCGCGGCGCCGGCCTCCGGCGCCAGCAGCGTGAACGGCGGCGCGTCCAGCGCCAGGTTGTTGTGCTCGCGCGTGACGCCCAGCGCCTGGCACAGCCGCCCCGGCCCGGCGCACAGCAGGCGCGGCTCGTCCAGCCCGCGCCGCGCGCGCATCCGCTCCAGGCCGGCCAGCGGCTCCAGCGCCCGGATCAGCACGCCGGCGCCGTGGCCCTCCTCGCGGCAGACGAAGTTCAAACACCAGTGCAGGCCGTGCGAGCGGTACACATAGCTGCGCCCCGGCGGGCCGAACATGGAGAAGTTGCGCGGCGTCGGCCCGTTGAAGCTGTGCGCGGCCGGCTCGGTGCGGTCGTAGGCCTCGGTCTCGACGATGCGCCCGCCCACCCCGTCCACCAATAAAGTGACGCCGATCAGGCGCCGCGCCACCTCGGCCGAGGGCGCGCTGAAATCGATGCCAGCCAGATGCTTGTCCATCCGCGTATTGTAAAGGGCAATCTGGACCGCACGCCCACGAAAGGCGTGACAAATGATTATCGAAACGGCGCGCGCCACGGCTTTTAGCGACAAAATATGGCGGCCCCGGCAGAAAATCGGGAGAAATTCGTGCGCGCCGCCCGCGCTTGCGGCGATAATCTTGTGAGGCACGCCCGGCATGCGCCGGCGCACTGGTTTATAGTATCACCTTGGCAACGCCAGCCCTTACCCCCTGAAGAAGACAATGACGACAGCAGCAGCCCCAGCCATGCCAGTAGAAAACGCGGTGGAAGAAGCGCTGATGCGCTCCATCCGTATTCCGCCCCGGCCCAGCCTGCTCGTCGACCTGCAGCGCGAGCTGGCCCAGCCAGACCCGTCGCCGCGCCGCATCGCCCGCATCATCGGCAACGACGTCGGCATGTCCGGCGCCCTGCTCAAGCTGGCCAACTCGCCGTTCTTCGGCGCCGCGCGCAAGGCCAAGTCGGTCGAGCAGGGCATCAACTTCCTCGGCATCAACCAGTGCGCGGCCCTGCTGACCGGGCTGCTGGCGCGCCAGGCCATCGAGGGCAAGGAGGCCGACCTGAACGCGTTCTGGGAAGTGTCGGCGCGCCGCGCCCAGGCGGTGGTGTTCTTCTCGCGCAAGCTGCGCATCGCCCCGCCGGACATCGCCCACACCTTCGGCCTGTTCTGCGACATCGGCGTGCCGCTGCTGATGAACCGCTTCGCCGACTACGCCGCCACCTACGCCGACGCCTGCGACGACGCGGTCCAGACCTTCACCGTCATCGAGGACAGCCGCTACAGCACCAACCACGCCGCCATCGGCTGCCTGCTGGCGCGCAACTGGGGGCTGTCGCCGGACGTCTCCTGGGCCATCCTGCTGCACCACGACTACCGCGTGCTGGACGACCCGGCCACCGACGACGCCGTGCGCTCGCTGGTGGCGCTGGCGCTGCTGGCGGAAAAAGGCATCGCCCGCTTCCACAGCCGCCAGCTGTCCTACGAGTGGGAAAAAGGCGGCGACCAGGCTTGCCGCCACCTGGGCCTGTCCGAAGACGAAACCGCCGACCTGCTGGACGAACTGCACGAAGCCTTCCACACCGAACGATAAGAAAAACATGCCGAAAAATAAGCGCCCCGTACCGCGCAAATCCGCCAATTCCCCGGAACTGAAAGACGAACAACAAACCACCGAACTGTGCGCGCTGGCGCTGGACCTGGCCGACGGCGAGTTCAACCACGACATCGTGGCCGACAGCACCCGCGCCGAGCTGGCGCAAAAGGGGCTGGACTTCCAGCGCCTGCTGCGCAAGCTGCTCAACCAGGGCAAGGACGAGGTGCTGTACGGCGCCGTCGAGCTGGCCCGCGACGAGTCGCGCGACGGCTACCGCTACCTGCGCAACGCCATCGAGGAGGGCGCGGCCAGCGTGATCCTGCGCCGCGACGGCGCGCCCGAGATGGAGATCGACGCCTTCGCCATCCCGGTGTTCGTGCACAGCCGGGGCGGCCTGGACCCGGCCCACGACTTCCAGGACGGCGCCGCCTACGACGCCCTGCTCGACAGCTTCACCGACGCCGGCCTGGAAAGCCCGAAAGCCAAGGTGGTGCTGGTCAGCCACGCCTACGACCTGGAAGAGTTCGAGCGCGTCACCTACGGCCAGCTGCACGCCATGGTGCGCGAGGCGGCGCAGTCGCTGACCGAGAAAAAGATCGCCGCCGCGCCGGCGCTCGAGCGCAGTATGGCGGCCGGCTGGTCGGCCACCGGCTTCGGCCCGGACGACGCCGCCGTCGAGCTGCGCTTCCTGCTCGGCTTCGCCATGAAGCGCGCCGACGATCCTTTCTACAAGGTGCCGGCCGGCGAAAAGGCGGCCGACGCCTACTTCGCCCAGCGCGCCGCGCGCTACCAGAAATGGACCGGACAGCACGCGCCGCTGGTGGCGCGCTGCCTGGGCCGCGGCTGCGGCGCCGACCCGGCGTTGCGCCTGAACTTCCTGTACCAGGACCTGTTCTTCGGCGCCCGCGAGCAGGGCCAGGCCGAATACGCGACGCTGCAATTGCTGTCGGCGCTGAACCAGGCCATCGGCGCGCGCGCGCCGGACCGGCTGAGCGCGGTCATCGCCCCGTTCGACGTCGACGACGAGATGGTGCTGCGCGTGCAGCTGAGCGAGGACGGCGCCGTGCTGGCCCACGGCGACAAGCCGCTCGACCTGGGCGCCGACCTGGAGCTGGAGGTCGACGACCTGCGCGACGCGCTGGCCAGCATCGGCGTCGCCGAGGTGCTGGTGGCGCTGCGCTTCGACGCCGACGGCCAGCCGGTGGAGCCGCGTCCGCTGGCCTGAGGCCAACGCAAATTCCCGTTTGACATCGCCCCGGGAGCCGAGGATACTTTCCCCAAGCGGAACACAGAGTCCGCTGCCTCGTGCGGCGCCGGCTTGTGCTCCGCGGCAAAGGGAGACTCGTCATGCAACCATGGACCTTGGCCTTGTGCGCCGCGCTGCTGTGCGGCTGCGCCGGCCCGTCGCCGGCCCCGCGCGCGGCCGCGCCGATGGTATTCCACGATCAATTGTTCCAACCGCCGGCGGCGCCGGTCGACACCAGCCACATCTTCGAGGTCAGCCCCGCCATGCGCGACTACCTGGGCCGCGAGATCGGCCACGGCCTGTCGCACAAGGATCCCCGGCGCGAACTGTTCGACGCCCTGTACCGCAAGGACAAGCTGCAGCTCGAGTACGACTCGGCGATGACGCGCAACGCCGCCCAGACCTTCGCCGCGCGCGCCGGCAACTGCCTGTCGCTGGCCATCATGACGGCCGCGCTGGCGCGCGAGCTCAACCTGGTGGTGCAGTTCCAGCAGGTCGATGTCGACGAAAGCTGGAGCCGCGCCGGCGACCTGTATTTCGCCAGCAACCACGTCAACCTGGCGCTGGGCCGCCAGCGCCTGAGCTACGGCGAGGGCTACAGCGTCGACCTGTCGAACTCGCTGACGGTGGACTTCATCCCCATCCCGCCCAAGGCGCGCGAAACCGCCCGGCCGCTGGAGGAGCGCACCATCGTCGCCATGTACCTGAACAACCGCGCCGCCGAACTGCTGTCGCAGGTCAAGCTGGACGAGGCCTACTGGTCGGCCCGCAAGGCGGTCGAGCAGGATCCGGGCTTCCTGAACGCCTACAACACGCTGGCCGTGGTCTACCAGCACCACGGCAACCTGGCCGAGGCCGAGCAGGTGCTGCGCTACGCGCTGTCGCAGGCGCCCGCCAACACCATCGTCCTGTCCAACCTGGCGCAGGCGCTGGAGGCCCAGCGCCGGCCCGGCAAGCTGGCCGAGGCGGCCACGCTGCGCGCCCGCCTGGCGCAGCTGGAGCCCGAGCCGCCCTTCCACTACTTCAACCTGGGCCAGGAGGCCATGCGCGTCGGCGACGACGCCGGCGCGCGCGACCTGTTCGCGCGCGAGGTCGACCGGGTGCCGGACTACCACGAGTTCCAATTCTGGCTGGCGGTGGCCAATTACCAGCTGGGCAACCTGGGCGAGGCGGACGCCCACATGGTCCAGGCGCTGGCCAACAGCACCACGCGCGGCGACCACGACCTGTATTCGGCCAAGCTGGACCGCATCCGCGCGTACGAGGCGCACGCGGCGGGCAAATAAGCGCGCAGCGGTGGTATTCTGGCCGGGGCGCGCCCCTCAAACGCGCCCCGGAGCTTGACACATAGTTGCAACTACGCAACAATTGTAAAATGTGTAAATCAAGCTGTGCTCACCCCAAGGATACCGCCATGCTGAGACCCAGGTCCGTCTATCTCCTCCCGCTGCTGCTCGCCGCCCTGTTGACCGGATGCGGCGGCGGAGGCGGCGGCAGCGCCGCCGCGCCCGACCCCGGCACCCCGGCCGTGTCGCCCGCCCTCAGCTTCAACCCCGCCACCGTGCGCGGCACCGTCAACGCCGGCACCTCGCTCACCCTCAACGTCATCGCCAGCGTGGCCCGTCCGGCCGACTTCGCCAACGCCGGCACCGTGGTCGCCAGCATCGTCGACAGCAACGGCGTGCTGCTGCCGACCGCCCAGCTGATCCGCGACAGCGACACCCAGTACCACGCCGTGCTGCAGACCGCGCCGTCGCTGGCGGCCGGCACCTACACCGGCAACCTCAGCGTGCGCCTGTGCCGCGACAGCGGCTGCGCCAGCCAGTTCCCCGGCTCGCCCATGCTGCTGCCCTACAGCCTGCAGAGCCGGCCGGCCAGCTGACTCAGCGCCATGCCGGCCGTCGCCTTCAACGCCACCGCCCACTCAGGCGCAGCGGCGCCGGCCCCGGTCAGCATCGCCATCAGCGGCGAGGGCCGCAGCTGAGCGCCAGCAGCGGCGCGGCCTGGCAGCCCACGCCCGCCAGCGGTAGCGGCAGCGGCACGCTCAGCGCCGCCTTCGACCCGGCCGGCCTGGCCGTGGGCGAGTACAGCACCACGCTGACCGTGCTGGCCAGCGACGGCCAGAGCGCCACGCTGACGGCCACGCTGTCGGTGCAGCCGAGCGGCCTGGTCACCGCCAACGGCGTCGTCTTCAACGCCGTCAACGGCGCGCCGATCGCCACCCAGGTGGTCCCGCTCGACACCGACGACAAGAGCAGCGCCAGCTGGAGCGCGGTGGCCAACGCCGGCTGGCTGCGCATCTCGCCGACCAGCGGCAAGACGCCGGCCACCGCCGTGCTGACGGTCGATCCCAGCGTCGGCGCGCTGGCCAGCGCCAGCTACAACAGCAGCGTCACGCTCAGCGCCACCGGCCTGCCCGCGCGCGAGCTGCCGGTCACGCTGAACCTGACGCCGGCCACGTTGAGCGCCTCGGTCAACAGCATCACCCTGGGCGGCACCTACGGCCGCGACTTCAGCGCCAGCCCAAGCGTGACGCTGAGCCTGAACACCTCCACCAACGCCTGGCCGTGGACGCTGGGCGCGCTGCCGGCCTGGGCCAGCGCCACCGTCGCCAGCGGCAGCGTCAACCAGGCCGGCAGCAAGACCGCCTTCAAGGCGCTGCCGATCGGCGCGCCGGTCGGCGCCAGCTCCGTGCTGGTCAACGCCACCGCCCGCGTCAACGGCGACCAGCTGGTCGCGCCGGTGCTGCTCAACATCAACCGCGACAAGCACAAGCTGCTGCCGTCCGAGACCGGGGTGGCCTTCAGCGGCTCGCCGGGCTGGACCCGCCTGACCCGCACCCTGACCGTGCAGGACAACTACGGCAGCTTCGGCGGCATGAGCGCCGCCTCCAGCCAGCCCTGGCTGGTGGCCGGCGTCAGCGGCAACAAGCTGACCCTGACGGCCGACCCGACGCCGCTGGGCACGGACACGCTGAACATCGCCACCGTCACGCTGACCCCGCTCGACACCGACGCCAGCGCGCCCGAACCGATCCGCGTGGCCATGTGGAAGGGGACGCACACGCCGGTGGCCAACGTCAGCACGGTGCTCACCTACAGCAACGTGATCACCGACCCGATCCGGCCCTACGCCTACGTGCACAACGGCGGCGCCTACGTCGACATCTACAACCTCTACAGCGGCCAGAAGACCGGCTCGATCACCGGCCTGGGCGCCAGCCTGGGCGACATGACCACCAGCGCCAACGGCGACTACCTGTTCCTGCTGAACCTGAGCAGCCGCTCGCTGGCCACGATCGACCTCAACACCCTGGCGGTGGTGAGCCAGCTGCCGGTCGACGCCGACGCCGCCACCCGCCTCAAGGTGATCCGGCCGAACGGCGTGGAAATGCTGGTGCTCAGCACCGGCGCGGCCTACCTGACCTCGAACGGCGGCCGCCTGACCCTGCCGCTCAGCGGCGGCGGCCCGCTGGCCGCCAGCGGCGACGGCAAGAGCCTGCTGCAGCAGCAGGAAAACAGCGCCACCGTGCAGATCACCACGCTCAGCGTCGACTACAGCGCGCTCAACGGCGGCACCCTGTACCCGGCCCGGATCGCGGCCGCCAGCCACGCCAACACCGGCACGCTGGGCCAGGACATCGCCGTCAGCCCGGACGGCACGCGCATCTACACCGCCAGCAGCACGCCCAAGCTGTGCAGCATTCTCAATCCGGTCGATCTGGGGGTGCTGGGCTACCTGGCGGCCGGCGACGGCACGCCCAACAACGTCAAGCTGGGCAGCGACGGCCGCATCTATTGCGGCGCCGCGGTCAAGACCGCCACCAGCGATGTGTGGATGTACGACACCAGCGGCAAGCTGCTCAACCAGTTCAAGCTGGCCGGCACCGGCAGGCAGTTGCTGCCGCGCCAGCTGGCGGTGTCGGGCGACGGCACGATTTTGATCGGCATCACCGACGACGGCGTGGCCACCATCGTGCCGGTGGGGCCGTGACGGCTCAGTAGCCGGTGCTGCGGCCGGCGATCACCGGCAGGTCGTCGTCGGTGGTCATGGCCCAGATCAGGCGGGCGATGGTTTCCGAGGCGATCACCGTGTGGTGGTTGCCCATCGCCATCAATTTTTCGCGGATCTCGCGCCGCACGGCCGGGATGCCGGTCAGGTCGAACAGGATGTCGACGCCGTCGCCCAGCGCGACGATCTGGTCCAGCGTGCGGACCGCCAGGCCGGCGTCCAGCGCCAGCTGGCGGCCCGGCGTGTCGCCGCTTTCGGCCACCGCCACCAACTCCACGCCGCGCTCGCGGCGGCCCAGCATGTTGCGCAAGAAGGCCGAACCGATACGGCCCAGTCCGATGATGGCGATTTTTTGATTGTCCATGTTTTCCCCAGCTAAGTTGAACTGCGATCGATACCCCGGTACACCTGTGTTAAAAGAAAGTATATTAAAGGCAAGCATAACCACGCTCCCCCGGCAAGGCAAGCCGCATGGCACGGCCGCCCCGGCGAAGGGTTGTTTTTACACAAGGAAACATCATGCGGGCATTGATCATCATTGACATGCAACAAGGAATGGCCGGCCCCGCCGCCGGCGTGCGCAACAACCCCGACGCCGAGCGCCACCTCGCCGCCCTGCTGGACGCCTGGCGCGCGGCCGGCGCCCCGGTGGTCCACGTGCGCCACATGTCGCGCACGCCGGGCTCGCCGTTCTGGCCGGGCCAGCCCGGCGCCGAGTTCCAGCCCCGGCTGGCGCCGCTGGCGCGCGAACACGTGGTGGAGAAGAACGTCCCGGACTGCTTCGTCAACAGCGGGCTGGAGCGCTGGCTGCGGGTGCGCGGCATCGACGCGGTGGTGCTGGCGGGCGTGAGCACCAACAACTCGGTGGAGGCCAGCGCCCGCAGCGCCGGCAACCTCGGCTTCGCCACCCAGGTGGTGGCCGACGCCTGCTACGCCTACGCCAAGACCGACTACGCGGGCGTGCCGCGCAGCGCCGACGATGTACACTACATGGCATTATCCAACCTCGATGGCGAATATGCCGCCATCGTCGACACCGCCTCCGTGCTGGCCACGCTCGAGGATTGACGTTTAAGGATCCATCGTCATGCGCATCGCCATCGTCTCCGACATCCACGGCAACCTGGCCGCGCTGGAAGCGGTGGCGGCCGACATCGTCCGCCAGCGGGTGGACGCGGTGGTCAACCTGGGCGACAGCCTGTCCGGCCCGCTGCTGCCGCTGGAGACCGCGCGCTTCCTGATGGCGCGGGACTGGACCCACCTGGCCGGCAACCACGAACGGCAGATCCTCGAATTGCACCCCGGCTCCGGCGCGGCCGACGCCTACGCCCACGCGCAATTGACGCCGCGCAAACTGGCCTGGATCGCCACGCTGAAGCCGGCGCTGCAATGGAGCGACGAGGTCTTCCTGTGCCACGGCACGCCTGCCAGCGACATCACCGGCCTGCTGGAAACGGCCGAGCGCCACGCCAGCGCCGCCGAGATCGAACAGCGCCTGGGCCGGGTCGAGGCCGGCCTGATCGCCTGCGGCCACACGCACGTGGCGCGCAGCGTGCGCGGCGCGCGCGGGCAGCTGATCGTCAATCCCGGCAGCGTCGGCCAGCCGGCCTATACCGACGACCATCCCTACCCGCACGCCGTCGAAACCGGCTCGCCCGACGCCCGCTACGCCATCGTCGAGCGGCGCGAACAGCGGTGGCACGCGCAACTGCTCACCGTGCCCTACGACCACCGCGCCATGGCCGAACTGGCCCGCGCCCACGGCCGCGAGGATTGGGCGGTCGCGCTGATGACCGGCTACACCTCGGCAGCGTAGTGCAGGAGATAAGAAAGCACTGGAACGCGCGCGGAATCAGGTACGTCCCGTGGCCAAAGCCACCGAATTTCGTATCTTTGCCCATTGAACCGTTTTTAAGAGGCGTGCTCCCTGGCGGTGACGATGTTCGCGCCGGCGGGCGCGCTCCAGCGCAGGCCGATTTGGCGTACCGCTTCGGCGACGCCATCCTCGTGCTTCATGGCTTGGGCGATGGCTTGCGCGCGGACGGTCATGGCGGGCGTTCCGCGCAGCCGGCGGATCTGGGCCGCCAGTCTGGCCGGGCTCACGCTGCGGCGCTTGAACGGCTTGCCGGCGATGCCCAGTCGCCGCAGCTCGCGTCCCCAGTGTTCCTGTTCGCTGATGTGGGCGATCACCAGCGACGGTACGCCGGCCAGCGTGGCGGACTGCGTCGTGCCCGCGCCGCCGTGGTGCAGCACGGCGCAGCAATGCGGAAAGATCTGCTGGTGCGGCGCGCTCGCGATGTAGAGAATCTGAAGGTCGGATTGAAAACCGCAGGCCTCCCAGTTGTGGCACTGGATGATCGCGCGACTGCCGGCCAGGCGCGCGGCCTCCGTCAGCAAACGCAGCGCCTCGGTCTGGCCAGGCAGGTCCGCGGGCATCCAGCTACCGAGCGTCATGTAGACCGGCGCCTCGCCGGCGCCCAGGAAGCTGGACAACGACGCGGGCAAGGCGCCCTCCAGCTCGCAGTTTGGCCGGTCCAGAAAACCGCAGACCTGGATCGAATCGGGCCAGTCCGGCTGGCGCGCGCAGATTTGCGGACTGACCGCGACCAGCGCAAGATCGCGCGACACCCAGACTTCGGAAACGAGATCGCGCAACGGCGGCATGCCAAGCTGCTTGCGTAGCCGGTCCGGATAATGCCGCAGCGTTCGGGTGAGCACGGTCCTCGTCAACCACCAGAGCAGGCGATTGCCCGGCTTGCCCAGCACCCGCAAGCCGAGTGGATGCTGGTGGTCGCTGGGAACGGCCGCGTGCGTCAACAGCACGCTCACGTAAGGCAGGCCCGCATGCTCCGCCGCGATCTGCAAAGGGTGCACGAAGTAGTGGCCGATCAGGAGATCCGATTCGGCACCGAGGCGGCGCGCCGATGCGAACATCGCGTCCTCGGCCGGCGCGAAGGCCATGCGCAGCAGGGCCGCTATCTGCTTCATCGGATCGCGGATCTGGTACGCGGCATGGCCGACCTGCTCCGCCTCCTCGGCGCTGAGCGCCAGCGTATGCACGGTGATCTTCGCGCCTTGCGCCGACCGGACTGCTTCGTAGACGCCCGCCTGCAGGCAGTAGATAACGAGATGCACCTCGTGCCCCGCCGCTTGCAGGCCATCGGCCAGGGCAAGGAAGGGGCGGATGTCGCCGTGCGAACCCCAGGTCAGCATGCCTATCTTCATGGTTCAATTATCCCTTTCAAGTGGCCACGGAACTCCAGCAGCATTTTCCATTGCTCCAGCTTTTGCGCCAATGTGAGCGAGGCGTGGGCGGGGGATGTCGATGGCAGCACCACCGTCCGATAACCTTCCGCCGCGAACTGCGGGGCGAACTTGCCGGACGTCTGGCCGTTGAAGCCCACCGTCTCCAGCAGCGGGCACAGCTCGCGCAGGCGGGCGAAGTCGTTGGCGGCGGGCTTGCGGATGGCCGAGTCGAGGCTGCCCTCGCGCTCGCAGGCGCCCAGCACATCCCACAGGCCGAAGCCGTGCGCCAGCAGGCGCGGCAGGCGCTCGTCGTACGGCAACTGCGCCAGCGGCTCCCCCGTCAAGGCCGACAGGATCGGCCACAGCAGATTGCGCGGATGCGCGTAGTACTGCTGCGCCGCAAGTGAGGCGGCGCCGGGAAAGCTGCCCAGCACCAGGATGCGCGTGCGCGCGTCGATCACCGGCGCCAGGCCGGCCAGCGCGGGGGATGCCGGATCGTGGGCCATCACGCGCCGTCCGGCAGCGCCTCGGAAATCGCGCGGAAGGAGCGGTCAAACCGATACGGGATGTTCAGGTGGCTATCGACGAATTCCTCGTACATGAACGGAACCCCCAAGCCGCGCAAGCGCTGCGTGAAGATGCGCGCCCCATATTGCAGGTTGAACTCATCCAGCGTGCCGGCGTCGAGGTAGAGCAGCCGCAAGCTGCGCAGCGCGTCGACGTGGCGCTCGGCGAGGTGCACCGGATCCCACGACAGCCAGCGCTGCCATACGGCCTCATGCAATTCACCGGTGTGCGTATCGAACGGCAGCACGAAGCCCGGCGACATGGCAGGATCCGGCGAATAGCAGGCCGCCATCGCAACGGTATTGAGGGTGGCGTGAAAGCCGGGATCGCGCGGACGAATGTCCCGCAGCCGCTCCACGAAACCGGCCAGTCCGCCGTGGCGCTCCAGCACCGGCAGGCAGCGCGCAAAGGCCGGCTTGTAGCACAGCTCGAAGTACAGGTCGCCGCTGTGCGACGCGGCCATGCCGAACACCTCCGGACGCCGCATCGCGAACATCAGCGCGCCATAGCCACCCGAGCTCTTGCCGGACACGGCACGCCAGTCGCGCGCGGCGACGGTGCGATAACGCGCATCCACATGGGCCACGATTTCGTCGGCGACATAGTCTTCGTAACGCCCGGTCGCGCTGGAGTTGATGTACTGGCTGCCGCCGTAGCGCGTCAAACAATCCGGCATCACCACGATCATCGGGCGCATGTGTCCGCTCCCGATCAGCCGGTCCAAGCGCTGGGGCAGGTTCACGTCCCAGGCGGAATCGTTCAGCAGGGAGACGCCGCGTCCGCCAAATCCGGCCAGCACGTAGACGGAGGGATAGCGCGCGACGCCCTCGTCATAGCCCGGCGGCAGGTAGATGGCCAGTTGCCGGCGCGCCGAATCGCCCGCCGCGTTGCCCGCCAACAGGCGGCTGTCGATCGTGTCCAGGACTATCCGGCCTGCGGGATACTGCGTGTTCACCATATTTGAAATTTCCCTCTGCCACTCGGTCATGGCCGCATTGTACCCAACGATTCGGGTGTAGAATTTGCCGACGGCACGACCGTACTAAAAAACCCGGGAGACACCCATGTCGCAAGCGCGCACCATCGATACCCTGCTGGCCAAGTACAGCGAGAGCCATCTCAACCCCACCAACGAGGTGATCCACTTCATCTGCGTGCCCATCATCGTCTTCACGCTGCTGGGGCTGCTGTGGGCCGCGCATCCGCTGCTGGCGGTGGCGGTCACGCTGGCTTCGCTGGTCTACTACTTCAAGCTGTCGAAGCCGTTCGCGGTGGGCATGCTGATGATGAGCACGCTGATGCTGGCCCTGCTGGCCGCCCTGCCGGACAAGGCCATCCTGCCGCTGTCGCTGGCGATCTTCGTGCTGGCTTGGATAGGCCAGTTCATCGGCCACAAGATCGAGGGCAAGAAGCCGTCGTTCTTCGACGACCTGCGCTTCCTGCTGATCGGACCGCTGTTTGTGCTGGGCTTTTTGTACCGCAGGCTGAAGCTGGCGTACTAGTGGAATCCGGCGTAGGCGAACAGGGTCTGGGCGGCGCTCTGCATGTCGTCGCCGGCCAGCATCAGCACCAGCGCGGTGCTGACCGCGACATAGCCCAACAAGCCGACAACTTTGATCTGCAGCGCGGTGCTCATGCCGCCCTCCCCGTGTGTGATGTGTGATTCCATCTTACTTGCATTTTCAACAAAATGCTCAAAATTTACACAGCAGAAACAAATTAAACCATACGCTGTTGCGCCGCAACAAAAACGTGGCCGCTAGGCAAGAACTGGCGCGGGCGGCTATACTCGTTCGATGTCCTCTCCACTCCTGTTCGCCATTGCCTGCCTGATCTGGGGCTCCACCTTTTTCGCCATCACGCTGCAACTGGGCGAGGTCGCGCCCGCCGTGTCCGTCGTGTACCGCTTCGCGCTGTCGGCGGCGGTGCTGTTCGCCTGGTGCCTGGCGCGCGGCGACAAGCTGCTGATGCCGTGGCGCACCCAGCGCTGGATGTTCCTGCAGGGCTGCGCCACCTTCGGCCTGAGCTACATCTGCACCTACAGCTCCGAGCAATACCTGGTCTCCGGCCTGGTCGCCGTGCTGTTCGCGCTGATGGTGTTCTGGAACCCCATCCTCAACCACCTGGCCTTCGGCACGCCGCTGCGCTGGCGCACCTGGGCCGCCGGCGGGCTCGCCATCTGCGGCGTGTCGCTGCTGTTCCTCCAGTCGATCCGTGGCGCCTGGAGCGAGATCCTATCCGGCGGCAACGGCCACTTCCTGCTCGGCCTCGGCCTGGCGCTGACCGCCACCATCGCCAGCTCGGTCGGCAACGTGGTCGTGATCAAGGTGCGCGAGCAATCGTCCAACGTGCTGCTGACCATGGCCTGGTCGATGCTGTGGGGCAGTCTGCTGGTGGCGCTGTGGGTGCTCGTCAGCGGCCAGTCGTTCAGCATGCCGTCCGGCCTGCCCTACTGGGGCGGACTGCTCTACCTGTCGCTGTTCGGCTCGGTGATCGCCTTCGCCGCCTACTTCACGCTGATCCACCGCATCGGCTCGCACAAGGCGGTGTACATCGGCGTGGTCACGCCCGTCATCTCCGTGCTGCTGTCGATCCAGCTGGAACACTTCCGCCCCGGCGCGCTGGAATGGGCCGGCATGATACTGTGCCTGTCCAGCGTCGCCTGGGCGCTGCAACCCGATACCCCCATCCTCAAAGAAAGCACCGTGGAAGCCTGATGACTACCTCCGACCTGACCATACGCCCGGCCCAGCCGGCAGACGTCGCCGCGATTTTCGGCATGATTTACGAACTGGCCGTGTTTGAAAAACTCGAACACATGGTCGTCGCCAACGAAGCCATGCTGCACGACAGCCTGTTCTGCGACAAGCCGGTGTGCGAAGCGCTGGTCGGCGAAGCCGACGGCGAAGTCGTCACCTTCACGCTGTTCTTCCACAACTTTTCCACCTTCCTGTGCAAGAAGGGCCTGTACCTGGAGGACCTGTACGTCAAGCAGAGCCATCGCGGCAGAGGCTACGGCAAGCAGATGCTGGTGGCGCTGGCGCAGCTGGCGGTGGAGCGCGACTGCGGCCGCTTCGAATGGTCGGTGCTGGACTGGAACAGCAACGCCATCAAGCTGTACGAAAGCATGGGCGCCTCGCTGCTGCCGGAGTGGCGCATCTGCCGCGTCACCGGCGACGCGCTGACGCACATGTCTCAAGGCGCTTGATATCGCACAAGGCCCGGCGGCACCCAGCTTGCAGAATGAATGTCGACATTCATTCGCAGGAGACCGCCATGCCGAAATTGCCGCCCTTAATCAACACCGTCTACAAAGCCTGGCTGCGCGCCCGGCTGGAGCGCTACACGCGCGCGCTGGAGGCCATCGCCGCCCAACGCGAGAACGATTTCCACGCCGAGCGCTTGCTGCACAAGGAAATGGTGCTGCTGCGCTCCAAGCTACACTCGCTGTGACGGCGCGCGGCTGGCCAGCCGCTCCAGCAGCTCGAACGCGGCCTGCGTCAGCAAGGCCAGCAGCGCCGCCGGAATCGCACCGGCCAGCAGCATGTCGTTATCGTTCAGCGCCAGGCCGATGGTGATGCGCTCACCATAGCCGCCGGCGCCGATGAAGGCGGCGATGGTCGCCGTCCCCACACTCATCACCGCCGCCGTTTTCACGCCGGCCAAAATCACCGGCAAGGCCAGCGGCAATTCGATATGGACCAGCCGCTGCATCGGCCGCAGGCCCAGCGCCTGCGCCGCCAGCCGCAAGCCGGCCGGCACCTGCAGCAAGCCGGTGCAGGTGTTGCGCACGATGGGCAGCAGCGCGTACACCACCAGCGCAGCCAGCGCCGGCACCGTGCCTATCATGCCCAGCAAGGGAATCAGCAGCGCCAGCAAGGCCAGCGAGGGCACCGTCTGCAGCACGCCCGTCAATCCCAGCACCACCTGCCGCAGACGCGGAAACTCCGCCGCCAGCACGCCCAGTGGAATGCCGACCACGCACGCCAGCAGCACCGCCGCCAGCACCAGCGTCAGATGCTGGCGCGTCAGCGGCCACAGGTTCTTGTCGAAGATCTTGGCCAGCAGGCCGTCGCGCACCGGCGCCGATGCCGGCACGGCGGCCGTCCCGGCCTGCGGCATGTGCGCGGCCAGCCAGCCGCGCGCCACGTTGGCGAAACTCTGGCCGTCGATTTCGGCGGCGGCGTTCATCGCGATCATGTCGGTGGCGCTGATCCGCCCCTCCAGCTGCGCGATCGCCTTCCACGCGGCCGGGAAGCGCGCCGGTGCGTCGAGCCGGTACAGCAGCATCGCGTCGTAGCGCGGGAAGTAGGCGCGGTCGTCGTCCAGCACGCGCAGGCCGTACTGGCGGATCTTGGCGTCGGTGGAGTAGATGTCGATCACGTCGACCTGGCGCTGCATCAGGGCCTCGTAGGCGATGCCGTGGTCCAGGCCCTCCGGCCGCTGCGGCAGGCCGTAGCGCTTGGACAGTCCCGGCCAGCCGTCCGCGCGGCCGATGAATTCGTGCGACAGACCGAAGCGCAGCGCCGGCAGCGCCGCCAGCTCGCTGAGTTTTGTCGGGCCGTCGGCGCCGCCGCGCACCGCCAGCGCGTAGGTGTTGTTGAAGCCCAGCGGCACCGCCACGCCCAGCCCCATGGCCGCCAGCTCGCGGCGGATCTGCTCCAGCGGCGCGGCCTGCGCGTGTTTGAGGATTTCCAGGTCGATGGTACCGAGGTATTCGGGATAGACGTCGATGCGGCCGGCCTGCAGCGCCGCCAGGACGATCGCGGTGTTACCCATGCCCTGCAGGTGCTCGACCTTTGCGTGCGGCGCGGCGGCCTGCGTCAACACCTCGCCCAAGACGTAGGACTCGGTGAAGCGCTTCGAGCCCACATGCAGCGTATCGCCCGGCGCGGCCACCCGCGCCGCCGAACAACAGGGCCAGCCAAACAAGCAATCGTCCTTGCACACGCTCTCCGAAATGATAGTCAATCCAGAGAGCTTACCATCAAGCGCCCGCGCGCAACATGGCCGCCTTCAAGGCCTGGCTCAGCGTCTCGTACGATTCCGACAGGTGGGCCTTGGCCTCGCGGCTCATCGGCTTCGCCATCGCGCCACGGATATCGCGTTGCAGCGCCAGCGCGTTCTCACGCTGCAGGCTGCGGGCGTCGGCCGGCGTGAGCGGCGATGCGCGCAGCAGTATCGTCGTCACCCGCTTCAGGTGCTCGCGTTGCAGGTTGCGGCGCATGCCGTTGATGTCCTTGCCGGTTTTCAGCTCGCTCCACACCGCATCCTGCACGGTGGTGTACAACTCGTCGAGGCTGAGCGCCTGCTTGCGGTCGTCCAGCTTCTCCTGCGAGTCGAGCAGGCGCACCGCCACCGCGTCCGACATCAGCTGGTCCAGCGCGCCCGCCTGCAGGAACAGCACGCGGCCGCTGACCGACACGTCGGCCCGTCCATGCCATTCGAAATGATCGGCGCCGAGGCGGCTGATCATCGCCGGCGAGAACTGGAAGCTGTCCGACTTGAACAAGCTGGTGGTCAGCATCTGCAAGGCGGCCCGCTGGCGCGGCAGCGGCACCGGCGTGAAGGTCGCGCGGCCCGTGCCTGCGTGGTCGCGCAGATAGGTCACGCCGCCCACGTACTTCACCACCACCGGCATGGTGCGCGCGAACTGTTGAAAGCCGTAGTCGAAGCTGCGGCGCAGCGTTTCATAGCTCTCGCCGGGCTTCAGCGTGCGGCTTTGCAGACGGTCCCACAGCTCGCGCGAGATCGTCAGGCGGCGCTGGAAGTAGGCCAGCGGATCGTTGCCCAGGTCGAACACGTTCACGTCCGGATCGGAATTGAAACCGCCCGCATCCTGGTCGGTGCCGAAGGCCAGCAGCGGCTCGTTGGAGCGCGAGGCGATCTTCGCCAGCTCCTCCTTCTCCTGCGCCGGCTCGAACGGCTTGTAGGCGTACTCGATGGCCCAGTAATCGTAAGGCCCCAGCGTCGACGCCACATACTCGCCCTGCTTCTCACCCTTCAGCGACAGGTTGAACGGCGTGTAGTCCATCACCGATCCGGCCAGGCCGTTCTTCTTGGTGAACTCGGGATCCTGCAACTGCTTCAAACTGTAGATGGTCGACGAGCGGAAGTTGTGGCGCAGGCCCAGCGTGTGCCCGATCTCGTGCATCACCACCGAGCGCACATAGGCTTGCGCCACAGCGTCCGCCTCGGGACTGCCCATTTCCAGTTCGCCGCGCGCCTCCAGCAGGCCCATGGCGAAGCCCATCTCGGATGCCGACTCCTGCATGTAGTCGCAGCGCTCCTCCTGCCCCGGCATGGCCGACGGCTGCTGCAAGGGCATGCTGTCCTCGCCGATCATGCGGCGCGCGCCGCGCGCGAAGATGTCGGACATGCCGATGTCCGCATCGAGAATCTCGCCGCTGCGCGGATCGACCTGGCGCGGCCCGATGGCGAAGCCCACATCGCTGCCGACAAACCAGCGCACCGACGCATGCCGCGCATCCATCGTGTCGAAGCGGTCCTTCTCCGTCTGCTGCCTGACCACGATGGCGTTCTTGAAGCCGATGCGTTCGAAGGCCTCGTTCCAGGCCAGGATGCCCTGCCTGACCGACTCGCGGTACTTCTCCGGAATGTTCGCGTCCAGCCAGTACACGATGGGCTGTTTGGGTTCCGACAGCGCCTGCGCAGGGTCCTGCTTCTCCAGGCGCCAGCGCTGGATGACGTGGCGCGAGGTGGTCGGCGTCACGTCGTCCGAATAGTCGTAGGTCGTGTTGACGAAATGGCCGATCCGGTCATCCGCCACGCGGCCATGCATGGGCTGCGCCGGCAGCGGCATGAAGCTGTAGTAGAAGCCCAGGAACATGCTGCGCGGGTCCGGCAGCGTGGTCGGCGGCATGGGGATAGGCACCGGCGTGGTCGGCATCACCGCCGGCGGCGCCGCGATGCGCGGCACGAAGAAGTGCGCGTTGACCTGGAAGCCGGTCATCGTCTCGTCGGAGCGGATGGTCAGGAAGCTGCTGTTGCGCGCGTCCATCGCATACGGCATGCGGAAGGCCGCCTCCAGCCGCGTGGTGAAACTGGGAATATCGCCGAACAGCAGGATATTCGCCTCCACCAGGATCGCGTGGTTCTGCGGATTCGGGCCGCTGGCCACCGGCGCGATCGCCACCAGGCTGTCGGAGAACGCCTGCGACACCGCCAGCGCCTGCGGCGTGCCGGCCTTGGCGCCGTACTCGGTATTCTTGGCGATCATCTGCACCAGGTTGCCGATACGGTGGAACACCACCACCTGGCTAATCCCCATCTGGCTGCCGTAGATACCGCGCTCGCCTATCCCGTTCGGCATGTTCACGGTCATGAAGATGGGACGGTCGAACTGGTCGGGCCGCAGCTCGATCCAGACCTTCTCCTCTTTCTGGTACAGGTTCAGGAAGCCCTGCAGATGCGCCGCGCCGCGCACCAGGTCCGCGAACGGCTTGGGCGCGGCGGCGGCCGCCGCGGCTGGCGTCGGCGCGGTGGCCGGCTGCAAAGGCGTGGTGGCGACCACCGGGACTTCCGGCGCATGGGGAACGGGCGTGGGCGGCACCGGCTCCTGGGCCAGCGCCTGCGCGCCGAGCGTCAGCAGGACGGCGGCGCGGAGAGAATTCATGACAAACATGGGTATCCTGTTACGTTGGAAGAGGCATCCGGTACTGTAACCGAAACAACAACCAGCGAAACAGAATTTCCCGAGGCCGCCCTCTAAACCTGCGGCGAACGCAACACGCCGCCATTGACCACGCCCCGGCACGGATTGAGGCCGATGGCGTATGACAGATCCGCCGGGCGGGCGATGCGCCACAGCGCGAAATCGGCGCGCTTGCCCACTTCCAGACTGCCGATCTGCTGTTCGCGGCCAAGCGCGCGCGCCGCGTGCAGCGTGCAGCCGGCCAGCGCCTCCAGCGGCGTCAGTCGCCACAGGGTGCAGACCATGTTCATCGCCAGCAGCAGGGAGGTCATCGGCGAGGTGCCGGGATTGCAGTCGGTGGACACCGCCATCGGCACGCCGGCCGCGCGCAACGCGGCCACCGGCGGCGGCGTGGTATCGCGCAGGAAGTAGTAGGCGCCGGGCAGCAGCACCGCCACGGTGCCGGCGGCGGCCATCGCGGCGATGCCGGCGTCGGTCAGGTGTTCGAGATGGTCGGCGGACAGGCCGTGGTAGCGCGCCACCAGCTCGGCGCCGCGCTGGTCGGACAGCTGCTCCGCGTGCAGCTTGACCGGCAGGCCCTGTGCACGCGCCGCCTGGAACACGCGCTCCGTCTGCTCGTGCGAGAAGCCGATCCGTTCGCAGAACGCGTCCACCGCGTCGACCAGCCCTTCGGCCGCCAGCGGCGCGATCATCGCGCACACTTCGGTGATGTAGTCGTCGGCGCGGCCCGCGAACTCCGGCGGAAGGGCGTGCGCGCCGAGGAAGGTGGCGGCGACATCGACCGGCAGCTCGCGGCCGATGCGGCGCGCCACGCGCAGCATATTCGCTTCCGATTCCAGCGTCAGGCCGTAGCCGGATTTGATCTCCAGCGTGGTCACGCCTTCGGCCAGCAGGCTGCACACGCGCGGCAGGCTTTGCCGCAGCAGCTCGTCCTCCGATGCGGCGCGGGTGGCGCGCACGGTGGACATGATGCCGCCGCCGGCGCGTGCGATGTCCTCGTAGGTGGCGCCGTTGAGACGGGCCTCGAATTCGTCGCTGCGGTTGCCCGCGTGGACGATGTGGGTGTGGCAGTCGATCAGGCCGGGCGTGAGCCAGCAGCCGCCGCCATCGTGCACGGTGACGGCCAGCGCGCCTTGCGGCATCTGGTCCCGTGGCCCCAGCCACGCGATCCGGCCATCCTTGACGGCGATGGCGGCATCTCGGATCTCACCGTAGCCACCGGCCGCCTTGGCCATCGTGGCCAGATGCACGTTCGTAAACAACACATCCCACATGCTTGGTACTTTCTTTAATTGTTGATGATGTCGACCACGAACACCGTCGCCAGTTGGGCCTCCATCGACCACGCCTCCTCCGCCTCCATCACCAGCACGTCGTAGCGCACCATGGCGATACGCTCGCGCGCGCTGCTCACGGTCAGGCTCTCGCCATCGGCCAGGAACAGCAGCGTGGTGACGCTGCGGCGCTGCAGCGGCTCGACGCCGCGCACCACGCGCGACTCCAGCCGGTGGCGGCAGCGGCCGCGCCGCGTCATCACGTTGAAATCGGTGGTCAGGCTGCCGGTGACGGTGGCGTGCACCGCCGCCTCGCCGTCGAATTCGATCAACGGCTCGCTGGGGCTGAGCACATAGCGCTCGTCGCCGAAGTCCAGCAGCACGCCGTCGCCATCGACCAGCGCCAGCGAACGGTCTATGCCGGGGAAGCAGGAAAAGGGGCCGCTTTGCGAGATGGTCGCCAGGCTGACGCGCCAGTCGAAATCATCGAAGCCGGCGCCGGCGGGCGAGACGGCGATTTCCGTCGTGCTGCCGCCGCCGTTCTTCCACGGCGCGGGCCGCAGGCTTGCATACTGGATCAGCTGGGTCATCGGAACTCCCTCAGTTCGGCCAACGTCTGCTTGAAGCGCGCAGCGATCGCCTGCTGCGCAACGTGCTGCTGATTGCGAACTACCCACTGGCCGCCGACCATCACGTCCTTGACCAGGTTGTCATTGCCGCAGAAGACGAAGCTGCCGAGTACCTCGTCCAGCGCCAATCCGTACAGGTTCGGGTGCTGGTCGTCCAGCACGATCATATCGGCGCGGCGGCCCGGCGCCAACGCGCCCACCGGCCTGCCGCTGGCCTGCGCGCCGCCCCGCAAGGCGCCCTGCCAGAGGAAGTCGCCGACGTTGCGCTCCCCGGCCGACACCGCGATGTTGCGGCGCTGGTGCTGCAGGCGCTGGCCGTATTCCAGCCAGCGCAGTTCCTCCACCGCGCTCTGCGAAATATGGCTGTCGCTGCCGATGCCGAACCGGCCGCCCGCCGCGAGGAACTCCTCCAGCGGGAACAGGCCGTCGCCCAGATTGGCCTCCGTGGTCGGGCACAGGCCCGCCACCGCGCCACTGCGCGCCATCCGGTCCACCTCGTCGCGCACCAGATGCGTGGCGTGGATCAGGCACCAGCGTTCATTCACGTCCACCTGGTCCAGCAGCCACTGCACCGGGCGGCTGCCGCTCCAGTCCAGCGATTGCTGCACTTCCTGCGTCTGCTCCGCGATGTGGATGTGCACCGGACGCTCACCCGGCAGCGCCGCCAGCACCTCGTTGATCTGCGCCACCGACGCCGCGCGCAGCGAATGCGGCGCCACGCCCACCTCGGTCCGCGCATCGCGCAGGGGCTCCAGCGCCTCGACGATGCGCAGCACATCCTGTGCATCGGTCTTGAAGCGCTGTTGCTCCGGCTTCAAGGCGCTTTCGCCAAAGCCGGAATAACTATACAACACTGGCAGCATGGTGATGCCGATTCCCGCCAAACGTGCGGCCGCGATGACGCGCTCCGCCGTTTCCGCCGGACGCGGATACATGGCGCCGTCCGGCGCGCGCTGCACGTAATGGAACTCGCACATCGACGTGTAGCCGTGGCGCAGGCACTCGGAGAACAGCTGGGCCGCGATGGCCTCGATGTGCCCGGGCGTGATGTTGCGCGCGAAGCGGTACATCAGGTCGCGCCAGGTCCAGAAGCTGTCCTTGGTTTCGCCGGCCTTTTCCGTGCGTCCGCCCAACGCCCGCTGGAAGCTGTGCGAATGCAGGTTGATCATGCCCGGCAGCGCGTACTCCACCACCGGCGCGATCAGCTGCGCGCCGGCCGGCACGGCCACGCCGGTGTCGACGCGGACGATGGTGCCGTTCGCATCCCACTCGACCAGCACATCCTTGCGCCAGCCCTCCGGCAGCAGCGCGTTGCGCGCGTACAGCCGGTTCATGCGCGGCTCCAGTCGGCGGCGGCCTGCGTCATCTGACGCAGCAGGCCTTGCACGTGCTGCGCGCGGTCCGCGCGGTAGCCGTACGGCGCTTCCTCATCCATATACGTGGACTGGCACATCTCCAGCTGGATCGCGTGCACGTTGTTGGCCGGCTGGCCGTAATGGCGGGTGATATGCCCGCCCTTGAAGCGGCCGTTGACGGCCACGCTGTAGCGCTCCTGCGCCAGCGCTTGCGCCACGATGGCGTCGCTCAGGCCCTGCGCGCAGCTCTTGCCGTCGGCGGTGCCGAAGTTCAGGTCCGGCAGCTTGCCCTCGAAGAAGCGCGGCACCACCGACGCGATCGAATGCGCGTCCCACAGCACCACGCGGCCGTGCAGCGCCAGCAGGCGATCCAGCTCGGCGCGCAGTTGATCGTGATACGGCTTCCAGTAGGCGGCCAGGCGGCGCCGCACTTCGGCCTCGCTTGGCGTATGGCCCTCGCGGTACAGCGGCTCGCGATGGAAGGTGTCGACCGGGCACAGGCCGGTCGTGTCCTGGCCTGGATACAGGTTGGTGTTTTCCGGCGGCCGGTTCAAATCGATGACGTAGCGCGACCAGCGCGCCGACAGCGTCGACGCCCCCATCTCGCCGAGGAACTCGTACAGCCGCACCAGGTGCCAGTCGGTGTCCTGCTTGTCGACGGCGGCCGGCGTCATCGCCGCCGCCACGTCGTCCGGGATATCGGTGCCCACGTGCGGCATGGACACCAGCAAGGGAATGCTGCCTGCTTTGAACTGATAGTCCATGACGCCTCCTCTTATGGATGCACGGCCGTGAACAAACCCTTACACGACGCGCTCAACTCGCCGCGCATGACCATGCCCTTGGCCGCCTCGATGTCCGGCGCGAAGAAGCGGTCGGCGTCGAAGAACGGCACCTTCTGGCGCAGCTGCGCATGCACGTGCTCCAGGTGCGGCGAGGTTTTCAGTGGACGATGGAAGTCGATGCCCTGCGCCGCCGCCAGCAGCTCGATGCCGATGATGACAGCGGTATTGTGCGCCATGTCGTCCAGGCGGCGCGCCGCGTAGGTCGCCATGCTGACGTGGTCTTCCTGGTTGGCCGAGGTCGGGATCGAATCGACGCTGCCCGGATGGGCCAGCGACTTGTTCTCCGACGCCAGCGCGGCAGCGGTGACGTGGGCGATCATGAAGCCCGAGTTCACGCCCGGATCGCGCACCAGGAACGGCGGCAGGCCGGACAAGGTGGCGTCGATCAGCAGCGCGATGCGGCGCTCGGAGATCGCGCCGATTTCGGCGATGGCCAGCGCCAGCGTGTCGGCGGCGAAGGCCACCGGCTCGGCGTGGAAGTTACCGCCCGAGACCACCACCGACAGCTCGCCGTCCTTGAACAGCAGCGGATTGTCGGTGACGGCGTTGGCTTCGATCAGCAGCGTGCGGGCGGCGTTGCCGATGATGTCCCAGCAGGCGCCCATCACCTGCGGCTGGCAGCGCAGGCAGTACGGGTCTTGCACGCGCTCGTCGCCGATCAGGTGCGAGGCGCGGATCGCGCTGTTGCTCACCAGTTGACGGTAGATCGACGCGGCGGCGATCTGGCCCGGCTGGCCGCGCACCTCGTGCACGCGGGCGTCGAACGGCGAATCGGAACCCTTGGCCGCGTCCAGCGACAGCGCGCCGGACACCATGCCCGCCTCCAGCAGGCGCTCGGCCATGAACAGGCCGTGCAGCGCCAGCGCGGTCGAGACCTGGGTGCCGTTGATCAGCGCCAGGCCCTCTTTCGCGGCCAGCACCACCGGGGCGATGTTGGCGGCTTTGAGCGCGTCGGCGGCAGGCATGATCTCGCCGTGGACGCGCACGTCGCCCACGCCCAGCATCGCCAGCGTCATGTGCGACAGCGGCGCCAGGTCGCCCGAGGCGCCGACCGAACCCTTGGCCGGAATGGCCGGCATGATGCCGGCGTTGTACAGCGCGATCAGCGTGTCGATGATCAGCGGACGCACGCCCGAGTAGCCGCGCGCCAGGCTGCCGATCTTCATCAGCAGGATCAGGCGGCAGACCGCGTCCGACAGCAGCTCGCCGGTGCCGACCGAGTGCGACAGGATCAGGTTGCGCTGCAGTTGTTCCAGCTTGTCGTCCGGGATGCGGGTCTTGGCCAGCAGGCCGAAGCCGGTGTTGATGCCGTAGGCCGCGTCACCCTTGGCGACGATGGCGCGCACGGCGGCGGCGGATGCTTCGATGACGGGGTAGGCTTCGGCGGCCAGCGACAGCGGGCCGGCGGCGGTCCACACGGCGCGCAGTTCGGTCAGGGTCATCGCGCCCGGTTTCAGGGTCAGTGCATTTTTCATGGGTACTCTCGGATTATTTGATCATTGGGAGGTTCAAGCCGTTGCGCTTGGCGCAGGCGATGGCCGTCTCGTATCCCGCATCGGCGTGACGCATCACGCCCGAACCGCTGTCGTTGACCAGCACGCGCGCCAGGCGCTTGGCTGCGGCGTCGGTGCCGTCGGCCACGATCACCACGCCGGAGTGCTGCGAATAGCCCATACCCACGCCGCCGCCGTGGTGCAGCGACACCCAGGTCGCGCCGCCGGCGGTGTTGAGCAATGCGTTCAGCAGCGGCCAGTCGGAGACGGCGTCGGTGCCGTCCTTCATGCTTTCGGTTTCGCGGTTGGGGCTGGCGACGGAGCCGGTGTCGAGGTGGTCGCGGCCGATGACGATGGGCGCTTTCAGCTCGCCGTTGCGCACCATCTCGTTGAAGGCCAGGCCGGCGATGTGGCGCTCGCCCAGTCCCAGCCAGCAGATGCGCGCCGGCAGGCCCTGGAAGGCGATGCGCTCGCGCGCCATGTCCAGCCAGCGGTGCACGTTGGCGTGGTGCGGGAACAGCTCCTTGATCTTGGCGTCGGTCTTGTAGATGTCCTCCGGGTCGCCGGACAGGGCCACCCAGCGGAACGGGCCGCGTCCCTCGCAGAACTGCGGACGGATATAGGCCGGCACGAAGCCGGGGAAATCGAAGGCGTTCTTGACGCCGTGGTCGAACGCCACCTGGCGGATGTTGTTGCCGTAGTCGACCACCTTCGCGCCCAGCGCCTGGAAGTCCAGCATCGCCTGCACGTGCACCGCGCAGGAGGCGGTGGCGGCGGCCTTCAGTTCCTCGTGGCGCGCGGCGTCGTGCTGCGCGGCCTTCCACTGCTCGACGGTCCAGCCCTGCGGCAGGTAGCCGTTGATCAGGTCATGCGCCGAGGTCTGGTCGGTGACGATGTCCGGCACGATGCCGCCGGCCTTGGCGCGGCGCACCAGCTCCGGCAGCACGTCGGCCGCGTTGCCCAGCAGGCCGATGGAGATGGCGTCGCCATTGGCCTTGTGCAGCTTGATCATCTCCAGCGCCTCGTCGATGCTGGCGGCCTGCTTGTCGAGGTAGCGGGTGCGCAGGCGGAAGTCGATGCTGCTCTGCTGGCACTCGACGGTCAGCGACACCGCGCCGGCCATGGTCGCGGCCAGCGGCTGCGCGCCGCCCATGCCGCCCAGGCCCGCGGTCAGCACCCAGCGGCCTTTGAGGTCGCCGCCGAAATGCTGGCGGCCCGCCTCAGCGAAGGTCTCGAAGGTGCCTTGCACGATGCCCTGCGTGCCGATGTAAATCCACGAACCGGCCGTCATCTGGCCGTACATGAACAGGCCTTTGCGGTCCAGTTCATTGAAGTGTTCCCAGTTGGCCCACTTCGGCACCAGGTTCGAGTTCGCGATCAGCACGCGCGGCGCGTCCGCATGGGTTTCGAACACGCCGACAGGTTTGCCGGACTGGATGAGCAGGGTTTGATTATCTTCCAGCTCGCGCAGCGAGGCCAGGATCTGGTCGTAGCATTCCCAGTTGCGGGCCGCGCGGCCGATGCCGCCGTAGACCACCAGGTGTTTCGGATTCTCGGCCACTTCCTTGTCCAGATTATTCTGGATCATGCGGTAGGCCGCCTCGGCGCCCCAGTTTTTACAGGTGCGCTCCGGTCCGCGTGGGGCGCGGATTTCGCGGCTGGCGTCGAAACGTGGATCGCTGTCTAAATGGGTCGTCATGGTGGCTCCTGCTCCTGAGTGAGTGGGACCGGCCACGCGCGCAACAACACGCGCGCAGCCAGCGCATCCTCAAAGGATAAGTTGTATATACAACCAAGTCAACCGATTTTTGAAGCGAATCGCGCCCAAAAACTGCCGAATTAATCCTGCCGCTTCTCCTTCTTGTACACCCGCTTGCCGCCCATCCAGGTCTGCAGCACCTGCGTCTTGCCGATCTGCTCGGCCGGCACCTTGAACAGGTCGCGGTCGATCAGGATGAAGTCGGCCCACTTGCCCGGCTCCAGCGTGCCGATGACGTTTTCCTGGTGCGCCGCGTAGGCCGCGTCCAGCGTGAAGCAGCGGAACGCTTCGGTCAGCGTCATCGCCTGGTTCTTGTACCAGCCGCCCGCCGGCACGCCGGCGTTGTTCTGCCGCGTCACCGCCGCATGCAAGCCCTCGAACGGATTCGGCGACTCCACCGGGAAGTCCGAGCCGCACGCGATCCGCGAACCCTGGTCGAGGAAAGTGCGCCACGCATACGCGCCCTTGATGCGCTCATGTCCCACGCGCTGCTCGGCCATGTTCTGGTCCGAGGTCGCGTGCGTCGGCTGCATCGACGGGATGATGCCCAGCGCCTTGAAGCGCGGGATGTCCTCCAGCGCCACCACCTGCGCATGCTCGACGCGATGGCGCAGTTCGACGTTGTTATATTTCGGGATCAGCTGCGCGTAGGCGTCGAGGATCTGGCGGTTGCCGGCGTCGCCGATGGCGTGGATATTGACCTGATAGCCCGCCTTCATGGCCTTGTTCATCTTGGCCAGCATCTCCGCGTTCGGATAGAACAGCAGGCCGCTGGTTGACGGCATGTCGCTGTACGGCGCCAGCAGGGCCGCGCCGCGGCTGCCCAGCGCGCCGTCCGCGTACAGCTTGACCGCCGCCAGCGCGTACACGTCGTTGCCGTAGGATTTGAGCGGCCCCTCCTTGGACAGCTCGTCGAAATCGGCCGTGGTGTCGCCGATCATCGCGTACACGCGCGTGGTCAGCTTGCCGTGGTCCGCGTAGTCGCGATACAGGTCGTCCTGCACCACGCGGATGCCGGCGTCGTGCACGCTGGTCAGGCCGACCTTGGCCAGCGCCGCCAGCGCGTTGTCCAGCCGCGCGCGCGCCTCCACCGGCGTCGGCAGCGGCACCACCTTGTCGACCAGCTCCATGGCGGCGTCCACCAGCACGCCGCTCGGCTTGCCGGAGGCGTCGCGCTCGATGCGCCCGCCCTTCGGGTCCGGGGTTTCCTTGGTGATGCCGGCCATTTCCAGCGCATTGGTGTTGACCCAGATGGCGTGGCCGTCGACGCGGCGCAGCAGCACCGGACGGTCGCTCACCACCGCGTCCAGCTCGGCGGCGGTGGGGAAGCGGCCCAGCTTCCACACTTCCTGGTTCCAGCCGAAGCCCACCACCCACGCGCGCTTCGGGTGCGTGCGGCTGAACTCCGCCACCGCCCGCACCGCACCGCCCAGCGAGGTGGCGCTGAACAGCTCCACGCCGGAGGCGATCTCGCCCAGCTCGAACACGTGGCCGTGGGCGTCGATCAGGCCCGGCAGCAGGGTCTTGCCCTGCGCGTCGATGTGCTCGGCCTTCGGCAGCCGGATCGCCGTCTCGCGCTCGCTGCCCACCGCGACGATGCGGCCCAGGTCATCGAAGGCGAGCGAACTGAATCGCTGCAGGGTGCCGGCCGCGTTCAGCGTGTAGCCGTTGGCATGGTCGATGATGGTGTCGGCCCGCGCCAGCGGCAGGACGGCGGACAGGGCCAGGCTGACGGCGGCGGCCAGCGGGACGGGCGAAAACGGGTTTGTGCGCATCGATACTCTCCATTCGGAAGCAAGAACAGAGTGTAGCGCACAACCCGCCAAATACAACGTCTAGAACACGCCTTGCAGCGAGACCGACAACAGGCGCGAATCGCCGAAGAACGGGTAGCTGTAGTGCGACTTGTCCTTGCTCACGTCGTACTGCACCTTCAGCGCCGTGTTCTTGCGGAAGTCCCAGCGCAGCGACAGGTACTGCGTGTTGCGCGCCTCGATCGGCTCGTTGACGGTGGTGTAGCGCGAGAAGGTGTACATCGGCGTCCACGCCTCGTACTGGTAGCCGACGCCGACCAGCGCGTACTTGTAGACGTTGTTGAGCCCCTTGCCGGCGTCGACCTGCTCGTAGCGGTCCAGCTCGGACTTGACCAGCCAGTTCTTGTAGTCGACGTTGGCCGACAGCCCGGCGATGCGCGTGCTCTGGCCGTCGACGAAGGAGACCCGCCCCGCCGGCGTGTCCTGCCAGGTGGTGTCCTTGTAGTGCATCAGCATGGCGCGCACGTCGAAGATGCCGTTGTTGGCCGACACATAGCCGCCCACCATGCTCTTCCACGATTCGTGGGTCGGCGTGGCGTAGTAGATCTTGGTGTCGTAGGTGTCGTTGTGCTGGGTGTAGCCGCCGGCCCACATGTGGAAGGTGGCGGCCCAGTCGGACTGGCCCAGCTGCGTGCGGTAGCTGGCGTTGGCGCCCTGGTAGGCGTAGATCGGCCAGCCGTAGACGTCGGGCGCCGGCCGCACCCACGGGTAGGCGTAGCCGATGTACAGGTAGTCGCTGTAGTAGTACAGCGGGATGCGGAACTGGCCGGCCTGGAAGGTCCAGGCCGAATCGGCGGACGGCTGCCAGGTCAGGTAGGCCCAGTCCAGCGTCGGCGTCAGGCCGTGGCCGGGGTTGTGCGCGCGCACCACCACCTGGGCCGTGGCCGACAGCGTCGGCGAGAACTCCTTCTTCAGCTGGAAGCCGACCAGCGACTCCTGGTTGACCTGCCAGCCCTCGCTGCGTTCGTAGACGGCCGCGTACTCCCAGTTCTGCACCGTGCAGGGACATTTCCACTGCATGTAGTCCCACGGCGCGCCGCTGCCCTGCGCCTTGCCGCTCAACACGCGGGCGCCGGTGAGGTTGTAGAAGCCGGTCAGCTTGAGCGTGCCGTCGTCGGTCAGGTCGGTGGCGCCGGCCGCGCCGGCCAGCGCGGCCAACGCCATCGCTATCAGTGTTTTTTTCATCGAGCAGACTCCAGTAAGGGGGACACGCGGGTCAAGGGACGATCGCCACGACCTTGACGGTGTCGTCCACCGCCGATTTTTCGATGTAGCCGATGGCGCTGACGTTCTCGGCCACCGCCTTCTTGACCTCGGCACTGCTCTTGTATTCCTTGGGCGGCTTGCCCTTGCCGGTGAAGACGATCTTGGACCAGATGGCCTCGACCTGGGCCGGCGACTTCTCCAGCACCTTCTTGCAGAACTCGGCGCGCAGCGGCGAGCTTTCGGCCTGCTCCACCGGCGTGAACTGCACCGAGCCGCCGAGGAAGAACTGCGCGGCCTGCGAGGGGAACATGCGGGTGGCCGGGTTTTGCGGATTGACGATGATGGCCAGTTCGGCCCGCGCCGTCAGCGTCGCGCCGCCCAGCGCCGCCGCGGCGAGCAACAACGCCAGGCGCCGTCGCGTAAAGAGCAATTGCAGATCCATATCACCTCTCTGGAAAGTACAGAAGGAAACTATCACCGTGCGAATTCATTCTAGTCCACCCGCTTTTGCGCCAAAGTAATTTTTGGACAGGTAAAGGTTTTCCTCTCCGCTGCTGTTTCGATTGCGCAACGCGAGGGCTTGCATGCCGGGCGGGGCAAGCCGGTTACAATGCAGTCTTTGTAGCCCGATTACCACATCACGTGTCCAGCCGATTACTCTACCTGCGCCTGCTCCAGCAGTTCCGTCCCTACATGTGGCTCGGCGCCCTCACCCTGTTCGCGGTCGGCATGGCCGCCGCCGCCGATGTGCTATTGATCCGCCAATTGCAAAACGTGGTCGACGCGCTGGCCCCCACGCACAGCCTGGGTGCGCGCCCGGCCGCCGGCCTGCTGGCCGAGGTGCAGCAATGGCTGGGCCGCCTGCTGCCCAACGATCCGGCCAACGCGGCGCTGTGGTCGATTCCGGCGGTGATCCTGGGCCTGGCCGTGATGCGCATGTGTTCCAGCTTCGTGGCCGAATACGGCGCCGCGTGGCTCAGCAGCCGGGTGCAGGCCAACCTGCGCGAGCTGATGTTCGCGCGCGTCATGCGCCTGCCGAACGGTTATTTCGATCAATCGTCCACCGGCACCACGCTGTCGCGCGTGGCCTTCGACGCCGCCCAGGTGGCGCAGGCCGTCCTGACCGTGTTGAACGTCGCGGTGCGCGATTCGGTCGCAGCCGTTGGTTATCTGGCCACGTTGTTCATCGTCGACTGGCAGCTGGCCCTGTTCTGCCTTGGCCTGCTGCCGCTGGTGGCCGTCATCGTCACCTTCGCCGGGCGCCGCATGCGCCACCTGAGCAAGAGCGCGCAGGCCGCCATGGGCGACCTGACCAATGTGCTCGACGAGAGCATCAGCGGCCAGCGCGTGGTGAAGATCTTCGGCGGCCAGAAGTACGAGCAGGCCCGCTTCGACGGCGTGGTCAAGGTCAACCGCCAGCTGGCGGTCAAGCACGCGGCGACGTCGGCGCTCAACTCCGGCATCATCATGCTGCTGATCGGGATCACGCTGTCGTCGGTGATCTACTTCGCGCTGCTGCGCGCGCACGCCGGCGCGCTGACGCCGGGCGCCTTCGTGGCCTTCATGTCGTCGCTGATGGCGATGCAGTCGCCGATCAAGAACCTGACCAAGATTAACGAACCATTGCAGCGCGGCCTGGCCGCCGCCGAATCGGTGTTCGGGCTGATCGACACCGAGTCCGAGGCCGACACCGGCACCCGCACGGTGGACCGCGCCGTCGGCCGCCTGGCGCTGGAGGACGTGAGCTTCCGCTACAGCGCCGACCCGGACGCCAGGCCGGCGCTGGACCACGTGTCGCTCGACATCGCCGCCGGCGAGACGGTGGCCCTGGTGGGCAGCTCGGGCAGCGGCAAGACCACGCTGGCCGGCCTGCTGCCGCGCTTCTACGAGGTCGGCGCCGGCAGCATCAAGCTCGATGGCGTCGACCTGCGCGACTACACCATGGCCTCGCTGCGCAGGCAGATCGCGCTGGTGAGCCAGGATGTGGTGCTGTTCAACGACACGCTGGCCGCCAACATCGCCTACGGCGACCCCGAGCCGTCGATGGAGCGCATCGAGGCGGCGGCGCGTGCGGCCCACGCGCACGAGTTCATCGAGCGCCAGCCGGACGGCTACCAGACTTCGGTCGGCGAGAATGGCTTGCGCTTGTCGGGCGGCCAGCGCCAGCGCCTGGCGATCGCGCGCGCGCTGTACAAGAACGCGCCGATCCTGATCCTGGACGAGGCCACCAGCGCGCTCGATACGGAATCGGAACGGCTGGTGCAGGCGGCGCTGGAAGTGCTGATGCGCGGCCGCACCACGGTGGTCATCGCGCACCGCCTGTCGACCATCGAGAACGCCGACCGCATCGTGGTGCTGGACGGTGGCCGCATCGCGGAAATCGGCAGCCACGAGACGCTGCTGGCGCAGCAAGGCATCTACGCCCGCCTGTATCAGACGCAGAAAAGCGTTCAGGTGGCGTCGTGAAAAATCAGTCCCAGTGTGTGGCGCGAGCCTGAGCGGATGCGGCTTACGCCGTGCCGCATCGCCACCCGGTAGACGCCGCGCGCGCCCTGCGCCGGCCGGTGGTTGACCGGGAAGATCACCATGTCGCCGCGCTTGAGCGGCACCACCTCCACCCGCGACTGCATGCGCGGGCGCTGCTCGGTCAGCACGAACTCCCCTCCTTCGAAATCCTTGCCCGGTTGGCTTAGCAGTATCGCGGCCTGCAGCGGGAACACGTGTTCGCCGTACAGGTCCTGGTGCAAGCAGTTGTAGTCGCCGGGACCGTATTGCAGCATCAACGGCGTGGGGCGCTGCTGGCCGGCGGCGTGGCAGCGCGCCAGGAAGTCGGCGTGGTCGGGCGGGAAGCGGGCTTCCATGTCCATCAACTCGTGCCAGCGGTTGGCGATGTCGGCCAGCGGGCCATACAGCGACTGGCGCAGCGCCGAGATCATCGACGGCAGCGGGTAGCGGAAGTACTGGTACTCGCCGCTGCCGAAGCCGTGCTGCGACATCACCACCCGGCTGCGGAACAGCGACGCTTGTTGGTACTGCGCGGCCATGACGATGCATTCGTCGGCGGTCAGCATGCCGGGGACGATGGCGTAGCCGTGGGCGTTGAGCTCATCGGCGATGGCTTGCCATTCCAGCCCCGCCACGTGCACCGCGATGCCCGCCGCCGCGCCGACCGCCTTGCGGGCGTTGGCCAGCGCCAGCGCGTTGGCTGCGGCGTCCGCGCCCGCCGGGACAGCGCTGCCAGCCGGCGGTGCTGCCGGTGCGGCCGGCGACACGCTCACCGGCGGCGTCTTGCGCGGCTTGCGCTCGGCCGCGCCGCCGCCGAAATCGAACTCGCCGTTCTTCATTTGCCCGCCTCCCGGTCCAGCAGCGCGGCCTTGCGGTCCACGCCCCAGCGGTAGCCGGAAATCGACCCGTCGTTGCGCACCACGCGATGGCAAGGGATCGCCACCGCCAACGCGTTGGCCGCGCACGCCCCCGCCACCGCCCGCGCGCCCTTGGGCGAACCCACCAGCTCCGCCAGCTCGGCATAGCTGACCGTGCGCCCGGCCGGTATCCCGCGCAGCACCTGCCACACGCGCTGCTGGAAGGCCGTGCCGCGCACGTCGAGCGGCAGGTCCAGGCCCAGCTCCGGCCGCTCCACCATGCCCACCACGCGCGACACCACCTGCTCATACTCCGGCTCCGCGCCGATCAGCTCCGCCTTGGGGAAGCGGTCCTGCAGGTCGCGGACCAGCACATCGGGATCGTCGTCCATCAAAATCGCGCAGATGCCCTGCTCCGTGCTGGCCACCAGGATCGCGCCCAGCGAGCACGCGCCGATGGCGAAGCGGATCCGCGCACCGCGTCCGCCGGCACGGAAGGCGCCCGGCGTCATGCCCAGCACCGCCGGCGACTGCGCATAAAACCGTCCGCTCGAATTGAAGCCGGCCGCGTACATCGCGTCCGTCACCGTGGCCTGCTGCGCCAGCCCGGCCTGCACACGGCGCGCCCGTTGCGCGTTGGCGTAGGCCTTGGGCGTGATCCCCGTCACCGCCTTGAACATGCGGTGGAAGTGGAAACGGCTCACGCCCACCGCCGCCGCCAGGCTGTCGAGGTCCGGCGCGGCGCCATCGTCGGCGGCGGCCGTGTCGATCAGGCGGCAGGCCTGCGCCACGATGGCGGCCTGGCGCTCGGCCAGCGGCGGCTGGTCCGGCTTGCAGCGCAGGCAGGGACGGAAGCCCGCCTGCTCGGCCGCCTCGCGGCTGTCGTGGAAGGCTACGTTCTTGCGCAGCGCCGGCCGCGCGCCGCACGACGGACGGCAATACACCCCGGTGCTGCGCACCGAGTACCAGAACACGCCGTCGGCGCCGGCGTCGCGCCGCGTCACGGCGGCCCAGCGCTGCTCGTCGCCCTGGTAGGCGGCCTGGATCAATTCTTTGTTTGCGGTCTTGCCCATCTCGGACTCCATGATCGGATAAGGAATGCCACCATCCTATCCAGCGCTGCGCGGCGACGCACTCCGGCTCTTGCTTTTGAATTGCAGATTGTACGTCGGACAAGCACGCGATGCTAAAATGTCCGCTTGCCGCCACCCAGGCGCGCGCCCCGGAGAAACCGTTTGGACGACGAACCAACCCTGCCAGAGAGCACCCCCATATTCCAGCGCATCAAGGACTACTTGGTGGCGCAGATCGCTGCCGGCACCTGGAAGGAAGGCGATGTGATCCCGTCCGAACAGGCGCTGGTCAAGCAGTTCGGCGTCTCCCGCATGACCGTCAACCGCGCCGTGCGCGAGCTCACCGCCGACCAGATCCTCACCCGCCGCCAGGGTTCCGGCACCTACGTCGCGCAGCAGAAGTACCAGGCCACGCTGCTGGAGATCAAATCCATCGCCGACGAGATCCGCGCGCGCGGCCACGCCCACCGCAGCAGCCTGCAGCAGCTCGAGCGCGTCAAGGCCAGCGAGTTGATGGCCAAGCAGTTCGACCTGCCGGCCGGCCATCCGCTGTTCCACTCGGTGATCGTGCACTTCGAGAACGGCGTGCCGATCCAGGTCGAGGACCGCTGGGCCAATCCATTGTGCGCGCCGGACTACATGGAGCAGGACTACTCCACCATCACCCCCAACGAATACCTGATGAAGGCCGCGCCGCTGCAAGGCGCCACCTACAGCATCGAGGCGCTGGCCGCGCCGCGCGACATCGCCGACATGCTGGCCATCGACACCCGTCAGCCCTGCCTGGTGCTCAAGCGCCAGACCCGCTCCAACGGCCAAGTCGCCTCCATCGCCACCATGTGGCATCCGGGCCACCGCTACCAGTTCGCCGGCAGCTTCGCGCAGTAGCCCGGGCGCCGGCGCCGGCGCTTACAACTTTCTCGACTAAGCCGCAATCTTCGATGCTATAGTTGCCCGGCTACAGCATAAATACCAGCAATGCCTTGCGGATTGAAAGGGAAGCTTTTGTCGCACCGCCGTCCCAGGTCCGGCCGGACCCTCTTCTGGCGTCGGCTGCCACGCAGCCTGACGGCGGTTGCGTTCGCGCTGGCGTGCGGCGGCGCGCTGGCGGCCGAGAAGGTCAGCATCCAGCTCAAGTGGATGCACCAGTTCCAGTTCGCCGGCTACTACGCGGCCCAGGACCAGGGCTACTACCGCGACGTCGGCCTCGACGTCACGCTGATCGAGGCCCGTCCCGGCGTCGATCCCACCCTGTCGGTGCTGGAGGGCCGCGCGCAGTACGGCATCGGCAACACCTCGCTGCTGGTGGCGCGCGGACGCGGCCAGCCGGTGGTGGCGCTGGCCTCGATCTTCCAGCACTCGGCCAGCGCGCTGCTGGTGCGCCACGACGCCGGCGGCAAGGCGCGCCCCTGGGCCGGCTCGCGCGTGATGCTGGCGCCGAACAACGAGGAGCTGCTCATCCTGCTCAAGAAGTACGGCGTGCGCCCCGACAGCCTGACGCAAGTCCCGCACAGCTACAACACCGACGACCTGCTCGAAGGCCGGGTCGACGCCATGTCGGTCTACCTGACCGAGGCGCCCTACCAGCTCGAACGCAGCAACGTCGGCTACGAGCTGCTGTCGGCGCGCATGCTGGGCGACGATTTTTACGGCGACACGCTGTACACCACCGAGAGCGAACTGCGCGAGCACCCGATGCGCGCGCAGGCGCTGCGCGAGGCCACGCTGCGCGGCTGGCGCTACGCGATGGCACACCAGGGCGAGATCGCCGACCTGATACGGGCCCGCTACCCCGAGCGCCACAGCCGCGAGCACCTGATGTACGAGGCCCAGCACATCGCGCCGCTGCTGGAGCAGGGCCTGATCGAACTGGGATACAGCAATCCCGAACGCTGGCGCGCCATCGCCCGCACCTACATCGAGCAGGGCATGCTGCCGGCCGACTTCAAGCTGGACGGCTTCCTGTACCAGCCGCAGGCCGGCGACCGCCTGCTGCGCTACGCCGGCCCGCTGGCGGCCGCGCTGGTGCTGCTGCTGACGGCGGCCGCGCTGTGGCAATTGCGGCGGCAGGCGGCGGCGCTGCGGGCGGCGCGCGCGGAACTGGGCGAGGCCGAACGCCGCGCCAGCGGTGCGCTGGACAGCACCGGCGAGGGCATGTGGGAGTGGCGGCTCGACACCGGCACGCTGACGCTGTCGCCGCGCTACGGCGCGCTGCTGGGCTATGGCGACGGCGAGTTCGCGCCGACGCTGGAACAGTGGCTGGACCACGTGCACCCGGACGACCAGGCGCGCGTCGAACGCAGCATCCGAGACCACCAGGCCAGCACCTCGGACCTGGACAACCAGATCGTCAGCGAACACCGCATGCGGACCCGCGACGGCGGCTGGATCTGGGTGCTGGCGCGCGGCATGATCGTCGAGCGCGACGCCGCCGGCCGGCCGCTGCGCGCCACCGGCACCATGGCCGACATCAGCGAGCGCGCCGCCGCCGAGGAGGCGCGCCTGTGCGCGGTGGTCGACGCCACGCCGGGCGCCATGCTGATCGCCGACAAGAGCGGGCGGGTGCGCTACGCCAACCCGGCCTGCGCGCGCAGCTTCGGCTACGAGGGCACGATGGCCGGCTGCTCGGTCGAGCAGCTGGCGCCGGAGGCCATGCGCAGCACCGGCCGCGCGCGCGAGCTGTTCTCGCGCCCCAACCTGCCGGGCCGGGTGCTGAGCGCGATCCGCGCCGACGGCGGCAGCTTCCCGGCGATGGTGCACATCGCCCCGGTGATGCTGGGCGGGCAGGAGCTGGTGGTGATGGCGCTGCGCGACATGACCCAGCGCCAGCGCGCCGAGGAGGCGCTGCACGCCAGCTCCGAACGCTACCGCCTGATCGTGCAGACCGCCGCCGAGGGCATCTGGATGACTGGCGCCGACGACCGCACCACCCTGGTCAACCCCACCATGGCGCGCATGCTGGACTACGACATCGAGCAGATGCTGGGCCGCGCCATGACCGACTTCATGGACGACGACGGCCAGGCCCTGCTCAAGCAGCACCTGCAGCGCCGCCTGGCCGGCGAGGCCTGCCAGGGCGACGTCTGCTTCCGCCGGCGCGACGGCGCCGTGGTGTGGTGCCTGCTGTCGACCACCGTGATCAACTCCGACGCCGGCCACTACGCCGGCACGCTGGCCATGCTGACCGACATCACCGCGCGGCGCGCCGCCGACAGCGCGCTGCGCAGCTCCAGCCAGCGGCTGGCGTCGATCTTCAACGCCGTCACCAACGGCCTGGTGATGGTCGACGGCGCCGGCCGCATCCTCGAGAGCAACGCCGCCGCCGCGCGCATGCTGGCGCACTCGCTGGCGGTCGATGGCGGCATGCTGTGGCGCGGCGTGCGCGAGGACGGCACGCCGTTCGATGTCGCCAGCCATCCGGTGCAGCAGGCCATCGTCACCGGCGTGTCGGTGCGCGACGTGGTGATGGGCGTGCGCCAGGCCAACGGCGAGGTGCACTGGCTGTCGGTGAACGCCGAGCCCATCCCCGACGAGCGCGGCGTGGTGCCGCTGGTGGTGGCCAGCCTGACCGACATCACCGACCGCAAGCGCGGCGAGGACCAGCTGCGCGAACTGAACGAACACCTGGAGGAGCGGGTGGCGGTCCGCACCGAGGAGCTGAACCAGGCGCGCATGCTGGCCGAGGAGGCCAGCCAGACCAAGGGCCAGTTCCTGGCCAACATGAGCCACGAGATCCGCACGCCGATGAACGGCGTGATCGGCATGGCCTACCTGGCGCTCAAGACCGACCTCGATCCGCGCCAGCGCGACTACCTGGAGAAGATCCGCTTCGCCGGCGAGCACCTGCTGGGCATCATCGACGACATCCTCGACATCTCCAAGATCGAGGCGGGCAAGCTGGAGATCGAGCAGGTCGACTTCTCGATCGACCATGTGATCCAGACCCTGACCACGGTGGTCGCGCCCAAGGCCGCCAGCCGCGAGCTGGAGCTGGTGTTCAACCTCGACCCCAACCTGCCCAAGGTGCTGCGCGGCGATCCGCTGCGCCTGGGCCAGGTACTGATCAACTACACCAACAACGCCATCAAGTTCAGCGAGAAGGGCCGGATCGAGGTGCGGGTGCGCCAGGTGGTGGGCGACGCCAACGGCTGCCTGCTGCGCTTCGAGGTCAGCGACTGCGGCATCGGCCTGTCGGAGGCCGAGATCGGCAAGCTGTTCCAGTCGTTCCAGCAGGCCGACACCTCGACCACGCGCGAGTACGGCGGCACCGGCCTGGGCCTGTCGATCTGCAAGCAGCTGGCGCAGCTGATGGGCGGCGAGGTGGGCGTGCGCAGCCGGCCGGGCCAGGGCAGCACCTTCTGGTTCACCGCGCGGCTGGGCATCTCCAGCGCCACGCTGCCGGCGCTGATCGACCGCGTCAAGGACGCCGCCGCCGAGCTGCTGGCCTCCTCGCGCAGCGCGGCGGTGATGGCCACGCTCAAGCATGCGCGCATCCTGCTGGTCGAGGACAACACCTTCAACCAGCAGATCGCGCTGGAGATGCTGGAGGAGGTCGGCTCGTCGGTGTGCCTGGCGGCCAACGGCATGGAGGCGCTGGAGCTGCTGCGCCAGACCGCCTTCGACTGCGTGCTGATGGACGTGCAGATGCCGCTGATGGACGGCCTGGAGACCACGCGCCGCATCCGCGCCGACCCCAGCCTGGCCGACATGCGGGTGCTGGCCATGACCGCCACCGCCACCAACGAGGACCGGGTGCGCTGCATCGAGGCCGGCATGGACGACTTCATTTCCAAGCCGATCCAGCCGGCGCTGATGTACCAGACCATCGCCAACTGGCTGCCCGAGCGCGGCGAGGCGGCGCCGCGCGAGACGCCGCCCGCGCCGCCGCGTCCGGCCTTCAAGGCCACGCTGGGCGGCGACCCGGCGGTGATCGATTTGTCGATCCTGGCCAAGCTGCTGGGCTATCATCCGCACAAGGTGCGCAAGTTCGCCTTCAAGTTCCTGCACAACGCCCAGGACGGCCTGGCCCAGATGGAGCGGGCGCTGCAGAAGGGCGACCTGGCCGGGGTGCGCGAGCTGGGCCACCGCCTGAAGTCGCCCGCGCGCACCGTCGGCGCGCTGGGCATGGGCGAGCTGATGCTGCAGCTGGAGCAGCTGCCGGCCGAGGGCATGCCGGAGCGCGCGGCGGCGGCCATCCTGGCGCAGCTGTGGGTGCTGCTGGAACAGATCACCGAACAAATCATGACCAACACCACTTTCGCCGACGACAACTAGACCAGGTGACACACCATGCGGGTAATGCTGCTCGATGACGACAAGTTCATGCTGGAACTGCTGGCCGATATGATCGTCGAGCTCGGCCCGCACGAGGTGGTGGCCGAGACCGACGGCCGGCGCGCGCTGGTGGCGCTGCGGCTGCGCCCGCCCGACCTGCTGATCTGCGACCTGAGCATGCCGGCGATGGACGGCATCGACTTCCTGCGCGCCGCCGCCGCGCAGCAATACGGCGGCTGCGTGGTGCTGTTGTCGGGCGTGGACGGCGCCGTGCTGCGCACCGCCGCCCGGCTGGCCGAGGCGCAGGGGCTGGCCATCCTGGACGCCTGCGCCAAGCCGCTGGCGGCCGAGACGCTGGCCGGCCTGATGGAGCGCGCCGCCGGGCGCTGCCCGCCCCATCCGGGCCCGGCGCCGGGCAACCATGGCAAATAGTTTAGATGGTTTCTACAATCTGCCGCACATTTCTAAAAAATGGGTTATTATTTACGCCATCCCCGCCTGCCGACCTTGTTGCCATCCCATTCCAAGACATTGAATTCGCGCAATTGGCCACCACCTGCTGCCTGTAACCGGCAACGTTGAAGGCGATTGCGGACAACATGGCATAATCCCCAGGCGTTATTGACCCCACAGACCTCGATTGAGGAATATATGAGCGAAAATATCAAACACATCACCGATACTTCTTTTGACGCCGACGTGCTCAAGTCCGACCGCCCTGTGCTGGTCGACTTCTGGGCCGAATGGTGCGGTCCCTGCAAGAGCATCGCCCCGATCCTGGAAGAAGTGGCCAAGGAATACGACGGCAAGATCCTGATCGCCAAGATGGACGTCGACGCCAACCAGGCCGTGCCGGCCAAGTTCGGCATCCGTGGCATCCCGACCCTGATCCTGTTCAAGAACGGCGTGGCCGCCGCGCAAAAGGTTGGCGCCATGGCCAAGGGCCAGCTGACCTCTTTCATCGACAGCAATATCTAAGTACGATAGTATGTCGCTGGACCAAAACGGTGCCGCGCCCGCGGCGCCGTTTAATAACTAAATAGACAACACCACGCAGTTCCCTCCCCTACCTTTACTTTCCCGTCACGGGACACTCAACACATATGCATCTATCTGAATTAAAGGCCCTACACGTCTCGGCATTGCTGGAGATGGCCATCGGTCTTGATATCGACAACGCGGCGCGTCTGCGCAAACAGGAGTTGATGTTTGCGATCCTGAAAAAGCGCGCGAAATCCGGTGAACAGATCTTCGGCGACGGCGCCCTGGAAGTGCTGCCGGACGGCTTCGGCTTCCTGCGCTCGCCCGACGCCAGCTACATGGCGTCCACCGACGACATCTACATCTCCCCATCGCAGATCCGCCGCTTCAACCTGCACACCGGCGATTCGATCGAGGGCGAGGTGCGTACCCCCAAGGATGGCGAGCGCTACTTCGCGCTGGTCAAGGTCGACAAGGTCAACGGCGAATCGCCGGAAGCCTCGAAGCACCGCATATTGTTTGAGAACCTGACGCCGCTGCACCCGAACGAGCCGCTGCGCCTGGAACGTGACATCAACGGCACCGAGAACATCACCGGCCGCATCATCGACCTGATCGCGCCGATCGGCAAGGGCCAGCGCGGCCTGCTGGTGGCCTCGCCGAAATCCGGCAAGTCGGTGATCCTGCAGCACATCGCGCACGCGATTACCGCCAACCATCCGGACTGCACGCTGATCGTGCTGCTGATCGACGAGCGTCCGGAGGAAGTGACCGAGATGCAGCGCTCCGTGCGCGGCGAAGTGGTCGCCTCGACCTTCGACGAGCCGGCCACCCGCCACGTGCAGGTCGCCGAGATGGTGCTGGAAAAAGCCAAGCGCCTGGTCGAGATGAAGAAGGACGTGATCATCCTGCTGGACTCGATCACCCGCCTGGCGCGCGCCTACAACACCGTGATCCCTGCCTCCGGCAAGGTGCTGACCGGCGGTGTGGACGCCAACGCGCTGCAACGCCCGAAACGCTTCTTCGGCGCCGCCCGCAATATCGAGGAAGGCGGCTCGCTGACCATCATCGCCACCGCGCTGATCGAAACCGGCTCGCGCATGGACGACGTGATCTACGAGGAATTCAAGGGCACCGGCAACATGGAGGTGCACCTGGAGCGCCGCCTGGCCGAGAAGCGCGTCTACCCGGCGATCAACCTGAACAAATCGGGCACCCGCCGCGAGGAACTGCTGATCAAGCCGGACCAGCTGCAGAAGATCTGGATCCTGCGCAAGCTGTTGTACTCGATGGACGAGATCGAGGCGATGGAGTTCATCCTCGACAAGATGAAGGCCACCAAGAACAACGGTGAGTTCTTCGACATGATGAGGCGCGGCGGTTAATTCCCCTTAACGCAATCATGATAAACAGGCAACCCGCGTGGTTGCCTGTTTGCGTTAACGCCGGTATAATCCCCGATCGCATCAATTTTAACTCTGGCAAGTGAGCGGCAATCGGGTCACGAAGTGGTATCGACCGACGAAGTGCTGTTTGGCTACCTAACTAACCGAAGGCTTCAAAATGAAACCAGAAATCCATCCAGATTACCGCGAAGTGGTGTTCCACGACCTGTCGTGCGACTTCAAATTCATCACCCGTTCGACCATCCAGACCCGCGAAAAGATCGAGCACAACGGTAAAGAATACCCGTTGGTCAAGATCGAGGTGTCGGCTGAATCGCACCCGTTCTACACCGGCAAGCACAAAATCGTCGACACCGCCGGCCGCGTTGAGAAGTTCCGCCAGAAGTTCGGCGCAGTGGGTTCGAAGACCCAAGTCGCACAAGGCTGATTTTCGCCGCGATGAACAAAAAAGCAGCCTCTGGCTGCTTTTTTTGTTTGTCGGCCCCGCCAGCCACCGGTTTTCCTTCATACTCCCGTTCACCTCTTACTTGCACACCGATCGATGAAGCCAGTCCGTCTTCCCGCCGCCGCTACCCTGGCATTGCCGCGCTGGGCGCTGTTCGCCCTGGGCCTGTTGTACATCCTGCCTGGCCTGATCGGCCGCGACCCGTGGAAGAACGATGACGCCGCCAGCTTCGGCATCATGTGGACCATGGCCCACGGCAGCTGGCAGGACTGGCTGTGGCCCAACATCGCCGGCCTGTCGATGCCGGACGAGGGCCCGCTGGCGTTCTGGCTGGGCGCGTTCGGCATCAAGCTGTTCGGCTGGCTGATGGGCGATGTGCTGGCGGCCCGCGTTGGCACGGTCGGCATCTTCCTGCTGGGCGTGCTGTCGCTGTGGTACGCCACCTTCAACCTGGGCCGCCGCCAGGACGCGCAACCGCTGCGCCTGGCCTTCGGCGGCCAGCCCGAGCCGGACGACTTCGGCCGCACGCTGGCCGACGCCGCCGTGCTGATCTACCTCGGCTGCCTGGGCCTGCTGCTGCACAGCCACGAGACCACCTCGGAGGCGCTGCAGGTGTCGCTGGTGGCGCTGCTGCTGTACCGCACCGTGCGCTACGTGGAGGGCCCGTCGCTGCGCAACGCCGCCCTCAGCGGCCTGGCGGTCGGCCTGCTGACCCTGACGCGCGGCTGGGTCACGCCGGTGTGCCTGATGCTGGCCCTGTTCGCCTGCACCCGCTTCCTCGACCAGCCCGCCATCCGCGCGGCGCGCGACCTGGGCGCCACCATCGCCGTCGGCGGCGCGGTGGCCGCGCTGTGGCTGCTGCCGGCGCAACTGCTGCAACCCTACCACCAGCTGCCGCTGAACGCCTGGCTGGCCTGGAACCTGGACCAGCTCGGCATGCCGGGCATGGTCTCGCTCAAATTCTTCTTCCGCGTCGGCGTCTGGTTCTTCTGGCCGGCGTGGCCGTTCGCCGGCTGGGCCGTGTGGGCCTGGCGGCGCCAGCGTCGCGCGCTGCACATCGTGGTGCCGCTGGCCTTCGTCACCATGGGCGCGCTGCTGACGCTGTTCAGCGGCCAGCCCGAGCAGGGCCAGCTGCTGGTGCTGCTGCCGCCGCTGGCCATCATGGCCGCGTTCGGCCTGCTGACCATGAAGCGCGGCGCCATCAACGCCATCGACTGGTTCTCGGTGATGGCGCTGACGCTGTGCGCGGCCGTGATCTGGGTGTTCTGGATCGCCAAGCTGACCGGCTGGCCGGCCAAGGCCGCCAAGAACGCGCTCAAGCTGGTGCCCGGCTTCCATCCCGAGCTGGGCTGGATCGCGCTGCTGGTGGCGCTGGCCGCCACCGCCGGCTGGTTCGCGCTGGTCCACTGGCGCATCTCGCGCCAGCCGGCCGTGCTGTGGCGCGCCGTGGTGCTGTCGTCCGGCGGCCTGATCCTGATCTGGATTTTGCTGATGACCTTGTTCCTGCCGGACGTCAACTACAGCAAGAGCTACGCCAGCGTGGCGCGCCAGATCGCCGACAAGCTGCCGGCCGGCGCGCGCTGCATCGAGAGCAACGTCGGCCCGGCCCAGCGCGCCTCGTTCGCCTACTACGCCCAGCTGCCGTTCGCCGGCGTCGAGGGCGACCATTGCGACCTGTTGCTGCTCCAGGACAGCATCAAGCTGCGCGACGAGCGCGAGATTCCGGCGCGCTACCGCGACCAGCAATGGAAGCTGCTGTGGGAAGGCCGCCGTCCGGCCGACCGCGACGAGCGCTTCCGCCTGTACCGCCGGGGCGGCTGAGCCCCGAATGAAAAACGGCCCCGGTCGACGGGGCCGTGACGATGCCGCGCGGCCCCTGCCCGCGCGCGCTCAGCGCTTTGCCATGATGGTGGTGTTGGCCGGCAGTTTGGCCAGCATCGGCAGGCGCTCGTAGTTGCTGACGGTGAGCGTGTCGCCATTGTCGGTAAAGCTCATGTGCGCGCCGGTGCGCGTGATGAATTCCGCCGGTCCCACCGCATAGATTTCCACCCGCGGCTGCCCCTTGATCTCGGTGTAGAAGTGACCGACCTGGCGCGTGAAGCGCATCGTCTCGCCATTGCTGAGGCGGTACGCGGACTGGTAATCCTGGAACTCCTGCGGCTCCATGTGGTAGCGGCTGGCGCTGATCTTGACGCTTTCGCTGGCGGCATTGGTGGCGGTGGCGTCGGGCGCCGCACCGGCGGTGGCGGCGAAGGACAAAGCAGCGGCTACAGCCAGGCTCAACAGAGTGGTCTTCATGGTATTGCTCCAATATGTAAAAGGTTGGGGCGGCTGGCCCCGAAGTGTTTAACGGCGTGCGACGACGATGGTTTCGCCGTTGGCCTTGGCCAGCGGCAGGCGGGCGAAGTTGGCCACGCCCACGCTCTCGCCCACGTCGCTGAATTCGAAGCGGGTGCCGTTGGCGGTCACGAACTTGTCCGGGGCGACCGCGTAGATCTCCACGCGCTGGCCGTCGTCGAGCTGGGTGTAGTAGCGCGCCATGCGCTGGCTGAAGGTCAGGGTCTGACCATTGGTCAACTGATACGTGTTTTTGAAGTTGGCGAAGTCGCCCTGCTGCAGGTGAAGGCGGCTGAGGCCGCCTTTGATCTGCACGCTGGCCTCGTCCGCATGGGCGGCCGGCATGGCCGCAAAGGCCAAGGCGGCAACAACGCCGAAGAGAGTGGTTTTCATGGTGTGCTCCGTAAGATTTTCGGGACCTGCAAACTACCGGGAGCCACCGCTGTATTTTCAAATCAGCGGTAGACATGTACAGATTAGCAAAGGCCGCGCGCCAGATCCGGCGTATGCGACGGGCGGTCGATCGGCGTGCGCCAAGTGTAAAAAAACGCGACGAACGGAAGCCCCGGCGACGCTGTTGCACGGCGCGTCTTTCTTTTAGCTCAGCCGATACAAAGCGCCACAGTCCAGCTATATTGAGCGCAACACCCGGCAGCGCCCAAGCTCGCGCGCCGGCCATCGCGGCCCCGGCTGCTGCGCCCCAACCCCGCGCCCAAATCCGATCCCAGCCGCACAGTCTTAATCTGGATAGCACCATGTTCACCTTGTACAAATTGCAGGCCGCGCTGCGCAACAACTATGTGCGCGCCGGCCTGGCCCTGCTGGCCCTTGCCATCGCGGCCCTGCTCGGCTGGCGCGCCGACGTGCCGCAAGACCCGCAACCCGTGCTGCGCTCGCAGGACATCGCGCAGATCACCGCGCTGCCGGCCCAGCGCCAGCGGCTGGAATACCTGCTGGTGGCGGCGCCGCTGTCGGAGGCGCCGCGCTACGTGTTCAAGCTGCGCGGCGATCCGCTGCTGTACGTGGTCAAGGTGCCGGCCACCACGCACCTGAGCCTGGAGCGCGAGGTGCTGCTGAAGCACAACCTGCCGTACGCGATCGCGCGCGACGACTACCTGGCCTCGCACCGCGCGGTGCTGCAGGACGAGGACGACAGCACCATGGCGCGCGCCGGCGGCTGGCTGCGGCGCCACGCGGTCGACCTGCTGCTGGTGGGCCTGGTGCTGTTCGTGCTGCGCCACGGCCTGCCGGGCACCGGCGTGTCGGCCACCGTGCTCACGCCGGACCAGCTGGCCGGCAGCATGGACGACCTGATCGGCATGGACGACATCAAGCAGGAAGTGCTGCACCTGGAGGACATGATCCGCAACCGCGCGGTGTACCGCCAGCACGATATCGACAAGCCCTTCAACGTCATGCTGACCGGGCCGGCGGGCACCGGCAAGACCAAGCTGGCCGGCTACCTGGCCAAGCGCCTGAACGTGCCGCTGATCCAGGCCTCGGCCTCGGCGCTGGAGTCCGGCTACATCGGCGGCGGCGCCAAGGCGCTGCACGCGTTACACCGCAAGGCGTGCGCGCGCGGCAGCTGTATCATTTTCCTCGACGAGGCCCAGGGCCTGTTCATGCCGCGCGGACGCGGCGACAAGAAATGGGAGGACGACACCGCCAACGCGCTGCTGGGCCTGCTCGACGGCGTGCGCAGCGACCAGGGCGCGGGCGTGATCTGGGTGGTGGCCTCCAACTTCGACGACGCCAGCTCGGCGATGGACGAGGCCATGCTGCGCCGCTTCTCGGTCAAGATCAACTTCCGCCTGCCCAACAAGGCCGAGCGGCGCGAACTGCTGCGCGCCTTCCTGGCGCGCAAGGCCGAGGGCTGCGTGGCCTGGGAGCGGCTCGACCTCGACCAGGTGGCCGAGATCACCGCCAACCTCAGCCCGGCGCTGCTGCAGACCGTGGTCGACCGCGCCAGCATGATCGCCATCCAGGAACAGGCGGCCATCGACACCGGGCTGATGTTCCGCGCCTTCGAGCGCGCCACCATCGGCCTGACCGACCGCGCCACCAGCGCCGAGAAGACGCGCCAGCGCGAGCGCGTGGCGCTGCACGAGCTGGGCCACTTCTTCATGCAGATCGACCCGTGGCTGCGCCAGGGCCTGACGCTGGCGCAGATCAAGGAGCGCTCGCCGCTGCTCAAGATCAGCACGGAGTCGGTGTCCAAGCTGGGCGCGCTGGGCTATGTGCTGTCGGCCTCGGACGATGTCGCGCTGCGCACGCTGGAGGAGCTGGAGCGCGACGTGATCCAGCTGTACGGCGGGGTCGCGGCCGAGGAGCTGTTCTACGGCGCGCGCGGGATCTCGGTGGGCAGCCAGAACGATATCCAGAAAGCCACGTCGATGCTGGACATGATGGTCAACCAGCTGTCGATGTACTCGCGCTCCAAGCTGGACTACAGGCAGTTCAAGAACCAGGAGCGCGACCTCGACCAGGTGCAGGCCAAGGCGGACGAGCTCTACTCGTACACGCTGGGCGCGATCGCCGACTACCGGGTGGCGATTGACGAGCTCAAGGAGGTGCTGATGGAGCAGTACGTGCTGTCGAAGGACGCCATCTTCTCGCTGCTGGAGCAACGGCAGCTGAGCGCCGCGCCGGCCATGGCACTTGCAAAAATATAAAATTTGCACCCCGTCGCTTGCGGCATGCGGTCAAATCAGTGATAATGCGGGTCGCGTTGCCGGGATGGCGTAGTGGTTGAGCTCCCTGGCAAGTCGTTGAAGTTCAGGACGACACACCGGCCTCGGTGGTGAAATTGGTAGACGCAGGGGACTCAAAATCCCCCGCCGCAAGGCGTGCCGGTTCGATTCCGGCCCGAGGCACCAGAACTCAGCATTAAGAAATCTCATAAGAGCTCAAAACCCGCTTTCTTCATAGGAGAAGCGGGTTTTTTGTTGTCTAAATTTTTCTCGGGGAGTAGCATCAAATCTCGGACAAATGATGGACTTTTGGACCAGGTCCATCATTTTGCTAGGCCAGGTCCATCACCGGAGTCAGCCATGGCACTCACCGATTTGTTCGTGCGCCGAGTCAAATTCCAGGGTTCGCCCACCGGCGAACGGTATGGCGATGGCCGCGCCCTCTATCTGCTGGTCAAGGCCGCCAACAAATACTGGCGGATGAACTACCGATTTGCCGGCAAGCAAAAGACTCTGGCGATCGGTATTTACCCCGAAGTTCCCCTGGCGATCGCCCGCGAGGGCTGCACCGAGGCACACAAGCTTCTTCGCCAAGGCATCGATCCGAATCCAAGCAAGTCGGAGCTCCCCCCGCGCCTCAGGACGACGACAAGAACACCTTTTCCGCGCCAAATAGATCGCGGAATGCTGAGCTGGCTCAATGCTGCGATTGGGAAAGGCTGATTTTTTTCATTGCCAGCGAAGAATCAGTCAGGTCAATCTTGGTCGTCCGACGCCTTGCGGTTGGGGAGCGAGAACAAGGCACGCTCATCCGGCCGGACGAGAATCTGATCGGCTAATTCCTAGCGTTGAAATGGCAACGCGACTAATTCCGTGCTCAGTGCTGTGCTATTGCGCAACATTCGTAGTAATTGCCAAAAATTAATGATAGTCTACAGTCAACCATCCGGAGCGGACTGGGGCTTAAACTCATTTTCTCTATGACTGAAGAACGATACTAATTCATATATGAGCGCAAACTACACCTATAGAGATTCAAATCTTTGGCAGAAATACTTATCGCCCCAAGGAGCTGATGATAAACATAAATATGCTAGAGCGAGGCTCAGTTCTTCTTTTGAAAAAACACACACAGCTATTGTTCCCCTGGTAGCGCATATATCTCAGGAGCTCCCGAGTCTCACCATGCACGATGTTACTCACGTGGACGCTTTGTGGGCTGTTGCTGATGTACTTCTTGGTGCGGATTTTCAAATAAATCCTATCGAAGTATACGTCCTTGGTATTACATTCTTGCTGCACGATTCCGCAACCTCCTCTTTTGCATTTCCTAATGGCCTCCACGGATTATTCGAGACAGTTCAGTGGAAAGATTTTGTTGCGCAAAATAATTTTTCTGAGCACCAAATGCAACGGGGAGAGGAGGGATATCAACTTGCATTATTTGAAACTCTTCGTCTGTTGCATTCGGAACAAGCGGCCGAGCTTTTAGTGCAGTCATGGCCCGGCCTTGACGGACATCCACGATATCTTTTGGAGGACTTAGAGCTCAGAAATCATTATGGTCGAGAAATCGGCAGAATATCTGCTAGCCATGGCATCGATGCCGCAGCTGTTGAAAGCACATGGGGCTATGTTCCACCAATCCCTCCGCATAGTTCTCTTCAAGTTGAAGGGGCAAATTGGAGTGTTGATTGTTTGAAACTGGCCTTGCTTTTAAGATGCATTGATGCTGCCCACATCGATAGTCTGAGAGCTCCTGATATGCAGGCGGCGCTTACCAACCCTTCCGGAGAGTCAAAAAACCATTGGGTTTTCCAGAATAAGTTAAGTGTCGTGGCCCTTAATAACAAAAGAGAGCTCTATTGGAGTGGATCGACATTTAGTGTAAATCAATCGGCAGCATGGTGGCGTTGCTTCGAGACTGCAAAGATGGTAGACAAAGAAGTGCGTGTCGCAAATAGAATGCTATCGAATCACGGACGCCCGGTTTTGTCTGCGACAGGCGTGATGGGAGCCGGAGATATATCAGAATTCATTAAGAATGTTCCAGTTGAAGGTTGGCAACCGATCGATTTTGGTTTTCAAGTAAGTCAAGTAGGAAGTGTAATAGAAAAATTTGGTGGCGCCAAATTATACGGAGATAAGAAATATCTCGCCCTTAAGGAATTAATTCAAAACTCATCGGATGCAATACGTGCGCGAAGATTGCACGCAGCAAAAAAAACTCACGGTCGTATTGATATTAGCCTAAGTGAGACTGATGGCGATGTTTGGTTGAACGTCCAAGATGATGGAATTGGCATGAGCGAGTACGTTCTGACGGATATATTGTTAGATTTTGGGCGCTCACTATGGAAAGACCCTGCTTTTAGGCAGCAATGGAGCGGGCTCGCAAGTAAGGGGTTTACTCCCAACGGCCAATTCGGGATAGGATTTTTTTCCGTATTTATGTTAGGTGATGAAATAAAAGTGACGAGTTGGCGTTATGGCACCGATATTGAAAAACAAGTAGTCCTACATCTAAGAAATAGGGTTTTGGAGCGCCCCATCCTTTTAACCCCTGTAGCCAAGGATCGATTAACGGAACCTGGAACAAGGATCTCCATTAGACTGGCTGAGGGTAAAAAATCTCTCCTTCGGACGTTCACGTCGTACGGATTAGTAAATAAAAAGTTTGCTTCGATAGAAAAAACCGAGTCGATAGAAGAGTTAGTCGCCTATCTAGCACCAACGCTAGATATCGATATCTTTGTGTCATCGACGGAAGAAGATATATGTGTCATAAGGGCAAACGATTGGAAGGAATTGCCCCCCGGTGCGCTGTTAAAACGATTATATCCGCAGTCAAGTGCCGCAATCATTGAGAAGTACAGTAGTAGTGTTAGAAATATTTATGAAACTGGCGGAGATATAATAGGTAGAGCAAGTATTTCTATTGAAAGCCGCAGCATTTCAAGTGAGCTAGATGGAGTTCTTGTTCATCAGGGGATTGTTGCAGGCCAGTGCAAGGGGATCTTGGGAGTGCTTTTATCTGATAACAATTCCGATCTAGCACGGGGTAATGCCAATCCGGTAGTTTCTGCATCTGCGCTAACATTGTGGGCCCACGAACAACTGGAAAGTTCAGGAAAAAATAAAGTCCCCCGTCTCTCTGAACGTGTTGCAAGTTTAGGGGTGTCAGATAGTAGTTTAATTGTTGGAAAACTCTCTGGAAGTAGCATGTCGATTTCGGATTTAATTGAACATTTCAAAGATGACAGCATCGAGGAGCTTGTGTTTTCAATGGATCAGCCAGAATGTCCATCAGACATGTCAGTCGACACCTTCGAGGAATTTGGATATTTTGATGAAATTGTTGATTTGTCGGATTGCAATTCAACGAATCGTTTTGATTTCGGCCTAAAAGACTGGATTGGAAAAATTCTTCCTGAATCAGACGACCACCCGAAAACTTTATTAAATGTTTTAAAGGTGAAATTCTCATCCAGCTTCCCCAATTCCGAAATATTTTACGAATATAGAAATATCGGCTCAGCAGACGATATTACAATTAAAGAAAATTGCCTAGTTATAAAAAAATAACCGACAAGCCTTTTCGTGAATAATTTCTCAACTGATCGATAATGGTAAGGCATTATATGTTTAGTTCCATGCGATCATATTCCCCGTCGCAGCTGGCCTTTGTTTCGCGCTAAGGCTATGCTGGACGAGTTGATCGCGGACTTGGCGCCACGATCGCCGAACCAACACAAGACCGCACCGGAACCGTCCAGAACATGAGCACGCGCATTCATCCACAAGCCCGTACTACCCCGAAAATCCGCCAAGAGATCAAGGACTCCGGGCTGTCCGACCGCGAGGCGTCGAAAGTCTTCAACATCACGCGCGCCACGGCCGCCCAAATGGCTCAAGCGCGACGACGTCCAAGACCGCTCCATCGGGCTCACACCTTGCATACGACCTTGAACGCCGGCCAGGAAGCCATCGTATTCTCGCTGCGTCAAACGCTGTATCTGCCACTGGACGACCTGCTTTATATCACCCGGCAATACATCAATGCCGACGTGTCACGTTCGGGCCTCGCCCACCTGCTCATACGCGAAGGCATGGCGCGCCTGGAGGACGTCATCCCCACAACAGAGGGTGAAACCATCCAAACCAAGAAGACCTTCAAGGACTACGAGCCAGGTTTTGTTCACATCGACATCAAGTACCTGCCGCAGATGCCCGACGAGACTTTCCGCCGCTATCTGTTCGTGGCCATCGACCGCGCTACGCGCTGGGTCTTCCTGCATATTTACCATGACATGAGCGACACTAGCAGCATCGATTTCCTGCGTCGTCTCAAAGAGGCTTCGCCCATTAAAATCAGCAAGATCCTGACCGACAACGGCTTGCAGTTCACGGACCGTTTCACGAACAAGGATAAGAAGCCTAGCGGCCGACATGTATTCGACAAAGTCTGCGCCGGCATGGGCATCGAACACCGCCTGGCCCCGCCACGTCATCCACAGACCAATGGCATGGTCGAGCGCTTCAATGGCCGTATCAGCGAGCTCCTTCAGCAAACCCGTTTCGACAGCCAGGCTGACTTGGAGAAGACGCTGCACAACTACCTCAAACTGTACAACCACCACATACCACAGCGTGCTATCGGTTCAAGAACACCGATCCAGGCGCTCAAAGAATGGCAACGACAGAAACCCGATCTATTTGTAAAACGCGTTTATGAACAGACGGGACTGGACAGCTATCAAGCCCAGTACTTCACGTGCCGCTTCCAGCGCGGATAGTGAGCATGCCGTTTTCCACTTTGGTTTTATACCGCGCAAACGCTTTCGCTAGCGCCGGGTTAGGCGATGGCGGGGAGTCGAGTAAATTCATTAACATGGCAGCGTCTTCACGGGTGTAGCGGATCGTATGCTCTCGTTCGATCATCCTATCCGCTTCTTTTAATGCGGCTTGAACCAAGAACTGATTCAACGTAATTCCCATTAAATCTGCTGCCTTTTGGAGTTTCTCTGCCATTGAGGTAGAAACTCTGGCCGTAATACGGTCTCCTTCTTCTGTCGCATTCATGTTTTAGGCCTTCCGGTTCTGGCTAGCGGGTCAGGGAATCAGCTTGAACACCAGCCCTATGACAAGGGCTGACTGGAGGATGCCGACCGACATCACCACACCCATCAGCCAGCGTGTGCTCTCCTTCGCGTTGCGGTCGATCTGCGCGCTCAGTTCAGCAGCCACCCTGTCGATCTTGGCATCCAGACGGTCAATCTTGGCATCCAAGTGATCGATCTTGCTGTCCTGCTTTTCAACCGTCGTCGTCTCGGCGGCTACGTGGGGCATTATTTCGGTCATGGTGATTGCAGGGTTGGAGCGATGCGGCGGCGATGCCACCGCATCGCTCGCGAAACAACAGCCATTGTGCCATCTCCTTGTAGTTTCCCGCTAAAGCGGCATAAACCGTATATAACATTAATACAACGTCCATATTTCCGTTGCACGCATGCTATCGTAATTTCCTGCAATCTCATCTTTACAAGGTTGCACGGCCCGGTGCGGCGGCGCCCGCCGGTATTCTTTCGATAGATTGATGGAGGTGTAGAAAATGGCTGTATCGTTTAAACCTGCTGTGATGTCCACCCTGCTGCTGGCCATGGCCTTGAGCGCCGGCGCCGCGTCGGCAGACGCGCTCAACGAGAACTTCGACGGCGGCGTGCCGACCGGCTGGACCGTGGTCAACAACAGCGCCCCGCAAGGCTCGATCGGCTGGTTCCAGGGCAGCGCAGCCGCGTTCAGCGCGCACCAGGGCGCGCCAGGCTCCTATATCGGCGCCGACTACAACAGCGGGGCCGACGTGGCCGCCATCAGCAGCTGGCTGATCCTGCCCACCTCGACCTATCACAACGGCGATACCCTGTCCTTCTTCACCCGCACCGCCGACAAATCCATCTTCCCTGATCGCCTGGAAGTACGCTTCAGCAATGGCGGCGGCGCCGACGTCGGCCACTCGGCCGACAGCGTCGGCTCGTTCAGCACGCTGCTGCTGTCGGTCAATCCCAACCAGGACAAGGCCGGCTATCCGGAAGCCTGGACCAAATACAGCGTGACCCTCAACGGCTTGTCCGGCGCCACCAGCGGCGCGTTCGCCTTCCGCTACGCGGTCGACGATGGCGGCCCGTCCGGCACCCGCTCCAACTACATCGGCATCGACACCCTGTCGATCTCCGCCGTGCCGGAGCCGGAAACCTACCTGATGCTGGGCGCCGGCCTGGGCCTGATCGGCCTGGCGCGCAAGCGCAAGGCCAAGGCGGCTTAAGCGGCAAGCGCCGCGCATGCCGGCGGGCTGGGCCGCAGCGGCCTCCGCCCCGCCGGCCCGTTCCGCTAGAATGGCGGCATGCCTCCCGCCAAACTCCCCAAATTCCCCGGCCCGCTGACCGCGCGCGGCGCCGTGCTCGCCGTGCTGCTGTCCGACGCCGACCAGACCGGCGCGCCGCCGCTGCAAGGGCGCACCTCGCTGGCCGCCATCGTCAAGACGCTCAAGCGCAAATACAACTGGCCGGTGGAGATCAGCAGCTTCCCGTCCAACACCGGCGACGGCCGCGCCAGCTGGGCCACCGTCTACAGCCTGCCGCCGGCCGTCATCGCCAAGGCGCTGGCCAGCGGCGGCCACGAATGGCTGGAACGGCGCCACGCGGCCCGTAGCGCGCCGTAACATCTGCTTACTCTGGAAACACTTTCTGCGTCACCGCCTTTGTCCTCCGGCTCGTTATATGAGCAAGCGCCACCGTGGCGCAATACAGGAGAATAAAATGACGACCACCCCAACCACCCGTAGCCGTATCCACCCTCTGATGGCCGTAGCGGCCGTATCGCTGACGCTGGTAAGCCTGGTCGGCGCCGCGTCGATCGCCGGCCTGCTGCCCAGCTCGCACGCCACGCAGGACACCACGCCAGTGGTCGCCAACGCCGCGCCCCAGGCCGGCCAGCAGGCGGCCAACCAGCCGATGCCGGAAAGCCGTCCCGTCGTGGCCGAGCACCGCACCGTGCACCATGTGACCCCGCAAGTGCGCCATGTGAACAATGACGACTATGTCGCCCAGGCGCCTGCCGCTCAGCCTCAGCCTCAGCCGCAGGCCCCCGCCCCGGCACCGGCGGCGCAGAACAGCCCGCTCGGCATGGGCATCGGCGCGGTGGTTGGCGGCTTGATCGGCAACCAGGTCGGCGGCGGCAAGGGCAAGACGGCGGCCACCATCGCCGGCGCGGTCGGCGGCGCCTATGTCGGCAACGAGATCGCCAAGAAGAACTAAGCCCATCACGGCAAACCACGGCCCGGCCCCGCACAGGGGACCGGGCCGCGTCGTTTGCGCCGGATCAAGGCCGGAGGTTAGTTTCCCGGTGGAAAATATGACATAATGCTTGCTGCACTACCGCCACGCATTCCGAACGTCATGACCACTCCTACCGACCACCAAGAAGACCTGCAGCAATTCTGGAACCAGCGCGTCAAGGCCAGCCGGTGGCTGATCGTAAAGACGCTGACGCTGGGCCTGCTCGCGGCCGTGTGCGGCGTGCTGGGCCAGGGCTGGCTGGAGGACGCCAGTCCGCTGTTCCCCATCATCAGCCAGAACTACGGCCTGTGGCAGGCCGGCTATCTGCTGGCGCTGGTGGTGGTGTTCCTGATCTGGTCGGCCGCCATGCTGCAAAAGTTCAGCCTGCTGCGCAACAGCAAGCAGGGCCGCGACATGCAGCGCCGCATCGACGAGCACAACGAGCGCATCGCCCAGAAAAAACTGGAGGCGAAGGAGCGCCGCGAGCAGGAACGCCTGGAGCGCGAGACCGCACCCTCCTTCTTCAAGACCTCCGCCCGCAGCGGCAAGTTCGACTACTGAACTATTCGTAGCGCAGGCAGTCGACCGGCAGCAGCTTGGACGCCCGCCGCGCCGGGTAGAAGCCGAAGAACACCCCCACCAGGCTGGAGAAGCCGCACGCCACCACCACCGCCTGCAGCGTGATGAACACGTCGAACTTGCCGGTGGAGGTGATGGCCGCCGCCGCGCCGGTCGCCAGCAGGATGCCGAACACGCCGCCCACCAGGCAGATCACCACCGCCTCGGTCAGGAACTGCAGCAGCACGTCGCGCGGCTTGGCGCCGATCGCCATGCGGATGCCGATCTCGCGCGTGCGCTCGGTCACCGACACCAGCATGATGTTCATGATGCCGATGCCGCCCACCACCAGCGAAATCGCGCCGATCAAGCCCAGCAGCGCGGCCAGGCCGGCGCTGATCTTCTGCGCGGTCTCGGCGAACGAGGCCAGGTTGTCGATGCGGAAATCGTCCGGCTGTTCGAACTTGATGTGGTGGCGGTCGCGCAGCGTTTCGTTGATGTCCTGGATGGCGTCCTGCAGGTTGCCGCCGGACTTGCCCTGCGCCACCACGTAATGCACGTTGCCGGGGAACGGCAGCCGCACCAGGTTGGCCGCCGACGCCGTGATCGGCACCAGCACGTAGTCGGCCAGGTCGCCGCCGTCGACCTGCTTGCCCTCGCCGTACAGCACGCCCACCACCTGGAACGAGACGTTCTCGATGCGGATGTACTTGCCCAGCGGGTCGACCTTGTAGAAGAACTGGTCGGCGATCTTCTTGCCGATCACCACCATGCGCGAGGCGGCGCGCACGTCGGCGTCGCTGAAGGCGCTGCCCTTGTCGATCTTCCAGCCGCGGATCTTGAACATGGCCGGCGTCACGCCGTGCACCGTCTTCGAGGCGTTCTCGTTGCCGACCGCCAGGTTGAAGCCGCCCTGCAGCACACCGGCCGCGCCGGCCAGCGACGGCAGCGCGTTCAGCGCGGCGGCGTCGGCCATGGTCAGGGCCGGGGCCGCGCCGGTGCGCATGCGCTGCTGCTGCGCGCGGTCGCCGCCGGGCGAGACGAACAGCATGTTGGTGCCCAGCTGCTCCAGCTCCTTGGCGATGAAGCGCTTCATGCTGTCGCCCACCGCCAGCAGCAGCACCACCGAGGTGATGCCGATGATGATGCCCAGCATGGTCAACAGCGTGCGCAGGCGGTTCGCCATCATCGAGCGGAACGCCTCGACCACTATCTGTAAAGGATTCATATCGTTTATACGGTTATGGTTTCGTGGCTCTGCGCCAGCAGGCGCAGGCCCTCGGCGGCCGGTCCGTCGTACAGCACATGGCCGTCCTTGAGCCGCATCAGCCGCTTGCTGTAGGCCGCGATGTCCGGCTCGTGCGTGACCAGCAGGATGGTGATGCCGCGCTCCTCGTTGAGCTGCTGGAAGGAGCGCATGATCTCGATGCTGGTCTGCGTGTCGAGGTTGCCGGTCGGCTCGTCGGCCAGGATCAGCGGCGGGTCGCCCACCAGCGCGCGGGCGATCGCCACCCGCTGCTGCTGGCCGCCGGACAGCTGGTTCGGCGTGCGCTTGGCGTAGTCCTTCAGGCCGACCCGCTCCAGCTCCACCAGCGCCTTGGCGTGCGCCTTCGAGCGCGACACGCCGGCGTAGATCAGCGGCAGCGCCACGTTCTCGGCCACGCTCATGCGCTTGATCAGGTTAAAGCTCTGGAACACGAAACCGATGGTGCGGTTGCGGATGGTCGCCAGCTCGGCGCGCGACAAGGTCAGCGTGTCGACGCCGTTGAGGTGGTAGCTGCCGCCGGTGGCCTGGTCCAGGCAGCCGAAGATATTCATCAGGGTCGACTTGCCCGAGCCGGACTGCCCCATCACCGCCAGGAAGTCGCCGCGCGGCACGGCCAGGTCGATGCCGAACAGCACCTGGGTTTCGACGTTGCCGGAGAAGTAGCTCTTGGTGACCTGGCGGATATCGATCAGCGGTTGCGGCGCCGTCACAGCTCACCCTGCTTCTCGTTGATGGCGCGCGTGATCACCTTGTCGCCTTTTTTCAGCTCGCCGCCCACCACCTCGGTGTAGCGGAAGTTGGACAGGCCGATCTTGATGTCCCTGGCCACCGGGTTGTTCTTGTCGTCCATGGTGTAGATCTTGAACGAGCGCGCCAGCTCGCTCTTGCTGCGGAAGGCGGCGTCGTCCTCCTGCGGCGCCTCGGCCACGGCGCTGGCGGACGCGCTGGCCGAGGCACCGGCGCTGCCGGCCTTGGCGGCCAGCGCCTTGTCCCTCTTGGCCTGCTTCTCGACTTCCTCGTCGCTCAGGCGGAAGCGCAGCGCGGCGGTCGGGATGCGCAGCACCTGCTGGCGGTTGCCCACCAACAGGCGCACCTGCGCCGTCATGCCCGGCTTGAGCAGCTCTTCCTTGTTGTCCACGTCCAGCACCACGTTGTAGGTGACCACGTTCTGCACCACGTTGGCCGCCAGCCGGAACTGGCGCATGCGCGCGTCGAATTCCTTGTCGGGATAGGCGTCCACCACGAAGCGGGCCGCCTGCCCCTCCTTCAGCGCGCCGACGTCGGCCTCGGAGACGCTGGTGTCGATCTGCATCTTGGTCAGGTCGCGGGCGATCTGGAACAGCGTCGGCGTGGTGAACGAGGCCGCCACGGTCTGGCCCAGGTCCACGGTGCGCTTGATGACCACGCCGTCGATCGGCGAGCGGATCACGCTGTTGTCCAGGTCGGCCTGGGCGCGCGCCAGCTGCGCCTGCGCCAGCTGGATGTTGGCCTGCGCCACGTCGACCTCGCGCTTGGACTGGTCCAGCGCCAGCGGCGAGATGAAGCTCTGCGTCACCAGCGTCTGGTTGCGCTGGTGGGTGGCCTGCGCCAGCCGCAGGCTGGCCCGCGCCGACGCCAGCTGCGCCTCCACCTGGCGGATCTGGGCGTTGAAGATGGTCGGGTCGAGCTTGAGCAGCACCTGGCCCTTCTGTACGCGGTCGTTGAAGTCCGCCTTCAGCTCGCTCACCGTGCCCGACACCTGCGAGCCGATGTTGATCAGCGCCACCGGGTTGATGGTGCCGGTGGCGGTCACCGTCTGCGTGATGTTGCCGGTGTCGGCGGCGGCCACGCGGAAGCGCGGCGGCTCGACCACCGGGGCCTTGCTCTTCGAATACCAGGCGGCGCTGGCGCCGCCGATCACCAGCAGGCCCACGGCCAGCGCTATCTTCTTCTTGGTCAGGAAAGCCATCGTCTCTACACATCCCATAGGTGAGATCCGTCGGTATGCGGATCAGCCCGCCAAGTATATGGAGTTTTGCAAGGAATGCAACTAGGCAAGGTTTGATCCCTCTCCCCAAAGGCCGGGGTCACGCCAACCAGATCGGGGTATGTGCAAAGTTGCAGTCCCATCCTGCACGTATGGGCGTTTCCAAGCCGGCCGGACCTGCCTACCATGAAGCGCATCACCACTCAAAAAGGAAGCACATCATGTCCAGCAAAACCCTCGATACCTCCCGCCGTTCCGCCATGACCGGCGCCGCGCTCGCCGCCGCCGCGGTCGCCCTGCCGCTGGCCGCCGCCAGCGGCGACAGCCAGGCCGCCACCGGCAAGGTGCAGAAATCGGTCAGCACCATCACCACCCGCGACGGCGTCGAGATCTACTACAAGGACTGGGGTCCGCGCGGCGGCCAGCCGGTGATCCTGAGCCATGGCTGGCCGCTGAACGCCGACAGCTGGGAATCGGCCGCCTTCCACCTGGCCAACAACGGCTTCCGCGTGATCACCCACGACCGCCGCGGCCACGGCCGCTCGAGCCAGCCGTGGGACGGCAACGACATGGACCACTACGCCGACGACCTGTCCCAGCTGATCGAAGCGCTGGACCTGAAGAACATCATCCTGGCCGGCTTCTCGACCGGCGGCGGCGAGGTGGCGCGGTATGTGGGCCGCCACGGCACCAAGCGCATCGCCAAGCTGGGCCTGATCTCGGCCGTGCCGCCGCTGATGCTCAAGACCGACACCAATCCCGGCGGCCTGCCGATGGAAGTGTTCGACGGCATCCGCGCCGCCTCGGTCGCCAACCGCGCGCAGCTGTACCTGGACCTGGCCTCCGGCCCGTTCTACAACTACAACCGTCCGGGCGCCAAGCCGTCGCAGGGCATCATCGACGCCTGGTACGCGCAGGGCATGCAGGCCGGCCACAAGAACACCTACGATTCGATCAAGGCGTTCTCGGAAACCGACTTCCGCGACGACCTGAAAAAGTTCGACAAGCCGACCCTGATCATCCACGGCGAGGACGACCAGATCGTGCCGATCAACGCCGCCGGCCGCGCCTCGGCCGCCATCGTCAAGCACGCCAAGCTGATCACCTACCCCGGCGCGCCGCACGGCCTGACCGACACCCACAAGGACAAGTTCAACGCCGATTTCCTGGCCTTCGCCAAGTCCTGATCCAGCGGCGCGGCATTATGTGATAAGGTTTCCGCTGAGCACAGTTCGCAGCGGCGGAAACCTTATGAATATCGACACACTCCTGCGGCTGTTCGCACCGCCCACCGACCCCACCCTGATCCAGTACGGCAGCTACACCCCGTCGCTGGTGCTGCTGTCCATCCTGGTGGCGATCTTTTCCTCCTGGATGGCGCTGCAGGTGGCGGCCCAGGCCCAGTCCAGCCGCACGCCCGGCCTGCGCGCCATCATGCTGGCCACCGGCAGCCTGGCGCTGGGCTGCGGCGTATGGGCCATGCACTTCATCGGCATGCTGGCCTTCAACCTGTGCACCACGGTCGACTACGACCACGTCGTCACCCTGCTGTCCATCCTGCCCAGCCTGGGCGCGTCGGCCATCGCGCTGTCCATCATCAGCCGGCGCCGGCTCGGCCTCGGCTCGCTGCTGACCGGCGGCGTGCTGGTGGGCGCCGGCATCGGCGCCATGCACTACGCCGGCATGGCCGCGCTGCGCATGGGCTTCGACCTGTACTACGATCCTTTGATGTTCGGCCTGTCCATCGTGGTGGCCGTGGTGCTGGCCACGCTGGCGATCTGGATCCGCTTCGGCCTGCGCAGCCTGCGCCGGCCGCTGCCGCCCGGCCTGGTGGGCCTGGCCAGCGCCACCGTCATGGGCTGCGCCATCGCCGGCATGCACTACACCGGCATGGCGGCCGCGCGCTTCGCGGGACGGCCCGATCCCGGCGCCGCGGCCGAGCAGAACAGCACCTTCGTGGCGCTGGCCATCACCCTGATCACGGTCGCCATCACCATCTTCATCATGTCGGCCAACGGCCTGCTGCGCTACCGCGAGCTGTTCCGCCAGAAGAGCGAGAGCGAGGCCTGGATGCGCGCCCTGCTCACCACCACCGTGGACGGCGTGGTCACGGTCGACCGCCAGGGCGTGATCCTCGAATTCAACGCCTCGGCCGAGCGCATCTTCGGTTGGCGCCGCGACGAGATCGTCGGCCGCAACATCCGCCTGCTGATGGACGACACCCAGCGCTCCGAGCGGGACGGCCTGCTGGCCTACCTGCGCACCGAGAACGCCGCCATCCCCGGCAAGGGCAGCGAGGTGATCGCCGTGCGCAAGGACGGCTCCACGGTGCCGATCCGGCGCGCGCTGGGCCACGCGCGGCTGGCCGAGCGCGACCTGTTCGTGCTGTTCGTCACCGACATCAGCGAACGGCGCGCCATCATGCAGGCGCTGCGCGACAGCGAGCAGCAGTTCCGTTCGCTGATCGGCAACATCCCCGGCATCTCCTTCCGCAGCAGCATGCGCTTCGACGCGCCGCCGGTGTTCGTCAGCGACGGCATCGAGCGCCTGGCCGGCTATCCGGCCAGCGACTTCGTCGGCGAGGGCCGCAGCCGCACGCTGAGCAGCCTGATCGTGCCGGAGGACCGCGCCGGCGTCGAGGCCGAGATCAACCGCGCGGTCGCCGAGCTGAGCGCCTACCAGGTCGAATACCGGCTGCGCCACGCCGACGGCCGCAGCAGCTGGATGTGGGAGCACGGCGCCGTCACCCAGGACGAGAGCGATCCCGAACTGCGCTGGATCGACGGCGTCATCCTCGACATCGACGAGCGGCGCCAGATGGAGCAGGAGCTGCGCAAGGCCAAGGAGACGGCCGAGCAGGCGGCCGCCGCGCGCGCCAGCTTCGTGGCCAACATGAGCCACGAGATCCGCACGCCGATGAACGCCATCCTCGGCTTCACCGACGTGCTGCTGGACACCGAGCTCGACGAGAGCCAGCGGCGCCACCTGGACACGGTGCGCAAGGAGGGCCGCTCGCTGCTGCGCCTGCTCAACGAAATCCTCGACACGGCCAAGCTGGACAAGGGCGCGGTGGAGCTGGAGCCGGACGACTACAGCCTGTTGGGCCTGATCGACGAGCTGGCCTCGACCTTCGGCAGCAACGCCCGCAGCAAGGGGCTGGCCATCGACATCGTGTACGACCCGTCGCTGCCGGCCTGGCTGCACGGCGACGAGCTGCGCATGCGCCAGATCCTCGGCAACCTGCTCGACAACGCCATCAAGTTCACCGCCGCCGGCAGCGTCAGCCTGCGCGCCAGCGCGGAGCACGGCCAGCTGGCCATCACCGTGCGCGACACCGGCATCGGCATCGCGCCCGAGCGGCTGGAGGCGATCTTCGACCCATTCACGCAGGCCGACGCCTCGATGACGCGGCGCTTCGGCGGCACCGGCCTGGGCACCACCATCAGCCGCCAGCTGGTGGCGCTGATGGGCGGCAAGCTGTGGGCCGAGAGCACGCCGGGCCAGGGCAGCACCTTCCACCTGTGCCTGCCGCTCGAGCCGGCCCGCAACGACAGCAGCCAGGCCGCCGAGCGCACCGCCTATCCGCTGCCGCCGCTGCGGGTGCTGGCGGCCGACGACGTGCCGCAGAACCTGGAGCTGTTGACGCTGCTGCTGACCAAGCGCGGCCACACGCTGGAGCGGGCCGGCGACGGCGCCGCCGCGCTGCGCCTGTCGGCCGAGCGGCACTACGACCTGATCCTGATGGACATGCAGATGCCGGTGATGGACGGGCTGGAGGCCACGCGCGCGATCCGCGCCCGCGAGCAGGCGGCCGGGGCGCCGGCCATGCCGATCGTCGCGATGACGGCCAGCGTGCTGGCGGCGCACCGCGAGGCGGCGGCCACGGCCGGCATGAACGGCTTCGCCGCCAAGCCGGTGGACTGGCACGCGCTGTCGCACGAGATCGCCCGCGTGCTGGGGCAGCCGCCGCTGGAGCACGCGCCGGCCGAGGCCGAGGCGCCGGCGCGGGCGCGCGTGCTGAACCAGAAGACCGGGCTGCTGCGCTGGTCCGGCGACGAGGCCGCGTACCACCAGGCGCTGCACCGCTTCGCCACCGACTACGGCAGCGCCGCCACCGCGCTGGCGCGGCTGTTCGCCAGCGACAGCGCGCCCCGCCTGGCCGACGCGCAAGCCTGCTGCCACAAGGTGCGCGGCGTGGCCGCCAACCTGGGTCTGGAGCAGCTGGCGGCCCCGCTGGCGCAGGCCGAGCAACTGTGCGGCTCGCCGCAGCGCGAAGGCCGGCGCGACCGCGCTGCCGGCCGAGCTGGCGCCCAAATTACGCTGGCGCTGACGGCCCAGCTGGACGCGGCGCTCAGCGCCATCCACGCCATCGAACCGCCGCGCGCCACGCGCAGGTCGGCCGGAGGCACTGGCGGTGTGGCCGGCGCGGGCGGTGCAGGCGGCGCGGGCGGTGCGGCCGGCGCGGCCGATATGGCGAATGCCGCCAATGCGGGCGGGACGGCCGGGGCGGGAACTGGCGCTGCTGCGCCGGCGGCCTGCGACCCGGCGCGCGCGCAGGCGGCGGCGCAGGCGCTGCTGCCGCCGCTGCGGCGCGGCGAGCTGGACGACGCCGCGCTGGACGCGCTGTCGGCCGCGCTGAGCGGCGCCGGCGTGTCGGCCGCGCTGGCGCGGCAGCTGGACGAGCTGCACACCGCACTGAACGATTTCGATTTCCCGCAGGCGCATGCTACGCTGCGGGCATTGGCTGAACGCCTGGCCTCGGAGAACCCATGATCGCCCCACCCGCCCCCCACCAGCCGCTGATCCTCGCCGTCGACGACGAGGCCGGCAACCTGCAGCTGCTGCGCCACATCCTGCAGGACCAGTACCGCCTGCTGTTCGCCAAGGACGGCCCGCGCGCGCTGGAACTGGCGCGCCAGGAGCAGCCGCAGCTGATCCTGCTCGACGTCATGATGCCCGGCATGACCGGCTACGAGGTGTGCCGCCAGCTCAAGGCCGACGAGGCCACCGCCGCCATCCCGGTGATCTTCGTCACCGCGCTCAGCGACGCCAGCGACGAGGTGGTCGGCTTCGAGGCCGGCGCGGTCGACTACATCACCAAGCCGGTCAGCCCGCCCATCGTGCGTGCGCGCGTGCGTACCCACCTGTCGCTGGTGCGGGTGGACGAGCTGGCGCGCTCGCGGCTGGAGATCGTCCAGCGCCTGGGCCTGGCGGCCGAGTACAAGGACAACGAGACCGGCCTGCACGTGATCCGCATGAGCCACTACTCGCGCATCCTCGCGCGCGCGGCCGGCATGAGCGAGGCCGAGGCCGACGACCTGCTGCACGCGGCGCCGATGCACGACGTCGGCAAGATCGGCATCCCCGACAGCATCCTGCGCAAGCCCGGCCCGCTGGATCCGGACGAGTGGAGGGTGATGCAGACCCACGCCACCATCGGCGGCGACATCATCGGCAGCCACGCGCGCGGCATGCTGGCGATGGCGCACCAGGTGGCGATGACGCACCACGAGAAATGGGACGGCAGCGGCTATCCGCACGGCCTGGCCGGCGAGCAGATTCCGCTGGTCGGGCGCATCGTCGCCATCGCCGACGTGTTCGACGCGCTGACCTCGGCCCGGCCCTACAAGCCGGAGTGGCCGCTGGAGAAGGCGGTCGAGCACCTGCGGCAGCAGCGCGGCAAGCACTTCGACGGCCAGCTGGTCGACCTGTTCCTGGAACAGATGCCGGCGCTGCTGGAGATCAAGCAGCGCTGGGCGGAGCAGGCCGCCGCCTGAGGCGGGAACAGCTCAGGCCAGCCGCGACGCCCGTCCGGCCAGCTGCGCCATCACCCGCACCACCTGGTCGATCTGCGCGCCGGTGTGGCCGGCGTTCATCACGAAGCGCAGCCGCGCCTGGCCCACCGGCGCCGCCGGGAACTGGACCGCCTCGACCTGGATGCCTTCCTTGCGCAGCGCGATCGCGTAGCGCTGGCAGGTCTCGGCCTCGCCGACCAGCACCGGCAGGATCGGCGTCTGGGTCGACAGCAGGGTGTAACCCAACGGCGCCATCCGCTCGATGAAGTAGCGCTGGTTGTCCCACAGGCGCTGGCGCCGCTGCGGCTCCTGCGCCAGCACATCGAGCGCCGCCAGCAGCGCGGCCGCCTGGCTGGGCGGCGGCGGACGGCTGTAGCCATACGCGGCGCTGGTGAGCCGGATCACCTCCGCCATCTCGCGCTCGACCGCGACGAAGCCGCCGCCCGCGCCCAGCGCCTTGCCCAGCGTCCCCATCTGCATCAGGCAGGGGCTGTGGCAGCCGAAGTGCTCGGCCGTGCCGCCGCCGTGCGCGCCCAGCACGCCGGTGGCGTGGGCGTCGTCCAGGTACAGTAGCGCGCCGTGGCGCTCGGCCAGTTCCACCAGCGCCGGCAGCGGCGCGATCGTCCCCTCCATGCCGAACACGCCGTCGCTGACGATGACCGGCGTCGCCCCCTCCTCCGCCCCCGCCGTCAGCAGCGAGGCCAGGTGGTCCATGTCGCCGTGGCGGTAGTTGTAGCGCAGCGCGCCCGACAGCTGGATGCCCTCGCGGATGCTGACGTGGTTGCACTCGTCCGAATAGTAGGCGTACTTGTGGCGCTTGCGGGCGCGGTAGCCGTGCAGGCGCGCCAGCGTGGCGGCCTTGACGATCGACGACAGCACGCCCAGGTTGGCCATGTAGCCGGAGGCGAACAGCACCGCGTCGCCCTTGCGCTGCAGCGCCGCCAGGCGCTCCTCCAGCTCGCGGTAGATCGCCAGGTCGCCGCCGTGCAGGCGCGATTCGCAGTTGCCCGCGCCGTGCCGCTGCAGGCCGTCCCTGGCCGCCGCCGTCACGCGCGGATGGTTGGCCAGCCCCAGGTAGTTGTTGCTGCTGAACGACACCACCGGCTCGCCGCCGGCGACGAACACCGGGTCCGGCAGGGTGCCGGGCAGCTGGCGGTCGGGATGGACCGGGTGCTGCTTGAGCCAGTCGGCGATGTCGTGCAAGTCGTGCATGGTGGAGAGGGCTTCCGTGAGTAACCGTCCATGCTAGCGCGGGCCGGCTTGCGGCACGCTTGCGGCCGCATTACCGATCGGATAGCTAGTGGGACGGCGCCAGCGGCAGCAGGATGCGCGCCACCAGGCCCGGCGCGCCGTCCTCCAGCACCAGCTCGCCGCCGTGGGCCAGCGCGGTGGCGCTGACGATGGCCAGCCCCAGGCCGTTGCCCGGCAGGTGGCGGCTGTCGTCGAGCCGGTAGAAGCGCCGCGTCACCTTGCCGCGCTCGGCCTCGGGGATGCCGGGGCCGTCGTCCTGCACCGCGATCGACGCCAGGCCGCCGCGGTACACGCCGGCCCGCACCCGCACCGCGTGGCCCGGCCCGGCGTACTTGATGGCGTTGTCCAGCAGGCTGGCCACCGCGCTGGCCAGCAGGTTGCGGTCGCCGTCCACGTACAGGTGCTCGGGCGCGTCCACCGTCAGGGTCACGCCGCCGTCCTCGGCGCTGGCCTCGTACATCTCGCCGATGTCGCGGGCGATGTGGCCCAGGTCGAGGCGCTCGAACAGCCGGCTGCGCATGCCCGATTCGGCCTCGGCGATCTGCAGCAGGCGCTCGAACAGCCGGATCAGGTCGTCGATCTCCTCGATGGCGTCGCGCGCGGCGCCGGACAGGCGCGGCACCGTGGCCTCGGAGCGCAGCGCGTCGTCGAGCTTGCTGCGCACGCGGCCCAGCGGCGTGCGCAGGTCGTGCGCGATGGCGTTCGAGACGTGGCGGATGCCGTCCATCAGCAGCTCGATGCGGTCGAGCATGCGGTTGATGTCGCGCCCCAGCAGCGCGAACTCGTCGCGCCCGCGCACCGGGATGCGCGAACTGAGGTCGCCCGCCTCGATGTGGGCGGCGGTGCGGCGGATCGTGCCCAGCCGCCGCTCGACCAGGCGCCGGAACAGCAGCGCGCCGGCCACCGTCAGCAGCAGCGACACGCCGGCGCCGGCCAGCAGCGCGCGCCAGATCACGCCGCGCACCGCCTCCTGTTCGCTCAGGTCGCGCCCGACGATCAGCAGGCCGCCGCCGTCCAGCGGCCGCAGGTACAGCCGCGCCGGCGCCTGGTGGCGGTCGCGCGCAACCACGGTGCTGAGCAGCTCGGGGCCGTCGTCGGCACGCGCGGCCGCGGCCGGCAAGGGGCCGAGGTTGCCGGCCAGCGGCGTGCCGTCGGCCGCCAGCAGTTCGAAGATCTCGCGGTCGCTGTCGATGCCGTCGTCCAGCAGGCGCCGCACCTCGGCCGACAGCGCGCCGTGCGGCTGGCCGCCGGCGCGCGCCACCAGGCGGTCCGACTGCGCCATGATGCGGCCGTCGATGTCCTGGTCCAGCACGCCCACGGTGCCGCGGTAGAACACCGCCGACACCAGCACGATCGAGGCCGTGCCCAGCAGGCCGTAGCCCAGCACCAGCCGGGCCGCGATCGAGGCGCGCAGGTCGATCACTGGGCGCCGCCCCCGGCCGGATCGGCGTCCTCGGGCGGGGTCGGGCCCATGCGGTAGCCGACCCCGCGCAGCGTGTGGATCAGCATGACGGGGAAGTCCTTGTCGACCTTGGCGCGCAGGCGGCTGATCTGGACGTCGATGACGTTGGTTTGCGGGTCGAAGTGGTAGTCCCACACCGATTCGAGCAGCATGGTGCGGGTCACCACCTGGTTGACGTTACGCATCAGGTACTCCAGCAGCCGGTACTCGCGCGGCTGCAGCGTGATGACCTTGGCGCCGCGCGTCACGCGCAGCGTGCGCAGGTCCAGCTTGAGGTCGGCCACCTGCAGCGTCGAGCTGTCGGCGCCGGGCGCGCTGCGCCGCTGCAGCGCCTCGATGCGCGCCAGCAGCTCGGAAAAGGCGAACGGTTTGGATAAATAATCGTCGGCGCCGCCGCGCAGGCCGCTGACGCGGGCGTCGATCGAGGTCAGCGCGGAGACGATGATGACCGGGGTCTGCTTGCCCAGCGCGCGCAGCTTGTCGACGATGGACAGGCCGTCGATGCGGCCGGGCAGCATGCGGTCGAGGATGATGATGTCCCAGTCGCTGCCCACCGCGAGGTCGAGGCCGTCCGGGCCGTTGTCGCAGGCGCTGACCAGGTAGCCGGCCTCGCGCAGGCCCTTGCAGATGTAGTTGGCCGTTTCGGCTTCGTCTTCAATAACCAGGCAGCGCACGCGGATCTCCGGGATTCAGGATGGTGCGGTATTCTACCCCGTGGCGCGCGGCCGTAGCGGAGCGCGCTGGTGAACTCCCGCCCGGACGACGTCGTTGCGTCGCACAGGGGGTGGCGCCGGCTTGGCGGCGCCGACTTTGAGGACCATCGGCGGGGCGCGGAGTTCGACCGCCATCATAGCCGCGCCCGCCGGCGGCGGCCTTGCGCCAGATCAAGCCCGGGACCGGCCGCGGCCTGCGGCCAGCTCGGTGTACAGCGCGTGGTAGTTGCGCGCCATGGTCTCGGCGGTGAACAGCTCCCAGTAGCGGGCCGCGGCCGGCCGGCCCCACTAGGCGGCGCGCTCGGGCTGCTCCACAGCGTGCGCATGGCGGCGCCGAAGGCGGCCGGGTCGTCCGGCGGCACCACCAGCCCGGTCTCGTTGTCGATGTTGATGTAGGTGGTGCCGGTGCCGATCTCGCTGGAGATCATCGGCTTGCCGTACATCGCCCCCTCCAGCAGCGAGATGCCGAACGCCTCCGAGCGCAGGTGCGACGGGAACACCATCGCGTAGCACAGCTCCAGCAGCGCCACCTTGTCCAGCTCCTCGACCGCGCCGACGAAGATCACGTGCGTCAGGCCGAGGCGGCGCGCGTGTTCCTTGAGCTCCTGCTCGACCGGGCCGGCGCCGACGATCACCACCGGGTAGTCGAGGTTGGCCATGGCGTCGAGCAGGATGTGCAGGCCCTTGTAGTAGCGCAGCACGCCGACGAACAGGAAGAAGCGTTCGCCGCAACGGGCGCGCCACTGGTCCTTGAGCGACTGCGGCGGCTGCGGATAGATGGTCTTGTCCAGGCCGTAGGTGATGGTGCGCGTCTTGTGCTCGAAGCGCTTGAGCACCGGCGACGAGGCCAGGTAGTTGGGCGAGGTGGCGACGATGGTGTCGACGCTGCGCAGGAAGCCGCGCTTGAGCGGGCCGTACACGCGCAGCAGGTTCTTCTGGCGCACGATGTCCGAGTGGTAGGTCACCACGCTGGGCTTGTCGATGCGCGCCAGGAAGTGGGCCAGGTCCATGAACGGCCACGGGAAGTGGTAGTGGATCACGTCGGCGTCGCGCGCCAGGCGCGCCAGCTGGCGGATCGCCCCGGCCGAGAAGCCGGTGGAGGCGATCTCGAAGTCGAGCCGCGCGCGGTGCACGGTGTGGCCCTCGAACTCGATCCGCGCCGGGCCGGTGTCGCGCGTGAGCGTGAGCACCTCGTTGCGCACGCCGAGGCGGCCAGTGCCCACGCACAGCTGGCGGATCACCTGCTCGATGCCGCCCCAGGTGTCCGGGTAGTAGGTCTTGTAGAAATGGAGGACGCGCATGGCAGCTTCAGTGATGCTTCAATTGGACAGGACGTCGCGGTACACCTCGACGGTGCGGCGGGCGGCGGCGTCCCAGGTCAGCTCCAGCGCGCGGCGGCGGCCGGCGGCGATGCAGCGCTGGCGCAGCGCATCGTCGCGCGCCAGCGCGGTCATCGCGGCCGTGATCTCCGGCACCGACAGCGGATCGAATTCCAGCGCCGCGCCCTGCGCCACTTCCGGCAGCGAGGTGGCGTTGGAGGTGGCCACCGGCACGCCGCTGGCGAAGGCCTCCACCAGCGGCAGGCCGAAGCCCTCGTGCAGCGACGGGAAGATGAAGGCGCCGGCGCCGGCGTAGATGTGGTGCAGCTGGGCGTCGTCGGTCAGGCGGCTGAGCCAGACCACGTTCTCGCCGCGCTGGCCGGCGGCCTTGACCTGCGCCACCAGCTCGTCGCTGAGCCAGCCGGGCGCGCCGACGATCACCAGCTGGCGCGCGGCGCGCAGCACCGGCGGCAGCGCCAGGTAGGCCTCCAGCAGGCGGCCGACGTTCTTGCGCGGCTGCAGCGTGCCGACGAACAGGAAGTAGCCGGCGCGCAAGCCGTGCAGCGCCAGCGTGGCGTCGCGCGCCTCGGCCGGCGGCGCGTCGAACCATTCGGGACGCACGCCGTGGTGCACCACGCTGATCCTGCGCTCGTCGACGCCGAAGTGCTCGACCAGCTCGCGGATCGAATAGTGCGAGCCGGTGATCACATGCTGGGCCTTGCGCGCGGCCTTGACCTGCAGCCAGTTCTTCAGGCCGCGCAGGCGCGGCGTGCACCACTCGGGATGGGCGATCGGCACGGCGTCGTGCAGGGTCGCCACCACCGGGCAGTCCATGCGTACGATGCGGTAGTCGGTGGCGTGGAACAGGTCGAGCGGCGCCGCGCCCTGGCCCGCCAGGCCGCTGACGCGCATCCGCACCGACGACGGCAGCACCAGGTCGGCCAGCGTCGCGCCGCGGAAGGAGCGCGGCAGCGCGCGACCGACGTGGACGCGGCTGGCGTCGCCGCCGGGCGCGAACGACAGCGGCAGCACCTCGGCGCCGGCATGCGGCAGGTGTTCGAGCAGCGCGCGGCTGTACACGCCCAGGCCGTCGAGGCGGCCGCCGGTCAGCGTGGTCTCGGCGGTGGTGGTGGACAGGCCCACCCGCACCGGGCGGGCGGCCTTGGTGTCGGCCATGCTCACGCCGCGTACATCCAGCGCAGCGTGTCGGCCAGCGGCACCGTGGCCAGCGGGCCGATGGCGGCCAGCAGGCGGCGGTTGTCGCCGACCAGGCGCACCACCTCGTTGGCGCGCACGAAGGCCGGGTTGACGTGGACGTTGATTGGGTAGCCGGCGATGTCGGCCATCATGGCCAGCGCCTCGCCCAGCGAGTACGCGTGGCCGGAGCAGATGTTGAAGGCCTGGCCGGCCACCGAGGGACCGGCGGCCAGCAGGCGGCGGTAGCTGTGCGCCACCATCCGCACATCGGAGAAATCGCGCCACACGTGCAGGTTGCCCAGCTCGATGTCGGCGGCGCGGCGGCGGAAGTGCGAGACGATCTTCGGCAGCAGGAAGTTCTCGTGCTGGCCGACGCCGGTGTAGTTGAAGGGACGCACCACGATCAGCGGCAGCTTGTCCTGCCACAGGCGCGCCATGTATTCCATGGCAAGCTTGCTGACCGCGTAGTCGTTGGCCGGCGCCGGCGGCACGTCCTCGCCGATCACGCCGGCGTCGGTGTTGCCGTAGATGTTGGCGCTGGAGGCCAGCAGCACGGCCGACGGCTTGTGCTCGGCGGCGGCCAGCGCCTCCAGCAGGTTGCGGGTGCCGGCCACGTTGACGCGGTAGATCTGCTCGACGTCGCCATGGCCGACAAAGGCGATCGCGGCCAGGTGGGCCACCACGTCCGGGCGCACCTGGGCCACCACGTCGGCCAGGCCGGCGCGGTCGTTCAGGTCGACGGCGAACTGGCGCTCGCCGGGCGCGTGGCCGGGGGTGATGGTGCCGTAGACTTCGTAGCCGGCCGCGCGCAGCTCCTGCTCGACGTAGCGGCCGGTGAACCCGGACAGCCCCGTGACCAGCGCGCGCTTGCCCGCGCCCTCCATGCCTTCAGCAGCCATAGCGGTTTCCTTAGAAGGAGAAGCCGGCTTTGTTGCGGCGCAGGTCGGCCTCGACCATCATCTGGCACAGCTGCTCCAGCGTGGTCTTCGGCTTCCAGCCCAGTTCCTTGAGGGCCTTGGCCGGATCGCCGATCAGCAGCTCCACCTCGGCCGGACGGTAGAACTTCGGATTGACGCGCACCAGCACCTTGCCGGTTTTCTTGCAGGTGCCGATCTCGTGGTCGGCCGCGCCGCTCCACTCCAGCGCCACGTCGACCGCCTTGAACGCCATGCTGACGAAGTCGCGCACGGTTTCGGTACGGTTGGTGGCCAGCACATAGGTGTCCGGCTCATCGGCCTGCAGGATGCGCCACATGCCTTCGACGTATTCCTTGGCGTAGCCCCAGTCGCGCTTGGCGTCCAGGTTGCCCAGTTCCAGCACGTCGAGCTGGCCCAGGTGGATCTTGGCGACCGAGTCGGTGATCTTGCGGGTGACGAACTCGCGGCCGCGCAGCGGCGACTCGTGGTTGAACAGGATGCCGGAGCAGCCGAAGATGCCATAGGATTCGCGGTAGTTCACGGTCATCCAGTGGGCATACAGCTTGGCCACGCCGTACGGGCTGCGCGGGTAGAACGGCGTGTCTTCCTTCTGCGGCACGGCCTGCACCTTGCCGAACATTTCCGAGGTCGACGCCTGGTAGAAGCGGATCTTCGGATTGACGATGCGGATGGCCTCGAGCAGGTTGACCGGGCCGACGCCGGTGATTTCCGCCGTGGTGACCGGCTGTTCGAAGGACACGCCGACGAAGCTTTGCGCGGCCAGGTTGTAGACCTCGTCCGGCTGCGCGGATTGCAGCAGGCGGATGTTGGAGCCCAGGTCGGTCAGGTCGTATTCCACCAGCTTGAGATTCGGATGCGACTGGATGCCCAGTTCCTCGATACGCCAGAAATTCACCGAGCTGGTGCGGCGATAGGTGCCGGTGACCTCGTAACCTTTTTCCAGCAACAACTCGGCCAGATAAGCGCCGTCCTGGCCGGTGATGCCCGTAACCAGGGCTCTTTTTATTTTATTCATGGTGAATAGCAATCCAAATCATGGGTGACTTTACAACCCGGTATTGTAACAGAGCGCCTGAGCCACACTTCTCACCAATTATGTCAATTACATCCCTTACATCTTGTTACCATCATTGGCAGTGATGACTAAGTTTCATTGAAGCCTGGGCAACAAAACCGCCTCAATCCGGCGCGCGCAGGAAGCGCTCCACCGTCTCGCGGATCTCGCCGTCGTGCTTCATGGCCTTGATGACGGCGTTGAATTTGCGGATGAAATCATCGCGGTAGGGGAAGCGCGCGGGGTCGCGGGTGGTGAAGCCCAGGTAGCCCTGCTCGGCGCTCAACTCGGCCACCTCGACCAGGGCCTGCGCGTTCGGATCGGCCGCGCCGTCGATGCGGATGCGGCCCAGTTCCCAGGCGATCGACAGGCGGTCGTTCAGGTAGCAATCGATGCGGCCTTTCATCAGCTTGAGGAGGTTGGTGCGGCTGCTGCGCGCGGGTTCGGCGCGCAGCCTGCCGTCGTGGACGGCCTGGTCGAAGCGCTTGCCGCCGCTCAGGAAGCCGGCGTTGATGCCGATGCGCAGGCCCAGGTAGTCGTCCGGCCAGGTCTTCAGCGCATGCCGCTGGCTGATCGCCTGGGTGCACAGCACCACCAGCTGCTCGGCGATGAGGGGCTCGGAATAGCTCATGTAGGGGCGCTCGTCCGGGCGCAGATACGGCGGATAGAGCGCGAAGGCGGCGCCCGTTTCCAGCAGCACCAGGCCGCGCTTCCACGGGATCGGCAACAGGGTGACCTCGTACTCCGGCATCTTCTTCAGCGCCTGCCGGATGATGCTGGCGTAGATCCCCTTCATCCGGCCGTTCTCCAGGTAGGAATAAGGCGGATAGGCGTCGTCGCCGTAGATGGCGACGGCGACCGGCGCATCGCCGGCGCGGGCGGCCTGCAAGGCCAGGCAGCCCATGAGCAGGCAGGCAAGCAGCGAAGGTGGGAAGGCGGGATGACGCGGCATGAGGACTGATTATCCCCGCGTGGTTTTTTACGGCAAGCAGTATCTACGGCAGGTGTTGCATTTTAAAACATTGGGGTCAAGTCTGACATTCGGACACGAGCACAACCGTAGCAGCGCGCTACGGTTGTGCTCGTGTCCGAATGTCAGACTTGACCCCAAATTGCTTTTTAGACTTTGCGCTGGGCGACCGCGTCGACCACGCACAGCGCTGTCATGTTGACGATGCGGCGCACCGTGGCCGACGGCGTCAGGATGTGCACCGGCTTGGCGCAGCCCAGCAGGATCGGACCGACCGCGATGCCGTTGCCGGCCGCCGTCTTCACCAGGTTGTAGGCGATGTTGGCGGCGTCGATGTTCGGCATCACCAGCAGGTTGGCGTCGCCCTTCAGGCTGGTGCCGGGCATGATGGAGTTGCGCAGCTTGGAGTCCAGCGCGGTGTCGCCGTGCATCTCGCCGTCCACTTCCAGCGCCGGGTCGAGCTGCTTGACCAGCTCCAGCGCGGCGCGCATCTTCTGCGCCGATTCGCTGTTGGACGAGCCGAAGTTCGAGTGCGACAGCAGGGCCGCGCGCGGCGACAGGCCGAAACGGCGCATCTCTTCGGCCGCCATCACGGTGATCGCCGCCAGCTCTTTCGCGTTCGGGTTCTCGTTGACGTGGGTGTCGACCATCACCAGTTGGCGCTCAGGCATAATCAGCACGTTCATCGCGGCGTACACGCAGGCGCCGTCGCGCTTGCCCAGCACCTGGTCGATGTAGTGCAGGTGCAGCTGGGTGGTGCCGAAGGTGCCGCAGATCATGCCGTCGGCGTCGCCCTTCTTGATCATCATGGCGCCGATCAGCGAGTGGCGGCGGCGCATCTCCAGCTTGGCGTACTCCTGCGTGACGCCCTTGCGCGCGGTCAGCTCGTAGTAGGCCTGCCAGTAGTCGCGGTAGCGCTCGTCGTGGTCGGGGTTGATGACGTCGAAGTCCACGCCCTGCTTCAGGCGCAGGCCGAATTTGTTGATGCGCGTTTCCAGCACGGCCGGACGGCCCACCAGGATAGGCCGCGCCAGCTTCTCGTCGACGATCACCTGCACCGCGCGCAGGATGCGCTCTTCCTCGCCCTCGGCGTAGACGATGCGCTTAAGGTCGGACGCGGTCTTCTTGGCCACCTGGAACAGCGGCTTCATGAAGGTGCCGCTGCGGTAGACGAATTGCTGCAGGCTGTCGGCGTACGCCTGCAGGTCCTTGATCGGACGGGTGGCGACGCCGGAATCCTCGGCCGCCTTGGCCACGGCCGGCGCGATCTTGATCAAGAGGCGCGGGTCGAACGGCATCGGGATCAGGTACTCGGGGCCGAACGACAGGTTGGTGAAGCCGTAGGTGGTGGCGACGATGTCCGATTGCTCGGCGTGCGCCAGCTCGGCGATCGCGTGCACCACGGCGATTTCCATCTCGCGCGTGATGGTGGTGGCGCCGCAGTCGAGCGCGCCGCGGAAGATGTACGGGAAGCACAGCACGTTGTTGACCTGGTTCGGATAGTCCGAGCGGCCGGTGCAGATGATGGCGTCGCCGCGCACGGCCTTGACGTCCTCCGGCAAAATCTCCGGGTTCGGATTGGCCAGCGCCAGGATCAGCGGATTGGGCGCCATGGCCTTGACCATGTCCTGCTTGAGCACGCCGCCGGCGGACAGGCCCAGGAAGATGTCGGCGTCGTTGATCACCTCGGCCAGGGTGCGGGCCGTGGTGTCGCGCGCGAAGCGTTCCTTGTCCGGGTCCATCAGTTCCTTGCGGCCCTTGTAGACCACGCCGGCCAGGTCGGTGACGTAGATGTTTTCCAGCGGGAAGCCGAGGTCGACGATGAGGTCCAGGCAGGCCAGCGCGGCCGCGCCGGCGCCCGACACCACCAGCTTGCAGTTGGCGATATCTTTACCCACATACTGGATGCCGTTCATGATGGCCGCGCCGACGATGATGGCGGTGCCGTGCTGGTCGTCGTGGAAGACCGGGATCTTCATGCGGTCGCGCAGCTGGCGCTCGATGTAGAAGCACTCGGGCGCCTTGATGTCTTCCAGGTTGACGCCGCCGAAGGTCGGCTCCAGCGAGGCGATGATGTCGACCAGCTTGTCGGGGTCGGATTCGTTGATCTCGATGTCGAACACGTCGATGCCGGCGAACTTCTTGAACAGCACGCCCTTGCCTTCCATCACAGGCTTGGCCGCCAGCGGGCCGATGTTGCCCAGGCCCAGCACGGCGGTGCCGTTGGTGATCACGGCCACCAGGTTGCCGCGCGCCGTGTATTTGTAGGCGTTGGCCGGATCGATGACGATCTCCTCGCACGGCGCGGCCACGCCCGGCGAGTAGGCCAGCGCCAGGTCGCGCTGGTTGGTCAGTTGCTTGGTCGGCGTGACGCTGATCTTGCCGGGCGTCGGGCACTCGTGGTATTCGAGCGCCGCGAGGCGCAATTGTTGACGAAGTTCTTCTTTTTTATCAGATGACGAATCCATGCTGTGCGGCCTTCCTGTTTGTACTGTCGGAAAGCTTCCGATTTTATCAGACCAATTCTTTCAATTAAGTAGGTATTTTCACCAACAGCTATGACGGATATCAGCATTATTTATGATTCAAGGCAACAAAGACCGAATTTTTGTCGTTTTTAACGGCAATAACCTATCAATAGCTCCAACATAATCAATTTTCCGCAGTTATAACTTTTTTGCATCACCCGATGAAAATTGATTGAAAATATCAATTAACCAAGGGCGACGCCAACCGCCGGCCCCGGCGGTCTTCAGTACAATAGCGCCATGCTCTCCGAATTCGACCTCATCCAGGAATACTTCCAGCGCCCGCAGCATGCGGCCCGCGCCACGCTCGGCATCGGCGACGATTGCGCCCTGCTCACGCCCACGCCCGGCATGCAGACGGCGATCTCGTCGGACATGCTGGTCGAGGGCCGCCACTTCTTCGCCGGCGAGGACGCGGCCCGCCTCGGCCACAAGGCGCTGGCGGTCAACCTGTCGGACCTGGCGGCGATGGGCGCGCGCCCGGTCGGTTTCACGCTGGCTTTGGCGTTGCCGTCCGCCGACCGCGACTGGCTGGCCGGCTTTTCCAAGGGCCTGTTCGCGCTGGCCGACGCCTACAACATCGAGCTGATCGGCGGCGACACCACCAAGGGCCCGCTCAACATCTGCATCACCGTGTTCGGCGAGGTGCGGCCGGGTCAGGCGCTGCGCCGCAACGCGGCCCTTGCCGACGACGACATCTGGATCTCCGGCACGCTGGGCGACGCCCGCCTGGCGCTGGCCGGCTACCGGCTCGAGCAATCGATGGACGCGGCCAGCCTGCTGGCGGCCGCCGTGCGCATGCACACGCCGACGCCGCGCGTGGCGCTGGGCATGCTGCTGGCCGAACAGGGCATCGCCCACGCGGCGATCGACATCTCGGACGGCCTGGTCGGCGACCTCGGCCACATCCTCAAGCAATCGCGGCTGGGCGCCACGCTGGACGTGGACGCGCTGCCGGCCGGCGCCGTGCTGGCCACGCGCGAGACGGCGCTGCGGCGCGCCTTCGCGGCGGCCGGCGGCGACGACTACGAACTGTGCTTCACCGCGCCGGCCTCGGCGCGCGCGGCGGTGCTGGCGGCGGCGGCCAGCGTGGCCACGCCGGTCACGCGCGTGGGCCGCATCGAGGCCGCCCCCGGCCTGCGCCTGGTGGACGCGGCCGGCGCCCCGCTCGGCCTGCAGCTACAAGGCTTCGATCACTTCACTTCCTGAAGCGCGGTCACGTCCTCGCCCGGCTCGCCCGCGCGGCGTCCGCTGCCGTGCAACAGCCAGTAGTGGTGGAAGGCCAGCCGGATGTTGTCGCGCAGCTGGGTGTCGTCCCACGGCTTGGTGTAGAAGCGGTAGATGGCGCCGCGGTTGATCGAGTCGATCACCGCGTCCAGCCCGGTGTAGCCGGACAGGATGATGCGTATCGTCTCCGGATACATCTCCTTGACCTTGCTGAGGAACTCGGTGCCGCTCATGCCCTGCATGCGCTGGTCGCACACGATCACCTGCACCGCGTGCAGCGCCAGCAGCTCGAACCCCTCGCCCGGCGTGGCCGCCGTCAGGATCTGGTAGCCGTCGCGCCGGAACAGCCGGTGCAGCGAGGACAGCACGTTGACGTCGTCGTCGACGATGAGCAGGGTCTGCGCCGGCTGGCCCGGCTTGGCCACGTCGGGCGGCAGGCTGTGGCCGGCCTGCACCAGCGCCGCCATCTCGGCCGGCGCCACCGGCCGGCTGAACAGGAAGCCCTGGATCTCGTCGCAGCGGCTGCGCCGCAGGTATTCGAGCTGGGCGCGCGTCTCCACCCCTTCCGCGATCACCCGCAGCTTCAGGCTGTGCGCCATGCTGATGATGGCCTGGGCGATGGCCGCGTCGTTGGGGTTGGTGGTGATGTCGCGCACGAAGGCGATGTCGATCTTGAGCTTGTCGATCGGGAAGCGCTGCAGGTAGGCCAGCGACGAATAGCCGGTGCCGAAGTCGTCGATCGCCACCTTCAGGCCCAGCGCCTTCAGGTTGGACAGCACGCTGATGGTGCGCTCGGTGTTGGACATCAGCGCGGTCTCGGTCAGCTCCAGCTCCAGCAGCTCGGGCGGGACGTCGTGGCGCAGCAGCGCGCTGCGCACCACCAGCTCCAGGTCGCCCTCGACGAACTGGCGGCTGGCGACGTTGACCGCCACCCGCACCGGCCCGACGTCGCTGCGCAGCCAGGCGCCGATCTGGCGGCAGGCGGCGTCGATGATCCAGGCGCCGACCCGCACGATCAGGCCGGTGTCCTCCAGCACCGGCACGAACTCGGCCGGATACACCATGCCGCAGCCGGGCCGCTGCCAGCGCAGCAGCGCCTCGGCGCCGGCCATCTGGCCGCTGTGCAGGTTGACCTTGGGCTGGTAGTACAGCAGCAGCTCGTTGTGCTCGAGCGCGCGGCGCAGCGCCATCTCCATGTCCAGCCGCGCCAGCACCTGCACGTTCATGCCGGCGGTGAAGAAGCGGTAGCCGTCGCGCCCGGCCTGCTTGGCGCGCTCCATCGCGGTGTCGGCGTACTTGACCAGGGTGTGCGGATCGGTGGCGTCGTCCGGGTACATGGCGATGCCGATGCTGGCGCTGAGCGCGGCCGGATGGCCGCCCAGGTCGAACGGCTGGCGCAGCGCCTCGCGCACCTCGTTGGCGGTGTGCACCGCGTCCTGCTGGTCGCGCGTCATGGTCAGGATCAGCGCGAACTCGTCGCCGCCCAGGCGCCCGACCGTGTCGCGGATGCGCACGCACTGCACCAGCCGGTTGCTGAACTGGCGCAGCAGCTCGTCGCCGGCCGCCGCGCCCAGCGAATCGTTGACGTTCTTGAAGCGGTCCAGCGCAATGAACAGCACCACGATGCGCCACGACTTTTCCTGCGCCAGCGCGACGGCGTCGGCCAGCGTCTGGAAGAACAGGGTGCGGTTGGGCAGGCCGGTCAGGCTGTCGTAGTGGGCCATGTGCTGCAGCAGCTCCTCGGCCTGGCGGCGCTCGCTGATGTCGCGCGCCACGCCCAGCAGGATGTCGGGCTGGCCGGCGCGCCGCAGCAGCTGCCAGTACAGCTCGACCGGCACCGCGATCAGGTCGCGCCGCATCAGCTCGAGCTCGATCATCTCGGGCGCGCGCGCCGGCCCCAGCGCGGCGGCGTAGGCGGCCAGCCCGGCGGCCCGCTCGCTCAGCGCGGCCGGCGCGCCCAGGCCGATGCGGCTGGCGGTCTGGCCCAGCATCTCGGCGCGCGGATAGCCCAGCATGCGGCAGGCGCCGTCGTTGACGTCGACCAGCTCGGCGCTGCCGGCGTCGAGCAGGAAGATGGCGTCGGCGGTGGCGTCCATCGCGCTGCGGAAGCGCTGCAGCTCGGCGGTGCGCTCGCGCACGGTCTGCTCGAGCCGCGTGTTGTAGCCGCGCGCCTCGCGGTGCAGCAGGCGCACCTCCAGCAGGTTGCGGATGCGGGTGAGCACCTCGACCGGGTCGAAGGGCTTACTGACGAAGTCGCGCGCGCCCAGCTCCAGCGCCTTGATCTTGTGGTCCGGCTGGGCCGTGACCACCAGCACCGGCAGCCAGGCCCCGGTCTCCAGCGGGCGGATCGCCTCCATCACGTCGAAGCCGGTCATGCCGGGCATCTGCATGTCGAGGATGATCAGGTCGTACTGGTGCTCGGCGTGCCAGCCGGCCACCACGCGCGGATCGGTGGTGGAGCTGACCGCCGTGTAGCCGGTGGACTTGAGCAGGAATTCCAGCAGTTCCACGTTCACCGGCTGATCGTCGACGATCAGGATGCTGGCGTTGAAGATGTCGGTCTGGCTGATCATGAGATGCGCCTCCGTATGGTCCCGTGGAGAACCGGCGTCGTGGCCGGTGCGGACCGCTGACTACCACCAGGCAAGCTTAACAGTTTGCCCGTTCGGCGGCGCACGGCTGCAATGGCTGGGCAGCGTCGGCCGGCTTATCCGTCCGAGTGTACGCAAGTTCAAATCGGCGGTCTAATGTTTTCTGGCATGTTGCGGTTCAGGCAAATCAGCCGTGCGTCGCTGGCATCGATTGCACACTGCATGGTAGAGTGGAAGCCAGGCCGCAGCGTGCCGCAACAGACGGAGAGCTCCATGAATTCCACAGACACCATTCTTGACCTGGCCGCGCAAGTGGGCAAGTCCCTGCAGGCGAAGGGCCTGATCCTGGCCACGGCCGAGTCGTGCACCGGCGGCGGCGTGGCCCAGGCCATCACCGAGATCGCCGGCTCGACCGCCTGGTTCGATTGCGGCTTCGTCACCTATTCCAACGCCTCCAAGACCGAGATGCTGGACGTGTCGGCCGCGCTGATCGCGCAGATGGGCAGCGTGTCCGAGGAGGTGGCGGCGGCCATGGCCACCGGCGCGCTGGGCGCCAGCAACGCCCATCTGGCGGTCTCGACCACCGGCATCGCCGGCCCCACCGGCGCCGTGCCGGGCAAGCCGGTCGGCACCGTGTGCTTCGGCTGGGCCAACGCCGACACCGTGCACACCGAGCGCCTGGTGTTCGCCGGCGACCGCCGGGCGGTGCGCGAGCAGACCGTGATCCACGCGTTGCAGGGGCTGCTGCGGTTCATCGACTGAATGCGCGACTGAATGCAGGCCGGCGGTTGCCATACCGCCGCAAAACAATTACTCTCGACGCATTCGAGCGATTCTGGAGTGATTGATGCAAAATTCGGTACATTTTATTCTCCAAGGTAAAGGCGGTATCGGCAAGACCCTGGTGTCCACCATTTTGGCGCAATGGATCGCCGCCAAGGACGAGACGCCGCTGCGCTGCTACGACACCGACCAGGAGAACGCGACCTTCTCGCGCTACAAGGCGATGGACGTCAAGCATGTGCCGGTGATGACCGACAGCCGCACCATCGACCCCAAGCGCTTCGACGCGCTGATGATCGACATCCTGGAGGAGGACGGCAACTGCGTCATCGACAACGGCGCCAACACCTTCTCGCCGCTGATGGGCTACCTGATCGAGAACGACTGCTTCTCGCTGCTGGAGGAATCGGGACGCAAGGTCTACATCCACACCATCGTCGGCGGCGGCGACACGCTGCACGACACCGCCATGGGTTTCGTCTCCACCGCAAAGTCCACCAACGTGCCGCTGGTGCTGTGGGAGAACGAGCACTTCGGCCTGCTGCAATCGGCGTCCGGCAAGCAGTTCACCGAATCGCAGACCTACGCCGACAACTCGGCCCGCGTGAAGGGCCGCGTGGTGCTGTCGGCCCGCAACGCCGACACCTTCGGCGCCGACATCAAGAAGATGAACACGGCCCGCCTGACCGCCCAGGAGGTCAGGGAGAGCGACAAGTTCAACCTGATGGAGAAGCAGCGCATCAAGGTGGTGTTCCGCGACCTGTTCGAGCAGCTCGACAAGGTCGAGTGGTAAGCCGCCATGGATCAGCACAAGCTGCGCAGCCTGGTCTTTGAAAAAACCGGCGTCAGGATCGACATCGACGACCCCGTGTTCGCGCTGGTGGCGCTGAACGAGGCGGTGCTGGCCGAGACGGTCGAGCGCCACATCGCGCTGATCGACGCCGCCTCGCAGGAGCTGGCGCAGCAGGCGCGGCTGGCCGGCGGACTGGCCGCGCAGCCCGGCGGCGTCCGCAAGCCGGTGGTGCTGGACGCCACCAACGAGCCGGCCGGCGCCGACGCGCCCTCCGCCTACGCGCCGGCACCCGCCTCCGGCCCGGTGCGGCCGATCGCCACGCAATCGGCCGCCGTCACGCCGCGCGAGCTGCGGCTGCTGGGCGCGGCGGCCGGCGTGGCCGTCCTCAGCGCGTTGCTGGTGCTCGGCGGCCAGGCGGCCTTCCTCAAGCCGGGGCTGACGGCCGAGCAAAGCGCCGCGCTGGCCCAGGCCGACAAACTGAACAAGGCGATCCAGAAGCTGGACCCGAAGGTCCGCGAACAGCTGCAAGCCGAACTGCAAAAATAAGGACAACGCATGCACTTTGAAGTACCCAAGGCCAAGACCCTGAAGGAATTCGGCGGCGAATACTTGATGATCGTGATCAGTATCGCCACCGCGCTGGCGCTGGAGCATGGCGTGCAGACGCTGCACCACCGCCATCTGGCGCACGAGGCCGCCGACAAGATCGACGCCGAGATCCAGGTCAACGTCCACGAGCTCGACGAGGCGCTCAAGCACAACAACGATCAGCTGAAAATCGTCCAGGCGACGCGCGAGCAGCTGCTGGCCGGCATCAGGGACAAGGTCGACGGCAAGGTCCTGCTCAAGCAGCTGACGGAGCAGCAGCACAACAAGCTGGGACTGAGCATCATGACGCCGTCGCTGCGGCGCGAGGCCTGGGAGGTGGCGGTCGCCAGCCAGGCGGTCAGCTGGATGCCGCAGGACCAGCTGGAGCGCTACTCCGGCATCTACGCCAACATGCGCGACGTGCAATCGATCAGCGCCAGCGGCGCCAACAACTTCCTCGACGGCGCCGGCATGCTGAACATCATCAGCGACATCCAGATGGGCGACGGCGACGCCAAGGCCGTCTACCGCATGCTGTCGCAGATGATCAGCGCCTACGCCAGCACGGACGGCAACCTGCAGGCGCTGCGGGACAACCTGGCCAAGTCGGCCAAGGAAGCCCCGCATGCCTGAGCCGCGCCCGGGAGACCAGGGCCGCCGCGCGCGGCCCGTGATCGGACCGCGCCGGACGATCGCGCCGCTTAGTTGGTGTACACCAGGCCGCGGCCAACACCGCTGAAGTAGATGCGGCCGTAGGTGTTCCAGTCGGCCGCCATCACGCCGATGCCGCCGTACTGATGCGCGTCGTCGTTGAAGCGCGCCCAGGTCGCACCGCCATCGTCGGAGTGGTAGACGCCCCACACGCCATTCATCGCCCCCACCACGTAGACCGCCGCCGGGTACGACGCACCGGCCTGCGCCTTGCCCAGGGCGATCACGCTGGCGCCCTGCATCTGGCCGGTGGAACCGTTGGCCGGTATCGTCGCGAAGCCGTTCAGCTTGGTCCAGCTCGCGCCCGAATTGGTCGAGTGGTACACGGCATTGCCGTCGGCCAGCCAGAGGTCGCCCTCGACGTTCGGGTTGACCGCCAGCGACGTGGCATTCCAGCCGTTCGGCGCCAGGTTGGCCGACACCGAACCCTGGCTCAGCGTGAAGGTGTGGCCGCCATCGGTCGAGACGTAGACCTTGCCCGCCAGGTTGCTCCAGGAAGCGCCGCCCGAATCGTAGGCATAGACCTTGTTCGGATTCTTGCGGTCGACCGCCAGGCGGTAGCCGCGATTGATACCGACGGCGGACAGCGCCGGCAGGTTGGTCGAGGTCCAGCTCGCGCCATTGTTCGTGGTGTACGACGGCACCGAGTTGGCCGGCGCCCAGATCGCGTTGTTGCGGAACGCGGTCGCGATGCTCGCCGATTCGGCGGTGTTGGCGGCGGCGCCGGCGGGCAGGGTCGCGAAGTTCGACCACGTGTTGCCGCCGTCGCCGGACCAGGAGCCGAACGCGACCGAGGGCGAGCCGTTGAGGGCGCCGGCGCTGACGATGTAGCTCGGATCGGACCACAACACGTCGGCGGCGTTGCCGTTGCTCCATGCGCTGGTGGGCGCCCTGGTCGGCGTCGCCGCGAGGTCGGTCTGGACCCAGGTGCCGATATCGCCCGCGCTGTTGACGAACTTGTACGGCGCGCCGGCCGGCGGCGTGACCAGCGCCAGGGTGGCGGTTTCCTCGAAGTTATTGAGCGGCACATCCCAGCTCGGGCTGGCCGCCGACGCGTTCCAGGTTTCCCAGACGCCGCCGCCGTGCACGTGCATGATGTGATCCTTGTTGGCCGGATCGATCTCGATGTCGTCCACCCAGCCCCGGTAGCCTCCGCCCCAATGCTGCATGCCGTCGGCGATTTCGTGCCAGGTGTTGCCGCCGTTGTCGGACAGCTGGACCACCGGTTGGCCGGCGCTCCATGTGCCGGTCACGGCCAGCGCGATGCGGGCCGTCGCGCCGGTGCCGTAGACGGACACGCCGCCGTAGCCGCCCTGCGTGGTGGTGGCGAGCTGGGCCCAGGTCTCGCCGTTGGCAACGCCGCCGAACCGGTAGAGGTAGCCCGGCCCCTGGGCGCCCTGCCCGGCGTTCTTGTTGAACACCACGTAGTAGTTGCCGTCGCCGGTGCGCAGCATGTGCGGGACGAAGTAGCCGGACACGTTGGACGGCACCGACACCGGCGTCCACGAGAAGCCGCCGTTGGTGGACTTGTACATGGTCGAGCTCAGGCCCGCCTTCTGCACGTAGTCCGGCGCGATGGCGGCGTACATGATCCACGTCGTCGCGCCGCCGCCCACGTTCGAGTTGTCGAAGACGATCTGCTCGACGCCCACCGGCGCCGTGCCCAGCCCCTGGATCTCGGCGGCCGTCAACACCTTGCCCGACAAGCCGGTCTGGGTCCAGGTCTGGCCCGAGTTCGTGCTCTTCCACAGGCCGGCCGTGCGCGAGGCGTAGAACAGCGTCGACGGATTGGTGGGGTCGGCCTTCAGGCGTTCGCCGATGGCGCGGGCGTCCTCGTTGCCGCCCACCGGGAACGGCAGGTCGTAGTGCGTCCAGCTGGCGCCGCGGTCTCCCGAGGCATAGATGCGGCCGTTGATCGGGGTGCCGTCCCAGCTGTGCGAGTACATGCCCGTGACCAGGTACACCTTGTTGTCGTTGGCCGGATCCAGGGCGATGCTTTCGACGCCGTGGAAGCCACCCTCGCCCGCGTTGAAGCCGATGCCGTCGGTGATGGGCGTCCACGAGCCGTTCGAATTGTTCCAGCGGTAAGCGCCGCCGATGTCGGTGCGCGCGTACATGACGTTCGCGCTGGTCGGATGGTAGACGAGGCCGGTGACATAGCCGCCGCCGCCCCACTTCACGCTGGTCCAGCTGGCCGGCAAGGCGGCCGAAGTCGACGCGGCGGACGTCAGGCTGGTGGCCAGAAGCTTGGGACTATTGCCGGCGGCGCTGTCGGACTGGCTGCCGCCGCAGGCGGCAAGCAGGCCCGCCAACAAGGATGGGATGACAATTTTGTACTTCCGATTCATGCGGTTCTCCTCCAGAAAAACCATTTAGATGAGCCGGCGCCCGGTTTTGCGGCACCGGTGCTTGGACCGGCTTACGCGTTATTTTTGGATGAGGTCCGCATGCATCTTATCCGCTGGGGGAGGCCGTACCACTTACGAAAACTGTCAAATGTCGAAATGAAATTTCACAGTTGTGCGGCATGGGCTTACGCGCGATGGTTCAGCAAGGCCAGCGCATCCTGGATGCGCCGCGCAAAGGCGGCCGGCTGGAGGCGGTCGCCGGACTCCTGGCCGCCGATCAGGCACAGGTGGGCGAGACGGCCCACCAGCTCCGCATCGACCAGGCCGCCGGCGCGCGTGCGGCAGGTGGTGATGGCGAACGTCAGCCGGGTCTGGTCGACGCGCCGCTGGTACACCGCCACAAGCGGATCGTGGCGCGCCCACGCGCGGATCGCGGTTTCGCGGCCCGGCTGTTTTTCGGCGGCGATCGCCAGGTAGCGCTGCAGCACGTCCTCCAGGCTGCGGCCGGCGGCGGCGTGGGCCAGCATGCGGTCCGCGTAGTCCGCTTCCCACGCCGACAGCAGCGCGTGGACGAAATCCTCGCGGTTGCGGAAGTGGTGGTAGAACGATCCGCGCGTCACGTTCAGGCGGCGCGCCAGGCGCTCGGCCGAGATGCCGGCGTCGCCGTCGTGGTCCAGGGCGTCGAAGCCCGCGGCTATCCAGTGGTCACGCGTCAGCACTCGTCTCACCTTGAAAACATACAGACTGTGTATGGTAGCACCGGCCTCGCTAGACTGCGGCTTCCTGTCCTCAACCATGGAGCCGCAATGAAGACCATCGCGCTGGTCGCCTTCGACCAATTCACCGACATCGACCTGTTCCTGATGTGGGACATCCTCGGCCGCAACCGCCACGACTGGCAGGTGCACATCGTCGGCCAGCAGCGCGAGCTGCGCTCGGCCCACGGTCTGCGGGTCGCCACGCATGGCCCGCTGGACGAGGCGAACCGGGCCGACGTGGTGCTGTTCGCCAGCGGCAGGGAGGGCGTGCCGGCCGCGCTCGCGGACCCCGGCTTCATGGGCGCGTTCCAGCTGGATCCGGGCCGGCAGCTGATCGGCTCCATGTGCGCCGGCGCGCTGATCCTGGCGGCGCTGGGCTTGCTGCCGGGTCGGCGTGCATCCACCCATCCCGATGCGCGCGGCGCGCTCAGCGCGGCCGGCGTGGCGCCGGACGAGCGGCCGCTCATGAGCATCGGCAACGTGGCGACGGCGGGCGGCTGCCTGGCCGCGCTGTACCTGGTCGGCTGGATGGTCGAGCGGCTGTTCGATGCGGAAAAAAGCATGGAGACGCTGCGGCCGGTGCTGCCTTCCGGTCAATACGATCTGTACGAAAAGCTGATCGCGTCCAGCATCCGCCAGGGCCGCTGCGGCTAGGCCAGGCCGGCCAGCAGATGCTCCCACAGCCGGCTGGCGCCCCGGCCGGGGGCGGTGTCGCGGCGGCGCGCGATCACCAGCTCCAGTTCGCTTTCGCGGAAGTGATCGCCGGCCAGCGACAGCAAGCGGCCCTGCGCCAGGTCCTCGTCCACCAGATAGCCGGGCATGTGGCCCCAGCCCATGCCCTGCAGGATCACCTCGCGCTTCATGAACTGGTCGGCCACGGTGCAGCGGCGCGCGCCGTCCACCACGAAGTAGTCGCGCGGCGGGCTGTCGCGCGCGCTGTCGCGGATGACGCATTGCACATAGGGCCGCATCATCTCGGGCGTGATGCCGGCGTGCAGCGGGAAGTCCAGGAAGCCGGGCGCGACCACCGGCACCAGCCGCACGCGCCGCCACGGCCGCGCCTCGAAGCGCAGGTCGGCCTGTTCGAGATGGTGGACGATCAGGTCGGCCTCGCCGTTGTGCAGCCGCTCCCACGGCCCGGACAAGGCTTCGAAATGCAGGTCCAGCCGGGTGCCGGGGCACTGGGCAAAAAACTGCCGCAGCAGGCCCAGCGTGGCCGGCAGCGGGCACAGGTCGCCGATCACCACGGCCAGCTTGACCTCCTCGCCCTGTGCGATCTGGCGGGCCTGCATCGCCATCTGGCCGGCGCTGTCGAGCAGCTGCCGGGCCTGCTCGACGAAGGCCTGGCCGGCGGCCGAGACGGCGACGCGATAGCCGCTGCGGTCCAGCAGCGCCAGCCCCAGTTGTCGCTCCAGGCTGGCGACGGCGGCGAACACGCTGGGATGCGAGCGGTGCAGCCGCACGGCGGCCTTCTGGAAGCTGCCAAGCTCGGCCACCGCCAGGAAGCACGCCAGTTCATGCAGGGTGAAGCCGACTGTGTTCATAAAATCTACAGAGATAGACTGAATTATTCAATTTTATCCGAATGTGTTTGTCACTACAGTGGTGTCTCCATCATTTACAGGAGAATCCCATGCGTGCCATACACATCACCCGATTCGGCGGTCCGGAACAATTACAACTGGTTGAGCTGCCGATACCGGTACCGGCCGGCGGCCAGGTCCTCATCCGCGTCAAGGCGTTCGGCCTCAACCGAGCGGAGAGCTATATGCGCCGTGGCTTGTGGGGCGAGGTGGCCCAGGTGACGGGCATCGAATGCGTCGGCGAGGTGGCCGAGGCGCCCGGCACCGGTTTGCTGCCGGGGCAGGCGGTGGCCGCCATCATGGGCGGCATGGGCCGCAGCATCAACGGCAGCTACGCCGAGTATGTGTGCGTGCCGGCCACCAACGTGGTGCCGCTGCGCTCGACGCTGCCGTGGGCCGAGCTGGCCGCGATCCCGGAGTCGTACGCGACCGCCTGGGCCTGCCTGCACGACAACCTGGCGCTGCGTCCCGGCCAGACGCTGCTGGTGCGCGGAGCCAGTTCCGCGCTGGGCCAGGCTGCCAGCAATATCGCGGCCCAGCTGGGCGCGCAGGTGATCGCGACCACGCGCCGCCCGGTGGAACTCGCGGATGTGCTGACGAGGAACGGCGCGCGCCACATCGTCGAAGAGCGGCCCGCGATGGCCGGCGTGGTGCGCGGCATCGCGCCCGGCGGCGTCGACGCGGTGCTGGACCTGATCGGCAACACCACCCTGCTCGACTCGCTGGCCTGCGCGGCGCGGCCGGGCGGGCGGGTGTGCCAGGCCGGCTTCCTCGGCGGGCTGGAGCCGCTGGCAGGTTTCCTGCCGCTGCAGCAGTTGCCGCCCGGCGTGCAGCTGAGCTTTTTCGGCAGCTTCGCCTTCGGCACGCCGGGGTACGAGCTGGACCGGCTGCCGTGGCAGGAGATCGTCGAGCGGGTCGAGCAAGGCCGGTACCACGCCCGGCCGGCCAAGGTGTTCGCCTTCGACGACATCGTCCACGCCCACGCCTGGCTCGACGCCGGGGCCGGACTGGGCAAGGCCGTGGTGCAAATCGCGCCGTAGCCCGGTCCGCCAATCCATGCTAACATGTGAACACCTATTCACTTGTTAGCATTATGAGCTGCCAACACGACTATTCCGACTGCGATCCCGCGATTGCCCAGCTGGCCGACCTGTTCCATCTGCTGGGCGATCCGACGCGCCTGCGCATCGTGCTGGCCTGCGTGACGGCGCCGATCGCCGTCAGCGACATCGCTTCCTCGTTGGAGCTGAGCAGTTCGCTGGTCAGCCACCACTTGCGTTTGCTGCGCGCGGCGCGCATTGTGAAGTCTGAGCGCCAGGGCAAGCAAGTGTTCTATTCCGCCGCCGACGCCCACATCAGCGGCGTACTCAACGATATGCTCGAACATATCGCCGAACCTTCCAACGGACACGAAGCATGAGCAAGCACCACGACCATCACGACCACGATCACGGCCACGATCACCACGGCCATGACCACGCGCCGGCCAAGGCCGAGGCCAAAACCAAGTCGTGCGGCCACGACCACGGGCATGACCACGGCCACGGCGGCCACCATCACCACCACGGCGATCCGAACACCATGGGCCGCGCATTCGCGGTCGCCATCGTGCTCAACACGGCGTTCGTGGCGATCGAATTCTTCTACGGCTTCCTGGCCAACTCCACCGCGCTGATGGCCGACGCCGGCCACAACCTGTCGGACGTGCTGGGCCTGATGCTGGCCTGGGGCGCGGCGATCCTGGCCAAGCGCGTGCCGAACGGCCGCTACACCTACGGCCTGCGCAGCACCTCGATGCTGGCCGCGCTGTTCAACTCCATGCTGCTGATGGCCGCCTGCGGCGCCATCGCGTGGGAAGCGGTGCAGCAGCTGGTGCATCCCGAACCGGTGGCCGGCCTGACCGTGTCGGTGGTGGCGGGCGTGGGCATCCTGGTCAACGGCTTCTCGGCCTGGCTGTTCATGTCCGGCAGCAAGGACGACATCAACGTGCGCGGCGCCTACCTGCACATGGCGGCCGACGCCGCCATCTCGCTGGGCGTGCTGGTGGCCGGCGTGATCGTGCGCTACACGGGCTGGAATTGGCTCGATCCGCTGGTCAGCGCGGTCATCGTCGCCATCATCGTCTACAGCACCTGGTCGCTGCTCAAGCAATCGATGCGTATGATGCTGGCCGCCGTGCCGGACAACCTGGACCACGCCGAAGTCGAACAATTCCTGCGCGCCCAGCCCGGCGTGACCGACGTGCACGACGTCCACATCTGGTCGATGAGCACCACCGAGAACGCGCTGACGGCGCAGCTGGTCACGCCGGCCGGCCATCCGGGCGACGCCGCGATGGACGCCATCAGCGCGCAGCTCAAGGAGCAGTTCTCGATCGACCACAGCACGCTGCAGGTGCGCCTGGGCACCACCGCGCACGAGTGCAGCCTGCAGGAGCCGGCGCACTAGGCCATGCACGTAGGGGACGCCTAGGCGCTCCGGACCGCTTTCAATTATTTTCCGGCTATTTGTGGAGCGGTATCAATCGATATCAGGACATTGGTGTGATGATGGCCAGTGATCGCGTGGAAGAGCTTTCCCTTTACGGTCACCTGCTTGCCAACAAACGACGCAAGACTGAAGTCCCCCATCGGAACCAGCGTCACATCGATTTGACGTTCCTCCGCAGGACTATCGGCCGAGGCAACAGTGCAAATCGGCCGGTCCAAATGAAGAATCGCCTGCCGCTCTTTAGAATCGGTTTCCGGCGACTCGCCAAAGTTGGGTGGGCCGAAAAACGTCTCGACCCGAACCCGACCGGTGAGCTCGGCATTGGTCACGTCATATTTTTGACAAGTCTCCGCGCGTGCTGAAGCGCAGACCAGCAGGAAAATCGCGGAAAGTTTACGCATCTCTATCCCGAAGCAAAGCAGTTTCAATCCGCCAGATTGGCATACAGCGGCGTACTCAGATAGCGCTCGCCGAAGGACGGGATGATGGTCACGATGATCTTGTCCGCGTTCTCCGGCCGCCGCGCCACCTGTAGCGCGGCCCACAGCGCGGCGCCGGAGGAGATCCCCACCAGCAGCCCCTCCTGGCTGGCCGCCAGCCTCGCGGTCGCGAACGCGTCGTCGTTCTTCACGCCGATGATCTCGTCGTACACCTTGGTGTTGAGCACGGCCGGAACGAAGCCCGCCCCTATGCCCTGGATCGGGTGCGGCCCCTTGATGCCCTTGGCCAGCATCGGCGACGCCTCCGGCTCCACCGCGATGCAGCGGAACGCCGGCTTGCGCGCCTTGATCACCTCGCCCACGCCGGTGATCGTGCCGCCGGTGCCGACGCCGGCCACCAGGATGTCCACCCGGCCGTCGGTGTCGGCCCAGATCTCCTCGGCCGTGGTGCGGCGGTGCACCTCGGGATTGGCGGGGTTGTTGAACTGCTGCGGCATCAGGTAGCGCGGGTCGCTGGCGGCCAGCTCCTCGGCCTTGCGGATCGCGCCCAGCATGCCCTCGGCGCCCGGCGTGAGCACCAGCTCGGCGCCGTAGGCGCGCAGCAGCATGCGCCGCTCGCGGCTCATGGTGTCGGGCATGACCAGGGTGCAGCGGTAGCCGCGCGCGGCGCACACCATCGCCAGCGCGATGCCGGTGTTGCCGCTGGTCGGTTCGAGGATGACGGTGTCGGGTCGGATCTGGCCGGCCGCCTCGGCCGCCTCGATCATCGACAGGCCGATGCGGTCTTTCACGCTGTGGGCCGGGTTGCAGTACTCCAGCTTGACCAGCACCTGGGCGGTGCTGCCTTTGTTCAAGCGGTTCAGGCGCACCAGCGGGGTGCGGCCTATCAGTTCGGTGACGTCGTTGGCAATCTTCATGGAAAACCTCCGAGGTGGGACGGAGGTTCCAGTCTACGCTGATTTGCGCCGATTATTTCACGTCCACCAGCTCGACGTCGAAGATCAGCGCGGAATTCGGCGGAATGCCGCTGCCCGGCGTCGGACGTGAGCCGTATGCGAGCTCCGACGGAATAATCAGCGTGCGCTTGCCGCCCACCTTCATGCCCTGGATGCCCTGGTCCCAGCCCTTGATGACGCGGCCTGCGCCCAGCACGAAGTCCAGCGGCTCGCCGCGCGGAATCGACGAGTCGAACAGCTTGCCGTGCATATTCTTGGCCAGCGGGCGGTACAGCCAGCCCGAGTAGTGCATGTAGACGGTGGCGCCGGTGGTCGCTTCCTTGCCGGTGCCGATCTTGGTGTCGGTGACGATCAGCTGCTCGGCGGCCGGGCCGGGCGTGGCCGAGCCCACCACCAGCGGTGGCGGCGGCGGCACGTCGGCCGGGGCCACCGGGGTCTGCGCCTGGGCCGCGGAGGCCGCCAGCGCGCACAACATTGCTACGAGTACGGAACTACGGGTCATGTTTTTTTCTTTCGATCAGGTCTGTGGAGAGCACGGTCCCCGTGCCAGCGCGCACCATGATAGCAAAACCGCCCCGCGCGCTGGATAAAATCTAAATCGTTTCGACTGGCGCCACTGCCGGTTGCGCGTCGTCGGCCAGGTGGCGCAGCACGCGGCTGGCCGCCACCATGCCGAAGCTGGCCGTGACCACCATGGCCGAACCGAAGCCGGCGCAATTGAGGCCGGTCACGCCGCCGGCGCCCGGATCGCCGTCCACCGCGCACACTTCGGCCGTTTCCGGCAGGCGCAGCCGTTCCATCGAGAACACCGCGTCGACGTGGAACTTGGTCTTCTCGCCGCGCGGGTAGCCGTACTGGCTGCGCAGGACCTTGCGCACCTTCTTCAGCAGCGGTTCCTGCTCGGTGCGGGCCAAGTCGCGCACGGCGATCTGGGTGGGGTCGGTCTGGCCGCCGGCGCTGCCGATGATGATCAGGGGCATGGCGTGCTGGCGGCACCAGGCGATCATGGCCGCCTTGGCCGCCACGCTGTCGATGGCGTCGACCACGAAATCGAACCGGCCGCCGCCCAGCATCTGCTCCAGGTTGTCCGGGCTGACGAAGTCCTCGACCTGGTCGACCACGCAGAACGGGTTGATCTGGGCGATGCGCTCGGCCAGCGCGGTGATCTTCGCCTGGCCGACGGTGCCGCTCAGGGCCTGGATCTGGCGGTTGATGTTGGACTCGGCGACGTTATCCAGATCAATAAGCGTGAGCCGGCCGATGGCGCTGCGGGCCAGCGCCTCGACGATCCACGAGCCGACGCCGCCGACGCCGACCACGCACCCGTGGGCGGCCCGGAAGCGCGCCAGCGCGCGTTCGCCATAGAGGCGGCCGATGCCGCCGAAGCGGCGCTCGAAGTCGACATCGTCGAATGGGGTGGGTGCAAGGGAGTTCATCCCGACATTTTAACGGACGCCACGGCAAAAATTATTTTAGAATGACTTTCCCCCTAGCCCGAGCGACCGCCATGAGCCTTCCCCTGTTCGACACCGCCCCCGATTTCAGCCAGCCGCTGGCCGTCCTCAAACACTGCCACGAGCGCATCCGCAAGCAGCTGCAGACGCTGCAAAAGCTGCTGGCCCACCTGCCCCAGCACGGCGCCGACGACGACGCCCGCAAGGCCGCCCAGGCGGTGCAGAAATATTTCAACACGGCGGCGCCGCTGCACCACGAGGACGAGGAGCAAAACCTGATGCCGATGCTGCAGGCCACCGCGCGCGACGCCGACGCCGTGCTGCTGGCCGGGCTGGTGCCCGGCATCCTGGCCGACCACCAGCAAATGGAACGGGACTGGAATATAATTAATGCACAACTTGATAAAATTGCAAATGGACAAGGCAGCGAGCTGTCGGCCGACGATGTCCAGCGTTTCGGCGCGGTCTACGCCACCCACATGGCGATCGAGGAAGGCGACATCGCGCCGATGGCCAAGCGCCTGTTCAGCCCCGAGCAGATGGCGCAATTGGGCAGCGCGATGCAGGCGCGGCGCGGCATCGTCCCCGGCCTGCCGCAAAGCCAGGTGCCGGAACAGAAACAGGTGGCGGTGTCGGACACGGTGGCCGACGGCGTGGTGCTGGCGGACCTGCGCCTCGACTACGGCCGCGCCAGTTTGACGGAACACGATGTGCTGGACGACCCGATCGCCCAGTTCGGCAAATGGTTCGAGGAGGCGCTGCGCGCCAAGGTCAACGAGCCGAACGCGATGAGCGTGGCCACGGTGGACGCGCAGGGCAAGCCCAGTTCGCGCATCGTGCTGATCAAGCAGTACGACGCGCGCGGCTTCACCTGGTACACCAACTACGACAGCCAGAAGGGCCGGCAACTGGGCGACAATCCGCACGCCGCGCTGCTATTCTTCTGGAGCGAGTTGGAACGCCAGGTACGCATCGAGGGCACGGTGGTCAAGACTTCCGCCGAGGAAAGCGACACATATTTTTACAGCCGGCCGGTGAAGAGCCAGATCGCCGCGATCGCTTCGCAACAGAGCGCGCGCATCGCCAACCGGGAGCAACTGGAAGCGAACTACGATGCGGCGGCCGCCGTCAGCGGCGAGCATCCGGTGCGGCCGGAACACTGGGGCGGCTATCGCCTCGATCCGGTGCGCATCGAGTTCTGGCAGGGGCGCCGTTCGCGCTTCCACGACCGGATCGTGTATCTGAAACAAGCAGATGGTAGCTGGGTGAAGGAGCGCCTGCAGCCGTAAGCGGAGCGCCACGAGGCACACACCAGACCATCGCATGCGGTGGTCTTTTTTTTGTGGACTCGGAGGTGTGATCGTGTTTGTACAAAACCGTCTCAGCAGCTGGATCGACGGCATCCGCCGGCAAATCGCCCTGCCCCTGCGCATCGAACTGTGGAACGGCCAGCATGTCGACTTTTCCGGCGAGGCGCCGCGCGTGACGATACGGCTGCCCAATGTGTCGGCCGCGCGCTACCTGCTCACGCCGTCGCTGTCCAACCTGGGCGCGGCCTATGTCGAGGGCGCGATCGAGGTCAAGGGCCGCGCGCACGACATGATCGCCGTGGTCAACGCGCTGGCGCGCACCACGCTCAAGGCCGAGGGCAAGTTCGCCCGCATCGTGCGCGGCATGGCCCACAGCAAGCGCCAGGACGCCGAGGCGATCCGCTACCACTACGACGTCTCCAACGAGTTCTACCAGCAGTTCCTCGACCCGGCCATGGTGTATTCCTGCGCCTACTTCGAGCACGGCGACGAGGACCTGGCCACCGCGCAAACCAAGAAGATCGACCACATCCTGCGCAAGATCGAGCTCAAGCCGAACCAGACGCTGCTCGACATCGGCTGCGGTTGGGGCGCGCTGGTGATCCGCGCGGCGCAGCAGTACCGGGCGCGCTGCGTCGGCGTCACGCTGTCGGAGAACCAGTTCGCGCTGGCCAAGGAGCGCGTGCGCCAGGCCGGGCTGGAGCATCTGGTCGAGATCCGCCTGCAGGACTACCGCGACGTGCGCGGCCAGTTCGACCGCATCACCAGCGTCGGCATGTTCGAGCACGTGGGCATCAAGCACCTGCCGGAGTATTTCGCCGCCATCCACAAGCTGCTGGCGCCGGACGGCGTGGTGATGAACCACGGCATCACCACCACCGACCCGGACAACGGCGAGACGCCGTACGGCGGCGGCGAGTTCATCGACAAGTACGTGTTCCCGCAGGGCGAGCTGGCGCACATCGGCCACGTGCTCAAGGCCATGCAACAAGGGAAGCTGGAGGTGTGCGACGTGGAAAACCTGCGCCGCCACTACGCCCGCACCTGCGCCATCTGGACCGACAATTTCGAGGCCCACACCGAGCGGGTACGCACGCTGGCCGGCGACAAGCGCTACCGCATCTGGCACGTCTACCTGGCCGGCTGCTGCTACGCCTTCGAGCAGGACTGGATCAGCCTGTACCAGGTGGTCGGCCGCAAGGCGGGCCAGCGCAGCGCGGCGCTGCCGTGGTCGCGCCGGCACATGTATCCGGCCAGCGCCAACCACGCCGGCGCGCACTACGCGCAGACCGACGATGGCGTGCCCGCGTTCTCGCTGATTCAGGAGGATGGCGGCGCGCTCATGGCGCCGGCGCCGGCGTCGATCAACTCCTTCAACGCCACGTAGACCTGGCGCAGCGCCGCCTCCAGCCGACCGGCCGCCAGCTGGCACGGCTGGCCGGCGCGCAGCGCGGCCGACAGCTGCTCGGCCAGCGCCAGCGCGCGCGCCGCGCCGAAGTTGGCCAGCACGCCCTTCAGGCTGTGCACCGCGCGCGTGCTGCGCGGCACGTCGCCGGCGTCCAGCGCCTCGCCCAGCTCCCGCCACAGCTGCGGGCCATCCTGCAGGAACAGCGCGGCCAGCTCCAGCAGCAGCTCGGCGTCGCCGTCCAGCCGCTTCAGCGCGCCGCGCCAGTCCAGCAGCAGGTGGCCGCTGTCGGGCTGGTAGCGCAACAGCATCGCGCGCAGCTGCTGGCTGTCGACCGGCTTGGCCAGGTAGTCGTCCATGCCGGCCTCCAGGCAGCGCTCGCGGTCGCCCGCCATGGCGCGCGCGGTCATCGCGATGATGGGCACGTGGCCGCCCTGCGCCGCCTCGCGCTGGCGGATCTGGCGGGTGGCGGCCAGGCCGTCCAGGCCCGGCATCTGCACGTCCATCAGGATCAGGTCGTGGTCGCCATGGCCGGCGCGCTCCAGCACGGCCAAGCCGCTGTCGACCAGCGTGACGCGGTGGCCCAGCTTCTCCAGCAGCCGCACCGCCAGCCGCTGGTTGACCGGATTGTCCTCGGCCAGCAGCACGCGCAGGCCGCCAGTCGCGGACGCGGCGGACGCGGGCTCGCCGACGCCCGCCGGCAGGCCGCCGGCCGTGGGCGTGGCGGCCATGGATTCGTCGGCGCCGGCCAGCAGGCCGTTGTCGCCGGCGCTCAGGTTCATGCCCTGGCCGGGCGCCAGCACCGCCAGCGGCGGCAGCGGCGCGGCCTGGGCGGCGCCGGTGTGCTGCAGCGGCACGGTGAAGCTGAACACGCTGCCCCGCCCCGGCACGCTGCGCACCTCGATGCGGCCCTGCATCAGGATCACCAGCCGGCGGCAGATCGCCAGTCCCAAGCCGGTGCCGCCGTACTCGCGCGTGGTCGAGCCGTCGACTTGGGCGAAGGCCTCGAAGATCAGGTGCTGCTTTTCCGGCGGCACGCCGATGCCGGTGTCGCGCACCGCGAAGGCGATCTCGCTGCGGCCGTCGCGCTCGGCGCCGACCGACAGCGCCACCGTCACCCCGCCGGCGTCGGTGAACTTGATGGCGTTGCCGACCAGGTTGAGCAGCACCTGGCGCAGCCGGCCCGGATCGCCCTTCATCAGGCGCGGCACGGCCGGCGGGATCTCGGCCGCCAGCGCCAGTCCCTTCTGCCGCGCCCGCAGGCTCATGGCGCGCAGCGTGTCGGCCACCAGCTGGCGCAGGTCGAACGGCACTTCCTCGATCTCCAGCTTGCCCGCCTCGATCTTGGAAAAATCCAGGATGTCGTCGACGATGTGCAGCAGCGCGTCGGCCGAGGCCTTCACCAGCGCCAGGTCGGCGCGCTGGCCGGCGTCGATGTTCGATTCGAGCACCAGCTCGGTCATGCCGAGGATGCCGTTCATCGGCGTGCGGATCTCGTGGCTCATGTTGGCCAGGAATTCGCTCTTGGCGCGGCTGGCCGCCTCGGCCGATTCGACCGCGTGCTGCATGGCGGCGCGCGCCGCGCGCTGCTCGCTGATGTCGATGAAGTAGCCCAGCATGTAGGACAGGCCGCCGGTGCGGATCACCTTGCGGCTGACCAGCACGTCGAGCGGCGGATCGAAGGTGGCCATGCGGCGCTCGGTGGTGATCATGCGGCCGGTGGTCCAGGCCTGCTCGTCTTCCTCATGGGTGGCGGCGGCCCAGCGCGGCGAGGCGAAGTCGTCCACCGTGCGGCCGAGGATCTCCGCCCGCGAGCGCTGGGTGAATTCCTCGAAGCGGCTGTTGAAGCGCAGGAAGCGGCCGTCGCGGTCCTTGAGAAAAATCGGGATGGGCAGCTGGTCGAGGATCTGCTCGGTGAGCTCCTGCTGGTCGCGCGCGGCGCGCTCGCCGGCCGGCGCCCTCGGCTGGCCGCGCCGCAGGTCGGCGCAGCCAGCTGCAGGCCGGCCAGCGCGCGGTGTGCGGATCGCGCCAGGTGCCGGCGTTCGCCGCGCTGCTGGCGGTTCTCCTTGCGCAGGAGCGCGTTGGCCGAGCGCAGCTGGCGCGCCTCGGCCTCCAGCTCGGCCAGCGCGGCCAGCTGCGGCTCCAGCAGTCGCGCCAGCTCGTGCGCGCCCTGCGCCGCCAGCGCGAGGCGGATCTGGTCGACCTGGCTATCCTGGTCCATGGCGGGCTCAGGCCGTGACGGCGGCGGGGCCGCCCTGCTCGTCCTGGTAGCGGGCGCGGATGTCGAGCACCTCGTCCCAGCGCCGCAGCAGCGCGTCGACGCAGCGCGGATCGAAATGCGCGCCGCTGTGGTCCAGCAGGTGCTGGCGCGCGGCCTCCATGCTCCACGCCGGCTTGTACGGGCGCACGCTGGTCAGCGCGTCGAACACGTCGGCCACGGCGACGATGCGGCCGGCCTGCGGAATGGCCTCGCCCGCCAGGCCGCGCGGATAGCCCTGGCCGTCGTAGCGCTCGTGGTGGGTCAGCGCGATCTCGGCCGCCAGCTTGTGCATGCGCGCCTTGCAATCCTTGAGGATGTTGTAGCCGATCTCCGCGTGCTGGCGCATCACCGCCATCTCCTCGGCGGTGAGGCGGCCGGGCTTGAGCAGGATGTGGTCGGGCGTGCCGACCTTGCCGATGTCGTGCATCGGCGCGGCGTTCAGCAGGTCGCTCTGCTGCTCGTCGGACAGGCCCAGCCCGGCCGCGATCAGCCGCGAGTAGCGCGCCATGCGCTGGATGTGGGCGCCGGTCTCGGGGTCGCGGTACTCGGAGGCGCGGCACAGCAGCATGATGGTCTCCTGCTCGCGCGCGCACAGCTCGGCGGTGGCCTTGGCCACCTCGTCGGCCAGCCAGCTGGCGCGGTGCTGCAGGCTCAGCGTGGCGCTGCGCAGCGCCAGCATGTTGCGGGTGCGCGCCAGGAACTCGACCTTGTCGATCGGCTTGATGAGGAAATCGCTGGCGCCGTTCTCCAGCGCGCGGTGGCGCACGTCGAGGTCGACGCTGGCGGTGACCATCAGCACCGGCGGGCGCTGGTCGGGCGGCGCCTGCAGCCGGGCGATGAACTCCAGGCCGTTCAGGTCCGGCATCATGTAGTCGACGATCAGCAGGTCGTAGGGATGGGCGTTGCACCAGGCCAGCGCCTCGCGCGCCGACTGGAAGCCGATCGTGCTCACGCCCTGCAGCTTGTCGACCAGGCGCGACATCAGCACCAGGTTGATGTGGGTATCGTCGACCAGCACCACCTTCATCCGCGTCTCCTCGTCGTCATTTCAGGCGCTGCGCGTAGGTGCTCTTGAACTTGGCCACCTTGGGCGCCACCACGAAGGCGCAATAGCTCTGCAGCGGGTGCTGGCTGAAGTAGTCCTGGTGGTAGGGCTCGGCCGGATAATAGGTGGTGAGCGGCGCCAGCTCGGTGACGATGGGCGCGTCCCACACCCCGGCCATCTGTGCGATCACCTGGCGCGCGGTGGCTTCCTGCTGCGGCGACTGGTGGAAGATGACCGAGCGGTACTGGGTGCCGACGTCGTTGCCCTGACGGTTGGGCGTGGTCGGGTCGTGGATGGTGAAGAAGATTTCCAGCAGGTCGCGGAAGCCGATGACGGAAGGATCAAATTGCAATTTCACCACTTCGGCGTGGCCGGTGCCGCCGGCGCAGACTTGCTCGTAGGTGGGGTCGGGCTGGTGGCCGCCGGCATAGCCGGACTCGACATGAACAACGCCCTTGACCCGCGCAAACACGGCCTCGGTGCACCAGAAGCAGCCGCCGCCCAGATACGCTGTTTCAAGCGCCGTGCCCGGCGCGGACTGACTCGTCATGATTCCCCCGCGTAGAAGAATGCCCATGGGGTCACTGTAACGCAAACCGGGGCAATCCGCTATGGCGCGGTAAACTTTGGCATAATGGCTGAAAGTTCACAGGTCCACCATGCACACTCGTTCCCCCCGCGCCGACCAGCGCCCCTTCGACACCAGCCATTTTCGCCAGGCGCTGGGCCAGTTCGCCACCGGCGTCACCGTCATCACCACCCGGCTGGCGGACGGCAGCTTCCGTGGCCTGACGGCCAGTTCCTTCAATTCGGTGTCGCTCGATCCGCCGCTGGTGTTGTGGAGCCTGGCCACCACGGCCAACAGCATGCCCATCTTCACCGGCAATTCGCACTACGTCATCAACGTGCTGTCGGCCGGCCAGGCGCACCTGGCCAAGCAGTTCGCCACGCGCGGCATCGATCCGTGGGAAAACACCGAATACGAGCTCTCGCGCACCGGCCAGCCCATCCTCAAGGGCGCCTCGGCCTGGTTCGAATGCCACAACCGCAGCCGCTACCCGGAGGGCGACCACGTGATCTTCGTCGGCGAGGTCGAGCTGTGCGAGTTCTCGCCGTCGCCGCCGCTGATTTTCCACGGCGGCCAGTTCGGCGGCCTGGGCTAAAAACGGAAATTGGTGTCGCCATTTGAAAAGCCGTGACGGCGGCCGCGGCATAGAATGCCGGGCAGACTTCCCACATTTTCATAATGAGAGACCACACATGAGCCAAGCCCGCGCGCAATTCCACTGGGACGATCCCCTGCTGCTGGACCAGCAACTGACCGACGACGAACGCATGGTGCGCGATGCCGCCGCCGCGTATTGCCAGGACAAGCTGGCGCCGCGCATCCTGGAGGCGTTCCGCCACGAGAAGATGGACACCTCGATCTTCCGCGAGATGGGCGAACTGGGCCTGCTGGGCCCGACCATCCCGGAACAGTACGGCGGTCCCGGCCTGAACTACGTGGCCTACGGCCTGATCGCGCGCGAAGTCGAGCGCGTCGACTCCGGCTACCGCTCGATGATGAGCGTGCAGTCGTCGCTGGTGATGGTGCCGATCTACGAGTTCGGCACCGAGGCGCAGAAACAGAAGTACCTGCCCAAGCTGGCCACCGGCGAGTGGATCGGCTGCTTCGGCCTGACCGAACCCAACCACGGCTCCGACCCGGGCTCGATGATCACCCGCGCCAAGAAGGTGCCGGGCGGCTACGCGCTGACCGGCGCCAAGATGTGGATCACCAATTCGCCGGTGGCCGACGTGTTCGTGGTCTGGGCCAAGGACGACGAGGGCGCGATCCGCGGCTTCGTGCTGGAAAAAGGCATGGCCGGCCTGAGCGCGCCCGCCATCCACGGCAAGTTCGGCCTGCGCGCCTCGGTGACGGGCGAGATCGTGATGGACAACGTGTTCTGCCCGGAAGAGAACGCCTTCCCGGACGTGCGCGGCCTGAAGGGCCCGTTCACCTGCCTGAATTCGGCGCGCTACGGCATCGCCTGGGGCGCGCTGGGCGCGGCCGAGGCCTGCTGGCACACCGCGCGCCAGTACGTGCTGGACCGCCACCAGTTCGGCCGTCCGCTGGCCGCCAACCAGCTGGTGCAGAAGAAGCTGGCCGACATGCAGACCGAGATCACCTTGGGCCTGCAGGGCTGCCTGCAGCTGGGCCGCATGAAAGACGCCGGCACGGCGGCGGTGGAAATCACCTCGATGATGAAGCGTAACTCCTGCGGCAAGTCGCTGGACATCGCCCGCGTCGCGCGCGACATGTTGGGCGGCAACGGCATCTCGGACGAGTTCGGCATCATCCGCCACATGGTCAACCTGGAGGTGGTCAACACCTACGAGGGCACGCACGACATCCACGCGCTGATCCTGGGCCGCGCACAGACCGGCATCCAGGCCTTCCAGTAAGCACGGCGGGCATGAAAAAAACCGCTGGGCCTTGCGGCCGCAGCGGTTTTTTTACGTCCGGAGGGACTAGAAGCCCTTGAAGTTGTAGCCGACGCTGACGCTGACGGCCAGCGGATCGAGCCGCACATCCTGCACCTGGCCGGTCGAGAAGTGCACCACGGTCTTGAGCTTGGTCTTGATGACGGTGGCGTCGATGAACCACTTCTCGTTGATCTTCATGGTGCCGCCGATCTGGTAGCTCATGGCCCACTTGTCGTCCAGCTTGAAGGTGGTGCCGGGGCCGCCGGTGTTGAGCAGCGCGGTCAGCTGGCCGGAGCCGGTCTCCTTCTGGAACATCGCGTAGGTCAGGCCCAGGCCCACGTACGGACGGAACTTCGAGTTGGCCGGCAGGAAGCGGTACTGCACGAAGGCGGTCGGCGGCAGCGCCTCGGCGGAGCCCACCTTGCCCGTGCCCTGGATGGCGCCCGAGCCGATCAGGTCGTGCTTGTACGGCAGGCCCAGGTCCAGCTCGGCGGCGACGTTGTCGGTCACCATGTAGGCGATCGCGAAGCGCGGCTTGGTGTCCGAGTTGACGTCGGCCTTGGTGCCCGGCAGCGCCGGCGCCGAGACGTCGCCCGAATCCACCTTGGGCGTGATCTTGTTGATGCCCAGCGTGCCGAGCCAGGTGCCGGCGCTTTGTTGCGCCGATGCGGCCGACGCCACCGTCAGTGCGGCGGCCAGCGCCAGCAGTTTTACCGTGTCTTCATATCGTCTCCCGATGTTTTATGTTAGGAGTCCGGCGGCCGCCCGCCCAGGCGGCCGCCTGCGACGACTTCCGGAATTACAGCTGGCCTTGACCACCAGCTTCTCGGCCACGTAGCGCGCCAGCAGCAGGTTGTTGAACGGCGACGGATGGACGTCGTCGGCGAAGGACCAGTGGCTGACGTCGCCCGTCTTGAGGTTGCCGCCGTTGCAGGTCAGCGCCGAGGCCAGCGGGTTCTTGGCCGTGCTCAGGTCGCAAGCCGGTTCCTCCACGTTGGTCAGGCCGTACGGGCCGGGGTTGGTGGCCTGGTCGTGGCTGACGGCGAACACGTCGACGACCAGCACCTTGGACTCCGACGCCAGGCCGCTGGTCAGCGCGCCGTTGAAGGCGCTCACCATGGCGTTGATCAGCGCCTGGCTCGACGGCTGGCTGCGGCCCTTCGGCGTGGTGGCCACATCCGGCAGGTTGTTGACGGTGACGTAATTGGCGCCGTTGGCGACGATCTGCGTCTTGACCAGGTTGGCCAGCTCGGTGCCGGCGGTGGTCATGGCGGCGACCAGTTCGGGGCCATGGGCGGCGGCATAGTCGGCGCCGGCCTTGGCGCCGGCGGCGGTGGCGTCGGCGCCGGCCTTGACGGTCATCGGTCCTCACACGGCTTGCGACGCCACGGCCGAGTTACCCGGCTGGATGGCGGTGGCGCCGACCGCCGCCATCGTGATCGTGGTCTGGGTGCTGCTGGCTTGGCCGCTTCGGTCTGCGCGGCCAGGCCGATGGCGGCGGCGGCGCTGGCCGGATCGGTGGCGCCGGCGGCCAGCTGGCCGACCAGGCTGGTCACATAGGCGGCGCCGCCGGCGGCGGTGCCGGCGGCCGTGGCGTCGTTGCCCAGCTTGGTGAGGAGGAACAACAGGTCGTTGCCGCCGGCCATGACGAACACCATTTCATCGCCCTTGAACTTGCCGCCGACCGCTTTCAGGTGGTTGGCGACCTGGGTCACCACGGGGATGGTCAGCGCGCCCAGCGGGTTGCCGGTCAGCTTGTTGCCGGGGCCGACCGGGTTGGTCACGCGCGCGCCGCCCTGGGCGTAGCCGTAGCAGCCGGCGTGGGCCACCTGCGGCACCGAGAAACCCTTGCTGGCGTCGCCGTCGAGACCGGTCACGGCCGCGCACGGGGCGGCCACGCCCAGCTGGGCGGCGACCAGTTCGGTCCAGTTCTTGCCGGTCAGCGTGGACGCGACCGCGGTGTTGTCACCGTTGATGGTAAATTTGCCGCCCTTGAGCAGGGCCACCGTGCCGACGGCGTAGGAGCCGACGTCGGACAGGCTGTCGCCAAACGATACCTGGCTGCTGTATTTGACTTTGAGGGTTTGATCGCCGGGTTTGGGATCGGTTCCGCCGCAACCCGCAAGGACGGCCAGGGTCATTGCAGCAAGTGCAAATTTGGTATGACGCATGTTGTCTCCTAAGAAATTTTTATTTATTTGATACGAACGGCCGTGCTATTCGCAACCCAACTAATATGCCAGCGTTATTCCCGGCTGTATAGCGCAGCACGAGAAATCGTACAACTTTGTGGCAAAAAAGAACGTTTGCTCGGACGTATTATCTTAGGAGTTAATCTACGTCAAATGGTTCTCACCTCGATGGTGCAGAATCGAAAAATTTGCGCGCCTCGCGCAGGCAGAACGGCGCCACCAGGCCGGCGTGATAGGCGTCGTTGACCGCCTTGTCGGCCTCCCCGCCCGAGCCGGTGTCGTGCAGCACGCTCAGGCGCAAGACCTGCTTGGCCAGGCCGAATTCCAGGCGGGTGTCGCGGTAGGCGCCCAACAGCGACGAGTCGTCCAGGTCCAGCACCGTCAACAGGCCCGGCGCCATGGACTGGGCGCGGAAATAGGCGCCGGCGGCGTCGGTGTTGGAAAACGGCACCACCGGATCCCGGTTGCCGCCGCAGAGGAACAGCGGCGCGGTCGGCGTGTAGGTGCGCAGGTCGTTCTTCAGCAGCCATTTGCGCAGCGGCTGGACCGGCGCGCAGCCCAGCGGCGCGCTGTCGCTGAGGTTGCAGGGGTGGTCCTTGAGGTCGGCCAGGTAGGTGTTGCGGTAGCTGGTCTTGAGCAGGTGGTCGACGCCGAAGTAGGCGCCGTAGCCGGCGGCCTGCGGCAGCGAATCCTGGGCGAACAGCACGTCGTCCGGCAGCTTGCCGGCGCTCACCAGCGCGCCCAGGCTTTGCGTGCCCGGCAGCAGCGTGTCGATGCCGGTGGCGTACTTGGCCTCGTAGACGTCGCCCAGGCTGGCGTAGATGCCGGCGCCGGCGCGCTGGCCGGCGTTGATCAGCATCGGCAGGAAGCCGCTGGAGCCAAGCGTCGGCGCGCCGTTGAAGATGGCGTCGCCAAATTGCAGCAAGGCGTAGGGGCCGGACATCGGCGCCGCCGCCGTGACCGTGAATTCCCCCGCGTATTTGGTCTGCATGGCCCGCTGGGTGGCCAGCGCCACGAAGCCGCCCTGAGAGTAACCACTCACCATCAGCCGGCTGGACGCGCCCGCGCCGATGCTGGCGAACACGCTACGGGCGGCGCGCAGGGCGTCGATCATGTCGTCGGCCTGCTGGCCGGCGTCGAGGTAGGCGTGGTAGGCCAACGAGGAACCGGCGTAGCCGGCGTAGTTCGGCGCCACCACGATGTAGCCCTGGGCCGCGTACATGGCCGCCACCAGCCGCGCCTCGGTGCCGGACAGGTTGGCCATGTCGGTGGTCTTGAGCGCCGAGGTGCCGTGCGCGTACAGCATCACCGGGCGGCCGCCCTGGCACGCCGCGTTGCCGCCGGACGGCACCATGATGGCGGTGCTGGCGTCGGTGTCGGCCGCCACCGAATCGATGGTATGGTACTTGAGCGTGTAGGTGGTCACGGCGCAGGTCGGCGTGCCGGTGACGGCGGTGCCGAGGGTGACGGAGGACTCCACCAGTTTCTGCATGGCGGCCGGTTCGACCGTGCCGGCCGTGGCGCCGCCGTCCAGCACGGCCGGCACCAGCGTGGCGCCGCCGATGGCGATGCCGCGCAACTGGGTGACCGGCGGCTGGACCACGATATCGCCGCCGGTGTGGCTGGCGGGCGAACCGCCTCCGCCGCCGCAGGAAGCGAGCAGGACGGCGAGGGAAATCCATGGGTAGCGGGCGGCGTGGTGCATAGCGCATCCTTGAGGAAGATGCAGGGCGCCGGGGCGGCCGCTGCTGGAAGGTCAAGGTTGCCGGGCGTTTCATAGCGGCCGGCAACACTCAATCTTAGCAGGGAGCGCCCCTCATCGCATCAGTCTGTTGCGATGCCGCGTCGCCTATTTTTTCAGCAGCGAGGCGATCACGCCGGCCGAGCCGAACACCGAGCGGCGCAGGCGGTCGTTGACGCCGAGCCACTCCGCGCCCTGCGGCGGGGTCTCCACCAGGATCAGGCCGGAGCCGGTCTGGTCCATGTCGCGCAGCGCGGCGTACAGGCCGTAGGCGTAGCCGGCCGGGTCGGCGGGCAGCCTTTGCTGCGGCACCTCGCCCGGCAGCGCCGGCAAGGCGTGGCTGATCACCGCGACCTTGACGCCGCGCGCCCGCAACTGCGCCAGCGCGGCGGCCAGCTCGGCCTGCTCCAGCATGGTGACAGGGGTGCGCGGCGCGTAATGCGACTCCAGCGTGCCGGACGCGCGCGGCGCGGCCTGGTCCGGCGCGGCCGGCATGGCGCCGATCACGTCGGCGATCTGCTGCGCGCTGATGTGGCCGGGACGCAGCAGCACCGGGCCGTGCGTGGCCAGGCGCGACAGGTCGACGATGGTCGATTCGATGCCGACCTGGCTGGCGCCGCCTTCCAACACCGTCGTCAGCAGCGCGCCGCTGCAGGCGTCGCCGTCGGTGGCGCCGTCGTCGTGCTCGTCCAGGCCGAACTCGTCGCGCACGTGCTGCGCGGTGGTCGGACTGACGTTGCCGAACTTGTTGGCGGATGGCGCGGCCACGCCGCCCTTGCCGCCCTTGAAGGCGCTCAGCAAGGCGACCGCGACCGGATGCGACGGGCAGCGGATGCCGACCGTGTCCTGGCCGCCGGAGACGGCGTCGGGAATGTGGCTGGCGCGTTTGAGGATCAGCGTCAGCGGCCCCGGCCAGAAGGCCGCCACCAGCTGGCGCGCCTCCGGCGGGATGTCGGTGACCCAGTAGTCCAAGTCGGCGCCGGGGGCGACGTGCACGATCACCGGATGGTCGTTGGGTCGGCCCTTGGCTTCGTAGATGCGGGCCACGGCCGCCGGGTTCTCGGCGTCCGCGCCCAGGCCGTAGACGGTCTCGGTGGGGAAGGCCACCAGGCCGCCCTCCTCCAGGATCGCCGCCGCCGCCGCGATGGCGGCGTGGTCGGCTACCGTTGCGGGCTGGTGCTTCACGGTGCCGCCTTCTCGATCCCCAGGATCACGCAAGCGGCGTCGAGCTGCTGCTGCGCCTGCGCCAAGGTCGGCGCGATGAAGGTCAAGTGGCCCATCTTGCGGGCGCGGCGCGGATCGTCCTTGCCGTATAGGTGCAGGCAGGCGCCCGGCAGCGCCAGCACCTGGTCCCAGGCCGGTTCGCGCGTGGCATCCGTGTCGTCGGTGAACCAGACATCGCCGAGGATGTTGAGCATGACGGCCGGCGAATGCTGGCGCACGTCGCCCAGCGGCAGGCGCGCCATCGCCCGCACCTGCTGCGCGAACTGACTGGTGACGCAGGCGTCCATCGTGTAGTGGCCGCTGTTGTGCGGACGCGGCGCCATCTCGTTGACCACCAGGCTGCCGTCGGTGAGCACGAAGAATTCGATGCACAGCACGCCGACATAACCCAGCTCGGCAACGATGGCTTGCGCCGCCTGCTGCGCTTTTTTGGCGCTGGCGTCGGACACGTTCGGGCCGGGCACGGTGGTGGTGAACAGGATGCCGTCGCGGTGGACGTTCTCGGCAATCGGATACACCACCGATTCGCCGTCGGCGCCGCGCGCGGTCAGCACCGAGACCTCGTAGGCCAGCGGCAGCATCTTCTCCAGCAGGCAGGTCACGCCGTCCATGCTGTCGAAGGCGGCGCGCACATCCTCGCGGCTGCGCACGCGCACCTGGCCCTTGCCGTCGTAGCCCATGCGAACGGTCTTCAGAATGCCGGGCAGCAGGTCGTCGCCAATGGCGTCGATGTCCGCATGCGAGGCGATCACCTTGTGCGGCGCCGGCATCACGCCGGACTTGGGCGCGCAGTCGACGAAGAAGCGTTTCTCGGCGATGCGGTCCTGCGCCACCGACACGCCATGCGCGTTCGGCGCGACGAACACCCGCTGCGCCAGGCGCGACAGGCTGTCGGCCGGCACGTTCTCGAATTCGGTGGTGACGGCCAGGCATTGCGCGGCCAGCGCGTCGAGGCCGGCGGCATCGCTGTAGCCGGCGTTGACCAGGCGTTGCGCGACCTGGCCGGCCGGACAATCGTCGGCCGGTTCCAGCACGGCCACCTGGTAGCCCATGCTTTGCGCGGCCTGGGCGAACATGCGGCCGAGCTGGCCGCCGCCCATCACGCCCAGCCAGGCTGGCGGATTGGCGGCGGGCAGAAATGGTGAATACTGTTTACTCATTTATTCAAGCGGTAAAGTCATGGCCTTGGCGGCATCGGTTTGCGAGACGCGGAACGCTTCCAGCCGGTCGGCCAGCGCGCCGTCGGTGGCGGCGATCATGGCGACCGCCGTCAGCGCGGCGTTGGCGGCGCCGGCTTCGCCGATGGCGAAGGTCGACACCGGCACGCCCTTGGGCATCTGCACGATGGACAGCAGCGAATCCTCGCCGCGCAAATACTTGGACGGCACGGGCACGCCCAGCACCGGCACGATGGTCATCGCGGCCACCATGCCAGGCAGGTGGGCGGCGCCGCCGGCGCCGGCGATGATGGCGCGCAGGCCGCGCGCGCGGGCGCTCTTGGCGTAGGCGTACATTTCGTCCGGCATGCGGTGCGCGGAAATGACCTGCGCTTCAAACGGCACGCCGAACTGCTTGAGGATGGCGACCGCGTTCTGCATCACGTCCCAGTCCGACGACGAACCCATGATGACGCCGACCAGTGGCTTGTTCTGCTCGCTCATATCAGGCCTTCAGCTTCTGGCCGGTCAGGCGCTCGATGGCTTCGAAATACTTGGCCTGGGTTTTGTCGATCACGTCGGCGGGCAGCGCCGGCGCCGGCGCGGTTTTGCCCCAGGTCAGGGTTTCCAGGTAGTCGCGCACGAACTGCTTGTCGAACGACGGCGGCGACATGCCGGGCTTGTACGAATCGGCAGGCCAGAAGCGCGACGAGTCGGCGGTCAGCACTTCGTCCATCAGGTGCATGACGCCGTTTTCGTCCAGGCCGAATTCGAACTTGGTGTCGGCGATGATGATGCCGCGCGTGGCGGCGTAGTCGGCGGCGGCCTTGTACAGCGCGATGCTGACGTCGCGCATCTTGGCGGCCAGCTCGGCGCCGATGCGCTTTTCCATTTCAGCGAAGCTGATGTTCTCGTCGTGCTCGCCCAGGTCGGCCTTGGCGGCCGGGGTGAACAGCGGCTCGGGCAGCTTCTCGGCCTGTTGCAGGCCGGCTGGCAGCTTGATGCCGCAGATGCTGCCGGTGTCCTGGTAATCCTTCCAGCCCGAACCGATGATGTAGCCGCGCACCACCGCCTCGACCATGATCGGCTTCAGGCGCTTGGCGACCACGGCGCGGCCCTTGACCTGCTCGACTTCGTCGGCGGCCACCACGGATTCCGGCGCCACGCCGGTCAGGTGGTTCGGCACGATGTGGCCGAGCTTCTCGAACCAGAAATCGCTCATCTGGTTCAGGACCATGCCCTTGCCGGGAATCGGCTCGTTCATGACGACGTCGAAGGCCGACAGGCGGTCGGTGGTGACGATCAAAATTTTGTCGTCGCCAACAGCGTAGTTGTCGCGGACTTTGCCGTGGCCGAGGAGTGGCAGGGACTTGATGGAGGTCTGGTAAAGGCTGTTCATAGCGGGAGGTGGATAGACTAGCGGTATAGAAAAGCGAAAACCGGCGCAGGGAAAACCTTGCTAGCCGGTCAAGAGAGATGGACCGGTTCCCGAGAGAACCAGTCCGTTCCAAAACAGAATTTTACTTCACAATCTGGGACAGCTCGCCGGCCTTGTAGCGCTCGGCCATTTTTTCCATCGGGATGACCTTGATCTTCGACGCCTGGCCTTCGCAGCCGAAGGCCTGGAAGCGGGCGCGCACGACCTGCTCGGCGGCGGCGCGGGCCGGCTTGAGGAAGTCGCGTGGATCGAATTTCGATGGGTTCTGGAACATGAACTGACGCACGGCGGCGGTCATGGCCAGGCGGATGTCGGTGTCGATGTTGATCTTGCGCACGCCGTGACGGATGCCTTCCTGGATCTCTTCGACCGGCACGCCGTAGGTTTCCTTCATGTCGCCGCCGAATTCGCGGATGATGGCCAGCAGTTCCTGCGGCACCGACGACGAACCGTGCATCACCAGGTGGGTGTTGGGGATGCGGGCGTGGATTTCCTTGATGCGGTCGATGGCCAGGATGTCGCCGGTCGGCTTGCGGGTGAACTTGTAGGCGCCGTGCGAGGTGCCGATGGCGATGGCCAGCGCGTCGCACTGGGTGCGCTGCACGAAGTCGGCGGCCTGGGCCACGTCGGTCAGCAGCTGTTCGCGGGTCATGGTGCCGTCGGCGCCGTGGCCGTCTTCCTTGTCGCCCTTCATGGTTTCCAGCGAACCGAGCACGCCCAGTTCCGCCTCGACGGTCACGCCGATGGCGTGCGAGAACTTGACCACTTCGCGCGACACTTCGACGTTGTAGTCGTACGAGGCGACCGACTTGCCGTCCGCTTCCAGCGAGCCGTCCATCATCACCGAGGTGAAGCCGGAGCGGATCGCGGCCATGCAGACGGCCGGCGACTGGCCGTGGTCCTGGTGCATGACGACCGGGATGTGCGGGTAGGCTTCGACGGCGGCGTCGATCAGGTGGCGCAGGAAGGCTTCGCCGGCATATTTGCGGGCGCCGGCCGAGGCCTGCATGATGACCGGGGCGTTCAGGGCGTCGGCGGCGGCCATGATGGCCTGCACCTGCTCCAGGTTGTTGACGTTGAACGCAGGGATGCCATAGCCGTTTTCAGCGGCGTGGTCCAGCAGTTGACGCATGGATACGAGGGACATGGTAATACTCCAAACAATAAAAAAACCTGGTTGCCGGAGCAATGCCGTCCTCGTTCCGCGAGGACGGCGCTACCGGACTTACTTGGTAAATTCTCCAACCTTGACGATCTTCAGCGCATTGGTGCCGCCGACCTGGCCCATCGGCTCGCCCCAGGTGACGACGATCATGTCACCCTTCTTCGCGATGCCGTACTCGACCAGCAGATCCTCGGCCTGTTTCAACACTTCCGCGCTGCCGGCCTTCTGCAGCAAATTGTAGGCCTTCACATTGCGATACAGCGCCACCTTGCGCTGGGTCGTCACGCTCGGCGTCAGCGCGAAGATCGGCGTATCGATGTTGTGACGGCTCATCCACAACGCGGTCGAACCGGACTCGGTCAGCGCCACGATGGCCTTCACCGCCAGGTGGTGCGCGGTGAACAGCGCGGCATAGGCGATCGACTGGTCGATCCGGGTGAAGGTCGCGTTGAGGAAGTCGGCGTCGAGCTTGTTGTACTCGGACTGCTCGGCTTCCACGCAAATGGCGGCCATCATTTCCACCGTCTCGATCGGATAGCGGCCCGAGGCCGTTTCCGCCGAGGTCATCACCGCGTCCGTGCCGTCCAGCACCGCGTTGGCCACGTCCGATACTTCGGCGCGGGTCGGCACGGCGTTGAAGATCATCGACTCCATCATCTGGGTCGCGGTGATCGCCAGCTTGTTCGACTCGCGCGCCATCTTGATCATGCGCTTCTGCAGCGCCGGCACCGCCGCGTTGCCCACTTCCACCGCCAGGTCGCCACGCGCGACCATGATGCCGTCCGAGGCGTCAAGGATCTCCTGCAGCACAGGGATCGCTTCGGCGCGCTCGATCTTGGCGATCATCATCGGCTTGTGGCCGAACGGCTCGCCGGCGATATTGGCCAGCTGGCGCGCCATCTCCATGTCGGTCGCGCTTTTCGGGAACGAGATCGCCAGGTAATCGCACTGGAAACTCATTGCCGTCTTGATGTCTTCCATGTCCTTGGCGGTCAGCGCCGGCGCGGTCAGGCCGCCGCCCTGGCGATTGATGCCCTTGTTGTTGGACAGCTCACCGCCGATTTTCACGGTGGTGTAAATCTCATGGCCGACGATCTTGTCGACCACCAGCACGATCAGGCCGTCGTTGAGCAACAGCTTGTCGTCGGCGCGCAAATCCTGCGGCAGCGCCTTGTAATCCAGGCCGACGCGGTCCTGGTTGCCCAGTTCGCCGTTTTCGCCCCATTTCGCGTCCAGGATGAATTTATCGCCGTTCGCGAGGTCAATCTTACCATTTTCAAACTTGCCGACACGGATTTTAGGACCCTGCATGTCCGCCATGATCGCCACTTCGCGGCCGCATTCGGCCGCCGCCTCGCGCACCAGGCGGGCGCGGTCGATGTGATCCTGCGCCTTGCCGTGCGAGAAATTCAAGCGCACGACGTCGACGCCGGCACGTATCATTTTGACCAGGACATTGAAATCAGTGGAGGCTGGGCCGATCGTTGCGACAATTTTAGTACCACGGGACATAGTAATCCTTGAGCGTTTGGGCTAGCGAACAGTCCCCGCCAGGCGGGGACCAGGAAAAGCTGCGCTGTTTGTGTGGCGGCCCGAAAAATGTAGCAAAGCTACAAAAATCGGGCCATTCCCAGGCATTACCTGGATTTTACTGTCAATTTGCTACAACGCACGACCGTGCTTTTTCACTTACTTCGCGGCGCGCTGGGTCAGGATCTCCACGGCCGGCAAGGTTTTACCTTCCAAGAACTCCAGGAAGGCGCCGCCGCCGGTCGAGATATAGCCGATCTGCGCGGTGATGTCGTACTTGGCGATGGCCGCCAGCGTGTCGCCGCCGCCGGCGATCGAGAACGCCTTGGAGTTGGCGATCGCCAGCGCCAGCGTCTTGGTGCCCTCGCCGAACTGGTCGAACTCGAACACGCCGACCGGGCCGTTCCAGACGATGGTGCCAGCCGCGCCGATCTGCGCGGCCAGCGTGGCGGCGGTTTGCGGGCCGATGTCCAGGATCATGTCGTCGTCCGCCACGTCGGCCACGGCCTTGATGGTGGCGGCGGCGGTCGGCGAGAATTCCTTGGCGCACACCACGTCGACCGGAATCGGCACCTGGGCGCCGCGCTTGGCCATGATCTCGATGATGGCCTTGGCTTCATCGACCAGATCGTTTTCCACCAGCGACTTGCCGATGTTCAGGCCGACGGCCTTCATGAAGGTGTTGGCGATGCCGCCGCCGACGATCAGGTTGTCGACCTTGTCGGCCAGCGCCTTGAGGATGGACAGCTTGGACGAGACCTTGGAACCGGCCACGATGGCCAGCAACGGACGGGCCGGGGCGCCCAGCGCCTTGCCCAGCGCGTCGAGCTCGGCGGCCAGCAGCGGGCCGGCGCAGGCGACCGGCGCGAACTTGGCGATACCATGCGTCGAGGCTTCCGCGCGGTGCGCGGTGCCGAAGGCGTCATTGACGTAGATGTCGCACAAAGCGGCCATTTTCTGCGCCAGTTCGTCGCTGTTCTTCTTTTCACCCTTGTTGACGCGGACGTTTTCCAGCAACACCACCTGGCCGGCCTGCAGGCCTTCCAGGCCGGCGCCGTCGACCCAGTTCTGTTTCAGCTCGACCGGCTGGCCCAGCAGCTCGGCCAGGCGCGCGGCGACCGGCGCCAGGCTGTCTTCCGGCTTGAACTCGCCCTCGGTCGGACGGCCCAGGTGGGACGTGACCATGACCTTGGCGCCGGCGGCCGCGGCAGCCTTAATGGCGGGAACGGAGGCGCGGATGCGCGTATCTTCGGTGATATTGCCGGCATCATCCTGCGGCACGTTCAAGTCGGCGCGGATGAAGACGCGCTTGCCTTGCAGCGCGTTCTGGGCGATGAGATCTTGCAGACGGATGAAGTTCAAAACAGCTGACATGGCTACCCAAGGGTCGAGTTGAAGAAAGTGCGCTATTTTACCGCAAGCGCGGCGTGATTCATCTGTTATTAAAATACATGGATCAGCCGCAAAGCCGTGTAAAACGCCATGCCGAACACGATGGTTTGCAACATATTGCGTCGCAGCAAATAAAAGATCGTGGCGACAATTCCGGACACCAGTTTGAGGTTGCTCAGGTCCAGCAGCGCGTGGCCGTCGGCCAGCACCAGGTCGGGCGCGACGATGGCGGCCAGCGCGCAGGCCGGCGCGTAGCGCAGCATTTCCTGCACCCGCTTGGGAATGGTGATGTGCTGGCCGACCAGCCAGAACGAGCTGCGGGTGGCGGCGGTGGCCAGCGCCAGCACGCCGATGATGAGCCAGATTTCCCAGTCAGCCACGGGTTTTCCTCCATTTGTCGATGCCCTCTTCGATCGCCATCGACGTCAGCATGCCGACCAGCACGGCCAGCAGCAGGCCCAGCTTGTATGGCAGCCCGGCCGCCAGCACCGACACCAGGCCGGCCACCAGCACGCCGCACAGCGCCGGCCGGCCCGCCACCAGCGGGATCATCACGCAGATGATGGCCAGCGTGCCGGCGAAGCCCAGCCCCCATTCGGCGGGCACGGTGCTGCCGAGGAAGATGCCGGCGATGGAGCCGACCTGCCAGGCGCCCCAGTTCGGGTACAGCAGACCCTTCAGGTAGGACAGCTTGCCGACCTGCGGCGCCTCGCTGGGGTATTTTTGCAGGAACATGGCGACCGTCATGTCGCCGGCCACGTAGCCGAGCACGAAGCGCTTGCGCCACGGCAGCTGGGCGAAGTGCGGCGCCAGCAGGGCCGAAAAGATCACGAAACGCAGGTTGACCACGACGGCGGTGGCGAAGATGACCCAGATCGGCGAGTGCGAGGCGATCAGCGGCAAGGCCGCCAGCTGGGCCGATCCGGCGAACACCAGCAGGGTCATGCCCAGCGCCTGCGGCACCGTCAGGCCGCTCTTGACCATGGCGATGCCGACCACCAGGCCCCAGGCGCCGATGCCGAACAAGGTGGGGGTGCCGGTCTTGAGGCCTTCGCGCCACGAGGGTTCGTGGTGCTCCGCGACGTACGGTGGAGGGGGTGCGCTGCTCAATTCGGTCATGTGCGTCATCGTGTGGCATTCCTGCCACATAGCAGGCCGCACCGGGGTTGTAGAGGCGCTATTTTACCGATGATTTTTGCTCAATGCGCGAATCCGTTAAAATCGTGGTTTTCCTCAGCCTTCCGGAGCACACGAATATGACCAACGCCCACACGTCCGCCGCCACCAACGCAGTCGAGCTCGAAGGCAAGGACCTGCCGGCCCACTGCCCGAATCCGGCCATGCCGCTGTGGTCGTCCCACCCGCGCGTGTTCCTGGAGTTCAACCACGACGGCATCGCCAAGTGCCCGTACTGCGGCACCGCCTACCGCCTGAAGCCGGGCACCGTCGTCGGCCACCACTAAAACAACCGCCAGCCAGCGCCACGGAGCCAGCATGCCCACCAAGCGAGTCAAGCAGTTGAACGGCAGTGCCGCCGAGACCGAATCGGCCTTTTACGACGCGCTCAACCGCGCCGACCTCGATGCCCTGATGGCCCTGTGGGCCGACGACGACGAGATCGTCTGCGTGCATCCGGGCGGGCCGCGCCTGATCGGGCACGCGGCGATCCGCAGCTCGTGGGCGGCGGTCCTGGAGCACGGCGGCCTGCACATCATGCCGTCGCAGCTGCACGAGACGCACAACCTGATGAGTTCCGTGCACACCGTGGTCGAGGGCACGGCGGCCGGCGGCGAGGCCGCGCACCTGGTCGCCACCAACGTCTATGTCAAGACGCCGCGCGGCTGGCGCATCGTGCTGCACCATGTGTCGGTGGCGCCGGGGCCGGCGCCGTCCGACACGCACAGCCAGATCCTGCATTAAGTTTCGCCGTGAAGTACAGCGCGCCCATCTGGCTGCCCAGCGGCCACCTGCAAACCATCTACCCGGCCACCTGCCTCGCCAAGCAGGCGGTGCCGTTCCGGCGCGAACGCTGGGACACGCCGGATGGCGACTTCATCGATGTCGATTTCGTCGACGGCCAGCCGGGCCAGCCCTTCGTGGTGCTGTTCCACGGCCTGGAGGGTTCGTCGGACAGCCACTACGCGCGGGCGCTGATGGCCGAGCTGGCCGCGCGCGGCTGGTCCGGCGCGGTGCCGCATTTCCGCGGCTGCTCCGGCGAGCCCAACCGCGCGCCGCGCTTCTACCACTCCGGCGACTCCGCCGAGATCGACTGGATCGTGCGCCGCCTGCATGCGCGCAGCAGCGGCAAGTTCTACACCACCGGCGTCTCGCTGGGCGGCAACGCGCTGCTGCGCTGGCTGGGCGAATCGCAGCACCAGGCCGACTTCGTCGACGCCGCCTGCGCGATATCGGCGCCGCTGGACCTGGCGCAGGGCGGCATCTCGCTGTCGAGCGGCCTCAACATGTTTTACACGCGCATGTTCCTGCAAACGCTCAAACCCAAGTGCGAGGCCAAGCTCAAGCAGTTCCCCGGCCTGTATGACCTCGACGCGCTGCGCGCCGTGCGCGACCTGTACGCCTTCGACAACGTGGTGACGGCGCCGCTGCACGGCTACCGCAACACCGACGACTACTGGGACCGCGCCAGCGCCAAGCATGTGTTGAACGACATCACCGTGCCAACGCTGGTGCTCAACGCCCGCAACGATCCCTTCCTGCCCGGCCGCCACCTGCCGCAGCGTGCGGCATCGAACGTGGTATTGGACTATCCTGAGCACGGAGGCCACGCGGGCTTCGTCGCCAACGGCCTGCCGGGCAAGCGTCCCTGGCTGCCGCAACGCCTGATTCACTTCCTGCAAGGCGCCACCCATCACGCATTGGCCGAACAACATGGATGACATCGTCAAGCAAGCGCTGGCCAAGTGGCCCAACGTACCCCACTGCTACGGCTGGCTGGCACTGGACGCGCGCGGCAACTGGCGCATGCGCGACGAGCGCGCCCAGCACCTGAACCTGCCCGGCGACAAACTACACCATGCGGCGCTGGTGGCCTTCATCGTCCGCAACTACGCGGCCGACGAGCGCGGCTGCTGGTATTTCCAGAACGGTCCGCAGCGCGTGTATGTGCGGCTGGAGGCCACGCCCTACATCGTCCGCACCGATCCGACGCAGGGCTGGGTGCTGCACACGGACGCGGCGCTGGGGCCGGTCGAGGAAGCGGTGCTGACGGAGATTGGCGCGCTGGTCCTGCGCAGCGGCGATGTGGTGGCGCAGCTGGACGACCGCGACTTCGCGCACGTGCTGCCGCGGCTGAAAATGAACGGGGAAGCCGTGGCAGACGAAACGCTGCTGGCGTGGATCGAAGGATCGATGTCGGGCGCGCTGACGCTGGACGGCGCGGCCGTGCAGCGCGCGGATGCCGCCGAACTGCCGGCGCGCTTCGGCTACGTCAGCGAACCGTCCGCCCCTGCGCAGTAGGATCGGTATTCTGGCGCAACCGGTCGAAGGGATTGGCCGACGGCGCGCCTTCCGGTCCGCTGCGCATCTCCGCCTTGAACGCCGGGCGCGCTTCCGCCTCGCGTAAATCCTTCTTGCCCTTGTCGCCCATTTCCTCGCGGCGGCGCGCCTGCAACTCGCGCTCGCGCGCGTCGATCACGGCCTGGTCGTAGAAGGAGGCGTCGGGCGCCTTGCGCGCGTAGTTCAGCTGGTCCAGCGCCGACAGCACGCCGCCCTGCAGCACATACGATTCCGCCAGCGCGATATGCTGCAAGGCCAGCTTGCCCTGCTTGGAATACGCTTGCGCCAGCAGGTCGTAGGCATCGGGATCCTCGCGGTACAGCTGCACCTGGTCGCGCAGATAGACGGCCGCCTCCTCCAGCTTGCCCGCCGCGATCAACGCCTCGCCATACTGATGCGCGATGCCGCGCGACAGCGGGAACTGCAGGTGCGCCGCTTCCGCCTCGGCCAATCCCTTGGCGATCATGGCCTTGTTGTCCGGCTGCGCCAGCTTGATTTCTATCGACGTGCTGACGAAGATCGAATCCGGCGCCGGCCGCGCGGCCACGCCGAAGGTGCCTGCGGCAAGCGGCTTGTCGAAGGTCGCGCGCGCCTTGTCGAGCCAGACCTGGGCCTGGACGGTATCGCCTTTTTTCAGCGACAGGAAGGCCATGCCGTACTGGCCTGCCGTGACTTGCTGGCGGTTTTCCTGCTGCATCTGGGTTTCAAAAAAAGTCTTCGCCTCGGCCAGCCCGGACGTGCTCGGGTCTTGCAGCACGCGCGCGCGCGAACGCACCAGGTAGAAGTCCAGGCTGTCCTGGCGCTGCTTGTACGGCTGCTCGCGGATGCGGGCCTGGATGTCGGCGATGCGCTCGGTGGTCAGCGGGTGGCTTTGCAGATAGGCTGGCACCAGGTCGCTGTAGTTGCGCGTGGCCGTCTGCATACGCTGGAAGAAGGCCACCATGCCCGAGGTATCGAACCCGGCCGCGCCCATGATCTGGAAGCCGATGCGGTCGGCCTCGCGTTCGGCGTCGCGGCCAAAATTGAGTTGGCGCTGGATCGCCAGGCCCTGCCCGGCCGAGAACACGCCGATGGCCGCGTCGCCGCCGGCCTTGGAGGCAAGCGCCGCCAGGATCATGGCCGCCAGCGGGATCAACGCGTCCTGTTTCTGCTGGCCGATCGAGCGGGCGATGTGGCGCTGGGCCACGTGGCCGATCTCGTGACCCAGCACCGAGGCCAGCTCGGACTCGGACTGCGCCGCCAGCAGCAGCGCCGAGTGCACGGCGATGAAGCCGCCCGGCAGCGCGAACGCGTTCAGCTGCGGATCGCGCACGGCGAAGAAGTAGTAATCGAAATTGGCCTCGCCGCGTGCGCCGGGGCGGGCCGCCACCAGCGCGTTGCCGAAGCTGTTCAGGTATTCGAGGATGGGGCCGTCGTCGAGGAAATCGTGGTCGCGGCGGATATCGCGCATGATCTCCTCGCCCAGCTTGCGTTCCATCAGCGGCGACAGGTCCTGGCGTTCGGTATCGCCGAGCGCGGGCAGGTTCGGGATCCTGGCGGGCGCCAGCACGTCCTGGGCCATGGCCAGCGGCATGGCGATCAGCAGCGCGGCGGCGACTACGCGCAGGCGCAGGGAGCGGGGGCATCGTTTTGCATTCACGGTGATATGATACCCGCAACTTGGGCGCCGACGCACGGCGCCCGCCAATGAATTATTTTGTTACGTTCGCCCACACCATGACCACCGAAAACACCGCGCCCGCCGACCAACTGACCCACTTCGACGGCTCCGGCCAGGCCCACATGGTCGACGTCGGCGCCAAGACCGAGACACACCGCATCGCCGTGGCCAGCGGCACCATCCGCATGAAGCCGGAGACGTTGGCCATCATCATGGGCGGCACGGCCAAGAAGGGCGACGTGCTGGGCATCGCGCGCATCGCGGCGATCATGGCGTCCAAGCGCACCAGCGACCTGGTGCCGTTGTGCCACCCGCTGGCGCTGACGCGCGTGGCGGTGGATTTCGAGACGGATGAGGCCAATTCCAGCGTGCATTGCAAGGCCCAGGTCGAAACCTACGGCAAGACCGGCGTGGAAATGGAAGCGCTGACCGCCGTGCAAGTCGGCCTGCTGACCGTGTACGACATGTGCAAGGCAGTGGACCGGGGCATGGTGATGACCGATATCCGCGTGATGGAGAAGCATGGCGGCAAGTCGGGGGATTGGAGCGCGGCCTCTTAAGTGGTTGATTTGTTGGTTTCAGCGGCTATTGATTAGCCCCAGAACGTAAATCTTTTAGGGCTGCCAAGGCAGCTCGCCCAATTCGCGCACAGATACGCTGCGCAGAAACGTCATGTGGACAGCTTTTTTTAGAATTCAATATAATTTTTGTCAGGTCCTTGTTAGAAGAAGTAGCGTCGACGTGGTGCAAAGCCCAACGTTGGAATGCTGGGTCCGCCTTCGAAATGGACATAAACACGTGCAGCTGGCTCCATTGGTCCACTAACAACGAGACCACTGCGTCGGAATATCCTTCGCCAATGCCCCCATCGTCGCAAGTTGCATATACATGCCAGTGCTTATAAAGTGAAGTCCAGTCGACACGGGCATCCACAAGGGTACGCTCGGCTTTTGCGCTCGTCTGAGAGCTGCAAGCCGTCCCCGCCCACGCGTAGGAGGCCGGAATTGCAAGACACCCAAGCACAAAAATCGCCGACAAAAACCGCGCATGAAATCTTTCGGCTGGTTTCGAATAGGGCATGATAAATATGTTCTCCGTTCTTATTGACTCGTTCCCTGCTGGGGCGCGTTCGGATCGTTGTTCACGACCGTTATAGACGTGATCGGATCGTTTTGAACAAAATCTCGCAGGTAACTCATGGCTGAATCGGTCGTGCGTACGCAACCCAAAGTCGGGTAATTCTGCGCGCCGCTGTTCGCCCTACCTGAGTGAAGACTCATACCGGGATGCCCTGGAACATTGAAAACAAAATTTCCATGTGATCCGTAGGCTCCGTTGGCGTTACTTTCCGGATGGGCATTTGAGTGCGAATAATTGTATGTACCATTCGGCCAAAGACCACCACTGGTTGTTGTTGTTCGGTTATTTGCTGAGCAGGTCGCAACCGTCTGCCCAAAGCTGCCTTTGACAGTGATTGTATGAGCCTGCCCATCATATGTAACGGAAGAGAGCCCGGTCGCAATGACGGGTGAAGCGCAGTGGCGATTGAGGTTTTCGGGTCTGAGTTTGCATATTCACATTCAATTCATCCACTGAAATCGGAATCACACAAATAATTCCTCACGGAAATTTCAATCGAGTATGGCACATAGCTCCAGCGCAATTCTCTTGAAAACCCACGTGTTACAAAAATCCCGTTTTGACCATTCCATCGCGTCAGGATAGGGAAAATTGACAGCGCGCTTACGGCGTCCGTCGCCAGAGCCAGCAAGCTCACGCGTCCCGTGAACTCCAAAATGCAACGGTTTTCCGCGTTGCGCCGCCGCCATACGGCACGTCTGCCACCGAATAGCAACCCATCGTATTGTCTGATTGTTACCTTTGATTGGCGCGTATATAATCAATGTCGCAGAAGTAATTTTTGACGTAGGCCTCACCGTACCCGCCTCGCGCATACGAGAAAGAATTTGAATGAGCAGCAACCCTCCACCGAGCGAAGCCAAGACTCAGGAATACGAATTCGAGCAGATGAACCTGCAGGTAGGCGGCAGGATTCAGTTCATTACTCACCGTACCATCAAGCCGATCCAGCACTTCTCCACGCTGATCGGTTGGATGAAGGACGAGTATATGATCGTCAAGGTCCCCTTCGAGAACGGCGCGCCGATCGCCCTCAACGATGGCGACAAGCTGACCATCCGCGTGTTTTCCGGCGTGAATGTGTGCTCGTTCTCTTGCGTGGTGCAGCGGGTTTTCCCGCGTCCGTTGTTTTATGTCCACTTGTCTTTCCCGGTGTCCATCCAGGGCACCAGCCTGCGCGCGGCGATGCGGGTCAAGGTCGATATCCCGGCCCAGGTCACCTCGCCCATCGGCACCACCTCGGTGTTCCTGGTGAACCTGAGCGTGTCCGGCGCGCTGATCGAGTCGTCCAAGAAGCTGTCGGACGATGAGACCCAGGTCGGCCTGTCGTTCTACCTGATCGCCCAGCCCGGCAACCGCCAGGTGCGGATCAATCCGAATGCGACCATCCGCAACATCAACGTGGTCAAGCCCGCCGCCGGCGACAAGCCCGAGGTGTTCACCTACGGCGTCCAGTTCATCGACTTGGACCCGGTCCACTACACGATGCTGCAAAACCTGACCTACGAAGCGCTGATCGCCGACCGTCAGAAGATCGTCTGACCCGCGTTTCTGTGGACGAAAAAAAACCCGGCGGCTGCCGGGTTTTCTACGTGATCAACTGATTAGTTGTTCTTTTCGATCGCGGCCTTGGCAGCGGTGTTCGCGGTCGATGCGGTAGCGGTCCAGCGTACATTGGTACCACCGGCAGCAATCACTGGCACAAAGGTGACGGTGGAGCTATCAACGTCCTTGCCCACGCCGGTGGCGAAGGTCATCAGGATAGTGCCGCCGGTGACGGTTGCGGTAGCCACTTCCTTGGTTGCGGTAAAGGTTGGAATGCCTGCTGCGCCATCCGAGCAAGTGGTCAGCGTACCACCGGCTTCTTGAGCGCACAGCGCCACGGCCGTTTTCAGCGAGTCGACAGCGCCCAGGGCGTTGGCGACCTTGGCTTTCACGGTGTAGTCGCTGTACGCAGGAATCGCGACCGCGGCCAGGATGCCGATAATGGCAACCACGATCATCAGTTCGATCAGGGTGAAGCCGGCCTGGGCTTGTTTCTTCAGCATTTTCATGGATTTCATTTTCGACTCCTGGGGTGTGTTGAACGACAAAATTGGGTGGGACACTGAGCTAAGTGCAATTGGTGTGCCACCCCATTTTTGACCCCGAAACCGTCGAAACCTGCCAAAAACTGTCGCTTTGGGCTCTCCGGACTGCCGTTTTTTGTCACTCGCTGCGCCGCAATTTGTCAGCCGGCGAGGTCCTGACAATTATTGTCAGGCGATGCGGAAGGCCATCTGCGTTCCGCCGAGCTCGATCACGTCGCCATGGTTCAGGCGTTGCGCCTGCCTGCCTAGCGCGATGCCGTTGACCAGCGGCGGCTGCGCGCCTTCCTGATGCGTGATGGTGTAGGCATCCGGATGGCGGTGGATCACCACCACCTGCCCACCGGCGCGGCCGAGCGTGGTCTGCGGCTTGGTCAGCGCCATTTGTTTGCCGGCATTGTTGCCATTTAATACTTCGATCTGCGCCAGCAGCGGCGCCGCCGCCATCATCGGCCGCACGCCGTCGGCGATGAATTCGATCTGGAACTTGGCCATTTTGATCACGTCCTGGTGTTGCAGGAAATGCTTGCCGATGCGGTGGCCGTTGACGAAGGTGCCGTTGGTGCTGTGCAGGTCTTCCAGGAAGGAGTCGTCCAGGATGGTGACGATGACCGCATGGTCGCCGCTGACGGCCGGATGCGTCAGCACGATGTCGTTGCGCGGGTGACGGCCGATGGTCATCCGCTCTTTGCTCAGTTGTATTTGCTGTTCGACTTGCCCATCCCGCGAGATGATGATCTTCGCCAATCTGGTCTCCAAAAACAAAAAAGGGGAGCGCTGGGCTCCCCTTCATTATTCCACAATCAAGCCGGCTGTAATTACAGCATGGCTTTCAGCAGACGCGCCATTTCGGACGGGTTCTTGGTGACGGTGATGCCGCAAGCTTCCATGATTTCCAGTTTGGCTTGTGCGGTGTCGGCGCCGCCGGAGATCAGCGCGCCGGCGTGGCCCATGCGCTTGCCCGGAGGAGCGGTCACACCGGCGATGAAGCCGACGACCGGTTTTTTCATGTTGTCTTTGATCCAGTAAGCCGCGTTGGCTTCGTCGGGACCGCCGATTTCGCCGATCATGATGACCGCGTCGGTATCAGGATCGTCGTTGAACATCTTCATGACGTCGATGTGCTTCAGACCGTTGATCGGGTCGCCGCCGATGCCGACTGCCGACGATTGGCCCAGGCCCAGTGCGGTCAGCTGACCGACTGCTTCATAGGTCAGGGTGCCCGAACGCGAGACCACGCCGATACGGCCCTTCTTGTGGATGTGGCCTGGCATGATGCCGATCTTGATTTCGTCAGGGGTGATCAGGCCTGGGCAGTTAGGGCCCAGCAGCAGGGTCTTGGAACCTGCTTTGGCCATGCGGTCCTTCAGGGCCATCATGTCGCGGACAGGGATGCCTTCGGTGATGCAGATGGCCAGATCCATTTCGGCTTCGACAGCTTCCCAGATCGCGGCGGCCGCGCCTGCTGGCGGGACGTAGATCACGGACACGTTGGCGCCGGTTTCTTTTTTCGCTTCGGTGACGTTAGCGAAAATAGGGATGCCTTCGAAATCTTCGCCGGCTTTCTTCGGGTTCACGCCTGCGACGAAGGCAGCTTTGCCGTTCGCGTAGTCGCGGCAACCGCGGGTGTGGAATTGACCGGTCTTGCCGGTAATACCTTGGGTAACGACTTTGGTATCTTTATTGATCAGAATGGACATGTTGATTCCTTAATTAAGCTTGACCGGCAGCGGCGGCGACTACGCTCTTCGCTGCATCTTCCATGGTGTCGGCTGCGATGATAGGCAGACCGGAATCGGCCAGCATCTTCTTGCCCAGGTCTTCGTTGGTGCCCTTCATGCGGACCACCAGCGGCACGTTCAGCGACACGGCCTTGACCGCGGTGATCACGCCTTCGGCGATCACGTCGCAGCGCATGATGCCGCCGAAGATGTTGACCAGGATGGCTTTCAGGCCTGGGTTTTTCAGCATGATCTTGAAGGCTTCGGTTACTTTCTCAGCCGTGGCGCCGCCGCCGACGTCCAGGAAGTTGGCTGGCTCGCCGCCGAACAGCTTGATGGTGTCCATGGTGGCCATGGCCAGGCCGGCGCCGTTCACCAGGCAGCCGATGTTGCCGTCCAGGGAGATGTAGGCCAGGTCGAATTTCGATGCTTCGACTTCGGCTGGATCTTCTTCGTCCAGGTCGCGGTAGGCGACGATTTCCGGTTGACGGAACAGCGAGTTGGCGTCGAAGTTGAACTTGGCGTCCAGAGCGATGACCTTGCCCGAACCGGTCAGGATCAGCGGGTTGATTTCGGCCAGCGACGAGTCGGTTTCCCAGTAGGCTTTGTACAGGCCCTTCAGGTTGGCGACGGCGTCGGCGATCGAAGCTTCCGGCACGCCGATCTTGGCGGCGATGCCGGCCGCTTCAGCGTCGGTCAGGCCGACCGATGGGTCGATGGCGATCGAGTGGATCAGCTCTGGGTGCTTTTCAGCGACTTCTTCGATGTCCATGCCGCCTTCGGAGGAAGCCATCAGCACGACGCGCTGCGATACGCGGTCGGTAACCATCGACACGTACAGTTCTTTCTTGATGTCCGCGCCTTCTTCGATCAGCAGGCGGCGTACTTTCTGGCCTTCAGGGCCGGTCTGGTGCGTGACCAGCTGCATGCCCATGATTTGCTCGGCGTATTCCTTGACTTGTTCCAGCGACTTGGCGACTTTCACGCCGCCGCCTTTACCACGGCCACCGGCGTGGATCTGTGCTTTCACAACCCAGACCGGGCCGCCCAAGGTTTCAGCAGCTTTGACTGCTTCTTCAACGGACATGCACGGAATACCGCGCGGAACCGTCACTCCGTATTTTCGGAGGATTTCTTTGCCTTGATACTCATGGATTTTCATGCTGGCTTCCCTTCTGATGCTGATGTGTAAAAATCGGTTGATACTGCGAAATGTGTGAAACTGGTAAGCAGGGATTGCTACGCGCCACCTGGTGCTGCTTTGGCCACCCAGCGCGGGTAAAACTGCGCCACTGCCCCACCGTCGGTGCGCAGGGCATGGCATTTGTCGAGTTGAAACGGCTTGTGGCGCGGCACGCCTTGGTCTTCGGTGGCCGCGTCGTTGGTCGACCAGACATCGTTGGCGAACGCCTGCACCGCGGCCGTGGGCAGGATCTGCGCCAGTTCGGTCAGGTGGGTGCAGCCGGCGGTGCCGGCCAGGCGTTGCTTGAGCTCGTGGCGGAAACCCTTCATCAGGTTCAGGCCGACGAGCTGTTTCTTGTAATCGGGGGCGATGGTGTCGCAGTAACCGGGATACGGCACGGCATCGGATGCGGCTTCGGCATCGACGATGGTCAGTTGCAGATCGACGGTCAAACGCAGGTGCAGGTCGTGCAGGGGCGTGCCGGCAGCGCGCGGGCCGGAGGCCAGCATGGTGTCGATGACTTTGATGTCGGTGATATGGGCGTCAAGATCCCACAGGCCGTCATCGCGCGCGTACGCTTGGACGGCAATTGCACGCGTGTGCCGCAGCGCACGTCGGGTAACTGGGGTTGACAGGGACATAAGACCGATGCCGCTCTCGCGACAGAAATTTAGTAAGCAGCCATGTGCTGAATCGCACGTGTCCGCAGCTTCTACGGACAACTACCGCACCTGCGGCGCTGCAAAAACCCCAAAAGTGTAGCACATCAAGACCGCCAGTTGCGTCAGAACATAGCTTTTGGACGGAAATATGGATGTTTTGAGGATTTTATTACAAGAAATTCATAGGTCTTATTTCAGTCATGGAAACATTACATGGTGCGGCGCGGCAGCGGCCGGGTCGGCCGCTAATCGTCTTCCGGCGCACCCTTGAGCGCGGTCTGCACGGCGCGCTGGGAAAAGCCCCGCTGCAGCAGGAAGCGCATCTGCTTGTTGCGTTCCTGCGGATCGGCGGCCACGGCGCCGAACTTGCGGTTCCACACTTCCACGCAGCGTTCGGTCTCGCCCTCGGCCAGGCCGGCCTTGAGTTCCTGCAGCTCCTCGCCCTTGATGCCGTGGCTTTGCAGCTCGGCGACGATGCGGCTGTTGCCGAAGCGGGCCGAGCGGCGGTGGATCAGCGCCTCCGAGAAGCGCTCCTGCGACAGCCAGTTGTTCTTTTCCAGCAGGTCGAGCAGGGCTTCGACGTCGTCGCCCTCCTCCGCGTAGCGCGCCAGCTTGCGGCCCAGCTCCATGCGGCTGTGCTCGCGCATCGACAGGAAGCGTAGGGCGCGTGCCTTCAGGCTCAGTTGCGGTGCTGCCATAAAACCCTCTGCGCAATGAGAAAACCACCGGCTGAACTAACAGCGCGGTGGTTCGGGATGAAGCGGCCGCCGCTTACGCCGCGTCGGCCTTGTCGCCCTTGTCCGCCTTGTCGACGGATTTCAGCTTGACGACGGTGTCGCCCTTGTCGGTGTTGAGCGGCGGCAGCGGGCGCACGCCCAGCGATTCGCGCACCTTGTTTTCGATTTCCCACGCCAGCTCCGGACGCTCCTGCAGGAAGATGCGGGCGTTGTCCTTGCCCTGGCCGACGCGCTCGCCGTTGTAGCTGTACCACGAGCCGGACTTCTCGACGATCTTCGCTTCCACGCCCAGATCAAGAATCTCGCCCTCGCGCGAGGTGCCCGCGCCGTACAGGATGTCGAAGTGCGCTTCCTTGAACGGCGGCGCGATCTTGTTCTTGACGACCTTGACCTTGGTTTCGTTGCCGATCACCTCGTCGCCCGATTTGATCGAGCCGGTGCGGCGGATGTCCAGGCGCACGGAGGCGTAGAACTTCAGCGCGTTGCCGCCGGTGGTGGTCTCCGGGCTGCCGAACATGACGCCGATCTTCATGCGGATCTGGTTGATGAAGATGACCAGGGTGTTGGTGCGGTTGATCGAACCGGTCAGCTTGCGCAGCGCCTGGGACATCAAACGGGCTTGCAGGCCCGGCAGCGAATCGCCCATGTCGCCCTCGATCTCGGCGCGCGGCGTCAGCGCCGCGACGGAGTCGACCACGACCATGTCCACCGAGCCGGAGCGCACCAGCGCGTCGCAGATTTCCAACGCCTGTTCGCCGGTGTCCGGCTGCGAGATCAGCAGCTCGTGCAGGTTGACGCCCAGCTTCTGCGCGTAGCCCACGTCCAGCGCGTGCTCGGCGTCGATGAAGGCGCAGGTGCCGCCCAGTTTTTGCATTTCCGCGATGGTTTGCAGCGTCAGCGTGGTTTTACCGGACGATTCAGGACCGTAGATCTCCACCACGCGGCCGCGCGGCAGGCCGCCGACGCCCAGGGCAATGTCCAGGCCCAGCGAGCCGGTCGACACCACCTGCACGTCCTCGATCGGCGCGTTGGCGTCCATGCGCATTACGGAGCCTTTGCCGAATTGCTTTTCAATCTGGGCCAGCGCGGCAGCGAGCGCCTTAGCCTTTTCAGATGCAGGTACAACAGCTTTTTTATCGTCCATAATGTTCTTTCAACCAGTGAGTGGGTGCAAATTCGCTGAATTCGTCGGTACAGGCAGCACTGTATAAAAAAACAGTGCTTAATGCAAGCACGATTTTTAAACAATTTTGAGATAGCACAAAAACTCGCCACCCTGCGCGAAATGCAACACAATACAAGCTTCTGCAGCCGGAGTGCTTCACATGCGTATTTTACTTGCCGAGGATGACAGCGTACTGGCCGACGGCCTGACCCGCTCGCTACGCCAGTCCGGCTACGCCATCGATTGCGTCGGCAACGGCCAGGAGGCCGACACCGCCCTGTCGACCCAGGAATTCGACCTGCTGATCCTCGACCTGGGCCTGCCCAAGCTGTCCGGGCTGGAGGTGCTGCGCCGCCTGCGCGCGCGCGCCTCGCTGCTGCCGGTGCTGATCCTGACGGCGGCCGATTCGATCGAGCAGCGCGTCAACGGCCTCGACCTGGGCGCCGACGACTACATGGCCAAGCCCTTCGCGCTGTCCGAGCTGGAGGCGCGGGTGCGCGCGCTGACCCGGCGCGGCGCCGGCGGCGGCGCCACCGTGGTCAGGCACGGGCCGCTGAGCTACGACCAGGTCGGCCGCAGCGCCTACATCAACGACCAGATGCTGGACCTGTCGGCGCGTGAGCTGGGCCTGCTGGAAATCCTGCTGGCGCGCAGCGGCCGCCTGGTGTCCAAGGAACAGCTGGTCGACCACCTGTGCGAATGGGGCGAGGAGGTCAGCAACAACGCCATCGAGGTCTATGTGCACCGGCTGCGCAAGAAGATCGAGGTGGGCGGCATCCGCATCGCCACCGTGCGCGGACTGGGCTACTGCCTGGAGAAATTCTCGGACGCCGCCAAGTGACGCCGCCGGCCTCGCCACCGCAGCAGGATCTGGAGTACCAGCCGCCGGCGGCCGAGACGGACGACATCCAGCACTCGCTGTTCGGCGAGATCCTGGACTGGATGCTGGCGCCGCTGCTGTTGCTGTGGCCGATGAGCATCGCGATCACCTACCTGGTGGCCAAGTCCATCGCCAACCAGCCGTTCGACCACGCGCTGGAGGACAGCGTGACCGTGCTGGCGCAGCAGGTGCGCGCGGTGGACGGCAAGGTCATCAAGGGCCTGTCCGGCCCGGCGCGCGACATCCTGCGCGCCGACGACGTCGACAGCGTCTACTTCCAGATCCAGGGCCCGCACGGCGAACACGTGGACGGCGACCGCGACCTGCCGCCGCCGGTCATCGACGAGGACGACAAGCCGCGCAGCAGCGTGCGCTTCCGCAACGACACCATGCACGGCACGCCGGTGCGCGTGGCCTACGCCTACGTGCGGCTCGAGCGCGACGCCGTCGACGACCCGCAGCTGGCGCTGGTGCAGGTGGCCGAGACGCTGGAGAAGCGCGGCCAGCTGGCCAACGCCATCATCAAGGGCGTGATCCTGCCGCAGTTCATCATCCTGCCCATCGTGCTGGCCCTGGTGTGGTTCGCGCTGGCGCGCGGGCTGTCGCCGCTGGCACAGCTGCAGGAGCGCATCCGCGCGCGCAGCTCGGATGACCTCAGCCCCATCGCCTCCAACCAGGTGCCGGAGGAGATCTCGCCGCTGGTCAATTCGCTCAACGACATGCTGGCGCGGCTGTCGCTGTCAATCGAGATGCAGAAGCGCTTCATCGCCGACGCCGCGCACCAGATGCGCACGCCGCTGGCGGGCATGCGCATGCAGTCCGAGCTGGCGCTGCGCCAGACCGACAGCGGCGAGATCCACCGCTCGCTGGAGCAGCTGGCCAAGAGCTCGGAGGCCGCCACCCGCCTGGTCAACCAGCTGCTGGCCCTGGCCCGCGCCGAGAACCAGCCGCAGGCCGGTACCGCCATGCTGCCGCTGGAATTGTCCGAGCTGGCGCGCAGCGCGGTGCAGGACTGGGTGCCGGCCTCGTTCGCGCAGCGCATCGACCTGGGCTACGAGGCGCCGGCCGAGCCGGTGCACATCGTCGGCAACCCGACCATGCTGCGCGAGCTGCTGTCCAACCTGATCGACAACGCGCTGCGCTACACGCCGGCCGGCGGCAGCGTCACCGTGCGCGTGCGCGGCGACACCGAGCACGGCTTCCTGGAGGTCGAAGACACCGGCCCCGGCATCGCCCAGGCCGAGCGCGGGCGGGTGTTCGAACGCTTCTACCGCATCCTCGGCAACAAGGCCGAGGGCAGCGGCCTGGGCCTGGCCATCGTGCGCGAGATCGCCCAGCAGCACGGCGCCGAGGTCGACATCTACAACAACCCGCGCGCGCAGCAATCGAAGCTGCCGGGCGCCCTGTTCCGGCTGACCTTCCCGTTGCCGCCGCGTCCGCAGGAACCGGAAAGCGAGCCGCCGTACTATGGATAAGACCCAGATCCGCGCCCGGCACTGGGAGCGCACGCGCCGCCTGACCGCGATCCTGCTGCTGGCCTGGCTGGCGACCGGCTTCTGCGCCGCCTTCTTCGCCCGCGAGCTGGCCGGGCTGAGCGTGTTCGGCTGGCCGCTGTCGTTCTACCTGGCGGCGCAGGGCGCGTCGCTGGTCTACCTGACCATCCTGGCCGTGTACGCCTGGCGCATGCGCAAGCTGGACCGCGCGGCGGCGGCCGCAACGGAGCCGCGCGCGTGAAAAGCTCCCGCACCTTCTTCCAGCGCCTGCGCAGCTACTACCTGCTGTTCACCGGCGGCTTCGCCTGCTTCCTGGTGGCGCTGTCGGTGCTGGAGCAGGAGGGCATGTCGCGCACCTGGATCGGCTACCTGTTCATGTTCGCCACCATCGTGCTGTACGCGTCGATCGGCGTGCTCAGCCGCACCTCCAACGTGCTCGAATACTACGTCGCCGGACGCCGCGTGCCGGCCATGTTCAACGGCATGGCCACCGCCGCCGACTGGATCTCCGCCGCCAGCTTCATCAGCCTGGCCGGCGGCCTGTACCTGCACGGCTTCGACGGCCTGGCCTACATCATGGGCTGGACCGGCGGCTACTGCCTGGTGGCGCTGCTGATCGCGCCCTACCTGCGCAAGTTCAGCCAGTACACCATCCCCGACTTCCTGGCCGCGCGCTACGGCGGCGGCGACGGCGACGGCCGCGGCGGGCGCGCGGTGCGCCTGCTGGCGGTGGCGGCCACCATCATCGTCTCCTTCACCTACGTGGTGGCGCAGATCTACGCGGTCGGGCTGATCGCCTCGCGCTTCACCGGCGTCGATTTCTCGGTCGGCATCTTCCTCGGCCTGGCCAGCATCCTGGTGTGCTCCTTCCTCGGCGGCATGCGCGCCATCACCTGGACCCAGGTGGCGCAGTACATCATCATCCTGGTGGCCTTCCTGATGCCGGCGGTCTGGCTGTCCGGCAAGCACACCGACAACCCCATCCCGCAACTGGCCTACGGCAAGCTGCTGCCCAAGCTGAGCGCGCGCGAGTACGTGCTGCAGAACGATCCGAAGGAGGCCGAGGTGCGCGCCATCTTCCGCCAGCGCGCAGGCGAGCTCGACGCCCGCCTGCGCCCGCTGCCGGCCTCGTGGGAGGCGGGCCGCATCGAGCTGCAGCGCAAGCTCGACCGCGTCAAGCTGCGCAACGCCTCGCTGCTGGAGATCCGCAACGCCGAGCGGGCGCTGATCGCCTATCCGAAAAACGCCGACGAGGCCGCGCGCAGCTGGAGCGAGGCGCGCGACCAGAACCTGGCGCGCGCCGAGCCGATCACGCCGCACGCCACGCCCTACCCCGGCGACGCCGAGACCTCGGACATCAAGCGCAACAACTTCCTGGCGCTGGTGTTCTGCCTGATGCTGGGCACGGCCGCGCTGCCGCACATCCTGATGCGCGCCTACACCACGCCGTCGGTGCACGAGACGCGCGTGTCGGTGTTCTGGACGCTGTTCTTCATCCTGCTGATCTACCTGACCATCCCGGCGCTGGCGGTGCTGGTCAAGTACGACATCTACAGCGCGCTGGTCGGCAGCGACTACGCGCACCTGCCCAACTGGGTGTCGTACTGGGCCAACGTGGACAAGGCCAATCCGCTGTTCAGCATCAGCGACATCAACCACGACGGCGTGGTGCAGCTGGCCGAGATCACCATCGACGCCGACGTGCTGGTGCTGGCCACGCCGGAGATCGCCGGCCTGCCCTACGTGGTGTCCGGCCTGGTGGCGGCGGGCGGCCTGGCCGCCGCGCTGTCGACCGCCGACGGTTTGCTGCTGGCCATCTCCAACGCGCTGTCGCACGACGTCTACTACAAGATCGTCGACCGCGGCGCCTCGACCCAGAAGCGGGTGACCATCTCCAAGCTGCTGCTGCTGGGCGTGGCCTTCATCGCCGCCTACGCCGCCTCGCAGAAGCCGGGCGACATCCTGTCGCTGGTGGGCGCGGCGTTCTCGCTGGCGGCGTCGGCGCTGTTCCCGGCGCTGGTGCTGGCCGTGTTCTGGAAGCGCGCCAACTACCAGGGCGCGCTGGCCGGCATGACGACCGGCTTCGCGGTCTGCCTGTACTACATGTTGCACGCCAATCCGACGCTGGGCGGCAGCGTGGCCGGGCAATGGTTCCACATCGCGCCGATCTCGGCCGGCATCTTCGGCGTGCCGGCCGGCCTGCTGACGATGGTCGCGGTCAGCCTGCTGACGCCGCCGCCGGCGCCCCAGACCGGCGCGCTGGTCGACTACATCCGGGCGCCGGAACTGTAAAATACACGGCCGCTGTGGCGGATTTGATAACTTGGTGCTATTGTGCCGGCACCGTCCATTTCAAATCCGCCTATGAACCTGCGCCCTCTCCTGTTGCTGGCCTTCGCCGCCAGCCAGGCTTTCCACCCCGTCCTGGCCGCCGACGCGCCGCCGCCCCGCCCATCGGTCGAAGACTTCTTCGGCAATCCGGAATTCAACGAGGCGCAGCTCTCGCCCAGCGGCAAATTCCTGGCCGTCAAGGTCGGCTCCAAGGACAAGCGCGACCGCCTGGCCGTGGTGGAACTGGCGGCCAATACGGTCAAGGTGGTGGGCAACTTCAGCGACGCCGACATCGGCCGCTTCCAGTGGATCAACGACGAGCGCCTGGCCTTCACCGCCGCCGACCACCAGCTGGCCCAGGGCGACCAGCTCTACGCGCCCGGCCTGTACGCGATCAACCGCGACGGCAGCAATTTCCGCCAGCTGGCCAAGCGCAACGGCCAGCCCTTCATCACCGGCGGCTCGGGCGGCTTGCTGACGCGCGAGCTGCTGCCGTGGCACACCTATATGCTGGACCAGCCCGGCGCACAGGACTCGGAATACATGTACGTGCTCAACATGAGCATCAGCGGCCCCGGCCAGGTGGACCGTGTCGACCTGCAGCGCATCAACACCCTGACCGGGCGCGTGGCGGCCACCATCCCCCGTCCCGGCGACAGCATGAGCTGGCTGCTCGACAGCAAGGGCGAGCCGCGCCTGACGGAAACCGAGAAGGACCGCACCAGCGAGGTCTGGTACCGCGAACCGGCCACCAACGAATGGCGCAAGCTGACCGCCTTCGACAGCTACACCGGCGGCAAGAACGCCTTCACGCCGCTGGCGTTCGGGCCGGACGGCACGCTGTACGTGATCATGAACCAGCACAGCGACCTCATGGCGGTCCACAGCTACGACCTGGCCACCAACACCATCTCCGAGAAGCCCATCGTCAAGCTGGACGGCTACGACTTCCGCGGCCGCCTGATCATGGAGCGCAACAAGATCCTCGGCGTGCGCTACCAGACCGACGCCGCCGGCACGGTCTGGTTCGACCCGGCCATGAAGGCGATGCAGGACAAGGTCGACACCCTGCTGCCCAACACCATCAACCTGCTGACGCCGCCGACCCAGCCGCAGGCGCCGTGGGTGCTGGTGCGCGCGTTCAGCGACGTGTGGCCGTCGCGCAGCTTCCTGTACAACCGCGACACCCAGCAGCTCAACGCCGTCGGCGCCAGCTATCCGTCCATCAATCCGATGCAGATGGCGCACAAGGTCATGGTGCACTACAAGGCGCGCGACGGCCTCGACATCCCGGCCTGGCTGACCGTGCCGCAGGGCGGCGGCAAGAACCTGCCGATGGTGGTGCTGGTGCACGGCGGCCCGTATGTCCGCGGCGGCGACCTGGAGTGGGAACCGGAGGCGCAGTTCCTGGCCTCGCGCGGCTACGCGGTGCTGGAGCCCGAATACCGCGGCAGCACCGGCTTCGGCGTGCGCCACTACCGCGCCGGCTGGAAGCAATGGGGCTTGAAGATGCAGGACGATCTCGCCGACGGCGCGCGCTGGGCCATCGCCCGGGGCACGGCCGACGCCAAGCGCATCTGCATCGCCGGCGCCAGCTACGGCGGCTACGCCACGCTGATGGGCCTGATCAACGATCACGACCTGTACCGGTGCGGCATCGACTGGGCCGGCGTCACCGACATCAACCTGATGCACGACGGCCACTGGGCCTATGTGTCGGACTTTTCGGAAGGCTGGAAGCAGTACGGCATCCCGGAACTGGTGGGCGACCCGGTCAAGGATGCCGAGCAGCTGAAGGCCACGTCGCCGCTGCTGCAGGCGGCGCGCATCAAGCAGCCGCTGCTGCTGGCCTACGGCGGCGCCGACCAGCGCGTGCCGCTGCCGCACGGGACCAAGTTCTACAAGGCGGTCAAGCAGACCAACCCCGACGTCGAGTGGATCGAGTACCCGGACGAGGGCCACGGCTGGGCGCTGCCCAAGACCCGCTTCGACTTCTGGACCCGGGTGGAGAAATTCCTCGACAAGAATATCGGCGCGGGAGCGCAGCATTGAAGTCGCCGCTCCGCCTGTCGGCCGCGCTGGTTCTGGCCGCGTGCAGCCTGGCCGCCGCGGCGATGCCGCCGGCCGAACACTTCTTTGCCAACCCGGCCTTCGGCACACCGCAGCTGTCGCCCGACGGAAAATATCTGGCCGTCAAGAGCAGCACTGAAGGCAAGCGCGACCGGCTCATGGTGATCACCCTCGACGACCGCCAGGCCAAGGTGGTCGCACAGTTCAAGGACGCCGACATCGGCCGCTTCCGCTGGGTGAACAACGAACGCCTGATCTACAACGTCACCGACCAGAGCGTGGGCGAGCGCGACCGCCGCTATGCCCCCGGCCTGTACGCGGTCAACCGCGACGGCAAGGGCTTCCGCCGTCTCGCCAACCGGTCGCAGCCGCTGCTGGAGGACGGCGATCTCGCGGTCGAGCCGCTGCCCTGGCACACCTACATGATGACGCAGGACGGCGCCCAGGACAGCGACTCGGTCTACGTCTACGACGTCAACATGGGGCGCCCCGGCGAGCCGCAGTACATCGACCTGCTGCAGCTCGATACGGTGACCGGCAAGACGCAAGCCGTACCCCATCCCGGACAGGGCAGCGACTGGCTGCTGGACCAGAACGGCGCGCCGCGCCTGCTCGACACCCTGGCCGACAACGACAACGACACCACGACCTGGTACAGGGATGCGGCCAGCCAGCAATGGCGCCAGCTGGCGACGAAGGGCCGCTATCTCGCCCAGGCCGGCGATTTCTCGCCGCTGGCCTTCGGCCCGGACGGCAAGCTGTATGTGGTCAGCTACGCAGGCCGCGACACGAGCGCGCTGTACCGCTACGATCCGGCCACCCAGAAAATGGACACCCAGCCGCTGGTGGACCTGGATGGCTTCGACTTCGAGGGCAGCCTGATCGTCAGCAACAACAAGCTGCTGGGAGCGCGCGTGCACAGCGACGCCTGGGGCACGGTGTGGTTCGACCCCGCCATGCAGGCCCTGCAGGACAAGATAGACGCGCTGCTGCCGCACACCGTCAACCTGCTCACGCCGCCGCTGCGGCCGGCATCGCCGTGGGTGCTGGTCACCTCCTACTCGGCGCGCCAACCGCACACCTATCAGGTGTTCAACACGGCCAGCGGGCGCCTGGCCGAACTCGGCAGCGAAGCGCCGGCCATCGATCCGGCGCGCATGGGCAGCAAGGAGCTGGTGTACTACAAGGCACGCGACGGCCTGCGCATCCCGGCATGGTTGTCGCTGCCGGCCGGCGCCCCCGACAAGAACCGGCCGATGGTGGTGCTGGTGCACGGCGGCCCCTTTGTGCGCGGCGGCGACTGGTCCTGGAATGCGGAAACCCAGTTCCTGACGTCGCGCGGCTACGCCGTGCTGGAACCGGAGTTTCGCGGCAGCACAGGCTACGGCGCCGCCCACGCCAGCGCCGGCTGGAAGCAGTGGGGCCTGAAGATGCAGGACGATATCGCCGACGGCGCCCGCTGGGCCATCGCGCAAGGCACCGCCGACCCGCAGCGCATCTGCATCGCCGGCGCCAGCTATGGGGGCTATGCCACGCTGATGGGCCTGATCAACGATCCCGACCTGTACCGCTGCGGCATCGAATGGGCGGGTGTGACCGACATCCACCTGCTGTACGACAGCGGCTGGTTCTCCGAGTCCGACCTGCCGGCCAGCTGGAAGCGCTTCGGCATGCCCGAGCTGATCGGCGACGCCGTCAAGGACGCCGAGCAGCTGCGCGCCACGTCGCCGCTGCTGCAGGCCGCGCGCCTCAAGCAGCCATTGCTGATGGCCTACGGCGGCGCCGACCTGCGCGTGCCGCTGGTGCACGGCGAAAAATTCTATCAGGCCGTCAAGGCCGGCAATCGTAACGTCGAATGGCTCAAGTACGGAGAGGAAGGCCACGGCTGGGCGCTGCCGAAGAACCGCATCGACTTCTGGACCCGGGTGGAGAAATTCCTCGACAAGAATATCGGCGCGCGCTGAAAGTCGCGCTATAGTCTCGGTGCAGCATACCGGTTCAACCTACACGGAGGAGCGCGCATGTCGTCGGGAAAAATTCTGGTCGCACAGGGAGGCGGTCCCACCGCCGTCATCAACCAGTCGCTGGCGGGGGTGGTGCTGGAGGCGCGCCGCTTCCGCGACGTCAACCGCGTCTACGGCGCGCTGCACGGCGTGCGCGGCATCATCAACGAGGACCTGGTCGACCTGACCCGCGAGACCAGCCACAACCTGGAGCTGGTGGCGGCCACGCCGTCGTCGGCGCTGGGCTCGACGCGCGACAAGCCGGACCTGGCCTATTGCACCGAGATCTTCAAGGTCCTGCGCGCGCACGAGATCGAGCAGTTCTACTACATCGGCGGCAACGACTCGTCCGACACGGTACGCATCGTCAGCGAGCAGGCGCAGCAGGCCGGCTATCCGCTGCGCAGCATCCACATCCCCAAGACCATCGACAACGACCTGGTCGGCAGCGACCACACGCCGGGCTTCCCGTCGGCGGCGCGCTTTGTCGCGCAGGCGTTCGCCGGCGCCAACCTGGACAACGCCTCGCTGCCCGGCGTCTACGTGGGCGTGGTGATGGGCCGCCACGCCGGCTTCCTCACGGCCGCCTCGGCGCTGGGCAAGAAGTTCCCGGACGACGGCCCGCACCTGATCTACCTGCCCGAGCGCGTGTTCTCGCTGGAGCAGTTCCTGGCCGACGTTAAGGCCACCTACGCGCGCTACGGCCGCTGCGTGATCGCCGTGTCCGAGGGCATCCACGACGCGTCGGGCGAGCCGATCGCCAGCCTGCTGGCCAAGGAGGTCGAGCGCGACGCGCACGGCAACGTGCAGCTGTCGGGCACGGGCGCGCTGGCCGACCTGCTGTGCGACGAGATCAAGGCCAGGCTGGGCATCAAGCGCGTGCGCGGCGACACCTTCGGCTATCTGCAGCGGTCCTTCATCGGCTGCGTGTCGGACGTGGACCAGCGGGAGGCTCGCGAGGTCGGCGAAAAGGCGGTACAGTTCGCCATGTGGGGCGGGCGCGACGGCTCGGTGGCGATCAAGCGCACCGGCTTTTACTCGGTCGACTACGAGCTGATGGCGCTGGCCGACGTGGCCGGCAAGACGCGGGTGATGGAGGACGAGTTCATCAGCGCCAGCGGCACCGACGTGACCGACGCGTTCAGGCTGTACCTGCGCCCGTTGCTGGGTTCCGGCATGCCGGATGCCTTCCGCCTGCGGCCGTCGCCGGTGGAAAAAATTCTGAAGAAATAGGAGATGAAGATGAGCATATTCCCACGCAGCCTGCTGCTGGCCATGCTGGCCGGCGCCGCAGCGGGCGCCTCTGCGCAGAACGCCAACCAGCCACCGCCGCCGCCCGACGGCAAGCGCGGCCCGCCGCAGGAAGCGATCGACGCCTGCAAGGGCAAGGCCGAGGGCGTCAAGGTCACCTTCAAGGGCCGGCGCGGCGAGGACGTCAAGGGCGTGTGCAAGAAGATGCGTGAAGGCGTGGTGGCCGTACCCGAAGGCGGCATGCCGCCGCCACCGCCGGACCAGCGCAAGTAGAGACTTTATGTTCTTTGTGGAGGCGCGAAGTTCAGAATGAATTCCTTTGCGTCCTCCACATGTTCATTCGCAGCGTCTTGAACCATCTGCCAGCCCAGCTGGGATTTTCGCCGCGATCCGTATCGAAGATTGCGACGCCATTTTGCGATGCTAATCGGCGTGCACATCACGATAGACGAGCATATCGAGCAGGCGCTCTTCCTTGTCCGCATCGAAGCCGCAGGTGGCCTCAAAGCGTGCGGGGTTTTCGTAGGTGCCGAACAGCATGTCCCACCAGACGATGTCCCCGTAGTTATTGCGGTGGCGCCCGTACTGATGGTGAATGCGGTGCATCTCGGGCCGCTGGAAGACGTAGCCGATCCAGCGCGGCGTGCACACGCTGGTGTGATAAAAGAACTCACCCAGCGCGGTGCACAAAGTGTAGACCGCGCCCGCTTCCGGCGACAACCCCAACAGCGTGTACACCAACACACTGCCCAACAACGAATTCACCAGCATTTCGCCCGGATGCTTGTAGAACGACGTGATCACTTCAATCCGCTGCGGGCTGTGGTGAATCTGGTGGAAGATGCGCCACAGCCAATCCGACTCATGGCGCCAGCGATGCCACCAGTAAAACACGAAGGTGGCGACGAAATAGGCCAGCAGCCCGCCGGCAGCTGGATGCAGGTAGTACGACAGGTGAAAGAGCGATGCCGCCGACAGCCAGCGCTCCCAGCTGAATCCGGCCAGCACCACGATGCCAAGCTGCGCGGCATTCACCAACAGCACGCGCAGCGGCCAGGTCCTGACGCTCGGCAAACGCCATCCCGGCCGCAGCCGCTCCAGCACAAAACATCCGGCAAACACCAGCAGTATCACAGGCAGCATGTCGTTCTCCTTGTTTGATGAGAAAGGCTGCAGTCTGCCTGCAAGTAGCTGAAATAAACACATTGCCGTTTCAATGAACGTCATTTAAGCTCATGCGTATCAAATTTCGATACCAATCGCCATGTCCCAGACCCATCACCTGATCGCCACGCTGAAGCGGCTGCTGAAAGCGGACGGCATCACCTACGCCCGCGTCGCCACCCACCTGCAACTGAGCGAGGCCACCGTCAAGCGCCAATTTTCGCTGCAGAGCTTCTCGCTGCGGACATTGGAAGCGATCTGCGACCTGCTGCACATCGAACTGTCCGAGCTGGTGCAGGCCGCCGCGCAGAGCCAGTCCACGCTGCACAACCTGAGCGCGGCGCAGGAAAAGGAATTGGTGGCCGATCCCGGCCGCCTGCTGACCGCCGTCTGCGTGCTGAACCACTGGAGCGCCGCGCGCATCGTCGAGACCTACCGGATCAGCAAGGCGCAATGCGTCAGCCACCTGGCGCAGTTGGACCGCCTGGGACTGATCCATCTGATGCCGGAAAACCGTGTCAGGCTGCGTATCGCGCGCGACTTCGCCTGGCTGCCGGACGGCCCGATCCAGCGCTTCTTCCAGGACCGCATCCAATCCGATTTTCTCAACGGCCGCTTCGACCAGCCAGGCCAGCAGCTGCGCTTCCATCACGCGATGTTGACCGCGGAAGCCAGCGCCCGCCTGCAACAGCGCATGCAGCGCCTGCTGCGTGAATTCGCCGAACTACACGAGGACAGCAAGAGCGCTCCCGACGCCCAACGCTTCGGCACCAGTCTGCTGATGGCGGTCAAGCCGTGGGAACCGCAAGCCTTCGAAGCCCTGCGCCGCCAGCCCGATGCCAGGCCGTTCGGCTAAGCACCTGTGGCGGGATTGGCCTTGCCACAGGCGCGCGCGACAACAGCGCTGGTCAGGCGAACGACAGGTTATCGAAGGTGGCGCTGTTCAACAGCCGGTTGTCGTGCCACAGGCCCCCCAAGCCCGCTGAACAGCGCGGCCGGCAGGTTGAGGCTGACGCTGCCCACCACCCGCCAGTTCACGCCGTCCGGCGAAATGAAACCGGTGAAGACGGCGCCCACCCGCGTCAGCCGGACCCGCCGAGGGCGCATAAAGCCGGCGCATAACCCAGATCTGTCCCACCGAATAATGTTTCCGTTTCATGGCACACCTCCTGTCGCCAGATAATCGCGCCGAGAAAATCACATCACTTTCCGTCTGTTTTTTTCCAAAGCGGATCGTTCCGATCCCGTTTCAGGAGGGATGCGTCCATTCCGCTAAAACCCTTCGCTATGCGAAAACGCCATAGCTGGCGTCAAAAACCTTATACCAGTTTAATGGTTGACAGTAATAGACTTTATTGCACTACTTCATCGTCTGGAGGAGGCAGGCGAGAAGAAGAAATATGGCGATCCCGTTGAAACGGGCGTCGGAGACCTGTTGGACCCGAAGATATCGGGCCGGCAGCATTGGAGGAGCACTTCCCAAAAAAACGATTAAGGGGACAGTTAGATGAGACACGGAAATACAAAAACGATTAGAAAAACCATGGTGGCCCAAGCTTGCGCACTTTTAATGGCCGGGCCAATGGCCGCTTATGCGCAGGAGGCCAGCACTGCCGTTGCAGGCAAGGACACGGACACCCCGATCGCCGTGGTCGTCACCGGCCAGCGAGCGGCGTTGAAGTCGGCGCGCGATCTCAAGCAGGACTCCAATCAGATCGTCGACTCGATCCAGGCAACCGATATCGGCAAGCTGCCGGACGTGAATACGGTCGAGTCGCTGCAGCGGGTCGCCGGGGTGCAGATCCAGCGCCGGTATGGCGAGGGCGGCACCGATTACGACCATCGCACCGAACCCGCGATCACCATCCGTGGCATTACCCAAGTGCGCAACCTGATCGATGGACGAGACTTCTTTACGGCCAACGGTGGCCGCGCACCGGACCTGGAAGGGCTGCCATCTGAACTCATGGCCGGCGTTGACGTCTATAAGAACGCGGCGTCCAACCTGATCGAAGGCGGGGTCGGCGGCGTAGTCAACATTCGCACGCGACTGCCATTCGATTCGAAAGAAGACCTCAACGTCATTACACTCAAGTCGAATTACTATGACCGGATTCGTAAGTCTTCACCGTCGGTTTCCGGCCTGTTGAGCCGGCAATTCAATACGGGTGCTGGCCGCATGGGCATCCTGGTGAATGCAACGGGAAGCGAGACCTACTATCGCCAGGATGCCGTTCTTCAGCAACAGCAGCACTGTCTTACCGCAACGGTTGGGAAATGCTCGAACGACCCGACGAAAGCTCCCTCGGCGGCAAAGGCCGCGGCGTTTAATTCGATGCCAAACAAGGGGACGCTCTCGGAAGTCTATGTGCCGACTTCCTTTGAGATGTACCAGGACTCGGGGAGCCGAAAGCGCGAGGGCCTGTCGGTCGCCTACCAATGGCAGGTGAACGACGACATGCTTTTCACGGCCCAAAATCTCTATTCGAACTATAAATTTATCCGTCGCGGAGAATACATCTACGGCGACGACAAGAACAGCGACCCACGCGCAGCGACGGGTTCCACCTGGACTTGGGGAGCGGATGGCAGCGCCACGAGCGGCACGTTGGGATCGCAAATCTTCTCGTCCTCCCGGTTCGACCAGGAGGTTCGCAATCGCACGAACTTATCCGCCGTGAACCTGAAGTGGCGCATCTCTGACAGGCTCAAGTCGAAGACTGATTTCGCCTATGAAACCGCCCACTATGACACTGAGCGCAATGGCGACTCCATCAAGCTTTACGATAACGAAAGCAGAAGCGTCGCCAATATTCCCAATCTCAATCTGGCCTTCGATGTGCGCGGCAAGATTCCCAAATTCTCCATCGTCGATCCCGCCAACCCGAGCAACCCCTACGCCTATTTTGGCAATCCGAAGAATTGGAATTACGAGTGGCTTGCCAATGGGGTGGACCGCGACAATCTGAAAATGTCGGCTCTCAGCCAGGATTTCGACTACGACATTGGCGATCACTTCTTCACCAAGCTGCACGCCGGCGTACGCCTGGCGGACACCAAGGTGATCTTGCGGGGCAACTGGAACAGCACCGGCGCCTGTAACGATACGGGCACCAATCCCAGCTGGGGCGCATGCCCGCTGATTCCAGTGGCGCAGCATCCGGATCTCGCCTACGCCGGGCCCGCCAGCAACTTCATGAAGCCGGGTATTGGTTTCCCTGTTGCGGTGTTCCCCGAGTACGCCAATCCGAACTCAAGCGTTTTCGATCGAACGGTCGCGACTTACGCGCAATTATTCGCCGGCAAGCCAAACTCCTATACGTTTGATACATCGTTTGCTCCTGGGGACATCAATGAGCAACACGAAAAAACGCAGTCCCTGTTCTTGACGGGCGACTTCGCCACAGAGGTATTCGGTTACGCACTCGATGGCACCGCCGGTGTCCGGGCTGTGAGGACCGATCAGACATCGATAGGCTTTATCCAGGACAGCACCGGGTCCCATGCGGTCTCCCTGAATAATCGCTACTCGAATATTCTCCCCAGCCTCAACACACGTCTGCATCTGAACGAAGATTTGCAGATCCGCTTCGGCTATGGCAAGACGATGACGCGGCCAAACTTTGGCGATATGGCCGCCCATGTTCAGCTGAATCCGAACATCCCCTCGCAGCTCAACGCCAACGGACGTCCTACCGGTAGTTCCGGTAATCCGTTCCTGGAGCCGATGACCGCGACTTCGTACGATGTGACGGCGGAGGACTATTGGGGCACGTCCAACATGGCGTTCCTGGGTGCGTTCAAGAAGGATATCAAGGGCTACCTCGCCGGCGGCATCGAACCGATGAACTTCGGTGGAGTCATCTACGATATCGGAACCAACATCAATCTGGGTAAGGGTTCGGTAAAAGGCCTTGAAGCCGGCTTTACGCAATTCTTTGACTTCCTGCCAGATCCGTTCAAAGGGTTTGGCGTACAGGCCAACTACACGTATGTCGATTCAAAAGTTGAGCTCACCCCTGGGGTCCTCATTCCCTTGCCGAAGTTGTCCAAGAACAGCTACAACCTGATCGCACTCTATGAACGTGGCCCCGTGCAAGCGCGGATTGCGTACAACTGGCGTTCCGCTTACCTTGACCAAATCAATGGCAGTGGGGTTTCCGGTGCAAACCAATATGCAACGCCCTATTCGTCGCTCGATGCCTCGGTGAGCTATCAGATCAACAAGACCTTCACGCTTTCAGCGGATGCCGTCAATCTGAGAAACTCGATGTACCAGACGTATGTCGAGCGTCCTTCGGGCGGCTTGCTGTGGCAACTCAACGACCGCCGGTATAGCGTGACCCTGAAAGCAAGCTTCTAACGTCCACGCAAGACTGACATGAACCAACGCGCCGCACGCCTTTCCGCGGCGCGTTTTTCCGCGTGAAGGAGTGTGATGGTCAAGGGTAGATGGATTTCTAAGGTTGTGATACTCGGCGGTGGTACCGCCGGATGGATGACAGCGGCCGCGTTGTCCCACACATTTGGCCGGGCCGTCGAGATCGTTCTGGTCGAGTCGGACGCCATAGGCACGGTGGGTGTTGGAGAGGCGACGATACCGCCGATCCGCATGTTCCATCAAATGATAGGCGTTAATGAAGCCGAGTTCATGCGCGCCACCGGAGCGACGTTCAAACTGGGCATCGAATTTCGCGGCTGGCTGAAGGAAGGTTCAAAGTACTTCCACCCGTTCGGCTCGTATGGGGTGGAACGCGACATCGGCTACTTCTTCCAATACTGGCTGCGCTTGAAGGACAAGGGGCAGGTTCCCGACTTTTCCGAATTCTCGCTCTGTACCTTGGCGGCGCGAAGCAATGTATTTGCGCCCCCGTCTGAACAGCCGGGCGATCCGCTGCAGCATCTGCAGTCCGCCTATCACTTCGACGCTGGCCGCTATGCGAAATATTTGAAGGGGCTCTGCCTGGAGCGCGGAGTGTCGCACAAGATTGGCGACATGCTGACGGCGGAACGTGACGCCGAAAATGGGCATGTCACCAGCCTGAAGCTCAAGTCGGGCGAGCTGCTTTCCGGCGACTTGTTTATCGACTGCTCCGGAATGCGTGCAATGCTTATTGGACAGGAGTTGGGTGTCGAATATGAAGACTGGTCGCGTTGGCTGCCGATGAATCGCGCGTGTGCGGTGCCTTGTGAACTGAAGTCGGCACTGACGCCCTATACGATCTCCACGGCCCGACCTTTTGGTTGGCAATGGCGGATACCTTTGCAACATCGCGTTGGAAACGGCGTTGTGTATTCGAGCGAATTTGGCACCGATGAAGCGGCAGAGCGGTGTCTGCTGGATGGGCTGGAGGGGACGCCACTGGCCCCCGTCAATCGCCTCAAGTTCACGGCAGGAAGGCGTAGAACGCCTTGGCATAAGAACGTGGTATCTATCGGACTTGCCAGCGGCTTTCTCGAGCCGCTGGAGTCCACCAGCATTCATTTGATTCAATCCAGCATCCAGCGACTCATTCGATATTTTCCGGACGCGGGGTTTTCTCCGTTGTGTGCACAGGCTTTCAACAAAGACGCCATGCGGGAAATCGAAGATGTCAGGGACTTCCTCATCTTGCACTACCACGCCACTGAACGCGAAGACTCGGAATTATGGCGCTACGTAAAAGCCATGCGGATACCGGACAGCCTGCGGGAAAGAATTGAGCTGTTCCGCGAGCGTGGACAGCTGAACCTGGCGGCCGAAGAACTATTCCCAAGCACGTCATGGCATGCCGTCCTTTTGGGGCAAGGAATTCGACCAAGAACCTACATGCCGACGATGGCCCTGCAAGATGACGCGGTGCTCGCAGCTGCGTACAGCAAACTTGAGCGCAACTTTAAACAAATCGTTTCGCGGCTTTCGGATCATGCCGCCTACATAAAAGAAAACAAGCTTACCTCGGAAATGGAAACTCGCTTATGAAGTCCCGTTCGCTATCGTTACCGTGTATGGTTTTCATGGGACTGTGTCTCCTTCGAAGCGGTGTGCATGCCGAAAACAAGGACGAACAGTTGGTGAAGGTATCCGCCGTGGTTAACGTCGACTGGCGGCATCCGGGTCTTCCGTTCGAAGGATGGGGAACCGCTCTGGCCTGGTTTGCCCATGTAAGCGGGAGATTCGCCGAGCCACATCGCACCCAGTTGGCCGATTTGCTGTATGGACGGGACGGTCTTGCACTCAATATCGCGCGATACAACATTGGCGGCGGCAATGCGCCCGAGACACCTTCGTATTTGCGGCTCGGTGCGGACGTTCCTGGATTCTGGCGCAAGCCGGGCGAGCGAACCGGAACAGATGGGTGGAATCCGGACTCCGAAGATGCCTGGGACTGGTCTGCCGATGCAGGGCAGCGCTGGTGGCTTGATGCGATCAAAGCTCGCGTAGCGTCACCGGACTTGATTCTGGAGGCGTTTTCAAACTCTCCGCCATATTTCATGACACGCAGCGGCAGGGTTTCGGGGCACATCAATGCGTTGGAGGACAATCTTGCTCCAGGTTTTGAAACTCAATTTTCAAGGTACTTGGCGCGAGTAACCGCTGAACTCGAGCGGCGGCATGGTATTCATTTCAGAACACTGTCTCCGATCAACGAGCCCAATACGCCCTATTGGTTTTCCACGAACACGCAGGAAGGCGCTCACTGGTCGCCGGAAGCGCAGTCGCGCATGTACATTGCGCTGGCCCAGGTGTTGCGGGAAAACGGAATGCGGACAGAAATCTCCGGGCCGGACGAAACAAATCCTCAAACGCTGTTTGTCGATTGGGCTGGCATGTCCGCCGAGGCGAAAGCGGTCATCCAACAGATCAACGTCCACAGCTACGAATGGATAGGAAAAAGTGGAGTCAGGGATATCGCGGAAACTTCCGGGAAACGATTGTGGATGTCTGAAACCGATTTATCGCCCGCCAATGTACGTGAAGACATCAACGACATGCGTCCAGCCATCGCGCTGGCGCAGCAGATCATTACCGACATTAACAGTATGAGCCCCCGCGCCTGGGTTCTATGGCAAGCGATAGAAAACAGGTCTTCCGATCCCAAGAACAGCTCGAACTGGGGATTGATCAAGGCTGACTATTCAAATCTGGAGCGACCGGAATATCAGATCACGAAGAAATTCTGGGCGTTTGCCAACTTCACCAAATTCATCAGGCCAGGATATCGGTTCTTGAAATCTGATCACCCGGATACGTTGGTGGCTGAGAATCCGAAGACGAATGAAGTCGCCATAGTGGTAATCAATCCAGGTATCGTTTCGCGGATGCTGGACATCCGGCTGCCCGATCCAAAACGCGGCAAATTGACATGCCAAACTTTTATCACGCAGGCAGAAGACAGCCTCGCGACTTCGAAACCTGCGTCATGCGGCGCCAGGTTGACCATCCATTCGCGCCCGATGTCAGTGGTGACTGTCGTCGTGACGCCTAACGTCCCGGGGAGGAATTGAATGAGGTATTCCGCTATTTTGATGCTCATGTGTGCGATCCCGGCGGTTGCGATCGCAGCACAGCCTATATCGCCTCGCTTCAGCGCCGATCCGTCCGCGCATTTTTTCAGCGATAAAGACCGGGGCCAGTTCTACGTGTACGCCACGGACGATGCGTCCAACTCCGGAAAATATTGGGACTCGACCAGTTGGCGCTTGTACACGTCGCCGGACAGTTCGAGCTGGACAGATGCCGGCGTTCCTTTATCCGTGACGGTGTTCAAATGGGCCCGGCCGGATGCCAAGGCATGGGCTCCCGAAGTAGCCCATCGCAATGGAAAGTATTATTTTTATGCCCCGGTTGGAGGGGACAAGATCGGTGTGGCAGTTTCAGACCGTCCTGATGGCGGATACAGCGATGCGAGAACGACCCCGCTGGTCGACAAGGCACGCGATTCAAACGCCGGGGATGAACCGATCGATCCTGCTGTGTTCGTCGACAATGCCGGACAAGCGTACATGTACTTTGGCACGCGTGTTCCCAAGGTGGTCAAACTCGGATCGGATATGACAAGTACCGATGGAGCGATCAAGAATGTGGTCATTCAGAATATGCCGGAAGGTAGCCAATACGGCGAAGCGCCGTTTTTGCACGAGCACGCCGGCGTTTATTACTTCAGTTTCTCAACGGGGTGGCCAGGACAGATAGCCTATGCGACTGGCGGGTCGCCATTGGGACCATTCACCTACCGGGGCGTGATCATCGATTATCTGAAAATCTCGACCAATCACCACTCGATCGTCGAGCACGATGGGAAAAGTCTGGTGTTCTATCACGACAGCCTACTGCCCGGCGGGAGTTCATTTCGTCGCTCGATCACAACCGCTCCTCTGGAGTATGCATCGGATGGCAGCATCCGGAAAATCGGGCTCGATCCCTCACAGCTTGGTTCGAAAGAAAATCATTAAGAACCGGGCCGGCGGCGATGAAGATGACAGCCATCTCGGTGGCCACGTTGTCATAGCCGCGCGCGATTTGTGACTTTGCCTAAACGTCGTGCAGAATGATTTTTCGGCTAAATTCAAGAAAATCGTCGAGATGCGTTTCGATGATGGCGACTGTGATCGACAGTTGAAGTGCCTGATAGTTATGCACGGCGACGTTGCGAAAACCAACCATACGCTTCATGACGTCCGCAAGTCCCACATCTATCCATGCGGCGTCCGCCAATAAGCTGAATACATCCCGTGCGCTTTGAGGAATACCCAGCCGCTCCCGGCGTATCAAATGCTGGCCCATATCCAGCGCGGCTTCACATGCCCGCTGAATATTCAGGATCGCAGCGTCCTGCCGCGTGTGATCGGTCGCGAACGTCGCAGGATTCTTCAGATACTCCTCGCGAGCGCGGGCCACGCAGCGCTCTATCGTGGCTGCTTTGTTCAGGACGACATCATCGGCCATATATCCGTCCTTCGCGCTCAATGTCTTCCAACAGACCAGCGCGGGCGGCATCGAGTTCGGTCTTTTGACTCAGGATGGCGCACTCATACAGGGATGCCTGCACGTCCTTGCTCCACAGACGGGAACCCGTGGTAAGGATTTGATATTGCATGACCGTGGACGCGGTACGAAAATCGATCAGGTCGACGTCGCAACCGACCATATCGGCCAGAGACTGCGCCAACTCCCATGTCGCCAGCGGCTCAAGCTTGCCTTCGACCAGCACCGCCAGATCAAGATCACTATCCCTCCCCGCCTGCCCCGTTGCGCGGCTGCCGAACAGGTAAACGGCCAGCAGCGCGGGCAGCTGCTGGCGCAACGCGGACACGATAGCCTGCTCGGAAATACTCGCACTCATCGCCACTCCCACTGTCGGTGTGTGGCTACAGCTTACACTATGGCGCCAGCGCCGGCAGCAGCGGCGTGAGGTCGCCGTCGGACGGCAGCGGCTCCAGGTTCAGCAGGCGCATCAGCAGCGGGTAGACGTCGACGTTGTCGAACGCTGGCAGCACCACGCCCGGCTTGAAGGCCGGGCCGGCCGCGATGAAGATGGCGGCCATCTCCGGCGCCGCGTTGTCGTAGCCGTGCGCGCCGCCCTTCATGCGCGCCATGTCGGCGAACGTCAGCATCCAGCCGGTTTCAGCCAGGCAGATGAAGGCCGGCACGCGCGCGTTGCGTCCGTACGCCAGCCGCGCCGGCAGCTCGCCCTTGCGCCAGCACTGCATGTGCTCCTGCGGCTTGAGCAGCGCGGCGGCCAGCTGCTCCTCGCGGCCGGGCATCGCTTCCATGCCGGCGTACGGACCGCTGACCACCTTGCGGTAGCTGCCCTCCGGTAGCAGCCGGTCCATGCGCACCACGCGTTCAAGGCTCACCGGCGCCATGCCGTGATCGGAAACGATGACGATGTTGGCGTCCAGGTGGCGCTTGGCCAGCCCGTCCAGCATCTGGCCGACGGCCTGGTCCACCAGCGCCACGGCGGCCGTGGTCTGCCCGGCGGCGGGGCCGTAGGTGTGGCCGGCATGGTCGACATCGTCAAAGTACAAGGTGGCGAAGCCCAGCGGTTCGACGCCCGGACGTCCCAGCCATGACAGCAGCCGCTCGGTGCGCGCGGCCGCCGGCAGCTTGCCGTCGAACTGCGGCGCCACCGTCGGCCGCACACTGTGGATCGCCGCCTCCGAACCGGGCCAGAACATGGTGCCGGATCGGATGCCATGCAGCTCGGCCGTCACCCATATCGGCTCGGCCTGGTCCCACCAGCGGCGGTCGGTGACGGCGGCGGCATTGTCCAGACTGAAGCGCACGCCGGGGATCGCCGCGTCGTCCATATTGTTGTCGACGATGCCGTGATGGTCGGGCCGCAGCCCGGTCACCAACGTGTAGTGGTTGGGGAAGGTGATCGAGGGGAACGAGGGCCGCATCGCCACCGCCCGCGCGCCGCCGGCCGCCAGCCGGTTCAGGTTGGGCGTGACGCCGCGCTCAAGATAGTCGGGCCGCATGCCGTCGATCGACACCAGGATCGTCAACGGTGCGGCGTGCGCCGTCGTGCCGCAGCTCACGGCCAGCATCAACAGGCCAGCCAGTTTTTTCAAAGTCAGTTTCATGGTTCCGTGGTCCGGGCGTAAAAAAAGCGGACGACGCCGGGGCGAGGTCCGCTTTCCTGAAAAGGCTATCGATTAAACGACGATGGTCTGGTGTTCGTCGCCGACGCGGGCGCGGATGGCGCCAATGGTGTAGACGGTCTCGCCGGCCGCTTCCAGCTGGGCGATGGCGGCCGCGGCGTTGTCCTTCGACACGATCACGGTCATGCCGATGCCGCAGTTGAACACGCGGTGCATCTCAGCGTCGGCCACGCCGCCGTGCTGTTGCAGCCAGGTGAACAGCGGAGGCATGGTCCAGCCCTTCGAGTCCAGCTCGGCCACCAGGCCAGGCTGCAGCACGCGCGGGATGTTCTCGACCAGGCCGCCACCGGTGATGTGCACCATGCCTTTGACTTCCATCGAGGCCATCAGCGCCAGCAGCGGTTTGACGTAGATGCGCGTAGGCTGCATCAGCACGTCGGCCAGCTTGCGTCCGTGGAAGTCGCCTTCCAGGTCCGGCTTGGCCACTTCGATGATCTTGCGCACCAGCGAGTAGCCGTTGGAGTGCACGCCCGACGAGGCCAGGCCCAGCACCACGTCGCCCGGGGCGATCTTGGTGCCGTCGATGATCTTGGATTTCTCCACCGCGCCGACCGCGAAGCCGGCCAGGTCGTATTCGCCGGCCGGGTACATGGACGGCATTTCCGCCGTCTCGCCGCCGATCAGCGCGCAGCCGGCCTGTTCGCAACCCTGGGCGATGCCCTTGATGACGTCGGTCGCGGTGGCCACGTCCAGCTTGCCGCAGGCGAAGTAGTCGAGGAAGAACAGCGGCTCGGCGCCCTGCACCAGGATGTCGTTGACGCTCATGGCGACCAGGTCGATGCCGACCGTGTCGTGGCGGTTCAGCTCGAACGCCAGCTTCAGCTTGGTACCCACGCCGTCGGTACCGGAGACCAGCACCGGCTCCTTGTACTTCTTGCTGATCTCGAACATGGCGCCGAAACCGCCCAAGCCGCCCATCACGCCTTCGCGCATGGTGCGCTTGGCAAAAGGCTTGATCGCTTCGACTAAAGCGTCGCCCGCGTCGATATCGACGCCGGCGTCACGGTAGGACAGGGAAACATTAGAAGTTTGGCTCATGGTGTATTTCGCAGCGGAGGCGGTAAAATAGAAGGCGGAGACCTGTTTCGTAGTAAAAAACCACGAAAATGCGCAAAAAGCGACGCAACAACCCGGTCAATCCGCTATTTTATCAAAATGCCCCGTCCAACAGCCGTTTTTAACCATCTAAATCACTTTCCATGCCATTTCCCCTCTCGGTAGAGCAAAAGCAAACGGCATTCTGGGTAGCGATCTGGGCGGCATTCTTCCTCCTGCTGGTCACTTTGGGACCGGTGCTGACGCCCTTCCTGGCCGCCGCCATCATCGCCTACGCGCTCAATCCGGGCGTCGACTTCCTCGACCATCTGCGCCTCGGCCGCCTGAAGATGCGGGTGCCGCGCGCGCTGGCCGTGCTGGTGGTGGTGGTGCTGTTCTTTGGCGCCATCGGCGCGCTGGTGCTGATCGTGGTGCCGGTGCTGCAGAAGGAAATCCCGCTGCTGCAGGCGCAGATCCCCGCCTTCCTGGCCAAGGCCAACGACCTGCTCGGCCCCAAGCTGCAGGAAATGGGCGTCAAGGTGCGCCTCGACAGCGCCGGGATCAAGAAACTGGTGTCGCAGCAGATGGCCAGCAGCGGCGAGGAGATCTGGACCGCCGTGCTCAATTCGGCGCGCGTGGGCGGCACCGCGGTGCTGGGCTGGATCGCCACGCTGGTGCTGATCCCGGTGGTGCTGTTCTACCTGCTGCTGGACTGGCACCCGATGCTGGCCCGCATCGCCGGCTGCGTGCCGCGCCGCTGGATCGGCGCCACGATGAACATGGCCGAGGAAGTCGACACCCTGCTGGCCCAGTACCTGCGCGGCCAGCTGCTGGTGATGTTCGTGCTGGCGGTGTACTACTCGGTGGCGCTGGCCATCGCCGGCTTCGACGTCGCCCTGCCGGTCGGCATCATCACCGGCCTGCTGGTGTTCATCCCCTACCTGGGCTTCGGCTTGGGCCTGGTGCTGGCGCTGATTTCCGCCGTGCTGCAATTTACCGACTGGAGCGGGGTGATCGCGGTGGCCGTGATCTACGGCGCCGGCCAAGTGCTGGAGGGCTTCTTCCTCACGCCGCGCCTGGTGGGCGAGCGCATCGGCCTCAATCCGCTGGCGGTGATCTTCGCGTTATTGGCCTTCGGCCAGCTGTTCGGCTTTGTCGGCGTGCTGCTCGCCTTGCCCGCTTCGGCGGTGCTGATGGTGGCATTTAAGCATCTCCGCCGCCACTACCTGAGCAGCAGCTTCTATAATGCATGACGTGAAACAGAAAAACGTTATGCAAAAGATCATAAACAGGCGAACGCCATGAAACAGCTGGTGCTCGATTTAGGCGCGGACCAGGCGCACAGCCTCGCTTCGTTCGAGGTGGGACAGAACGCCGAGGCGGCGGCGCTGATGGCGCAGTTCGCCGACCGCACGTCGCGCGAGCACTTCGCCTACCTGTGGGGCGCGGGCGGCGTCGGCAAGACCCACCTGCTCAAGGCCCTGGCCAGCGCCGGCGGCGAGGCCGAGCAGCTGCGCGCGCGCTACATCTCGCCGTTTTCCATCGAGTCCGAATTCGTCTACTCGCCGGAGGTGGACCTGTACCTGCTGGACGACTGCGAGAAGCTGTCGCCGCTGGCGCAGATCGACGCCTTCGCCCTGTTCAATGAAATCCGCGCCAACCACGCCTTCATGGTGTGCAGCGGCGCGTTGGCGCCGGCGGTGCTGCCGGTGCGCGAGGACCTGCGCACCCGCATGGGCTGGGGCCTGATCTACCAGATCCACGGCCTGACCGATGACGAAAAGGTGGCCGCGCTGACGGCCGCCGCCACCGCCCGCGGCTTGACGCTGTCGCCCGGCGTGATACCCTACTTGCTGTCCCATTTTCAGCGCGACATGCGGTCGCTGTCGACGATGCTGGACTCGCTGGACCAATATTCCCTGGAAACCCAACGCCCGATCACCCTGCCGCTGCTGCGCGAGTGGTTGCAGGCGGAAGCTAAAGAATGACGAAATCCTGCATGAACTTAGCCTTATTTGACCTCGACCACACGCTGCTGCCGATCGACTCCGACTACGAGTGGGGGCAGTTTTTGGTCCGCATCGGCGCCGTGGACGCCGCCGAATTCGCCCGCCGCAACGATGAATTCTTCGCCCAGTACCAGGCCGGCACGCTGGACCCGGTGGAATACCTGGAGTTCTCGCTCGGCACCCTGGCCTCGTTCCCGCAGGAGCGCCTGAAGGCCATGCAGGAGCAGTACATGGCCGAAGTGGTGCTGCCGGCGATCCGCCCGTCGGCGCGCGCGCTGCTGCAAAAGCACATCGACGCCGGCGACCTGGTGGCCATCGTCACCGCCACCAACCACTTCGTCACCGCGCCGATCGCCAAGGCGCTGGGCGTGGAGCACCTGATCGCGGCCATGCCGGAGGTGGATGCCGACGGCAAGCCGACCGGCAAACTGCTCGGCACCCCGACCCAGGGCGCGGGCAAGGTCACGCACACCAAGGCCTGGCTGGCGAAGATGGACAAGAAGCTGGAAGACTTCGGCACCGTCCACTTCTACAGCGATTCGCACAACGACCTGCCGCTGATGTCCATCGTCAGCCACCCGGTGGCGACCAACCCCAACGCCGCACTGAAAACGCACGCCACAGCCCAAGGCTGGCCATTAATTGACCTATTCAATGATTAAGAAACTGATCCGCAAAATCCTCGGCACCAAGAGCAAGGCCCGCGACACCAGCACGCCGGTGGTGCTGGGCCCCGAAGCCCACGGCATCGACCCGCGCCTGCTGTCGTCGAACGCGGTGCGCGTCACCAGCACCCTGCAGGAAGCCGGCTACGAAGCCTTCGTGGTCGGCGGCGCCGTGCGCGACCTGCTGCTGGGCGTGAAGCCGAAAGACTTCGACATCGCCACCAACGCCACGCCGGAGCAGGTCAAGCGCCTGTTCCGCCGCGCCTTCATCATCGGCAAGCGCTTCCAGATCGTGCACGTGATGTTCGGCCAGGACCTGCTGGAGGTGACCACCTTCCGCGGCACCACGCTGGACAACGCGCCCAAGGACGAACATGGCCGCGTCCTGCGCGACAACACCTTCGGCTCGCAGGCGGAGGACGCGGTGCGGCGCGACTTCACCATCAACGCCATGTACTACAACCCGGCCAACCAGCAGGTGCTGGACTACCACGGCGGCATCGAGGACATCCGCGCCAAGACGCTGCGCATCATCGGCCAGCCGGAGGCGCGCTACCGCGAAGACCCGGTACGCATGCTGCGCGTGGTGCGCTTCGCGGCCAAGCTCAAATTCACCATCGAGCCGAACACCGGCGCACCGATTCCGGTGATGGCGTCGCTGATCGACAACGTGCCTGCGGCGCGCGTGTTCGACGAGATGCTCAAGCTCCTGATGAGCGGCCAGGCGCTGGCCTGCCTGCAGCAGCTGCGCAAGGAAGGCCTGCACCACGGCCTGCTGCCGCTGCTGGACGTGGTGCTGGAGCAGCCGCTGGGCGCCAAGTTCGTGACGCTGGCGCTCGATTCGACCGACGCCCGCATCCACGCCGGCAAGACGGTGTCGCCGGGCTTCCTGTTTGCGTCGCTGCTGTGGCACCAGGTGCTGGAGAAGTGGACCGCCTACCGCGCCGCCGGCGAGCAGACCATTCCCGCGCTGCACCTGGCGGCCGACGACGTGCTCGATTCGCAGACCGAGAAGTTGGCCTTGCAGCGCAAGATCGGCTCCGACATGCGAGACATCTGGTCGATGCAGCCGCGCTTCGAGCGCCGCACCGGCAAGTCGCCGCACAAGCTGCTGGAGCACCTGCGCTTCCGCGCCGGCTACGACTTCCTGCTGCTGCGCTGCGCCTCGGGCGAGATCGACGCAGAGCTGGGCGAATGGTGGACCGCGTTCTATGAAGGCGACGAAGCCACCCGCGAAGACCTGATCGCATCGGCCAACCAGCCGGCAGGCGGCGGCGCCAAGCGCAAACGCGCACCGCGCCGCGGCAACCGCAGCAAGGGCGGCGCCGAGGGCGGCAACGCTGGCGGTTCCGGCGACGGCGGCCAGGGCGGCGGCGACTGAGCATCGCCATCGCATCATGAACGACATCAGCACCAACGGCAGCCCTTCGGCCGCGCTCACCGCGCAGCCGGATGACGGCGCGCCGTTCGCCTTCACCATCGCCTACATCGGCATCGGCGCCAACCTGGGCGACGCGCGCGCCAACGTGGCGGACGCGCTGGAGCGCCTGCAACGCCTGCCCGGCTGCACGCTGATGGCGGCGTCGGGCCTGTACCGCACCGCGCCGATCGACTCCAGCGGCGACGACTACATCAACGCCGTGGCCCGCATCGCCACCACGCTCGACGCCGAGGCGCTGCTGCAAGCGCTGCACGGCATCGAGCAGGCGCATGGCCGCGAACGGCCCTACCGCAACGCCCCGCGCACGCTGGACCTGGACCTGCTGCTGTACGGCGACCAGCGGATCGCCAGCGCCACGCTGACCGTGCCGCATCCGCGCATGACCGAGCGCGCCTTCGTGCTGGTGCCGCTGCTGGAACTGGCGCCGGCCATCCACATCCCCGGCAAGGGCGCGGCGCAGCAGTATGCCGCGTCGGTCACCGACCAAGGCATCAGCCCCATTATTTGACTCCCCTGCACGCGATAGTATTCGGGACTACACTATCGAGTTGCCATCACATCTTTAAAGGATTTCCCATGTCTGGTTATTTGCAAGGAAACGAAATGGCCGCGAGCCACAAGCCTGCCGCCACCACCGCACCTGCACCGGCCAAAGCGGTCGCCAACAAGGCAGTCACCATCCCCACGCTGGCAACCCTGCGCGCGGCCGGTGAAAAGATCACCATGCTGACCTGCTACGACGCCAGCTTCGCCTCGCTGATGGACCGCTGCGGCGTCGAGATCCTGCTGATCGGCGATTCGCTGGGCATGGTCTGCAACGGCCACCAGTCGACGCTGCCGGTGACGGTGGCGGAAGTGGCCTACCACACGGCGGCCGTGGCGCGCGGCAGCAAGTCCGCGATGATCATGGCCGACCTGCCGTTCGGCGCCTACGGCACGCCGGAAACCGCGTACGCCAACGCCGTGCAACTGATGCAGGCCGGCGCGCACATGGTCAAGCTGGAAGGCGGCGCGTGGCTGGCCGAGACGGTACGCTTCCTGACGGACCGCGCGGTGCCGGTCTGCGCCCACCTCGGCCTGACGCCGCAGTCGGTGCATCAGCTGGGCGGCTACAAGGTGCAGGGCAAGACCACCGAAAGCGCCGACCTGTTGAAGGCGGACGCGTTGAAGATGCAGGCGGCCGGCGCCGCGATGGTGCTGCTGGAGGCGATCCCGGCGCAGTTGGGCAAGGAAGTGACCGAGCTGCTGGCGGTGCCGACGATCGGCATCGGCGCGGGTCCTGATTGTTCGGGCCAGGTGCTGGTGATGCACGACCTGCTGGGCGTGTTCCCAGGCCGGAAAGCGCGCTTCGTGAAGAACTTCATGGAAGGCCAGACCAGCATCGACGCCGCCGTCACCGCCTACGTCACCGCCGTCAAGGACGGCAGCTTCCCGGCGCTGGAGCACTGCTTCTAAAACAGGCGGGTGCGGCTACGCTTGCCAGCTTTAAGCTGCTCGAACGACTCGGTCAGCCGGCGGCTGTTCTTCGGAGAGCGAAGGAGGTACAGCGTTTCCTGAATGCTGTTGAAATCGGCCAACGACATCATCACCACAGGTTCGCCGCCTCGGTGAGTGATGACTGTCGGCGTGTGGTCCGCACAAACGCGGTCCATGGCTTCGTTCAGTCCGGCCCGTGCCTCGCCAAAAGTTAAGATGTGCATGGTAACAGCTACCTTTCCTTCGGAACTGTGGCGTGCGCCACCAACAACACGATAAATCATTGTACAAGTGTTGGATTTTTTTGGAAGACTTGGTCAGCCAAATAACAATTGTCTGATGCAGTCTTCGAATGCATGCAGCAGGCGTGTCACATCGCTTTCGGCGGTGGCCGGGCACACCAGCAGCATGTTGTGGAACGGCGTGATCAGCAGGCCGCGGTTGAGCAGGTAGAGGTGGATGATCTGCTCAAGGTCGCCGTCCAGTATCGCTTGTGCCTGCGTGCCGTTTTGCGGCGCGGTGGGCGTGAACTGGAATTCGGTGCGGGCGCCGATCTGGGTCACGCACCACGGCAGCTTGTGCCGCGCAATCACGGCGCGCAAGCCTTCCGCCAATTGGGCCGCCAGCGCGAACATGTGGCGGTAGGCGTCCTCCGTCATCACCTGTTCCAGGTTGGCGCGCATCGCGGCCATGGCGAACATGTTGGCGCTTAGCGTGGTGCCGACGCCGGAGTGGCCTGGCGGTGCACTGCGCTTGGCCTGCTCCACGCGCCGCGCCAGCTCCTCGGTAAATCCATACACCGCGCAGGGAATGCCGCCGCCGATCGGTTTGCCGACCACCAGCGCGTCCGGCTGCATGCCGTGCGCCTGCGCGTAGCCTCCGGGACCGCTGCTGATGGTGTGCGTCTCGTCGATCACCAGCAGGCTGCCGTGGCGCTTGATGAGCTGCTGCGCGGCTTCCCAGTAGCCCGGCTGCGGCAGCACCATGCCGATGTTGGTCATCACCGGCTCGGCCAGCACGCAGGCGATGTCGCCCTGCTTCAGCGCCGCCTCCAACGCCGGCAGGTCGTTGAACTCCACCACCACCGTATGATCCGTCAGCTTGTGCACCTGGCCGAGCAGGCTGTCGCGCTGCGTCGGCACGCCGTCGACCAGATCGACGAACACGTCGTCCACCGTGCCGTGGTAGCAGCCGTTGAACACCAGGACCTTGCCGCGCCCCGTGGCGGCGCGCAGCCAGCGCAGCACGAAGCGGTTGGCGTCCGACGCGGACAGGGCGAACTGCCAGTACGGTAGCCCGAAACGCCGCGCCAGTTCCGCCGCCACCGGCGCGGCATCCTCCGACGGCAGCATGGCCGTGTAGCCGCGCGTGGCCTGGCGCGCTATCGCCTGCGCCACCGGCTGCGGCGCGTGGCCGAACATGGCGCCGGTGTCACCGAGGCAGAAGTCGATGTATTCGTGGCCGTCGGTGTCGCGGAAGCGCGCGCCGGAGGCTTCGCTCACCGTCAGCGCGAATGGCGTGGACCAGTCGTTCATCCAGTGCATCGGCACGCCGAACAGCAGATGTTGCGCGGCCTGCCCCGCCAATCGCGCCGACTCGGGATTGCGCGCGATGTAGCTGGCGCGTTCGGCGGCGGCCAGCGCTTGCGCGCGCGGCCAGTTCACTCCGTCGCGGGTGCTTGCCATGGTCACACCAGCAGCATCAAGTGCTCGCGCTCCCAGGAACTGATCACGCGGCTGTAGGTGGCGAATTCGAGCTCCTTCACTTCGCAGAAGGCCTGCACGAACAACTCGCCCAGGATCTCGCCCAGCGGCCTGCATTCGCGCAGGCGCAGGATGGCATCCTCCAGATTGCGCGGCAGCTGGTCGTGCACATGCTCGGCGCTGTCGGCGGTTGGCGGCGATGGCGTCAGCCCTTGCGTCATGCCCAGATAGCCGCAGGCCAGCGTGGCCGCCATCGCCAGGTAGGGATTGACGTCCACGCCCGGCACGCGGTTCTCGACGCGCCGGTTGACCGGCGCGGAGTTCGGAATGCGAATGCCGCAGGTGCGGTTGTCGTAACCCCAGTGGACATTGGTCGGCGCCGACATGAAGCGCGACAGCCGGCGATACGAATTCACATGCGGCGCAAACAGCAGCGTGGCCGCCGCCGTGTACTGTTCCAGTCCGGCGATATAGTTGAAGAACAAATCGCTTGCCTGGCCGTCGGCGCCGCTGAAGATATTCTGTCCGGTCGCCGTATCGAGCACGCTTTGGTGGATGTGCATCGCGCTGCCTGGCTCCGTCTCCATCGGCTTGGCCATGAAGGTGGCGAAGATCCCGTGCCGCAGCGCCGTCTCGCGCACCGCGCGCTTGAACAGGAAGACGCGGTCGGCCAGCTCCAGCGCCTCGCCATGCGTGAAGTTGATTTCCATCTGCCCAGCGCCGGCTTCGTGGATCAGCGTCTCCACGCCCAGTTCGTGCTGCTTGCAGAAGGTGGAAAGCTCAAGGAAGAAGGGGTCGAAATCGTTGACGGCGTCGATCGAATACGACTGACGGCCGGACTCCGTCTTGCCGCTGCGGCCCAGCGGAGGCGTGAGCGGCTCGTGCGGATTGCTGCTGCGCGCGACCAGGTAGAACTCCATCTCCGGCGCCACCACCGGTTGCCAGCCGCGCTCCGCATACAGCTTGAGCACCTTGCGCAGCACCGCGCGCGGCGACAGGCCGACCGGCGAGCCGTCGAAGTTCTGGCAATCGTGAATCACCAGCGCGACATTCTCGGCCGCCCACGGCACCTGCCGCAGCGTGTTCAGGTCCGGCACGCAGATCATGTCGGGATCGGTGGCGCCGACGTAGGGCATGTTGTTGGGCTGCTCGCCGTTGACGGTGTTGAGCAGCACGCTCTTGGGCAGGCGCATCTCGCCCTCGCTGAGGAAGAGATCCTTGGGCAGTATCTTCCCGCGCGCGATGCCGGTCATGTCGGCGATGACGCACTCCACCTCGTGGATGCTGCGCTCGCGCAGGAAGTCTTTCATGGCCTGGCTCATCGTTGCTCCTAGAAGCGGTCGAGATAGCGCCTGGTTTCCCATGCGCTGACGTGTTGGCTGTATTCGATCCATTCGGCGCTCTTCAGCGCCGCAAACTCGTTGACGACGTTCGTGCCCAGCGCGGCGGCCAGCACGGTGTCCGCCTTCAGCGCGGCGGCGGCTTCGCCCAGGTTCTGCGGCAGCAGCTTCAGGCCCGCTTCCGCGCGCGCCGCGTCGGACATTTCATACACGTCCTGGTTGACCGGCGCTCCCACCTCCAGCGCGTGATCGATGCCGTCCAGCCCCGCCGCGATCACGCCGGCCAGCGCCAGGTAGGGATTGGCCGAACTGTCGGGCAAGCGCCATTCGATGCGCCGGTAGACCACGCGCGCGACCGTGGTGCGGTTGTTGTCGCCGTAGCCGATGAAGGCCGGTGCCCAGCTGGTGCCGGACAGCGACTGCCCGCACATTAATCGTTTATACGAATTGACCGTCGGCGCGCACAAGGCCGTCAGCGCGGGCGCGTGACGCAGCAGGCCGGCCAGGAAGTGGTAGGCCAGCGAAGAGAGGCCCAGATTGCGCCCGCCCTGCTCTTTCTCTTCGCCCAGCGCGAACAAGGGTTTGCCGGCGACATTCGCCAGCGACAAGTGGAAATGCAGCCCGCTGCCGGGCCGCTCGGCGAACGGCTTGGGCATCATCGAGAACAGCATGCCCTCCTCTTCGGCGATGTGCTGGCCCGCCATCTTGAAGAGCATGAAATTGTCCGCCGCCTTGAGCGCGTCGGCGTACTTGTAGTTGACTTCGAACTGGCCGGTCGCGTCCTCGTGGTCGACCTGGAACACGCCAAGGCCGCACTGGTCCAGCGACGCCGTCAGTTTTTCGATGAAGCCGCGCCGGCGCAGCAGGCTTTTGGTGTCGTAGGATGGCTTTTCCAGTGCGTCGGCGGCTTCTGCGTCGTAGCCATTGGCGCCTTTTTGCAGCAGGAAGAATTCCGGTTCCAGTCCCGCGTTCAGGGTCCAGCCGCGCTGCGCCAGCCGCTCCACCTGCTTGCGCAGCACCTGACGTGGGCAGGCGTCGAACGGCTCGCCGGCCACATGGCCGTCCAGCGCCACGCGCGCGTAGCCGGGCAGCCAGGGCATGATCTTCAAGGTGGAGAGATCGGCGCGGCCATAGTACTCGGAGCGCGGGCCGTTGCGCGGCAAGCCCGTGCCCCAGATCGACGGCCCCGAAAAGCCCGCGCCCGGCGACACGATATCGTCCAGATGCGCCAGCGGTATCAGCTTGCCTTTCGCGGCGCCGTGTATGTCCGTGAACTGCGCGAAGACGAAGTTCACGCCCTTCGCCGCCAGCTCGCGCTGCAATTCCTCCGTCGAACGGGAGGTCGTGCCGTCTAGCCGATTTGTATCCATGTGGTTTTCAGCTCGGTGTATTTGTCGAAAGCGTGCAGCGACTTGTCGCGGCCATTGCCGGACTGCTTGTAGCCGCCGAACGGCACGGTGATGTCGTCGCCGTCGTACTGGTTGACGTGCACGGTGCCGGCACGCAGCGCGCGCGAGGTCTGGATCGCCTTGCTGATGTCGGCCGTCCACACGGCGGCCTGCAGGCCGTAGGGCGTGGCGTTGGCCTGCTTGACGGCGTCCTTCACGTCGGTGAAGCTCAGCACCGACAGCACCGGCCCGAAGATCTCTTCACGCGCGATGGTCATGCCGCTGTCGACCTGGTCGAACAACGTTGGCTCGACGTAGTAGCCGCCGGTGTCAGTGCGCGCCTGGCGGCCGCCGGACAGCAGCTTGGCGCCGCCCGACTTGCCGGCTTCGATGTAGCCCATCACGGTCTTCAATTGCGTGGCATCGACGATGGCGCCCATGACGGTGTTCTCGTCGAGCGGATCGCCGGGCTGGAATGCCGGCATCATCGCCATCGCCTTTTCGAGGAACCGGTCCTTGATCGACGCTTCCACGAACAAGCGCGATGGCGCGTTGCAGCTCTCGCCCTGGTTGAAGTAGATGGAGCCGATGGCCGCCTGCACCGCCTTGTCCAGATCCGGGCAATCGGCGCAGACGATGTTGGCCGACTTGCCGCCCAACTCGGTCCACGCCCGCTTCAGGTTGGACTGCCCGGCCATCTGCAAGATCTGCTTGCCGACGCGAGTGGAACCGGTGAAGCCGATGCAGTCCACGTCCATGTGCAGGCCGAGCGCGGCGCCGGCCTCGTGGCCGTAACCCGGCAGCACATTGAACACGCCCGGCGGAATGCCCGCCTCCAGCGCGATCTCCGCCAGCCGCAGCGCCGTCAGCGGCGACTTCTCGGACGGCTTGAGCACCACGCTGTTCCCGGCGGCCAGCGCCGGCGCGATCTTCCACGCGGCCATGATCATCGGGTAGTTCCACGGCACGATGGCGGCCACCACGCCGACCGGCTCGCGCGTGATCAGCGCCAGGCTGTTGGCCGCCGTCGGCGCGATCTCGTCGTAGATCTTGTCGATCGCCTCGCCGTACCAGCGCAGGCAGTTGGCGGTCGCGCCCACGTCCACGCTCTGGCTGTATTTGATCGGCTTGCCCATGTCGAGCGTTTCAAGCAGCGCCAGTTCGGGACCGTATTTCTGCACCAGGTCCGCGAACTTGATCAGCGTGCGCTTGCGCTGCGCCGGCGATTTTCCGGCCCAGCGGCGGTCTTCGAAGGCGGCGCGCGCGGCGGCCACCGCCAGATCCACATCGGCGCCGTCGCAGCGGGCCACCATGCCCAGCTTGCGGCCGTCGATTGGCGACAGGTTCTCGAACTGCTGTTCGGATTTGGCCCAGACGCGCTCTCCGCCGATGAAGGCGCGGCCGTCTATTTGCAGGCTGTTCGCCCGCTCGTGCCAGGATGTTGTCGTCATATTCGTCTCCTCCTTCAGGATTTACAGCCAGCCGCGCTGCTGGAGGTCCGCGTACGTCAGGTCGAGGCAGTGGCGGATCAGCGCCACCATCTCATCGATCTGCGCGCAGGTCATCACCAGCGGCGGCGCGATGATCATGCGGTCGCCGACGGCGCGCATGATCATGCCGTTGTTGAACATGTAGCCACGGCAGACCATGCCCACCGCCAGCTCTTCGTCGAACGGCACGTTGTCGTGCACGGTCGCGCCTTTGACGCGCACCAGGTTCAGGCCCGCGACGAAGCCGCAGCTGTCGGCATAGCCAACCAACGGATGATCCGCCAGCTCGGCAAAACGCTTTTTCAGGTACGGCCCGGTCTCGCTGCCGACGCGCTCGACCAGCTTCTCGTCCTCGATGATGCGGATGTTCTCCAGCGCCGCCGCGCAAGCGACCGGATGGCCGGAGTAGGTGAAGCCGTGATTGAACTCGCCGCCCTTCTCGATCAGCACATTTGCCACGCGATCGCCAACGAGCACGCCGCCCAGCGGCACGTAGCCGGAGGTGACGCCCTTGGCGAAAGTGATCAGGTCCGGCTTGATGCCGAACAGCTCGGACGCGAACCAGGTGCCCAGCCGTCCGAAGCCGCAGATCACCTCATCGGCGATCAGCAGGATGCCGTACTTGTCGCAGATGCGCTGGATCTCCGGCCAATAGGTGGCCGGCGGAATCACCACGCCGCCCGCTCCCTGTACCGGCTCGCCGATGAAGGCCGCGACCTTGTCCGGGCCGACCTCCAGTATTTTCTTCTCCAGCCACGACGCGGCCTCGATGCCGAATTCGTCCTCCGTCATGCCACGCCCGGATTCCAGGTAGTTCGGCTGGCCGATATGCACGATGCCGGGAATCGGCAAGCCGCCCTGCGCGTGCATGCCGTCCATGCCGCCCAGCGAGGCGCCGGCCACCGTGCTGCCGTGGTAGGCGTTGTGGCGGCTGATGATGGTGTGGCGCTCCTTGTAGCCCAACACGTCCCAATAGCGGCGCACCATGCGCAGATTGGTGTCGTTGCCTTCCGAGCCGGAGCCGGTGAAGTAGACGTGGTTGAACTGCGGCGGCGATATCTTCACCAGCTTGGCCGCCAGCTCCACCGCCGGGATGTTGGTGGTGTTGAAGAAGCTGTTATAGAACGGCAGCGTCTCCATCTGCCTGTAGACCGCCTCGGAGATGGTGGTGCGGCCGTAGCCGACGTTGACGCACCACAGGCCGGACATGCCGTCCAATACCTTCTTGCCCTGCGAATCCCACAGGTAGATGCCCTCGCCGCGCACCATCACGCGCGCGCCCTTTTCGCCGAGCGCCTTGTGGTCGGTGAAGGGGTGCATGTAGTGGGCCGTGTCCAGCTTCTGGATGGCGGCGGTGTCATACACTTCCGGACGCGCGGCGGCCTTCACCGACGCGACCAATGCGGCGCTGGGCGCCAATGGGTTGTTCGACATGATGGTTCCTATCTCAAAATGATCAGACGTGCAGCAGCAGGTGCTCGCGCTCCCACGGGCTGATGACGGTCATGAATTCCTGATGCTCCAGATCCTTGATGGCGGCGTAGACGTCGATGAAGCGGTCGCCCAGCACGCTGCGCAGCTTGTCCTCGCCGCGCAGCAGTTGCAGCGCTTCCGGCAGGCCTTGCGGCAGTTCGACCATCAGGTCGTACGCGCTGCCGACGGTCATCGGCGTCGGCTCCAGCTGCTCGGTCATGCCGAGGTAGCCGCAGGCCAGCGTGACCGCCAGCGCCAGATAGGGATTGGCGTCCGCGCCGATGATGCGGTTCTCCACGCGGCGGTCCTGCACGCCCGATTCGGGCACGCGGAAGCCGACGGTGCGGTTGTCCATGCCCCACTGGATGTTGATCGGCGCGGCCGTGTGGCGCACGATGCGGCGATACGAATTCACATACGGCGCGACGATCGCCATCGCCGACGGCATGTAGCGCTGCAGGCCGCCGATGTAGTGCTTGAAGATCGGCGCGGCCGAACCATCCTCGGAGCTGAAGATGTTCTTGCCGGTCTTGATGTCGACCACGCTCTGGTGCACGTGCATCGCCGATCCCGGCTCGCCCGCCATCGGCTTGGCCATGAAGGTGGCGTACATGTCGTGCTTGAGCGCCGCCTCGCGCAAGGTGCGCTTGAAGAAGAACACCTTGTCGGCCAGGCCAAGCGGATCGCCATGCAGGAAGTTGATCTCCATCTGGCCGGCGCCGATTTCGTGAATCAGCGTGTCGACGTCGAGGTTCATCATGTCGCAGTAATCGTAGATGTCTTCGAACAGCGGATCGAATTCATTCACGGCGTCGATGCTGTAGACCTGGCGGCTGGTCTCCGCGCGGCCGCTGCGGCCGATGGGCGGTTTCAATGGCAGATCGGGATCGCTGTTCTTGGCGGTCAGGTAGAACTCCAGTTCCGGCGCCACGACGGGCTTCCAGCCTTTGTCGGCATACAGTTTCAGCACGCGGCGCAGCACGGAGCGCGGCGCGAAATCGACCAGGCGGCCGTCGGAAAAATAGCAGTCGTGGATGACCTGCGCGGTGGGGTCGGTGGCCCACGGCACCATGGTGATGGTGGTCGGATCGGCCTTCAGGATCATGTCGCGGTCGGTGGTGGAGATGGCGCGGTCGTAGCCCGCGTCTTCCACCGGATAGTTGCCGGTCACGGTCATGCCCAGCACCGCTTCGGGGATGCGCATGCCGCGCTCCTGGGTGAACTTACCGCGCGGGAGGATCTTCCCGCGTGCCACGCCGGTCAAGTCGGGCACCAGGCATTCGATTTCGGTGACGTGCTTCTCGTTGAGCCACAGGTCCATGTCGGTATAGGTAAAATTTTCGCGGATTGCCATGGTTCTCTCTCTTTTTAGCGTTGATTTTTATATGTGCGGCAGGCCTCGCCGAAAGCCTTGAATAATCTGACGGCGTCTGGATTCTCCGCCAGGCGCCACTCTGGATGCCACTGTACCGCGAGCGCGAAACCGCTGGCGTTTGCTACGCGGTAGGCTTCCACCAGGCCGTCGTCGGCGCGGGCTTCCACCGCCAGCGACGGCGCCAGTTGGGCGATGCCCTGGCCGTGCAGCGAATTGACCATGATTTCGGTGGCGCCGCCCAGGATGCGCGCCAGTTCTCCGCCAGGCTCCAGCAGCACGCGATGCGAGGCGGCGTATTGCTGCTCCAGCGGCTGGTCCTTGCGCTCGCGGTGATCGGCCATGCCGGCCACGTTGTGCACCGCCTGGTGCAGCGTGCCGCCCAGCGCCACGTTCACCTCCTGGAAGCCGCGGCAGATCGCCAGCAGCGGTATGCCGCGCTTGAGCGCCGCCCGGATGAAGGGCAGCGTGGTGGCGTCGCGCGCCGCGTCCTGCGGCAGCGACGGCTCCAGCACTTCCTGCCCATACAGGCCGGCGTGCACATTGGACGGTGAGCCGGTCAGCATGACGCCGTCGGCCAGCGCCAGCAGCGCTTCGAAATCGGTGGCCGCGCCCAGGGCCGGCATGATGAGCGGCGTGCAGCCCGCCCCGTCGGCCACGGCGGCGACATATTTGAACTGGGCCGTGTGATTGGCATGGGCGCCGATCTGGTTCACACAGGCGGGAACGATGACAATTGGGCTACGCATGTCTTTATCATATGCCTATTTTGGTATCATTGTGAGTGCCACTTGTTTAAATTTGATGGAACCACTTTGAGTACCATGCCGCATCCCCTGTCGCCCACTTCCGATCTGCTGGCCCAGACCCTGGCCCAATCTGGCTTCCATCCGCGCCTGCCGCAGCAGCGCCGCCTGTACGAGGCGGCCAAGGGCGCGATCCACCGCCAGCAGCTGGGCGCGGGCAGCAAGCTGCCGTCCAGCCGCGACCTGGCGCGCGACCTGGGCATCTCGCGCAACACGGTGATCGCCGCGTTCGAGCAGCTGGCGGCGGAGGGCTACGTCACCAGCCAGTTGGGCAGCGGCACCTATGTGGCGGACCTGCAGGCGCAGCGCGCCAGCATGCGCGGCACGGGACCGGCGCCGCGCGGTTCGCCGCAGGGCCGCGCGGCGCGGCTGTCGCGGCGCGGGCGCGAACTGACCGCCTTTGGCGCCGGCCCGCGCTTCGAGATCCAGCCGTTCGCGCCGGGCGAGGACGACTTCTCGTCCTTTCCGTTCAAGCTGTGGCAGCGGCTGCAGAACCGCATCTGGCGCGAGGGTCGCGCCGACCTGCTGGACTACGGCCAGTCCGGCGGCCACCTGCCGCTGCGCCAGGCCATCACCGAGTATCTGCGCCTGTCGCGCTCCGTGAAGGTGACGGTGGAACAGGTGATGATCACGGCCGGCACGCAGCAATCGCTGGACCTGTGCGCGATGCTGCTGGCCGACGCCGGCGACACCGCCTGGGTCGAGGACCCCGGCTACTGGGGCGCGCGCCGCGTGTTCCAGTCGCGCGAGCTGAAACTGCATCCGGTCGCGGTGGACAACGACGGCATGGTGCTGACGGCAGCCGACCTGGCGACCAGGCCGCGCCTGATCTACGCCACGCCGTCGCACCAGTATCCGACCGGCTCCGTCATGAGCCTGGCCCGCCGGCGCGAGCTGCTCGACGTCGCCGTGCGCAAGGACGCGTGGATACTGGAGGACGACTACGATAGCGAATTCCGCTACACCGGCCGCCCGCTGGCGGCGCTGCAGGGGCTGGACATCGACGACCGCGTGCTTTACATGGGCACCTTCTCCAAGGTGCTCTACCCCGGCATCAAGGTTGGCTACCTGGTGGTGCCGCCGGCGCTGGTCGACGGCTTCAAGAGCGCGCTGTACGACCTGCAGCGGCCCGGCCAGCTGACGGTGCAGGCGGTGCTGGCGGACTTCATCGCGCTGGGCCACTTCACCACCCACATCCGCAAGATACGCCAGACCTACGGCGCCCGCCGCGAGCTGCTGCGCCGCCCGCTGGTGCCGCAGCTCGCGCCACGACTGGGCGGCCGGGTGACCATCTCCAGCGAGGAATCGGGCCTGCATCTGGTGGTGCAGCTGCCCGACGACGCCGACGACGTGGCGCTGGAGGCGGCTGCCGCAGCGGCGGAGATCCGCGTCAAGGCGCTGTCCACCTACTACCTCGCGCAGCCGGTGCGGCGCGGCCTGCTGGTCGGCTATGCCTACTGCACGCCGGAGAAGATCGCGCACTACGGCCGCATCCTGGCGGACCTGATCGCGGCGGGAGTCCCTGCATGAAGCACATGCCATGGAAGGACTTCTGCGCGCTGGTGAGCAGCATCGGCGTGGTCGGGCTGGGACTGGGCGCCACCATTCCGTTGACGGCGCTGCGGCTGGACCAGCGCGGCATCGGCACCGACATCATCGGCATCGTCACCGCCGCCAGCGCCTTCGGCATCCTGGCCGCGACGCCGTTCGTCTCGCGCTGGGTGGCGCGCCACGGGCCGCGTGGCTGCATGATTGGTGCCATCGCCATCGGCGCGCTGTCCACCGGCTTGATGGAGGCGACGGACAACGTGCTGCTATGGGGCGTGCTGCGCTTCGTGTTCGGCGCCTGCATGGGCGTGCTGTTCACCATCGGCGAGGCGTGGGTCAACCACCTTGCGCCGGTCAATTCGCGCGGCCGCGTGGTGGCCATGTACACCACGGCGTTCACGCTGTTCCAGCTGATAGGCCCCGCGCTGGTGGCCGGGCTGGAAGGCAAGGTGGCGTGGCCGTTCGCCGCCTGCGGCGCGCTGTTCCTGCTTGCGCTGCCCGGCATGGCGCTGATCTCCAACGACGGCCAGGTTGAGGAGGACGAGCCGCACGTCTCCTGGCGCGCGGTGCTGCCGCGCATGCCGATGATCGCCGTCGGCGCGGCCTTCTTCGCGCTGTTCGACACGCTGGCATTGAGCCTGCTGCCGCTGTACGCGATCCGGCAGGGCATCGTCACGGAACTGGCGCTGCTATCGGCCACCGTGGTGCTGGTCGGCGACACCGCGCTGCAATTCGCCTTCGGCTGGCTGGCCGACCATGTGGGACGGCGGCGTGTGCACACCGGCTGCGGCATCGCGGTGTGCGTGCTGCTGCCGCTGCTGCCTTTCGCGGCGGGCACGCCGTGGCTGTGGTGGATACTGCTGCTGATGCTGGGCGCGGCGGCGGGGGCGATCTACATGCTGTCGCTGGTGGCGTGCGGCGCGCGCTTCCAGGGGCAATCGCTGGTCGCGGCGAGCGCGGTGGTCAATGCAAGCTGGGGGATCACCAGCAGCGGCGGGCCGCTCTTGACAGGCCTGTTGATGCAGACCGCCGGCATCAATGCGCTACCGGCGGTGCTGTGGTGCGGCGCGGCGATCTTCGTCGCCTGCGCCTGGTGGGAGTACAAACAGGGCTACGTGGATTAACCCTTGGCTGCGGCGGCGACCTGCTTCTGGCGCAGGCGCTCGTTGCGCGCCATGTAGAGGCTCGATCCGATCACGCCGATCGACACCACCAGGATGGTCAACGCGGCCACCGCGTTCACGCGCGGGTCCAGGCCCAGGCGGGCGCGCGAGAAGATCACGATCGGCATCGTCGACGAGCCGGGGCCGGACAGGAAGGCCGACAGCACCACGTCATCCAGCGACAGCGTAAACGTCAGCAGCCACGCGGAGCCCAATGCCTGCGTGATGTTCGGCAGCGTCACCAGGAAGAACACCTGGAAGGGACGGCAGCCGAGGTCCATCGCCGCTTCCTCCAGCGACTTGTTCATCTCCTGGAGGCGCGACTGCACCACCACCGCCGCGTAGGCCATGCCGAGCAGCGTGTGGCCCAGCCAGATCGTCATCAGGCCGCGCTCCGGGAAGCCGAACGCCTTCTGCACCGACACCAGCATCAGCAGCAGCGACAGGCCGATGATCACCTCCGGCATCACCAGCGGCGCGCTGACCATGCCCGAGAACAGCGTGCGGCCGGCGAAGCGCTGGTAGCGGTTCAGCACAAACGCGGCGAACGTCCCCAGTATCACCGAGCTGCAGGCGGTCAGCAGCGCGATGCGCAGCGACAGGCCGAAGCCGCTGATGATCTCCGAATCGTTCATCAGCGCCTCGTACCACTGCGTCGAGAAGCCGCTCCACACCATGTCCTGGCGCGAGCTGTTAAACGAGAACACCACCAGCACCACGATGGGCAGGTAGAGGAACAGGTAACCCATCGACAGCCAGCCGCGCCCGAACCAGCGCTGCACGAAATTGGTATGTCCTTTCATGGACGGGCCTCCTGCTCTGCCTTGTATTTATTGAAGATCGCCATAGGCACCAGGATCAACAGGATCACCACCACCGTCACTGCGGACGCCAGCGGCCAGTCGTTATTGGTGAAGAATTCGTCCCACAGCTGGCGGCCGATCATCAGCGTTTCCGGGCCGCCCAGCAGCTCCGGGATCACATACTCGCCCACCGCAGGGATGAACACCAGCATGGTGCCGGCGACGATGCCCGACTTCGACAGCGGCACCGTGACGCGCCAGAACGCCTGCATCGGCGTCGCGCCCAAATCGGCCGCAGCCTCCAGGAAGCGCAGGTCCATCTTCACCAGGTTGGCGTACAGCGGCAGGATCATGAACGGCAGGTAGGCGTACACCATGCCGATGATGAGCGAGAACTGCGTGTTCATCAGGTGCAGCGGCTCGCTGATCGCGCCTATGCTGATCAGGAAGTGGTTCAGGATGCCGTTGTTGGCCAGGATGCCCTTCCACGCGTAGATCCGCAGCAGGAAGGAGGTCCAGAACGGCATCATCACCAGCATCAGCAGGACCGGGCGCACCGTCGGCCTGGCGCGCGCCATGAAGTAGGCGAACGGGTAGCCGATGATGAGGCACAGCGATGCCGTGATGGCGGCGAACTTGAGGGAGTTCAGGTAGGTGATCGCATACAGGTCGTCCTGAGCGATGAACAGGTAGTTGGCCACCTTGATCTTGAACGTGACGGCGCCGTCCACTATCGTCATCAGCGTGCCGAAGGGATTGCCGCCGGCGTCGGCCTCGGTGAAGCTGATGCGCATCACGATCAGGAACGGCACCAGGAAGGCCATCGTCAGCCACAGGAAAGGCACGGCGATCACCAGATTGCGGCCGGAGAGCCAACGCCCGCCCAGCAGGTACTTGAGAATTTTCATGGCTGCGCTCCGCCTTAGCTGGTCAGCACGACGACGTCGGCGCCGTCCCACCAGGCGTGGACGCGCTGGTCGCGCTTGAGCGCCGATTCCTCGTGGCGCGCGGCGTTGGTGCGCGAGACCTTGAGCGTCGCGCCGCTGTCGAGGCGCACGTGGTACAGCGTCTCGTTGCCGAAGTACGCCATGGCCGTGATCACGCCCTGCACGCAGTTGTAGCCGTCCTCGCTGGCCTTGGCGCGCTGCGCCGCAGTCGGCGCCTCGGCCTGCACGGCGATTTTCTCGGGCCGCACCGCCACCGACACCGGCATGCCCACCGTGCCGGTGATGCCGTGGGTGACGTAGTGGCGGCATTCAGGCGAGTCGATGATGACGTGGTCCGGCTCATCGACCGTCACGCTGCCCTCGAACATGTTGACGCTGCCGATGAAGTCCGCCACGAAGCGGCAGTTCGGCGTTTCGTAGATTTCGCCCGGCGCGCCCACCTGCAGGATGCGGCCTTCGCTCATCACGGCGATGCGGGTCGCCATGCTCATCGCCTCGTCCTGGTCGTGCGTGACCATCACGCAGGTCACGCCCACTTCCTCGATGATGCCGACCAGTTCCATCTGCGTGCGTTCGCGCAGCTTCTTGTCCAATGCGCCCAGCGGCTCGTCCAGCAGCAGCAACTGCGGACGCTTGGCCAGGCTGCGCGCCAGCGCCACGCGCTGCTGCTGGCCGCCGGACAGCTGGTGCGGCTTGCGCTTGCCGTAGGCGGTGAGCTGCACCAGCGACAGCATCTGCTCCACGCGCGCGGCGATTTCGTCCCGATGCAGGCCGTCGCGGCGCAGGCCGAAGGCGATGTTGTCCCAAACAGACAAGTGCGGGAACAACGCATACGACTGGAACATCATGTTGATCGGGCGCTCGTACGGCGGCACGCCGACGATGTCCTTGCCTCCCAGCGTGATCTGGCCCTGGGTCGGCGTTTCGAAACCGGCCAGCATCCGCAGCAGCGTGGACTTGCCGCAGCCGGAACTCCCCAGCAGCGCGAAGATCTCGCCCTTGTTGATCGCCACCGACACATCGTTGACGGCACGGACGCCGTCGAATTCCTTCACCAGGTTGCGGATCAGCAGAAAGGGTTCTCGCTCTTGGGTCATGTTATTAAAATATAAATGATATTAATAATATACTGGGATACGGGCCGACCGCAGGCCGCGCGCTTAGTCGAACCCGTGATTATAAATGACGAAATCACACATGCAACAGCAGGTGTTCCCGCTCCCACGGGCTGATGACGGTCATGAACTCCTGGTGCTCCAGTTCCTTGATGGCCGTGTAGACGTCGATGAAGCGCTCGCCCAGCACATCGCGCAGCCGGTCCTCGCGCCGCAGCAGCTCCAGCGCCTGCGGCAGCCCTTGCGGCAGCTCGAACACATGGTCGTAGGCGCTGGCGGTGGTCATCGGCGTCGGCTCCAGTTGGTCCACCAGGCCGAGATAGCCGCAGGCCAGCGTGACCGCCATCGCCAGGTAGGGATTGGCGTCCGCGCCGATGATGCGGTTCTCCACCCGCCGCTGCTCGACGCCGGAGATCGGAATGCGGAAGCCCACGGTGCGGTTGTCGATGCCCCACTGGATGTTGATCGGCGCGGCCGTGTGGCGCACGATGCGTCGGTAGGAATTCACATACGGCGCCATGATCGCCATCACCGCCGGCGTGTAGCGCTGCAGGCCGCCGATGTAGTGGCGGAAGTGGGCCGACGGCGAACCGTCCGCCGCGCTGAAGATGTTGCGGCCGGTGGCGGCGTCGCTCACGCTCTGGTGCACATGCATCGCCGATCCCGGCTCGCCCGCCATCGGCTTGGCCATGAAGGTGGCGTACATGTCGTGCTTGAGCGCCGCCTCGCGCAAGGTGCGCTTGAAGTAGAAGACGTTGTCGGCCAGCGCCAGCGGGTCGCCGTGCTGGAAGTTCAGGCCCATCTGGCCGGCGCCGGTTTCGTGGATCAGCGTGTCGACGTCGAGGTTCATCAGCGCGCAGTAGTCGTAGATATCCTCGAACAGCGGATCGAATTCGTTGACGGCGTCGATGCTGTAGACCTGGCGGCTGGTCTCCGCGCGGCCGCTGCGGCCCACCGGCGCCTTCAGCGGCAGGTCGGGATCGATGTTCTTTTCGGTCAGGTAGAACTCCAGTTCCGGCCCCACCACCGGCTTCCAGCCGCGCTCCGCGTACAGCTTGAGCACGCGCCGCAGCACCGAGCGTGGCGCGAAATCGACCAACGTGCCGTCCGCGAAGTAGCAGTCGTGGATGACCTGCGCGGTGGGGTCGATGGCCCAGGGGACCTTGGTGATGCTGCCGGGGTCCGCGCGCAGGATCATGTCGCGGTCGGTGGAGGAGATGGCGCGGTCGTAGGCCGCGTTCTCGGTCGGGTAGTTGCCGGTGACGGTCATGCCCAGCACCGCCTCGGGGATGCGCATGCCGCGCTCCTGGGTGAATTTGGCGCGCGGCAGGATCTTCCCGCGCGCCACACCCGTCAGGTCGGGCACCAGGCATTCGATTTCAGTGACTCGGTTCTCGTTGAGCCACTGGTCCATATCGGCATCGGAGAAGTTTTCACGGATAGACATGTTCGCTCTCTGTGGTCATGATCAAGCGATCGATAGTCTAATTTACCATGTTTACAACCTTTCTTCCTCAGCCTCCACACGGGTTTGCACAAGAATCTTTTTGATTTCCGGTACACAAGAGCCGCAATTGCCGCCGGCCTTCAGGCAGGCCGTCACCTCGGCCACCGTCTTCAGGTCTTTTTCGACGATGGCGCCGCAGATCGTGTTGCGGCCCACGCCGAAGCAGGAGCACACGGTGGGGCCGGTGTCCGCGCCCTTCTCGACCGGCATGCCGACCAGCAGGCCGACGCGATCGATCTCGCTGAGCTCCGCCTTGACGAACAGGCTGGCCAGCCAGGCGCGCGACGGCATGTCCTGGCGCGGCGACAGGAAGATGCATTGCTCGATGCGGTCGTTCACCACGTGCACGGCGCGATACACGCCGGCGGTGCGGTCCTCGTATTCGAGCCAGTCGGCGTCCAGGTCGGCCACGCCCAGCAGCTCGCGCGCCCAGGCGCCGAAGTCCCTGATGGTGTTGCGGCCGGCCAGTTCGTAGCGGGCGAATTCGCGGCCCTGGATGCGGGTCCAGTGGGCCACGCTGTCGAGGCTCATCTCGGTGCGGCTCAGGATGAAGCCATGCCAGTTCACGCGGAACTGCTCGATGCGTACCGGCGTGTGCTTGAACTCCGGCTCGCCGGAGACGGGATCGACCACCGGATTGACCAGCGCGCCCACGCGCGCGTCGGACGAGGTCTGGCCCGACCAGTGGATGGGAATGAACACGCTGCCGCGCGGGATGCCGCCGCCGTGCTGCACGCGCGCCACCATCGCGCCCCACTGGGAGCTCACGCGCGCCAGTTCGCCCTCGCGCACGCCGTGCAGCAGCGCGTCCTGCGGATGGATATCGACGAAGGATTCGGCGATGTGGTCGGCCAGCGTGGCGGATTTGCCGGTGCGCGTCATGGTGTGCCACTGGTCGCGCACGCGGCCGGTGTTGAGCGAAAGCGGGAAGTCCTCGCAGACGGCGTTGGCCGGCGCGCGCGTGGCGGTGGCGATGAAGCGCGCCTTGCCGTCGGCGTGCGCGAAGACGTTGTCCTTGAACAGGCGCGCTTCGACCTGCAGTTCGCCGGAAGCGGCGCGGCGCACCGGCCACTGGGTCGGTTCCAGTTCGTCGTACGCGCGCTGATCGAGGCCGGCCAGGCCGGACATGTCGAACGCGCGCGGCACATCGCCGACGGCGTTGCGGAAGCCGCTCAGGCGCGCATGTTCGTCGAACACGTCCTGGGCGCCGCTGAAGTCGAAACCGCCGAAACCCATGCGCTGCGCGAACAGCGACAGGATCTTCCAGTCGGGCAGCGTCTCGCCCGGCGCGGGCAGGAAAGCGCGCTGGCGCGATACGCGGCGTTCGGAATTGGTGACGGTGCCGTCCTTCTCGCCCCAGCCCAGCGCCGGCAGCAGCACGTCGGCGTAGGCGTTGGTGTCGGTGTTCTGCATGATGTCGGTGGCGACCACCAGCTCGCACTTCTCCAGCGCGCGCCGTACCTGGTCCGCATCCGGCAGGCTGACCATCGGATTGGTGGCGATCACCCACACCGCCTTGACCTTGCCCTCTTCGATCGCCCGGAACAGGTCGACCGCCTTCAGCCCAGGCCTGGCGGCGATGGAAGGAGAGTCCCAGAAGGTCTGCACCACCTCGCGGTGGTCGGCGCGGTCCAGGTCCATATGCGCGGCCAGCATGTTGGCCAGGCCGCCCACTTCGCGCCCGCCCATGGCGTTGGGCTGGCCGGTGATCGAGAACGGCCCCATGCCCGGCTTGCCGATACGGCCACCGATCAAATGGCAGTTGATGATGGCGTTGACCTTGTCGGTGCCTGCCGACGACTGGTTCACGCCCATCGAGAAAGCGGTGATGGTCTTGCGCGTGGTGGCGAAGGATTCGTAGAACTCCATCAGCACCGGCAGTTCGATGCGGCAGATCTTCGCCACGGCGGCGGGATCGCTGCAATCGATGTTGGCCGTGTCCAGCGCCGCATCCAGGCCGTTGGTGTGATGGCCGATGAACTCAGGATCGACCGCGCCGATGCGCGCCAGGTAGCTCAGCAAGCCATTAAACAGCCACACGTCGGTGCCCGCCTTGACCGGCAGGTGCAGGTCGGCCAGCTCGCAGGTGGCGGTGCGGCGCGGATCGATGACCACGATCTTCATCTCCGGCCGGCTTTCCTTGGCCTTGAGGATGCGCTGGAACAGGATGGGATGGCACCACGCGGTGTTGGAGCCGACCAGCACCACCATGTCCGCCAATTCCAGGTCGTCGTAGCAGAGCGGCACCAGATCCTCGCCGAAGGCGCGCTTGTAGCCGGCCACCGCCGACGACATGCACAGGCGCGAGTTGGTGTCGATGTTGGCGCTGCCGATGTAGCCCTTCATCAGTTTGTTGGCGACGTAGTAGTCCTCGGTCAGCAGCTGGCCGGAGACGTACAGCGCCACCGCGTCCGGGCCATGCTCGGCGATGATGGAGCGCCAGGCGCCGGCGACCTTGTCCAGCGCGGCGTCCCACGACACGCGGCGCAGGCCGTCCGCATCGCGCACCTGCGGATACAGCAGGCGGCCTTCGAGGCCGATCGTCTCGCCCAGCGCGGAACCCTTGACGCACAGGCGTCCCTTGTTCGCGGGATGCAGCTTGTCGCCGGCGATGGCGATCGTGCCGTCGGCCTTGGGCGTGGCCTGCACACCGCAACCTACGCCGCAATAGGCGCAGGTGGTGCGTACTGCAAGATGGTCGGTGGACAGGTTCAAGATGCTTCTCGCTCAAATCATGCGGCGCGCGCGGACAGCGCTTCGCCAAACAACAGGTTTTGCCGGATCGGCGTAATGTCGGTGCGGTTTTGAATCAGGTTGAAGTACCACGGGCCGTCCTTCACGTCGCCATACAGCACGGCGCCGGTGACACGGCCATCCTTCAGCACCAGCCGCTTGTAGACGCCGCGCCGCGCGTCGCGCAGCACCAGGTCTTCGCTGCCCTCGCCGCCGATGAAGTCACCGACCGAGTACAGGTCCACGCCGGTCACTTTCAGACGGGTGGGCGACGTTTGCTGCACATAGCGGCGCACGCCGGCGCCGGCCAGGTGGGCGCCGCAGACGCGCGCCTGGTCCCAGATCGGCGCCACCAGGCCGAAGGTGGCGCTGCGGTGCTGCACGCATTCGCCGACGGCGTACACGCGCGGATCGTAGGTTTGCAGCGTGTCGTCAACCACGATGGCGCGTTCGCAGTGCAGGCCCGCGGACTTGGCCAGGTCGATGTTGGGACGCACGCCGGCGGTCATCACCACCAGGTCGGCCGGGATCTCGCTGCCGTCCTTGAAGCGCACCGCGCGCGCGCGGTCCGGGCCGACGATTTCGGCGGTCTGCGCGTTCATCATGAACTTCAGGCCCTTCGCTTCCAGCGCCTTTTGCAGCAGCAGCGCGGCGGGCTTGTCGAGCTGCTGGTTCATCAGCGCGTCGGTCACGTGAACCACGGTGACGGACATGCCTTGCCGTTGCAGGCCGTTGGCCGCCTCAAGGCCCAGCAGGCCGCCGCCGATCACCACCGCGTGGCGGTGATTGCGGGCCATCGCCAGCATGCTCTCCACGTCCTGGATGTCGCGGAATGCCAACACGCCGGGAAGCAGGTGGCCCGGCACGGGAATGATGAAGGGCTTGGAGCCGGTGGCGATCAGCAGCCGGTCGTAGCGCACTTCGAGCCCGGAACGGGCGCGCACGATGCGCTTGCGGCGGTCGATGTGCTCGACCGGATCGCCCGCGTGCAGCGTGATGCCATGCTGGACGTACCACTCGCGCGTGTTGAGCATGATGTCTTCCATGCTCTTCTCGCCCGCCAGTACAGGCGACAGCAGGATGCGGTTGTAGTTACCATGCGGCTCGGCGCCGAACACGGTGATGTCGTACATGTCCGGCGCCAGCTTGTACAGCTCCTCCACCGTACGCATGCCGGCCATGCCGTTGCCGATCACGACCAGCGCGGGTTTCACAGGCCGACCCAGACTTTGCCGCCGTCGATGCGGGCGGGATAGGTGCCGACCGAATGGTGCGGCGCCTCCAGGCACTCGCCCGTTTGCAGGTCGAAGTGCTGCTTGTAGATCGGCGAGGCGACCACGATGCGCTCACCCAGGTTGCCCACCAGGCCGCGCGACAGCACGGCCGCCTCGGAATTCGGATCGTAGTTATCGATGGCGAACACGCGCGCGCTGCCGTCGTCCACATGGAACACGGCGACCTGCTGCTGGTTCAACAGGGCGCATACGCCGGTGTTGGGCACGATCTCGTCCAGGTTGCAGACGGCGATCCAGTTATCGGTTTGAATATCGCGATGCATAATGTTCTCCTCAAGCTGCCTTGACTACGATCGGAATCACGCGCTTGCGCTCTTCCACGGTGGCCGGACGAATCTGTCCGCGTTCTTCCATGAACAACACGTTCTCGTCGCCCTTCTCGCTGTTGACGAAGTGGCGGAAGCGCTTGCGGGTTTCAGGATTCTCGACTGCTTCCTTCCACTCGCACGCATAGGTGTCGACCACGTGCTGCATGTCGGCTTCCAGTTCGGCGCCGATGCCCAGCTTGTCGTTGACGACGACCTGCTTCAGGTAATCCAAACCGCCTTCCAGGTTCTCGCGCCACACGCTGGTGCGCTGCAGGCGGTCGCCGGTGCGGGTGTAGAACATCAGGAAGCGGTCGATGTACTTGACCAGCGTGGCCTTGTCCAGGTCCGTCGCCAGCAGTTCGGCGTGGCGTGGCTTCATGCCGCCGTTGCCGCATACGTAAAGGTTCCAGCCCTTTTCGGTGGCGATCACGCCGACGTCCTTGCCCTGCGCCTCGGCGCACTCGCGGGTGCAGCCGGATACGCCGAACTTGATCTTGTGCGGCGTGCGCAGGCCCTTGTAACGGTTTTCCAGTTCGATCGCCAGGCCGATGGAGTCGTCGACGCCGTAACGGCACCAGGTGGAACCGACGCACGACTTCACCGTGCGTAGCGACTTGCCGTAGGCGTGGCCGGATTCGAAGCCGGCGGCGATCAGCTCTTCCCAGATCAGCGGCAGCTGCTCGACGCGCGCGCCGAACAAATCGACGCGGGCGCCGCCGGTGATCTTGGTATACAGCTGGTACTTCTTGGCCACCATGCCGACCGCGATCAAGCCATCGGCGGTGACTTCGCCGCCCGGCATGCGCGGCACCACCGAGTAGGTGCCGTCCTTCTGGATATTGCCGAGGAAGTAGTCATTGGTGTCCTGCAGGCTGGCGTGCTCCTTCTTCAGCACGAAGTCGTTCCACACCGAGGCCAGGATGCTGGCAGCCAGCGGTTTGCAGACATCGCAGCCCAGGCCCTTGCCATGCTTGGCCAGCAGGTCGCCGAAGGTCTTGATCTGGCCGACTTTGATCAGGTGGAACAGCTCCTGGCGCGAGTAAGCGAAGTGTTCGCACACGTGGTTGTTGACGGCCATGCCGAGCTTCTTCATCTCGGCCTTCATCACCTGCGTCACCAGCGGCACGCAGCCGCCGCAGGAGGTGCCGGCGTTGGTGCAGCTTTTCAGTTCGCCGATGGTGGTGGCGCCACCGGCCACCGCGCCGCACAACGCGCCTTTCGACACGTCGTTGCAGGAGCAGATCTGCGCGCTCTCAGGCAGCGCGTCCACGCCCAGGCCAGGCTTGGCCGCGCCGTCCGACTGCGGCAGGATCAGGAACTCCGGCGATTCCGGCAGCTCGATTTTGTTCAGCATCATCTGCAGCAGCGTGCCGTATTCGCTGGCGTCGCCCACCATCACGCCGCCCAGCAGGTACTTGCCGCAGTCGGAGACCACGATCTTCTTGTAGATCTGCTTGCGCTCATCGGTGAACTGGTAGGAGCGGCTGCCTTCGACCTTGCCGTGCGGGTCGCCGATGCTGGCCACGTCCACGCCCATCAGTTTCAGCTTGGTGCTCATGTCGGCGCCGGAGAATTCCGCCACCTCGCCCAGTATGTGCTTGGCCGCGACGCGCGCCATCTCGTAGCCCGGCGCCACCAGGCCGAAGATCAAGCCGCCCCACAGCGCGCATTCGCCGATGGCGTAGACGTCCGGGTTGGAGGTGACGCAGTTGTTGTTGATCTCGATGCCGCCGCGCGGGCCGATGGCCAGGCCGCTCTCGCGGGCCAGCATGTCGCGCGGGCGGATACCTGCCGAGAACACAATCATGTCGGCGTCCAGGTGGCCGCCGTCGGCGAACTCCATGCGGTGGGTGCCGTCGACGCCGTCGACGATGGCGGTGGTGTTTTTACCCGTGTGGACGGTCACGCCCAGTTCTTCGATCTTCCGGCGCAGCACGCGCGCGCCGCCGTCGTCCACCTGCACCGCCATCAGGCGCGGCGAGAATTCGACCACGTGGGTGTCCAGGTTCATGTCGCGCAGCGCCTTGGCGCATTCGAGGCCCAGCAGGCCGCCGCCGATGACGACGCCGGTCTTGGAGCGCTTGCCGCATTCGAGCATCGCTTCCAGGTCTTCGATGGTGCGGTAGACGAAGCAGTCCTTGCGCTCCTTGCCTGGCAGCGGCGGCACGAACGGGAAGGAGCCGGTGGCGATCACCAGCTTGTCGTAGTCCAGCACATTGCCGTCGGCCGTGGTGACGGTCTTGGCGGCGGTGTCGATCTGGGTGGCGCGGGTGTTCAGGCGCAGCACCATGTCGTCGCGCTCGAAGAAGCCAGGCTTCACCAGCGACAGGTCTTCCGCCGATTTACCGGAGAAGAATTCGGACAGGTGCACGCGGTCGTAGGCGGGACGCGGCTCTTCGCACAGCACCGTCACCTGCAGGTTGGGGGCGCCGCTGTTGGCCAGGCTTTCCAGGAATTTGTGGCCAACCATGCCGTGGCCGATAACGATGATCTTCATGATGTCCTCTTAGGCGGCCAGCTTGGCGGCGGTTGCGGTTTCTTCGACGGCGCTGCTGCTAAAGCGGGCGGCCAGTGCACACAGCGCGGATGCGGCGACAACGATGCCCAGGATGCTCAGGGTTTGCTGCACATTGCCCAGGCCCTTCATCAGGAAGCCCGCGGCCACGGCGCCGACGTTGCCGCCCGCGCCGATGATGCCTGCCACGCCGCCCAGGGCGCGCTTGTCGACGAACGGCACGATGGCGTAGGTGGCGCCGCAGGCCATGTGGGTGAACAGGCCGAACACCAGCATGGCGCCGATCGCCAGCGCGGCGGTGCCGGCGTTGGCGAACATCAGCAGGCCGGCGCCTTCGCCCAGCATCAGCACGAACAGCAGCGTGACGCGGTTATTCAGGTTGCCGGCGGCGGCGAATTTGTCCGACACCCAGCCGCCCAGCGCACGGGCGAACAACGCCAGCAGGCCGAAGCTGCCCGCCGCCATGCCGGCCTGCGGCAGCGTCAATTTGAAGTGGTCGACGTAGTAGATCGCGGCGATGTTGTGGATGAAGATCTCGATGCCGAAGCAGGCGCCGTAGGTGATGAACAGCATCCACACGCGGTAGTTGATCGATGCCAGCTTGAAGCTCTCCCAGCCGCCTTTTTTTGCGCCGCCGTCGATGGCGATGCCGGCTGCGCGCAGTTCGGTGAAGTTCCCTTGCGGGCAGTCCTGCGTAAAGCGGTAGTAGACGCCGGCCATGATGATCATCAGTACGCCCGGTACGATCAGCGCGGCGCGCCAGCCGTAGGTTTCGCTCACGCCCAGCATGATCATGGCGGTCATCAGCAGCGGCATGGTGGCTTGCGCCACGCCGCCGCCGGCATTGCCCCAACCTGCTGCTGCGGCGTTGGCGGTGCCCACCACTTTAGGCGCGAACATCACCGACGTGTGGTACTGCGTGATGACGAAGCTGGCGCCGGCCGCGCCGATCCCGAGGCGGAAGAACAGGAAGCTCTCGTAGCTCTGCGCGAAGGCCACGCCGATCACCGGGATGGAACCGAGCAGCAGCAAGCCGGTATAGGTTTTGCGCGGACCGAAGTGATCGCACAGCGGGCCGACCACCAGCCGCACGAGGATGGTGATGGCGACTGCGGCGATATTGATGTTCGCGATCTGAGCGACGCTCAGGCCGAATTCACCTTTAATCACCGGCATCAGCGGCGCGCAGGCGAACCACGCGAAGAAGCAGACGAAGAACGCCATCCAGGTCAGGTGGAACGCCCGCATCTGCGGCGTTGAGATCGAAAAGAGCTTGATGCTGGTAGCTTTGGTGGCCATTTTTTTATCCCGTTCAGAAAACAAAAAGGCGCCCGCGCAACCAAGGTCACCTAAGACCGGGTTGGGCGGACGCCGTTGTCCTGCCAACCCGTCATTGGGTCGGCTGATGTATTCGGGGGGATCGCCGTTGATCCCTTAGCCTCTGTATTGCAAGAGCTGTGCCAGGCCCTTCGCCACGTGTTTACAGGGGGAGAAGGCCGCAGCGGACCGGGACTGCGCCGCCACCACGCCATGTTGCGGTGCACGATTGCACGCTATCGGTGCGCGCCAACGGTGCGTTGACGATTTTTCAACACTGACATATGCTGGGCCATGACTCCTACCCGTCCATTTGCCATCCGAATGCTGGGCTGCCTGGTTTTCATGGCGGCTTTGGCGCCAGCGATGGCGAAGCCTCATTCATTTGACGAGGACTTTATCGTCGTATTCATCGATGCACAGAGCGAAGCAAAGTTCGGGGCCATACCGCTGGATCGAAACGTACTGGCGAATGGAATTAACGCCATCGCCGACGCCGGCGCCCGTGGCCTGGTGCTGAAGTTCTTTCTCGATAAGCCGAAGGATGGCCCGGGCGACGAGCGCCTGGCCAAGGCGCTGGCGCGCATCCCTGGCGCTCTACAAGCGCGGTTGGATAACCAGCAGGGTAGTTCGAATCGGCTTGACGAAAGATTCTCGCTCAACGGCTCGTTCAACGTGGCGGCCGCCGGCTCGCGCGGCTGGATTCCTCTGCCGCTGTTCGCAAAGCACGCCACGGATATTGGATTTGTAGACTTCAACTCCACCCTTGTGCCGATGGTGGAACAGTACCAATCGCGCCCCGTCAAATCACTGATCCTCTGCGCGATTGAGATGGCAGCGAAAAAGAGAGCCATTCTCCGCGCGGAGCATTGGATACAGGTCGGTGGTCATATCATCAAGGTCGATAGCAGGAACCAGGCTGCCGCAGGGCGCATCCAGCCGCCATTGGCTCGCAGTGTCTCCTTCAATTCTGTTTTAGACGGCAGCACCAGGGCGGAGTTAAAGAACAAAGTAGTCATCCTGGCCTACGATGGTCCACACATTGAAACGCTGATGACTAGTGTTGGGCCGATGGGCTCACACCGATATTTCGTCAATATTTTAAGAGCCATATACGACGGCAAATGACTGGCCTCCATCGAGGTCTGCCCCAGCGTAGTCGTCCGCGCAGCGCACCACGTCGCCGACGACGATGATGCTTGGGCTGCCCAAGCCGCTAGCGCGCAGCGCTTGCGGCAGCTGGCCCAGGGTGGTGATCAACTGGCGCTGGTTGTCGCGCGTGGCCGATTGCACCACCGCCACCGGCGTATCGGGCGCCGCGCCACCCGCCAGCAGGCCGGCCTGGATCGCGTCCACGCGCGCCACACCCATGTAGATCACCAATGTCAGGCCACTCTGCGCCAGCGCTTTCCATTCGGGCTCGGATTCCGCGTCCTTGCCGTGGCCTGTGACGAAGGTCACGCCCTGGCTCCACGAGCGGTGCGTCAGCGGGATGCCGATGCTGGCCGGCGCGGCCAGGCCGCTGCTGATGCCCGGCACCACGTCGACCTCGATGCCGTGCGCACGCAACGATGCCCGCTCCTCGCCTCCCCGGCCGAACATGTACGGATCGCCGCCCTTCAGGCGCACCACACGATTCCCCGCGCGCGCTTCGGCGATCATCAGCCGTTCGATGAATTCCTGCGGCGTGGATGCACAGCCGCCTCGCTTGCCGACCTGGATCACCCGCGCCGTCGATGGCGCGAAGCCGAGTATCTCCGGGTTGACCAGGTCGTCGATCAGCACCACGTCGGCCCGCTCGATGGCGCGGACGGCCTTCAACGTCAACAGTTCCGGGTCGCCGGGACCGGCGCCTACCAGGGTTACGCTGCCCATGATGTTCTCCTTATCCTGCCGCGGCCAGCGCCGCGTTGACCATTTCATCAATCTCGCCGGTGATGTTGGATAGCACGCCCGCCACCACCGAGAATTCCTTGCCCGCGTGCCCAGCCCTCGCCGCGACGATGCGCGCGTTGAAGGCCACCATCCGCGCCTGGCGATTGATGGTATCGATATCGGTGATCACGCCGCGCAGCTGCTTGCGCACCATGCGGGCGTGCTTCTTTGCCTGCTCTTCGTAGATGCTGGTGATGGTGTTGAGGATCGCCAGCGTCGGCGTGGTGATGCGCACCAGCTCCGCCAGCAGCTCCGGCGTCTGCGGCGATCCCAGTGCGATCGACTTCAGGGTGCGCTCGCCCAGGTCGGCGAAGGCGGTGATCTGCCGGTCGCCATCCAGCTTGCCGAAGTAAGCCTCCCTCAGCTCGGAACAGAACACGCCCGGCAGCCCATCCTTCTCGGCCAGCAGGGACTTGTTCGCGCCACGGAACACCGCCAGCGCCTCCTGCGCGATGGCGGCGGCGTCCTCCTGCCCTTGCGACGCCAGCAGCGCATACAGCACGATGCGCTGCGAGAGAAAACGCCGGCGGCCCGACAGATTGATCAACGCGCCGAACACTTCACCGGACAGCGCTTTGTTGGCGGCGCTCTCCGGCGCCAGTGGGGGCGTGGTCATATCCATCAAGCGGCTTCCTTCGCGGGATGCGCCTGTTTGCGGTACAAGAACTCCAGCACCGCCGTACGGTACTCGCCGTAGCGCGCGTCCTGCGCCAGCGCCACGCGGTCGCGCGGACGATCCAGCCGCACGTCGACGATTTCGCCGATGGTGGCGGCCGGGCCGTTGGTCATCATCACGATGCGGTCGGACAGCAGCACCGCCTCGTCCACGTCGTGCGTGACCATCACCACGGTCGACTTGGTGGCGGCGACGATCTTCAGCAGCTCGTCCTGCAGGTGCGCGCGCGTCAGCGCGTCGAGCGCGCCGAACGGCTCGTCCATCAGCAGCACCTTCGGCTCCATCGCCAGCGCGCGGGCGATGCCGACGCGCTGCTTCATGCCGCCCGAGATCTCATGCGGACGCTTGCCCTCCGCCGCCGTCAACCCGACCAGCGCCAAGGCCTGCAAGGTGCGCTCGCGCAGCTGGTTGCGCGTTTCGGTCTTGCCGAACACGCGCTCCACGCCGAGGTGGATGTTCTCGTAGCAGGTCAGCCAGGGCAGCAGCGAGTGGTTCTGGAACACCACCGAGCGCTCCGGCGACGGCCCGGCGATCTCGCGGTTGGCGCACAACAGCACGCCGTCGGTGGGCTTGAGCAGGCCGGCGATCAGGTTGAGCAAGGTCGACTTGCCGCAGCCCGAGTGGCCGATCAGCGTGATGAACTCTCCCTTGCGCACCGTCAGGTCGATCTCGCGCAGCGCGTGGAATACGCCCTTCCGGGTGTGGAACACCATCTCCACGCCTTCGATATCGATGAATTTTGGCTCGTCCATGATCGCGCTCCTTTAGTTGGATACTTGTTCGTAGGTGAAGGCCCGGGCCAGCGCCATCAGCGCCTGCTCCAGCAGCAGCCCGACCACGCCGATGGCGACGATGGCGATGATGATGTGCGGGACATTGAGGTTGTTCCACTCGTCCCACACCCAGAAGCCGATGCCCACGCCGCCGGTCAGCATCTCGGCCGCGACGATCACCAGCCACGCGGTGCCGATCGACAGCCGCACGCCGGTCAGGATGTAGGGCAGCGCGGACGGCAGCAGGATCTTGGTCAGCACCTTCCACTCCGTCAGATTGAGCACCCGCGCCACGTTCATGTAATCCTGCGGCACGCGCTGCACACCGACGGCGGTGTTGATGATCATCGGCCAGATCGAGCAGATGAAAATCGACCAGATGGCGGCCGGGTTGGCGGACTTGAACACCAGCAGGCCGATAGGCAGCCAGGCCAGCGGCGACACCGGCTTGAGCAAACTGATGATCGGTCCGAACATGCTGCCGATGAACTGCACGCGGCCGATCACGAAGCCCAGCGGGATGCCGACCAGCGCGGCCAGCCCGAAGCCCACCGCAACGCGCTGCAGCGAGGCGAGCACGTTCCAGCCTATGCCCTGGTCGTTCGGGCTTTTGCTGTAGAACGGATCGGAGAACAGCTTGACCGCTTCCTGCAGGGTCACCAGCGGAGTCGGAAAGCTGCTGTTGTTGATGGTGATGATCTGCCAGACCAGCACCAGCAGCGCGGCGCCCAGCAATGGCGCGACGATCTTCATCGCGGTGGCCGATACCTGCTGCCGCGCGCGCGTCGACGCGTTGGCGGCCAGCGGGCGGCGCGGACGGCGCACCGCGCCCGGTGCCGGTGCCGCGACCGGCGCGGCGCTTTCAGGTTGGAGCATGGCGTTCATGGCATTCCCTCATCAGGCTTTGATCTTGAACGAGGCGGCGAACGCTTTCGGGTTCTTGCCGTCCCAAACGGAACCATCCATCAGCTTCGACGTGCGCAGCGGGCTTTTCGGCACCGGTGTCTTGGTCATCGCCGCGGCGTCCTTGTACAAATCGATCTGGTTGACCGCGGTGGCCACGGCCAGGTAATCCGGATCGTCCTTCAGCAGGCCCCAGCGGCGGTGCTGCGTCATGAACCACATGCCGTCCGACAGATACGGGAAGTTGACCGCGCCGTCGTTGTAGAACTTCATGTAGTTCTGGTCGTCCCAGGTCTTGCCCAAGCCATTCTGGTAGCGGCCCATGATGCGCTGGTCGATCGCGTCCTTGCTGGTGTTGACGTAGGATTTGTCGGCGATCACCTCGGCCATCTTGTTCTTGTTGGCCAGCGAGGCGTCGATCCATTTGCCGGCGTCGAGGATGGCGGCCATCATCGCGCGGCAGGTGTTCGGGTGCTTCTTGGCGAATTCCAGCGTCGAGCCGAGCACCTTCTCCGGGTGGTCCTTCCAGATGTCCTGGGTGGTGGTGGCGGTGATGCCCACGCCGTCCATGATGGCGCGGTGGCCCCACGGCTCGCCCACGCAGAAGCCGTCCATGTTCCCGACCCGCATATTGGCCACCATCTGCGGCGGCGGCACGGTGATGACCTTGGCGTCCTTCATCGGGTTGATGCCGTTGGCGGCCAGCCAGTAGTACAGCCACATCGCGTGGGTGCCGGTCGGGAAGGTCTGGGCGAAGGTGTATTCGCGCTTGTCGGTCTGCATCAGCTTGGCCAGCGAGGCGCCGTCCACCGCGCCCTTGTCGGCCAGCTTCTTCGACAGCGTGATGGCCTGGCCGTTGTTGTTCAGGCCCATGAGCACCGCCATGTCCTTCTTCTGGCCGCCGATCCCCATCTGCACGCCGTACAGCAGGCCGTACAGCACATGGGCCGCGTCCAGGTCGCCGTTGGCCAGCTTGTCGCGCACGCCGGCCCACGAGGCCTCCTTGCTCAGCACGAACTTGACGCCGTACTTCTTGTCGAAGCCCAGCACCGAGGCCATCACCACCGACGCGCAGTCGGTCAGCGGAATGAAGCCGATCTTGATTTCTTCCTTCTCCGGCTTGTCCGAACCCGCCGCCCACACGCCACCCGTTGCCAATCCCAACATGCTTCCCCCCGCTACAAGACCTGCGCCATGAATGATCTGCCGACGCTTGGTGTTCACAACGTTCGCATCGGATGGCAGGTCGTTCCCTGCTCGTGGCTTTTCATATTCCATCGCAAATCCCTTATGTAGTCAGCAGAACAAAACGGCAAAAAAAAAGTCTACCCAGCGTGAACGGATTCACGTGTGTAGACGTCGTTGTCTGGTGGACCTCACCGCCGTTGGCGAGGTACATCAAGCGCACCGTTGCGCTTGCTTACAGGCTATGCAATGTCCATGCCAGCAAGTTTGCAGGGGAAAGCCAGGGGGATGGGGCGGATCGGAGCGCCGTGTGATGGCGCAGAAAACGCACCGCGATTGCGCGGTGCATCATTTTGGACGGGCGTCAGCCCAATAAATCTTCGACGTCGATGATGCGCTGGGCCACCTCGGACAGCTTGAGGTTCTTGCTCATGGCCATGCTGCGCAGCTTTTGGTAGGCCTGCTCTTCGCTGAAACGTTGGCGCTCCATTAACAGGCCCTTGGCGCGCTCGATGATCTTGCGCTCGGCCAGCTTGCTCTTGGTGTCGGACAGTTCGTCCAGCAGCTTCTGCTCGCGCTTGAAGCGCGCCAGCGCCACCTGCAGCACCGGCTTGATGCGGTCGCTCTGCAGGCCGGCCACGATGTAGGCCGACACGCCGGCCGCCATGGCGGCCTCCATGCTCTCGGTGTCGTCGCTCTCGGTGAACATGACGATGGGGCGGCGCTCGTCGCGGGTGGCGATGACGATGTGCTCCAGCACGTCGCGCGCGTCGGATTCGGCGTCGACGATGATCATGTCGGGCTGCAGCTGGGCGATGCGCTCGGGCAGGTACATGTCCGGCGGCAGCGAGGCGACGATGTCGTAGCCCGCCTCCAGCAGGCCGATGCGCAGCGCGCGGGCCCGCTCGGCCTGCGCGCGCAGCGCCTCGTCATCCTCGTCGCCGGCGAGGATGATGGTGTTGACGACCACGATACGTAGGTGTTTCATGGTCGTCATGCGGAGTATGGAAGAGAGTTCATGGCCTTACTGCAAGCAAGAATCAATCCATTCTACGGCACAAAGCGGCCTCTCCGCCAGCGGCAACGCTGGTCAGCCCAGGTCCGCCTCGTACACGCCCAGGCGCTTGGCCACGCGTGGCGCCAGTTCGTGGGCGGCGGCGACGGTCATTTCCAGGTCGTGCAGCTTGCCGTCCTTCAGGCCGTAGACCCAGCCGTGCACCGTGACATCCTGGCCACGGTCCCATGCGTCCTGCACGATGGTGGTCTGGCAGACGTTGGAGACCTGCTCCACCACGTTGAGCTCGCACATGCGCTCGGCGCGCAGCTTGCTGGTCAGGACGTCGCCCAGGTAGCGCTCGTGCTTCTGATGCACGTCCTGCACGTGGCGCAGCCAGTTGTCGGCCAGGCCGACGCGCGTGCCGGTCATCGCCGCGTGCACGCCCTTGCAGCCGTAGTGGCCGACGATGATCACGTGCTTCACCTTCAGCACGTCGATCGCGAACTGCAGCACCGACAGCGCGTTCAGGTCCGAATGCACCACCACGTTGGCGATGTTGCGGTGGACGAAAACGTCGCCAGGCGCCAGGCCCAGCAGCTCGTTCGCCGGCACCCGGCTGTCCGAGCAGCCTATCCACAGGTATTCCGGCGAGGCTTGCTGCGCCAGGCGGTTGAAGAAGTCCGGGTCGCGCTCGACTTCCGATTCGGCCCAGCGGCGGTTGTTGTCCAGCAGGTCGCGCAACGGGGAATTGCTGTTGTCCAGATCACTCATGATGCTCCTCTCGTACATAAGAAGACCGCCGGTCCACCCGGAAAGGTGGCGCGGCGGTCCGATATTACCAAGACTGCGTGACGTCGCAGTTACTCAACTGGCTACTCAAAAAAATCCTTCACCTTGTCGCGCCAGGTCTTGCTTTGCGGGCTGTGCTTGGCGCCGCCCTCGGTGGTCAGCTTCTCGAAATCGCGCAGCATGTCCTTCTGCTTCTCGGTCAGCTTGACCGGGGTCTCGACCGCCACGTGGCAGAACAGGTCGCCCGCGAAGCCGGAACGCACGCCCTTGATGCCCTTGCCCTTGAGGCGGAAGGTCTTGCCCGACTGGGTGCCTTCGGGGATCGTGAACGACACTTTACCAGACAATGTCGGCACCTCGATGTCGCCGCCCAAGGCCGCCTTGGCGAAGGAGATCGGCATCTCGCAATGCAGGTCGTCGCCCTCGCGCTGGAACACGCTGTGCGGCTTGATGTGGATCTCCACATACAAATCGCCCGACGGCCCGCCGTTGGTGCCCGGCTCGCCGTTGCCCGACGAGCGGATACGCATGCCGTTGTCGATGCCGACCGGGATCTTCACTTCCAGCGTCTTGTTGCGCTTGATGCGGCCCTGGCCCGAGCATGCGGCGCATGGCTCCGGAATGATCTTGCCGGTGCCGTGGCACTTCGGGCAGGTCTGCTGGATGCTGAAGAAGCCCTGCTGCATACGCACCTGGCCGTGGCCGGCGCAGGTCGAGCACGTCACCGGCGAGGTGCCGGGCTTGGCGCCGGTACCGTGGCAGGTGTCGCACTTGTCCCAGGACGGCACGCGGATGGTGGTGTCGAAGCCGTGCGCGGCCTGCTCCAGCGTGATCTCCAGGTTGTAGCGCAAGTCTGCGCCGCGGTACACCTGCGGGCCCTGGCTGCGGCCGCGGCCGCCACCGAAGATGTCGCCGAAGATGTCGCCGAAGGCGTCGCCGAAGCCGCCCGCGCCGCCACCGAAGCCGCCGCCTCCGCCCATGTTCGGATCGACGCCGGCGTGACCGTAGCGGTCATACGCCTCGCGCTTCTCCGGATTGGTCAGCATCTCGTAGGCTTCTTTGACTTCCTTGAATTTTTCTTCCGACTCTTTGCTATCCGGATTGCGGTCCGGATGGTATTTCATCGCCAGTTTGCGATACGACTTCTTGATCTCGTCTTCCGACGCGTTTTTGGCGACACCAAGTGTCTCGTAGAAATCTCGCTTTGCCATATTGTCGGCACCTTGCTGTATTTATACTGATGTACTGTTTATGCTAAAAAGCCGAGCCGGTGCCGTTTGCACGGCCGCACGGCTCGGCTGGCCATTCCCGCGCCTGCGGGAACGACACCGGATTACTTGCTGTCTTTGACTTCTTTGAAGTCGGCGTCCACCACGTCGTCCTGTGGCTTGGCCTGCTCGGCGCCCGCGCCCTGGTGGCCAGCGCCGCCTTCGGCGCCACCACCGGCAGCGGCTTGCTGCGCCTGCATGTCAGCGTACATCTTCTCGCCCAGCTTCTGCGAAGCGGTCGACAGCGCGGCCACCTTGGCGTCGATCTCGGCCTTGTCGCCGGCCTTGATCGAACCTTCCAGGTCGGTGATCGCCGCTTCGATCTTTTCCTTCTCGCCCGCTTCCAGCTTGTCGCCGTATTCGGTCAGCGACTTGCGGGTCGAGTGCACCAGCGCGTCGGCCTGGTTGCGCGACTCGGCCAGCTCTTTCACTTTCTTGTCTTCCTCGGCGTTGACTTCGGCGTCCTTCACCATCTTCTGGATCTCGGCTTCGGTCAGGCCGGAGTTGGCCTTGATCGTGATCTTGTTCTCTTTGCCGGTGGCCTTGTCTTTCGCGCCGACGTGCAGAATGCCGTTGGCGTCGATGTCGAAGGTCACTTCGATCTGTGGCGTGCCGCGTGCCGCCGGCGGGATGCCTTCCAGATTGAATTCGCCCAGGCCCTTGTTGCCGGCCGCGATTTCACGCTCGCCCTGGTAGACCTTGATGGTCACCGCAGGCTGGTTGTCGTCGGCGGTCGAGAACACTTGCGAGAACTTGGTAGGAATCGTGGTGTTCTTGTGGATCATCTTGGTCATCACGCCACCCAGGGTTTCGATACCCAGCGACAGAGGCGTCACGTCCAGCAGCAGCAAGTCCTTGCGCTCGCCCGACAGCACGGAGCCCTGGATCGCGGCGCCCACGGCGACGGCTTCGTCCGGGTTCACGTCCTTGCGCGGGTCCTTGCCGAAGAACTCCTTCACTTTTTCCTGCACCTTCGGCATACGGGTCATACCGCCGACCAGGATGATGTCGTCGATGTCGGAGACCTTGACGCCGGCGTCCTTGATCGCGGTGCGGCATGGCTCGATGGTGGCGTTGATCAGCTCTTCCACCAGCGATTCCAGCTTGGCGCGGGTCATCTTCAGCGTCAGGTGGACCGGCGCGCCGTTCGCCATGGCGATGTACGGCTCGTTGATCTCGGTCTGCTGCGACGACGACAGTTCGATCTTCGCGCGCTCGGCCGAAGCCTTGATGCGCTGCAGGGCGATCGGATCTTTTTTCAGGTCCAGGCCGTTGATCTTCTTGAACTCGTCGATGATGTAATCGATGATGCGCTGGTCGAAGTCTTCGCCGCCCAGGAAGGTGTCGCCGTTGGTCGACAGCACTTCGAATTGTTTTTCGCCATCGACGTCGGCGATCTCGATGATCGACACGTCGAAGGTACCGCCGCCCAGGTCATACACGGCGATCTTGCGGTCGCCCTTGTCGGTCTTGTCCAGGCCGAATGCCAGCGCGGCGGCGGTTGGTTCGTTGATGATGCGCTTGACGTCCAGGCCCGCGATGCGGCCGGCGTCCTTGGTCGCCTGGCGCTGCGAGTCGTTGAAGTACGCAGGCACGGTGATGACGGCTTCGGTGACTTCCTCGCCGAGGTAGTCTTCCGCCGTCTTCTTCATCTTGCGCAGCACTTCAGCCGAGATTTGCGGCGGAGCCAGTTTCTTGTCGCGTACGCCGATCCATGCGTCGCCGTTGTCGGCTTTCATGATCGAGTAAGGCATCAGGCCGATGTCCTTCTGCACTTCTTTTTCGTCGAACTTGCGGCCGATGAGGCGCTTGACGGCGAACAGCGTGTTTTTCGGATTGGTCACCGCCTGGCGCTTGGCCGGCGAGCCGACGAGGATTTCACCATCTTCTTGGTAAGCAATGATCGAGGGCGTCGTGCGCGCGCCTTCGGCGTTTTCGATTACCTTTGGCTGACCATTTTCCATGATGGAAACGCAGGAATTCGTGGTTCCCAGATCGATACCGATAATTCTACCCATGATTTTTCTTCCTTATTTGCTAAAGTTCAGATGGTACTAATATGTGGAAAAGCTGTATGTTTTCAAGTGCTTAGTTCGGCGAAATTTACTTTGCCTGTGCCGCGGTCACGATGGCGGGACGCAGCAGGCGGTCCGCGATCATATAGCCTTTTTGCAGTACGGAAACTACCGTATTGGCTTCCTGGTCGGCAGGCACCACGGCGACGGCCTGGTGCTTGTTCGGGTCCAGCTTCTCGCCCTGGGCCGGCAAGATTTCCAGCAGACGGTTCTTCTCGAACGCCGAGGACAGCTGCTTGAGCGTCATTTCCACGCCTTCCTTCAGCGACTCGACCGACGGGGTTTCCACCTTGAGCGCCATTTCCAGGCTGTCCTTGACCGGCACCATGGCCTCGGCGAAGCTCTCGACGGCGAATTTGTGGGCCTTGGCCACGTCTTCCTGGGCGCGGCGACGGATGTTCTCGCCGTCGGCCTTGGCGCGCATGAAGGCGTCGTGCATCTCGGCCAGTTTCGCTTCGGTGGCCGACAGCTGCTCCTCCAGCGTAGGCTGGTCAGGATTCGATGGCGGGGCCGACGCAGCGGCTGCGGCCGCCTCTGGATTAGGTACGGCTTGGTTTTCCTGATCTTGCATCTATAGACTCCTACTATCGTATTTGTTTGACATTACTTTTCTTACTGCACCAGCAGCAAATGGGGCGATAACCTACGTTTTCAAGGGTTATTCCGAGCGCCATTTGCCGCCGCTGCCCCGCAAGCGGCCTGATGTATCAAGCGTTACAAAACTTCGTCTGTGCAGGCTCTACTCTTTTGCAGCGCAGCGTCTAAGATGTACTAAAGACAACCGTCGCGGCAGGTTTTCAGGGAGTGCATCCATCATGAAGTTGCCACTGATCGCAGCATCCATCCTGGTCTACATCGTCCTGGCGACGGCATGGATCTGCTACGCAGCCGATCCCGTCAATCGGCTATTTTAACAGGCTGGCACTCACCGACCGCAAGTGCTGATGATGGCGTAAGCGGGTAGTTGTGGCAAGTTTGCCTCTTTTCAGTCGGCGGCGCCCAGTTTGAGGGCGGCTGCGCGGCCGGTTTCCGCGTCTTTCCTCAATTCATCGTGCTGCGCCGGCGCCATCTGGGTGGGCCAGCCGATCATGTGCTGCTCGGCAATCTCCGCCATGGCGGCGATCCAGGCCGGGGTTTCGTTCAGGCAGGGGATGTAGTGGAACTCTTTGCCGCCGGCCTGCTCGAAGTCGTGCCGCACCTCCATCGCGATTTCCTCCAGCGTTTCCAGGCAGTCGCTGGTGAAGCCGGGGCACAGCACATCCACGCGCTGGACGCCGTCGCGCGCCAGCTGGGCGATGGTGGGCGCGGTGTAGGGCTGCAGCCACTCGGCCTTGCCGAAGCGCGACTGGAAGGTGACCAGGTATTGATCCGGCGTCAGCTTCAGCGCGGCGGCCAGCAGGCGCGCGGTCTTCAGGCATTCGCAGTGGTAGGGGTCGCCCAGCATCAGCGTGCGCTTGGGCACGCCGTGGAAGCTCAGCACCAGCTTGTCCGGGCGGCCGTGGGCGTCCCAGTGCGCCTGCACCGAATCGCGCAGCGCGCGGATGTAGCCGTCGTGGTCGTGGTAGTTGCGCACGAAGCGCAGCTCGGGGATGTTGCGCACCGCGCGGTAGTGGTCGAACACGGCGTCGTAGATGGAGCCGGTGGTGGTGCCGGAATACTGCGGATAAGCGGGCAGCACGACGATGCGCCCGACGCCGTCGGCCTTGAGCTTGGCCAGCACCTCGGGCAGCGACGGCGAGCCGTAGCGCATGGCCATGGCCACGGTCAGGTTCTGGTGGCCGCGTTCGCCGAGCGCGCCGCGCAGCAGCAGGGCCTGGGCGGCGGTGTGCACCTTCAGCGGCGAGCCGTCGCGGGTCCAGATCGACGCGTATTTTTTCGCCGACTGGCCGGAGCGGAACGGCAGGATGATCAGGTTGAGGATGAACCACCACACGGCGCGCGGGATCTCCACCACGCGCGGATCGGACAGGAATTCCTTCAGGTAGCGGCGCACCGCCGGGCGGGTGGGCGCGTCGGGCGTGCCCAGGTTGACCAGCACGATGGCGCTACGGCCAACGGTGCCGTGCTTGTGGGGAGGTTCTTTTAAGAAGGTCATGTCGGCCGATGGCAGCGTGTATAGGACAGCTTGCCATTATAGATAGCCTAGCGCAGCGATGGTTGGAAATCGGCGTCGGTGACCATGCCGAACTCGAAGCCGCCCGCCAGCAGGCCGGCCACGATGGCGTCCAGGCTCTTGAGCGTGTTCGGGTGGATCTCGTGCATCAGGATGATGCCGCCGCGGCGCGCCCTGGCCGCCGCCAGCACGTGGCCCACGTAGTCGTTCTGGAACTGGCGCGGCACGCCGCAGGAAATCGCCTCGCGCGCGTCGATGGCGCCGGTGCGGTCGTAGGCCCAGTCGCAGGAGTCGATGTGCCAGCCGACGATCTTGTAGCCATGCTCGCGCACCAGCTGGTTGGTCTCGCAGGTCGAATTGCCGTAGGGGTAGCGGAACAGCTTGGGGCCTTCCGCGCCGGTCAGGCTGTCGGTGCGCAGCACTTCGCCGGCCTGACGGGCGGGGTCGATGTCGTGGAAGTTGGGATGGCTCCACGAATGATTGGCCACCACGTCATGCCCGGCCGCGCGCACCTTGGCCACCAGCTCGGGGTACTGCTGCGCCTTCTCGCCGATCATGAAGAAGGTCGCGTGGATCTTGTACTTCTTCAGCACTTCCAGGATGTTCTCGGTGCCGGGCGCGGTGGGGCCGTCGTCGAAGGTCAGCGCGACGCGGTTCAACGGCGGCGGCGTGGCGATGTCGGACTCGTAGCGGCAGCGGCCTTCCAGCACCGCCGGCTCCACGGTCAGGCGCTCGTTGAGGCGCTTGAAATGATGGTGGCGTATCGCCGCCGATTCGTCCGATGGCGCGGTGGCCGCCGGCTGGATTGGTTCGGTCGCCAGCGCGCATTGGCTGGCTGCGGCCAGCAGGATGAACTGTCGCGCCGCGCGTTTGCAAGAGAGGTTGAATGAGGTCATGCCGCCATTATAGTCAGGCCGGCGCCCAGGGAATGGTCAGGCAGGCTGCGCGCGGCCTGGCGGCCAAATACAGGATCTTGACGCGGGAGCCGACGGCGGGGCCGGGATCCGGATGATAGAACACGATGTCGTCGCTGCATTTGATCGCCTTCGTGGCGCCCGCCGGCGTATAGCTGAAATCCACCCTCCAGCCGTCATCGGTTTGGTACAGGCGGGTGACGGTTGCCTCCGCGGCGACGCCGTCCCGCTCCAACCTGGCCCGCTTTGTCGCCAGCAGCACACCGTACCAGGCCATGCCCAGCGGCGCGACGATGAACAATGACGCCCACCAGGGCATCGTCATGAGGCCAGCAGCTCGCGCGCGTGCTTGCGGGTGGTGGCGGTGATTTCCAGGCCGCCCAGCATGCGCGCCACTTCCTCGACGCGGGCCTTGGCGTCCAGCACGTCGATGCGCGAGGCGGTCTTGCCGTTTTCCAGCGTGCCCTTGGCCACCTGGAAGTGCTGGCCGGCCTGGCTGGCCACCTGCGGCAAGTGCGTCACGCACAGCACCTGTCGCTCCTGGCCCAGGCGGCGCAGCAGGCGCCCCACCACCTCGGCCACGCCGCCGCCGATGCCGCTGTCGACTTCATCGAAGATCAGTGTCGGCGTGGTGGTGGCGTTCGAGGTGATCACGGAAATGGCCAGCGAGATGCGCGCCAGCTCGCCGCCCGACGCCACCTTGGCCAGCGAGCGAGGCGCCACGCCCGCGTGGCCGGCCACCAGGAACTCGACCTGCTCCAGCCCATGCGCGCCAGGCTCGCCGGCGTTGAGCGCGACTTCGAAACGGCCGCCCGTCATGTTCAGTTCCTGCATCGCCTTGGTGACGGCGTCGCTCAGCTGGCGGGCCGCCGTGGCGCGCGTGGCGGACAGGCGCCGCGCCTGCTCCATGTACGCGGCCTTGAGTTTTTCCTCCTGCTTGCGCAAGCCTTCGATATCGCTGGCGTCGGCGATCCGCGACAGGCGCTCGGCCAGCTTGGCATGCTCCTCCGGCAGCTGCTCCTCGGTGACGCGGAACTTGCGCGCCGCCGAATGGATCGCGTCCATCCGCGCCTCCACGCTGCGCAGGCGCGCGGGATCGAGGTCGACCCGGTCGAGATAATCGTTGAGCGCATACACGGCCTCCTGCAGCTGGATGCGCGCCGGCTCGATCAAGTCGACGATGGCCTGCAGGCCGGTGTCGATGCCGGCCAGCTTGCCCAGCTTCTGATTCAGCGACGACAGCTGCGACAGGATCGGATGCTCCTCCGCCTCCGAGATCACCGCCAGCGCCTCCTGCGCGCCCTCCAGCAGGCTGGCCGCGTGCGACAGGCGGCTCTGCTCATTGGTCACCTCGGCCCACTCGCCCGGCTTGACCGCCAGCTTTTCCAGCTCGTTGACCTGCCACTCCAGCCGCTCGCGCTCATACAGCACGTTGGCGGCGTTGGTCTCGAACTCCTCCAGCTGCCGCGCCAGCGCGCGCCATGCCTTGTAGGCCAGCGTCACCGCCTTGACGTCGCCGCCGGCGCCGGCCTGGCCGTCGAGCAGCACGCGCTGCGCCTCGGTCTTCATCAGCGACTGGTGCGCGTGCTGGCCGTGGATGTCGACCAGCATGTCGCCGATCTCGCGCAGCTGCGCCGCCGTCGCCGCGATGCCGTTGATGTAGGCCTTGCTGCGGCCGGCGTTGTCGATCACGCGGCGCAGCAGCGCGCCGCCCTCCTCCGCCGCGAACTCGTTGGCGGCCAGCCAGTCGCGCGCCTGCTCGCTGGGCGCGAAGTCCGCCGTGATGTCGGCCTTGGCCGCGCCCTCGCGCACCACGCTGGCGTCGCCGCGCCCGCCCAGCGCCAGCGTCAGCGCGTCGATCAGGATCGATTTGCCGGCGCCGGTCTCGCCGGTGAAGACGGTGAAGCCTGCGGAGAATTCCAGTTCGATGGTGTCGACGATGACGAAATCGCGGATGGACAAGGTGCGGAGCATGGAAGCCTGGTGAGGTTAATTGAGTTTGCCTTCAACGGAAGGATGTTCGTTCCAGTGCAGCTTTTCGCGCAGCGTGTTGTAGTAGCTCCAGCCTTCCGGGTGCAGGAAGGTGATCGAGTGCGGCGAACGCTGGATGAAGATCTGGTCCTGCGCCGTCAGGCTGGCGAAGGTCTGCATGTCGAAGTTGACGCTGATGTCGCGCCCGCGCACGATCTCCACCACGATCTCGCTGGACTCGGGCAGCACGATGGGCCGGTTCGACAGCGCGTGCGGCGCGATCGGCACCAGCACCACGCCGCCCAGGCTCGGATGCAGCAGCGGACCGCCGGCCGACAGCGCGTAGGCGGTGGAGCCGGTGGGCGTGGAGATGATCAAGCCGTCGGAGCGCTGGTTGTACATGAAGTGGCCGTCGACGTCGACCCGCAGCTCGGCCATGCCGGCGCCGGCGCCGCGCGAGACCACGACGTCGTTGACGGCCAGCCCGACGTGGATGGTTTCGCCGTTGCGCACCACGCGCCCTTCGAGCAGCGTGCGGCGCTCGGCCTTGTAGCGGCCGGCCAGGATCTTGGGCAGCACGTCGAGCATGGCGTCGAGCGGGATGTCGGTCATGAAGCCCAGGCGGCCCTGGTTGACGCCGATCAGCGGCACGTCGAACGGCGCCAGCTGGCGCGCGATGCCGAGCATGGTGCCGTCGCCGCCCATGACGATGGCGGCGTCGCAGTGGGCGCCGATTTCGGTGGCGCTCATCACCCGCACCCGGTCCATCGCGAAGCCGAGATGGGCGGCGGTCTGCTCCTCGAACACCGCCGTGTAGCCGTCCCGCTGCAGCAGGTCGACCACGCTGCGCACCGATTCGGCGATGCCGTCGGTGTTCTGGCGCACGACCAGTGCGATGGTTTGATATACGGCGTGCGTGGCGGTCATAAAAATCTCGGCTAAGGGGTGAGGTCGGCGACACGCAGCAGGGTAACCCATAACGCAGGCTTGTGCCATCGCCCGCCCGCCTCACGACTGTACGTTTAAACAGTATTTTGCGCAGTATAGTGTGCGCGCCGCCAGACTGCAAGGACCCCGGTGGCGGCTCAGTGGGCGCCGACGCTCATGATCCCCGCCATCATCGACAGGAGCACCGCCACGCCGATGGCGATCGAGTAGAACGTCATCAGGGTACCCCAGCGCAGGAACACGCCCCAGCGGCTGCCGCCGTACACGCGCCGCATGGCCCACGGCAGGTAGCCCAGCAGCCAGCACCACAGCACGAAATTGACGAAGCCGAACGGCATCACCAGGATCACGCTGTAGATGAAGAAGGCGAAGGCGTTGCTGTGCAGCGCGAACAGCAGGTGCTCGCCGAAGCGCTTGCCCGAGCCGAGGTACAGCACCTTGAGCATCAGCGCGAACACCGGCATCAGGCAGAAGATCGCATACGGCGCGTAGTGGTAGAAGCCCGCCGTGAAGACCGTGCCCTTCTGGTCGCCGGGCAGGTCTTCGAAGGCCTGCCATTTATGCTTGAGCGTGGGCCAGCGGTTGAGGAAGTCGCCGTCCTTGTCCAACATGCCGAAGTTGAGATTGTTCTTGCTCTTGCTGCGCTCCGCGGCAACGGCGGCTTCCTCCTGCTTGAAGTCTTCCTGCATCGCGCCGATCGCCGCTTCGGCGGCGGCCTTGCCGCGCTGTTCTTCCTTCGTGAGCGGCTTGAGCGGCGGCGCCGCCTCCGCCGTCGCCGAGGCCACCTCGGTCTCGGGCTCGCTTTCCTTGTCCTCCGTGCCCGGATCGAAGCCGCTGGTGAGCTTCATCAGCGCGAAGAACACCAGGCTCAGCGTGAGGTACAGGCGCAGCGGCTGCACGAAGCGCACGCGGCGGCCGCGGATGTATTCCAGGGTCAGCGCCCCGGGCCGGAACAGCAGGCGCATCACCGTGCCCCACAGCTTGCCCTCCAGCGCCACGTAGTGGCCGATGAACTCATGCAGGAATTCGCGCGTGCTGGCGTGGTGCAGGATGGCTTCCTGGCCGCAGTTGGCGCAGAAGTGGCCGCTGACCACCGCCTCGCAATTGGGGCAGTTGGCCGACGGCGCGTGGGCGTCGTGTTCCTGGTTCACGGCAGTGCTCATGCAAACATCCTGATCGTTAATGGCGTGGAAAAAGTGTCCAAATGATAAACGACTTCGCCTGGTAGTTGTCAAAATTCAATGTGGCGACCGTGGTAAAAACAACTGGTTAAGATGGTTGCAGCCACAGGAACAGGAGGCCGCCATGAAAGACGCTCACGTCAACACCAAAGCCCAGGTCAGGAACGACGGCGCCAAGCGCATGCCGCACGAGCGCGACGAGGCGCCGGACGCCCAGCCCCCCAAGCCGCGCAGCGTCATGCGGCAGGCCGCCAGCGACATCGAGCGCGGCCTGGTCGACACCGACCTGCACAACCAGCCCGGCGTGCAGCAGGCGCGCGCGCCCGGTCCGCGCGCCGGCACCGCCCAGCCGCAGCCGGGCAGCAAGCGCGACTGAGCGGGAACCACGCACGCATGCCGCCGCCCCCAGGCGCCGGTCAACCAACCAGGCGCGCCGCTGGTGGCGGACGACGCCGGCAACATCATCTGGCGCGCGGCGCCTTCCGCCACCACAACCGCAGGCAAACAAGGAGTCAACATCATGAGCAGCAAACACACGGGTTCGGCAGTATGGAGCGGCGGCCTGAAGGACGGCGGCGGCAAGATTTCCACGCAGAGCGGCGCCATGGACAACGTCCAGTACGGCTTCCACGCGCGCTTCGAGGACGGCCCCGGCACCAATCCGGAGGAGCTGATCGGCGCAGCGCACGCGGGCTGCTTCACCATGGCCCTGTCCGGCATCCTGGCCGAAGCGGGCATGACCGCGCAGAATCTGAGCACCACGGCCACCGTCACGTTGGATAAGGTGGACGGCAACTTCGCCATCACCGAAGTCCACCTGAACCTGGTGGCCAGAATCGCCGGCGCCGACCAGCGGAAATTCGAGGAGGCGGCCCTCAAGGCCAAGCAGAACTGTCCGGTGTCCAAGCTGCTCAACACCCACATCACGCTGGACGCGCGGCTCGAGAGCTGAGCAGGGTTGCGGCAAAACGCATAGAATTCGGGTTTCTCCGTTCCCACGAAAGACCACGATGCGTATTCTGCACACCATGCTGCGAGTCGGCGACCTCCAGCGCTCGATCGATTTCTACACCAAGGTGCTCGGCATGAAGCTGCTGCGCACCAGCGACAATCCCGAGTACCAGTACACGCTGGCCTTCCTCGGCTACGGCGCCAACCCGGAGCACGCCGAGCTGGAGCTGACCTACAACTACGGCCAGACCAGCTACGAGCTGGGCACGGCCTACGGCCACATCGCCATCTCGGCCGACGACATCGTCGGCGCCTGCAACGCGGTCAAGGCCAACGGCGGCGCCGTCACGCGCGAGCCGGGCCCGGTCAAGGGCGGCAAGACGGTGATCGCCTTCGTCACCGATCCGGACGGCTACAAGATCGAACTGATCGAACGCAGTTTCGACGGCCAGGGCGCGGGGCTTTAACCCCGAACCGTGCTGGCCGGCTTGCGTGCGCCGGCGGTGTGCAGGAAGATGAACACGCCGACGGCGCCGATCCGCCCACCCGCCCGCACGCCAGCGCCAGCACGGCCGGCTGCTGGTTGTACAGTTTGGCGACCAGGTACACCAACACGGCGTTGGCCAACAGCAGAGGCATGCCCAGCCACCACAGAACCAAATCGAGCGACGCCGAATAGCCGCTCCCCAGCATGGGCAGCAGTGGCAGCACATGGGCCACCAGCATCAACGCGAACACCGCGCGCCACCACGCCAGCAGGCGCGGCGCATCCGCCCGCTCCTGCTCGGACAACACCACCGCGGGCGCGCTGCGCCGCCTGAAGTACACCACCACAAAACCCAGGAACAACACCACGCTCAGCGCCAGGCCGCCGGCTATGCACATCCACAGCGCGCCGTAGCCGCAGCCGCCCTCGAACGACGAGCCGAACCACTCGCAGGGCATGGTGCTCACCGCGAAATAGGCGATGGCGCCGGCGATGCCGACCGACGCGGCAAACGCGATGAGCAAGGTCAGTATGGTGCCTGCGGCGCTGCGCAGGGCAAGGGGGGCGGTCGACATGGCGGCGGTGTTTTATTTATTTAATAACGATGTGCCGGATGGTACAAGCTCCCGCCATTCCCGTCCACGCGATAGGACGAAAAAAAACGCCGGCGCATCGCCGGCGTCTGTGCGTCGAGCCCGGCGCGGCTTAGTGCGCCAGCAGGGCGTTGATCGGCGCCAGGTCGTCTTCCTTCAGCGAGCCGGCGGCCGACTTCAGGCGCAGGCCGTTCATGATGGTGTCGTAGCGGGCCTTGGCCAGGTCCTTCTGGGTCGAGTACAGCAGCTTCTGGGCATTCAGCACGTCGATGTTGATACGCACGCCGACCTGGTAGCCCAGCTTGTTCGAATCGAGCGAGGATTTGCTCGACACCTCGGCCGCCTCCAGCGCCTTGACCTGCGCCAGGCCGCTGTTCATGCCCAGGTAGGCCGAGCGGGCGTTCTGCGAGGCGGCGCGCTTGGTCGCCTCCAGGTCGTTGCGGGCCTTGTCCTCCAGCGCGATGGTTTCGCGCACCTTGCTGGTGACGGCGAAGCCGCTGAAGATCGGCACGTTCCAGCTGACGCCGATGGCGTTGTTGTTGGTGCGCTGCTGGCCGGTGGTGGTCTGGTGCGTGGTGCTGGCGATCAGGTTGGCGGTCGGCATGTGGCCGGCGCGGTTGCGCTCGATTTCGCGCTTGGCGATCTCCACGTTCAGCTTGGCGGCCACGACGGCGTAGTTCTGGTTCTCGGCCGAGCTGACCCACGGCTCCACCGCGGCCGGCGACGGCGCGCTGATGGTCACGCCGGTGCGCAGCGGCGCCAGTTCGCCCGGCGCCTGGCCGATGATCACCTGCAGCGCGGTGCGCTTGTTGTCCAGGTCGTTGATGGCGGCGAACTCCTGCGCCACCACCAGGTCGTACGCGGCCTGCGCCTCGTGGGTGTCGGTGATGGTCTGGGTGCCGACCTCGAAGTTGCGCTTGGCCGAGGCCAGCTGTTCGGTGGTGGCCACCTTCTGCGCCTGGGTCGAGGTCAGGTTGTCCTGCGCGGTCAGCACGTCGAAGTAGGCTTGCGCCACGCGCGTGATCAGGTCCTGCTGGGCCTGGGCGAAGGTGGCTTCGGCGGTGGCCTGCGCCAGCTTGCTTTGCTGGTAGGTCTGCCAGTTGCCCCAGTTGAACAGCGGCTGGCTCAGTTGCACGGTGTAGGAGTTGCTGTGGCTGTCGACGTCGGCCTTCGGCGTGTAGCTACCGCCCAGAAACTGGGAGACATCGCCGCTGTTGCGCGTGTTGCTGCCGCTGGCCGCGATGTTCGGCAGCAGGCCGGAGCGCCCCTGAGTGATCCGTTCCTGGCCCGCGGTCAGCGACGAGCGCGCGCCGGCGTACGTGGCGTCGTTGGCCAGCGCTTGCTGATATACCTGGATCAGGTCGGCCGCCTGTGCGTTGAGCGTCAAGAAGGCGCTGGTGATCAGCACGGCGATAAGGGGTCTCTGCATTGCATTCTCCGTTGGAGTCATCAAAAAAGTTGATCAAATCAAAAACACACTACCTTGGCGCCGCGCTGGTCTTGAACTTCGCGACACTCAATACTTGGCCATCGTGCCGTCGACTTGCAGCGCCCAGGCGTGGATGCCGCCGGTCAGGTTGATCATCTTGCCGAAGCCGTTACGCTCCAGGAAGGCGGCCACCTGCAGGCTGCGCGCGCCGTGGTGGCAGATGCAGACGATGGCCGCATCCTCATCCAGGTCGTCGATGCGCGCCGGTATGGTGTTCATCGGGATCTGCACCGAACCGTCGATGCGGCAGGTCTCGAATTCCCAGTTCTCGCGCACGTCCAGCAACATCGGGCTGGGCCGCGCATCGTCCGCCAGCCAGTCGGCCAGTTCCAGAGCGGTGATCTGCTGCATGGCCGGTCCGCTTAAAACTTGAACTGCGACGGCTGCACGGCCGAGGCCAGCGGCTTGACGTCGGTTTCAAACAGCGTGCGCGTGTCGTAGCCCGCCTCGCCGGTGCGGGTGATCAGCTGCGCCTTCATCGCCGGCGACTGGCCGATGATGGCCGCCAGACGGCCGCCCACTTTCAATTGTTGCAACAGCGCTTCCGGCAGCACCGGCAGCGAACCGGTCACGACGATGACGTCGAACGGCGCGCCCTGGCTCCAGCCCTGGGCGCCGTTGCCCAGTTCCACCGTCACGTTGGTGACGCCGTTGTCGGCCAAATTCTTTTCCGCCAGCGCCTTGAGCTCGGGCGACACTTCCACCGCCGTCACGTGGCGGCCCTTGTGGGCCAGCAGCGCCGCCATGTAGCCGGAGCCGGCGCCGATTTCCAGCACGTTCTCATGCTTCTTGACGTTGACGTCCTGCAGCAGGCGCGCCTCCACCTTCGGGTTCAGCATGGCGACGCCGCCCGGCAGCGGGATTTCGGTGTCGGCAAACGCCAGCGCCTTGTGGGCGGCCGGCACGAAATTCTCGCGTTTGACCACCAGCAGCAGGTCCAGCACACTCGTGTCGAGGACGTCCCAAGGGCGGATTTGCTGTTCGATCATGTTGAAGCGGGCTTGTTCGATATTCATCTTATGACTCGGGTCGGGATTAAATAATCCGTCATTTTATCGTTGAACTGGCATCGAGGCACATATTAACGATATGACGGCGGGTTCGCGGGAAATTGCGACAGTCTGCAGTTTAAGGGGGTTGAACCTACCAAATTGGCAAGTTTGACGCAGTGCATGGGGCGGACGGCTCACGGCGCGGGCACTTCCAGGCCGCGCAGGGTGACGTCGATCAGCGTGTCCATGAAGGCGGCCGGGTCGATCGGCGGCATCTCGCAGGTGGGCATGAAGGAGTGGGTCCACATCATCAGCATCAGCACCGGCGCCACCAGCACCGGCGTCATGACGGCCGGGTCGACCGGGCGGAACTCGCCGCGCGCGATGCCGCGCACCAGCACGCTGGCGATCAGGGCGTTGCCGCGGGCGACCACGTCGTTGTTGTAGAACTGCGCCAGCTCGGGGAAGTTGTTGCCTTCGGCAAGCATCAGCTTGGTGATGCCGGCCAGGTGGGTGGCGCAGATCTGGTGCCACCACTTCATCAGGATGGCGCGCAGCAGCGCGGCGCTGGGGCCGTCGAAGCCGGCCGCCTCCTGCTCGGCCTCGCCGATGGCGTGCACGATGTTCTCGCGCACCACGGCCTTGAACAGTTCTTCCTTGTTGGCGAAATACAGGTACAGCGTGCCCTTGGACACGCCGGCGCGCTTGGCCACGTCCTCCAGGCGCGTGCCGGCATAGCCGCGCTCGACGAACTGGTCCAGCGCCGCCGCCAGCAATTCCTGCGGCCGCGCATCCTTGCGCCGCTCCCAGCGTGGCTTCGTGTCTTGAGGGGCTTGCATGGGTGTACCCGATTTAACTTACTTATAAGTCATTAATATAAGCGCAAGGGCGGGCAACGTCAAGGCGCGTGGCTGTTGTGAGGCTGCGCGAGCGGGTTGCCGTCGCATGTTGCGGCAATTAAACCTGCGTATAATGGCCTCCAGGCGCACAAGTCCTTGACGCCGGACCGGGGGGACCACCAGGGAATGAAGATGCTGCGCTTGCTGCTGTGGATGGGGCTGATATGGGCGTCGGCCATCGCGCACGCCACCACCACGGTCACCTGCGTCACCGAGGAAAACCGCCCCGTCAATTTTTGGGAGAACGGCAAGGTCACCGGCTTCAGCACCGAGGTCGTCGAGGCCGTCCTCAAGGAAATCGACGTGCCGGCCGACATCCAGGTCATGCCCTGGGCGCGCGCCTACGCGACGGCCTTGCACAAGGAAAACGTACTGATCTTCTCGATCATGCGCACGCCCGAGCGCGAGCACCTGTTCAAATGGGTCGGCGTGGTTTCCCCGCCCGACAGCTCCTATCTGTACGCCTTGCGCGAACGCCACATCAAGCTCGACAATCTCGGCGACGCCCTGCGCTACAAGATCGCCACCATCAACGGCGACGCGCGCGAGCAATATCTGGAGTCGAAGGGCTTCGTCAAGGGCCGCCAGCTGCATGGCAACGCCCAGCCAAAAACCAACTACGAAAAACTGAAGCTGGGACGCGTCGACCTGTGGGCGATGAGCGACTTGGTGGCGGCGGACATCGTGCGGCGCGATGGCGGCGAACTGTCCAAGACCCTGGTGCGGGCGCTGCAGTTGACCGAGCTGGGCAGCGGCGGCAGCTACATGGCCTTCGGCCCGCAGACCGACGATGTGCTGGTCGAGCGTTTCCGCAAGGGGCTGGAGGCCATCAAGGCCAATGGCACGTTTGCTGCGCTGCAAAAGAAGTGGTTCTGAAGGACTAACTTGAATAGATGAAGTTGTTTTTGATCCAGATCAAGGGTTTTTCGGATCGCAATTCATAGTATCGTTCCTGACAGAAACCCATAACGGAGACCACCATGAAACAGTTTATTTCCAAAATTTTGCTGCTGGTGATGACCGCGCTGCTGGCCACCAGCGCCTATGCCGCCAACGACCGCGCCAACGCGGAAGACTGCGTCGCGCTGGTCAAGAAGGCCGTCGCCTACATCAAGGCCAACGGCAAGGAAAAGGCGTTCGCCGAATTCAACAATTCCAAAGGCCAGTTCGTCGACCGCAACCTGTACATCTTCGTCTACGATCTGAACGGCGTCAGCCTGGCCATCGGCAACGGCAACGCCTCCAAGATGGTCGGCAAGAACCTGATCGACATGCGCGACGCCGAAGGCACCTACATCATCAAGGGCCTGATCCAGACCGCCAAGGCGAAGAACCAGGGATGGTTCGACTACAAGTGGCCCAACCCGGTCACCAAGGGCATCGAAGAGAAATCGAGCTACGTCGAAAAAGTCGACGACTACCTGGTTGGTGCCGGGATCTACAAGCAATAAACCGAGCCGGCCGGTCAGGCCAGGCGCGCCGCCAGTTCGGCCACGCGCTTGCCCAGCAGGCGGGCGGTCTCCAGGTCGCCGCTGCGCGGCGCTTCCTCGGGCGAGGCGTCCGACGGCGAAATCGCCAGCGCGCCGGCAAAGCCGGCGGTCCAGTTGACGTCGGCCGGGCCGTGCTCCTTCTTGTTCGACGGCAGCACGCCGGTGCCGATCCAGATCTGGCTGTGCTGCATGGCCAGCGTCCAGAAATACTGGATGGTGGAGAACTTGTCGCCGTTGGTCGAGGCCGAGTTGGTGAAGCCGGCGGCCACCTTGTTCTTCCAGTTCTGGCCGAACCACGCGGCCGACGACTTGTCGGCGAACTTCTTGAACTGCCATGCCGGGCCGCCCATGTAGGTCGGGCTGCCGTAGATGACGGCATCGGCCTTGGCGATGGCGGCCATCGCATCCTCGGTCAAATCGCCGTTCTGGTCGATGCGGTACAGCGTCGCCTCCGCGCCGGAGACGCCGGCCGCGCCAGCCTGCACGGCTTCTGCCTGTTTGACGGTGTGGCCGTAGCCGCTGAAGTACACGATCGCGATAGTGGTCATAAAATTCCCTAAAAAAGTTATTGAACAGGGGGCCAGGCGCCGATCTGGTTCAACATGCCGAACCAGTCTTCCAGGTGCCAGGTGTGCGTAATGCGGTCCGCCCCCAGATAATGAAACTCATGGATCGCAATTGCAATAGGCTGATTGGTAGGGGCGATGCCGAAAAACTCGCCGCGGTGGGTGCCGGTGATCCGCGCGCGCACGGCGGCGCGGCCGTCGCGGCCGAAGATGTCGAGAATGGCGATGTGCACGTCCGGGAAGGCGGCGCCGAACATCGCGACCACCGGCTTCATGCCGGCCAGGCCGGGCTGCTGGCCGGGGCCGAGCGGCGTGTCCTGCCAGTCCGGCGTCAGCGCCTGGTCGAGCAGGTCGGGATTGCGCTCGTTGAAGGCGCGGTACAGCGTTTCGATGGCTTGCTGCTGGGCCGTGGTCAGGCCGTTGTCCTGCATGGTCATGGTGGGCTTTCGTATCGGTGGATGACCCGGCCACTGTAGCAATCCGCCCCCACGCAAGTCCAATCGATAATGGATATGCAGTATCATCCACCGCATGGATTTACATGGCATAGACCTCAACCTGCTGGTGGCCTTCGACGCGCTGATCTGCGAGCGCAACGTCACGCGCGCCGGCGTGCGGATCGGCCGCACCCAGCCCGCCATGAGCGCGGCGCTGGCGCGCCTGCGCCTGCTGCTGAAGGACGATCTGTTCGTGCGCAGCGCCAGCGGACTGCAGCCGACGCCGCGCGCACTGGAACTGGCGGCGCCGCTGGGCGAGGCGCTGGCCAGCATCCAGCGCACGCTGGCGTTCACGCAGGCCTTCGAGCCGTCGCGCGCGGCGGTGCGCTTCACGCTGGCGCTGTCCGACCATCCGGCCGTCGTCATGCTGCCGGCGTTGCTGGCGCGCCTGGCGCACAAGGCGCCCGGCGTCACGCTGCGGATCAAGTCCTTCAGCGCGCGCGAGGACGCGCTGGCGTTGCTCGACGCCGGCGAGGCCGACGCCGCGGTTGGTGTGCCGGGCGGCAGCACGCCGCGCATCCCCACCCTGCCGCTGTTCGAGGAGCGCTTCGTGTGCGTGGCGCGCAAGGGCCATCCGCTGGCGGACAAGAAGCTGACGCTCAAGCGCTTCCTGGACTGCCGGCACCTGCTGGTGTCGCCCGAGGGCGATGGCGTCGGCCACGTCGACGTCAAGCTGGCGCAGTTGCGGCGCCGGCGCCAGGTCGCCGTGACGCTGCCGCAGATGTACGCGGCGCCGGCCGTCGTCGCCGGCGGCGACCTGCTGGCGACATTGATGGAGGGCGTGGTGCGCGCCAGCGGCATGGCCCGCGCGCTGGCGGTGCTGCCGCTGCCGCCGGAGCTCGACCTGGAGCCGGTGCCCTTCGTGCTGCACTGGCACCGCCGCAACGACGCGCATCCGGCCCAGCGCTGGCTGCGCGACCAGGTCGCGCTGGTGTGCCGCGACCTGTATGGCGTCAGCGGCGGCCCTTGAGCTCCTGCACCCGCCAGCCGTCCTCGCGCCCGCGCAGGAAGGCCAGCATCGAATCGACCGTCACCGCGTTGATGCGGTCGGAGAAGCGCAGCGCGTTCGGATGGTCGTCGAAGGCGATGTTGGCCTTGAACACGCGCCCGCCCAGCCGCGTCAGCGGGCCGATGTGCATCTCGGTCGGCGTGTAGCCGGCCATCTTCAGCCACGACTGCGCCTGCTCGCGCGTGCGGATGCGGAAGTCCGTGGCCTCGGCCGAGGCCATCACCTCCAGCACCCACTGGTTGGAGTTCTGGTACTTGGTCGAGAACGGATAGGCCACCATGCTGTAATGGCTGCCGTGGAAGCCGTGCAGCGTGGCCGGGTCGCGCAGGATCTCGCCCAGCTTGGCGGCGATCTTCGGCGGCGGCACGATCACCAGCGCGTCCAGCGTGAACGGATTCTCCAGGAAGAAGTTCGCCAGGCCGTCGACCCACAGCGCGGAATCGGCGGTGCCGCATTCGTTGAGCAGTTCGTACACGCGCCACGGCTGTCCCGGCGCGCTGCGGAAGGCCAGGCCGGCGTGGCTGTACTTCAAGCCGTACTTGGACAGGTCCTGGCCCTGGCGCGCGATCATCGCCACCTCGCTGCCGGTGGCGTCCAGCGCGGCCTGCAGCGACTGGCCGGTGACCAGCGCGTCGGTCAGCGCGGCCTGCGTCACCGGATGCTCCTCGCACGAGCGCCCGGCGTGCGCCGGCGCGGCGGCCAGCATGGCGATCACGCCGGCCGCGCCCAACAAGGCCCGCGCGCTCATTGCGGCGGCAGGCGTTTTTGCGACAGCAGCGCCTCGCCCAACGCGTTCGGAATGAAGGCCACCACCTTGCCCGAGGCGACCAGCAGGGTGCCGGTGGTTTCCGACACCACCTGCACCGCGGTGCCCACCGACAGGCCGATCGCGTCGACCGTCTTGCCGGCCAGCTTGACCGACAGCTTGCCCGCCGAGCTGACCGACGTCAGCACGACCTCGACGCCGTCCGCCACGCTCTGCCCGACGCCGCTGACGACGTAGGCGCCGCCGATCACCACCGCCATCGACCCGGCGGCCGGCCCGGAATCGCCCTTGGCCGAAGCGGCCACGCTGACCACCGGCGCGGCCAGGATGGACATGGTGCCGACCGAGATTTGCTCGGACGGCGTGAAGTTGGAGATGCCGCCTGCGGCCATCGCCGCGGCGCTGGCCAGCGCCAGCACGGCGCCGGCGACGGTGTTGCGAAATGCTGTACCTGCTGTCATGCGTAAGTCTCCCGATTCGATCTGATGCCACGATGTTCCCAAGAGCATAACATTAAATACAAAACAACTTTTAACTCGTCGCCAACCGTGTGGGAGTGGGCTACACTGTCGGTCACACCCATCCGCGTCCGCCTCCATGCCCGAGAAGAACCTGCCTGAGCTGATCACCCTGAAACGCCTGATCGACGAAGGCGGGCGGCATCTGGAGGTCGGCACCTCCTGCACGGTGGCGATGGATGGCCGCCAGTTCCCGGTCTACACCATCGCGCTCGGCAACCCCAGTCCGGACGTGCCGGCGCTGGGCTTCTTCGGCGGCATCCACGGCCTCGAGCGCATCGGCACCCAGGTCATCCTGTCGTTCATGGAAAGCCTGCTGGCGCGGCTGCGCTGGGACAACACGCTGCACCAGCAGCTCGAATCGATGCGGCTGGTGTTCATGCCGCTGGTGAACCCGGGCGGCATGTGGCAGGCCACGCGCTGCAATCCGCAGGGCGTGGACCTGATGCGCAACGCGCCCTTGAGCGCGGTCGACAAGGTGCCGTTCATGCTGGGCGGGCAGCGCATCAGCCACCACCTGCCGTGGTATCGCGGCAAGGCCGGCGCGCCGATGGAGGCGGAAAGCCAGGCCGTGTGCGAACTGGTCGAGCGCGAACTGCTGTCGCGCCAGTTCAGCATGGCGCTCGACTGCCACTCCGGCTTCGGCCTGCGCGACCGCATCTGGTTCCCGCACGCGCACACCACCGCGCCCATCCCGCACCTGGCCGACATTGGCGCGCTGGAGCAGCTGTTCAGCCAGAGCTACCCCAACCACAACTACGTGTTCGAGCCGCAGAGCCGCCAGTACCGCACGCACGGCGACCTGTGGGACTACCTGTACCTGAACGGCACCAGCTACAGCGAGCGCGTGTTCCTGCCGCTGACGCTGGAGATGGGCTCGTGGCTGTGGGTGAAGAAGAATCCGCGCCAGATCTTCGACCGCATCGCCATCTTCAACCCGACCGCCCGGCACCGGCTGCAGCGGGTGCTGCGGCGCCACCTGATCTGGTTCGACTTCCTGATGCGCGCGGCCAACAGCCACGGGCGCTGGATGCCGGAGGGGATGGCGCGCAAGGTCCAGCACCGGCGCGCGCTGGCGCAGTGGTACGACGCATGAGCCGCTGGGTCCTGCTGCGCGGCCTGATGCGCGAACAGCGCCACTGGGGCGGCTTCCCCGGCCAACTGGCCGCCGCGCTGCCGGACGCCGCCATCGTCACGCCCGACCTGCCCGGCAACGGCGAGCGCCACGCGCTGCGCAGCGCCACGCGGGTGGCGCAGATGGTGGAGTTCTGCCGGCGCGACCTGCGCGCGCGCGGCGTCGAACCGCCCTACTCGCTGCTGGCGCTGTCGCTGGGCGGCATGGCGGCGGTGGAGTGGTGCAGCCGCTATCCCGACGAAGTGGAGCGTTGCGTGCTGATCAACACCAGCATGCGGCCGTACAGCCGCTTCCACCAGCGGCTGCGCTGGCGGAACTATCCGGCCATCGTCAACCTGATGCTGCGCGGCGGCGTCGAGCGGCAGGAGCGCCTGATCCTGCGCCTGACCAGCCGTGGCGGCGACGACGCCGGACGCGAGGAACTGCTGCAACGCTGGCTGGCCTACCAGCGCGAGTTCCCGGTCACGCGCGCCAACGCGCTGCGGCAGCTGTGGTCCGCCGCCCGCTTCCGCGCGCCGTCCGCCCGGCCTGCGGTGCCGCTGCTGATCCTGGCCGGCGCCGGCGACCAGCTGGTGGACCATGGCTGCTCGCTGCGGCTGGCGCAGGCATGGGACGCGCCGCTGATGGTGCACCCCAGCGCCGGCCACGACCTGCCGCTGGACGACGGCCCGTGGGTGGCGGCGGTGATCGCGAAATGGCTGGCGGCGGAAAAAGGGGCGTAAAATAACGCCCCTATGAAAACCACCGTCATGAACTGCCGCGACAACTGCGGAGCGTGCTGCATCGCTCCTTCGATTACGAGTCCGATACCGGGTATGCCAAACGGGAAGCCCGCCGGTGTCCGGTGTATCCAGCTCGGCGACGACAATCGATGCGGCGTCTTCGGCAAGCCGGAGCGGCCGGCGTTTTGCGGTGGACTGCAACCGTCTGAAGATATGTGTGGATCGCATCGAGAATATGCCATTCGCTGGCTTGAAGAACTGGAGTGCGCTACGCTTCCCGATGCCTTAAGCTAACACGCACATCTGACTATGAGTTTTCGTTACCGCCCCACGCGCTTTTCTGAATATCACGATACTCTCGTGTCTGTCCTATTACAGAGTCCCAATCGGTTCAAATCTTTCGACGACTCTAATGTAGACCAGAAGGAAGCCCTTAGAGAAGCGTTTGAAGGACTGCAGAAAACCTTCCCGTTGGTGGAAAAAAAGCTTAAAGACGAGTACCTCGCGGCGATACTTCGAGAGCTTCTTCGGATGGCCTACGAATTCTATTCGAGCGGCGACAGCCGGAATGGTGCATATGCACTCCAGGAAGTCGAGGGAACCGTCTGGCCAAGCAGGAATGTCCCCCCTAGACACGCACTCGATGCCGAATGTCGGGTGCACGGCACGTTGAAACGGTATGCGGGCAAGGCTCCGAATCCCTACCCATATCCTGGCAGCGTTGAAGATATGGGCCACTCGCAGCTTCAGTTGTTTAGCGCCGTATTGAGGCAGTATGAAGACGGCAGCGAAACTCTACAACCTGGGGATGAGCACAACTGGTTGCTTGGGCCAGATACGATAGCTCGAAAATTTAATGCTCGGTCAAAGAAAGCTGCGGCTACACGATTCACTCAAGAGCTGTCGACACGCACATCGCTAGCCGCCTTGCGCGCTACCAGTGTATTTGGCAGCTTGCTAATATTCGACATCGAAGAAACCCATCGTCCCCGCATTTCCGTTCGAGGGAAGCCAGAGCTATTCAAGACCGGAAGCCCGAACTTCATCGTCGAAGAGGCCATCTGGACCGCAAAACCAGCGAGCTAACGCAACGCCTTCGTGCTTTTCTAACTCCCTCTCTTCCAGTGCCGCATATGCCGGCCAAAATATGCGACGCCAACGGCGAACAGGCGATCCGCTGGCTGGATGAGTTGGAGCGCGATCCCCCCAGCCCAAGTCGAAGCCAACAGTCCAGAAATAATTTAACTGCTTTACACGCGCCCCCTGGGCTTGCGAGTCCTCGCCATTTGCTCACGCCTTTCCACCGCCTCAAGGTATTGCGCTTCGGTCAGCAACCTGTCTCCTCTGGCGAGAAACCAGCCTTCCACGCAGTCGTTGTCACGCAGAGCTATCTGAACATGAGTGCCAACGCGAAAACCTGACTTCGGTGCTACCTCGGCGCCCTGATAAAAAGCTCCACGTACCGCTTGAAATGATGGCGAAGGGGGCGAACTATTTTCCCGGATGTCGTGGATGAAAGTGAATACCGCATTGTCGAGTTTTCGCAGAATGATGTCAGCGTCGTCTTCACTTGCGGCGGCGTTCTTCGGCACAGGACTACCTGTCGCCGCCAAACCGGAAAGTAACGCCGGATACGCAAGGGTGAACTCATGAATGCCTTCTTGAGTCGTCATATCCAGCCAGCGCTGAACGCTAAGAACTGCGCCCACAACCGCAGGCGTGCCAATTGGTCTTGCGGTGTACATCTTCATGGGATTGTTGTGAGATGCGTTGGCAAACATTAATGCTCGCTCGGCGTCCCCTTCAAAGAAATAGGCCCCCGGTCCCAACCAATCATAGGGATTCTTGCTGAGGTCGAGATGTGCAAGCTTGCCGCTGACTAAATCGTCTCTCGTCGTGATATCGCAACCGTGATACGCGACGAGCAAACGACCTTCAATCATTTGTAGACACGAGAGAGTTTGCCACCGGCTGTAACGATGCCCGAGCGACGCACAGCCCGGGCGGCGGCCTTATCCGATATCGCGTAAGGATTCGCCGCTTTCGCGGGGGCGGAAGAACTCACCCCGTTGCGCTTGACATCGGGGACAAGCTCATGCGCTGGCTTGGCTTTTGATTTCGAGGTAACCATGCTTCATTTTCGCACAACGCTCAAAGTGCCGCAAATTTAAGCAGCGATAGTTTTGTGGAACGCCCGCCGAGTCGACCACTCCATCGCTGGGCGACCCGGCGGACGCTACCACCCCTCGCTAAGGCTTGGCGTAGCTATAGGTCAGCGAGTAGGCGCCGCTGCCGGTCACGGCGCTGATCATCGCGTAGTAGTAGCCGGCCGGGGCGTTGTAGGTCAGCGTCTTGTTCGGCGACGTGCCCTGGCTGGCGGCCACTTGCGCCCAGCCGTTGGCGCCCCACTGATACAGCGAGACCTGGAAGTTGGTGCCCACCTTCCCGCTCAGGTTCAGCGTGAAGGCGCCGGCCGCCGCCTGCACCCACCCGGGCGAGGCGCTCGGCGCGTAGGCGGTGCCGCCGTTGGCGAGCACGCCGGTCTGCGTGATGCCGCCCCCGCCGGTGTACTGCGCGAACACCTTGGTCGCCGCCCCTTCGTTGACCGCGTGCCACGGATAACCCAGCATCCGCATGCGCGAGTTCTCGGTCGGACGGTATTTGCCGCTGGCGCAGTATTGCGCGCCCTGGAACACGCCCACCGTGCCGTTCGGGTACGCGCCCGCGCTGGTCGGCACCGGCGTGCTGGCCGCGATCAGGCCGCGCCACTTGACGCTGCGGGTGCCGTTCATCGTCACGTCCGGCTCGGCCGGCTCGCCATTCAGGCTGCAGGTGCCGTAGTCGTATTCGTCGGCCAGCCCGAACGCCGTGTGGCCGATCTCGTGCAGCGCGATCTCGATCGATTGCGTCGCCATCGACAGCGTGGCGACCTGCCCGCCGGAGCCGCCGTAGCGCGTGGAGTTGGCGACCACGATGATCACGTCCCGTTCGTCCGGCGCCAGCACCGAGCCGACGATGTCCTGCACCTTGTCGTTGTCCACGCACAGCAGGCGGTCGATGTTGTAGCAGTTGAAGGCGGCGTCCATCGCGGTGTCGCGGTAGATGCCCTTGTCCGGTTCATCCACGCCGGACTGGTTGCTGGCCACATCCACCCGCCGCACGTTCATGTTGGCGCGGTTGGCGGCGAACAGCGGATCGGCCAGGAAGCCGTCGATGACCTTCTGCGCATCCGTATGCCACTTGTCCATTTCCGCCGCCGTGTAGCCGTCGCCGACGAACACGTAGTCCATGCGCGCGGCGGCGGGGCCGGTGCTGACGATGGTGGTGGCGGTGGCCGCCGGCGTCAGGGCGGCGGCGCGCGCGCTGCGCGATGCGCCAGCCAGCTTCGCCAGCGCGGCGCGGTCGAAGCTCGCCAGCGGCGCGGCGGCTACGGCGGCGCTCATGCCCTTGGCGCTGGCGCCCTGCGCCGGCAGCACCTCGATGGTGGCGGTGGCGCTGTCGAAGGGCATCGAGACTTCGAACGAGCCGGTTGGCTGGCGCACGGTTTCGGAAATGTCGATGGCGCCGGTGCGCGGGTTGAAGACCTCGACGTGGCGCTGCTGGCTGCCCGCCACCGTGACCTCGTGCAGGATGGCGCCCTGCGCATCGCGCGCGACCACGCGCCACTGCGCGCCGGCCGCTTGGCTGCGCACGTCCGGCGTCAGGGCGAAGCTGCCGATTTCCGCGTGGCGCGCGCTGAACACGGCGCCGTTGCGGCCATCGGCATAGGACAGGCGCAGCGAGATATTGTCGGCGCTGGCGGCGCCCGCTGCCAGCAGCGCTGCCAGCGCCGCCGTGATGCGTAGGTGGTTCATGGTGTCCCCTTGGTTTTTGTAGTGGAACACCGATTGTCACGCCGGCGCCGGCCACACAATTGCGCAATGCCGCGCAACTTGTACAAAGCTGCTGCCATCGTCGCTGGCTGTTGCGCGGCCGCCGCGCCCGGCCGGATCAGCGCCGCAGCGCCATCTGCGCCAGCATGCGCTTCAGCTCCGCCCAGAATTCCGGCGCCGACACGCTGCGTGGCGTGGCCGGCTTGCGGATGCATAACGGGGTGATGGCGTGGGTCTGGAACATGGCAACCTCCTTGTCGAATGGCGCGCCGATGTCGATAAATTCTTGTGCATGGAGTTTTATCAGCGCATGAGGTATATTTTCCTCCCGCATGCGCTCGTGATCAAACGAGTAATTTTCGAACCATGCATAAGGAAAACTTAGCCTATGACCAAACCGCTGCGCTCACTCTCCGGCCTGATCGACTTCGATTGCGCCGCCCGCTGGGGCAGCTTCAAGCTGGCCGCCCAGGAGCTGCACAAGACGCCGGCGGCCATCAGCCTGCAGGTCAAGCAGCTGGAGGCGGCGGTCGGCTTCGAACTGTTCACGCGCCACCCGCGCCACATCGCGCTGACCGACAAGGGACAGGAACTGGCGGTGACGGTGGCGCGCGTGCTGGGCGAGCTGCGCGCCAAGGTGACGGCGCTGCAGGACGGCGACGAGGAAAAAATCCTGCGCATCTCCACCACCCATTCGCTGGCGATCAAGTGGCTGGTGCCGCGCATCCACCGCTTCACCAAGCTGTATCCGGAGCTCGACATCCGCATCGATTCCAGCGACCGCCTGGCCGACATGGAGGACGGCAGCACCGACGCCGCGCTGCGCTTCCATGCCATCGAGGACGGCGACCCGGAGCTGCTGTTCCGCGAACGGCTGGTGGCGGTCTACAGCCCGTCGTTGCTGGCGCCCGGCCAGCAGGCGCTGACCTTGGCCGACCTGCAGCGCTTCCCGCTGCTGCATGAGCACAGCACCGAGGAGTGGATACATCTGCTGCGCGAGAACCATATCCTAAAGGGGAAATACGACTTCTCCCGCAGCTACAGCAACTTCGCCGTGCTGGCGCAGGCGGCGCTGGCGGGACAGGGCATCAGCCTCGTGTCCTACGCCATCGCCTACGAAGACCTCCGCACCGGCGCGCTGAAGATGCTCGCCTGCCGCTGCGCGCCCTACCCGCGCGGCTACCGGCTGGTGGTCAACCGCAGCAAGGAGGGCACGGCCAAGATCGCCCGCCTGCGCGCCTGGCTGAAGGACGAAATCGACGAGATGCGCCGCTCGCTGGATTGACGCCGCTTATCGCAGCAGCTTGAGCGCACCCTCCAGGCGGATATCGTCGGAGGCGCCGCCGACCATCAGCTTGAAGTCGCCCGCTTCGGCGCCCCACACCAGCTGGCTGTTGAAGAACGACAGCAGCTCGCGGTCGATGGTGAAGCTCACGCGGCGCTGCTCGCCCGGCCGCAGATGGATCTTCTGGAAGCCCTTCAACTCCTTCATCGGCCGCGCCACCGAGGCCACCATGTCGCGCAGGTACAGCTGCACGATCTCGGTGCCCTCGGCCTTGCCGGTGTTGGCCAGGTCGAACGACAGCGTGACCTTCTGCGACGGCGACATCTCCGCGCTGCTGATCGTCAGGCCCGAATATTTGAACGTCGTGTAGCTGAGGCCATGCCCGAAGGCGTAGCGCGGGCTGTTGACCGAATCGATATAGCCCGATTTGTAGACCACATCCTTCTCGTCGGTGACGGGCCGGCCGGTGCTGGGCTGCGCGTACGACAGCGGAATCTGGCCGACGCTGCGCGGGAAGGTGATCGGCAGTTTGCCGGACGGGTTGTAGTCGCCGAACAGCACATTGGCGACCGCGTTGCCGCCCTCGCTGCCGGGGAACCAGGCGTAGACGATGGCGTCCGCCTGGTCGGCGATGGTGTTGAACACCAGCGGACGGCCGGCCAGCATCACCACCACGACCGGCTTGCCGGTGGCCTTGAGCGCGGCGAACAGCTGCTCCTGATGGCCGGGCAGCGTGATGTCGGTGCGGGACTTGGCCTCGCCGCTCAGGTCCCAGGTCTCGCCGACGGCCAGCACGACCACGTCCGCCATGGCCGCCGTGGCGACGGCTTCGGCAAAGCCCTCGGTGCCGGTGCAGCCCGCGCCGCAAGCCTGCGCGTAGCTGACCTGCGCCTTGCCCGCGTGGTCGCGGATGCCTTCGAGGATGCTGACCACGCGCGCGCGGTCGCCCTCCACCACCCAGCCGCCTTCCAGGTCGCGCTGCGCGTCGGCCAGCGGGCCGATGACCGCGATGCGCTGCGCGTCGCGCGACAGCGGCAGTGTGCCGCCCTGGTTCTTCAGCAGCACCAGCGATTTCTGCGCCACGTCCAGCGCGACGGCGCGGTGCGACGGATCGGCCAGCACGGCCTTCTCGCGCGCGGCGTCAGCGAAGCGGTAGGGATCGTCGAACAGGCCAAGCTCGAACTTCTTGTACAGGATGCGACGCACGGCGTCGTCCAGCGTCTTCATTTTCACCTTGCCGGATTTGATCGACTGCTCAAGGTGATTGAGGTGGGCGTAGCTCTCCATGTCCATGTCGCTGCCGGCGTTGATGGCTTTGACCGAGGCGTCGGCCAGGTCGGCGGCGTAGCCGTGCGCCACCATCTCGCGCACCGAGCCCCAGTCGCTGACCACGAAGCCCTTGAAGTTCCAGCGGCCCTTGAGGACATCGCGCTGCAGGAAGCTGTTGCCGGTGGCCGGCACGCCGTTGAGCGTATTGAAGGAGTTCATGAACGTCGCCGCGCCCGCGTCCAGCGCGGCCTTGAACGGCGGCAGGTAGACCTCGAACAGCTGCTGCTGGCTCATGTCGACCGCGTTGTAGTCGCGGCCCGCGATCGCCGCGCCATAGGCGGCGAAGTGCTTGGCGGTGGCCATCACGGCATCGGTCGCGCCCAACCGCTTGCCCTGGAAGCCGTGCACCCGCGCGCGCGCGATGGCCGAGCCGAGGAAGGCATCCTCGCCGGCCCCTTCCATCACGCGCCCCCAGCGCGGATCGCGTGCGATGTCGACCATCGGCGCGAAGGTCCAGTGGATGCCGGCTGCGGAAGCCTCGCGCGCGGCGATGCGGGCCGACTGCTCGATCGCCTCCATGTCCCACGACGCCGACTCGCCCAGCGGCACCGGGAACACGGTGTGGTAGCCGTGGATCACGTCCTGCCCGAACAGCAGCGGAATGTGCAGGCGCGATTGCAGCGCCAGCGCCTGCATCGCGCACGTATCGGCCACGCCTTTCACGTTGAGCATGGAGCCGACCTTGCCGCTGCGGATATCGGCCTGCGTCCGGGCGTCCTCGCCGCTGGCCGGGCCGGTGTTCAGGCTGCCGGATATCTGGTGCAATTGGCCGACCTTCTCGGCCACGGTCATCCGCCGCATCAGCGCGGCGACTTTGCTTTCGATCTGCGCATCCTGCGCGCCGGCCAGCAGCGGCAGCAGCGCCGCGGCCAGGGCCAGCGAGGTCTTCATCATGGTCATTGTGCCTTCCTGTTTAAATTTCAGCGTTCATGTTTGAGCCTGCCAATATATCCGCTATACTTCAGGTTAAACGTTTAACTACATTTCTGAAAAAAAATGACCGAGACCTCCCACGCAAAGCCTTTCAAACGTTTACTCCTCACCGGCGCCGGCGGCGGCCTGGGCACCATTCTGCGCGAGCGCGCCAAGGCCTGGGCCGACGTGGTGCGCCTGAACGACGTCAAGGACCTCGGCCCGGCGCGCGAGGGCGAGGAAATCGTCATCGGCGACCTGGGCGACCGCGACGCCGTGCTGGCGATGATGGAAGGCGTGGACGCGGTGCTGCACTTCGGCGGCATCTCGGTCGAGGACAAGTTCGAGCCGATCATGAACGCCAACATCCTCGGCCTGCACCACCTGTACGAGGCGGTGCACAAGTGCGGCGTCAAGCGCGTGATCTACGCCAGCTCCAGCCACGTGGTGGGCTTCTACGAGACCACGCAGCTGGTGGACGCCGGCATGCCGCTGCGGCCCGACGGCTTCTATGGCGTGTCGAAAGCGTTCGGCGAGGCGCTGTCGCGCTACTACTACGACCGCTTCGGCACCGAGACCGTGTGCCTGCGCATCGGCTCCTCCTTCCCGGAGCCGAAGAACAGCCGCATGATGGTCACCTACCTGGCCTACGACGATCTGGTGGAACTGATACGCTGCTCGCTGTTCACGCCGCGCGTGGGCCACACGATCACCTTCGGCACCTCGGACAATCCGACCAAATGGTGGGACAACAAGCACGCCGCGCACCTGGGCTATGTGCCCAAGCACAGCTCCAGCGAATTCGCCGCCAACTTCCCCGACAGCGCGGCCTACCCCTTGCCGGACGACGCCCCGACCATCTACCAGGGCGGCCCGTTCGTCACCGCCGGGCCGATGTACAAATAACGAAGGCGAATGCCTGCTGGGGTATTCCAAATCCCAACTCCGTCTAATTCAGTCTAAATAAGTCCGCCTGGGTCCAAATGAGTCTGAAATTCTGCAGGCGCGATCTAAACCAGTCCATGAAATTCAGGACAAAGTCTAAACTGATCTTATTTTGGAAGGAAAAAGTCTAAACCAACCCATAGCGCCATCGGCGGACTATCGGCATATTTGTTCGACAAACATGGGAGAACGCTGTTTAGGTAAAGCAGGATTGCACACGATGGCAAGTTGGGAAGGTGCGCTGAGTTGGGTGACGAACTGTCCGCCAAAGAAGACCGGTTCTCCTTGCGTCTGAAAGCAAAGATTGGTAAGTCGCCGCATGGTGCTTGGCGGGTTCAGAAAAGAATAGAACAGTTCGGTGTCCTGCCTGGTGGGGACAACGAACTCTCCCCGCTCGTTGGTTGTGGTCACCACGGATGCATCTTTGCAGGGAGCCGAGGATTCTGAGCTTGTGCCGACGAGAACCGCCACGTTTGGCACAGGCGACGTCCCGACTATCAATGTGCCGCGAATTTCAGGAACCAAGGTAACCCGGTGCGGCGCAGGCGCACATCCGGCAACCGCCAGGACAGCGCAGATTACCAAAGATGAAAAAGAGCGTGGGGGCATGGAGCAGACCTAACTCAAAAAGTAAGCGCCGGCCGGAGCGCGCAGCGCGGATAGCTTGCTGGCGCAAACGACCACTGCCAGATTGGCTCGCAGCCAACGCAAACCATTTCTTTGCATTAAAGATATCACAGTCCAAGACGGCCTCGTCGGCCCGCTGGTTTGGTAAACAGTTTATTCAGTTTTCAAATGCAAGTGCTTGATGGCGCGGTTTTTTCCGATGGTGGCCGACACCAGCAGCGCCTTGCCGCAGCGCACGCGGTACAGGTAGCTGCGCTCCTCGCCGTCGACCGTGCGTTGCAGCAGCTCCAACGGCGGCGCTGCCTTCGCCGGACAGGCGCGCAGCAGCGGCGCCTCCGCCGCCGCAGGATCGGCCGCCATCGCCGCGACGGCGGCGGCCACCTGCCGCGTCACTTCCGGCTCCACATCCTCGATCGGCCCGGGCACCTGCGCCAGCGCGCAGCCGGACGCCAACGCGGCCAGTACAACCGTCAACAGCGAAATAAACAACCTGGCCATGCGCTTCCTTTCGTCGGATATTTGGGAGCCATCTTAGCGCCGCCCGCGCCGCGCCGCCATGTCTCATTTTTAACAGAACTCCGCAAAATGTCTAAAAAGGCGTGATTTTACAAACGGCAAAAAGCCGTGGCTATACTCGTCTGGCAGACCCATCAACCCGATCTTTACAGGAGTCCATGCAGCATGCGCCCATTCGCCCGTCCCCTACTTGCATCCCTGATCGTGCTGGCCTACGCGGGTTCCGCGCACGCCGACAGCTATTCCGTTGACAACCTCACGCTGTTCTCCGCCACCGCCGCCACCTCGGCCGACGAGGTGCTGCGCCAGAACGCCAGCCGCTACGGCCTGCCCGCCTCGTTGAACAACCTGGGGCTGGTGAAGGTGCAGGAGTCGCTCACCGGCAAGCACTACCACTACCAGCAGATGCTGCGCGGCCTGCCCGTGGACCGGGCCGAGATCATCGTCTCCATCGGCAAGAACGGCCAGTTGCAAAAGATCTTCAACGAGACCCGCCACATCTCCGACAAGGTGGACGCCAGCGCCGTCAACCAGCTGTACAACCAGGCCCAGATTAGCGAGGACCAAGCGCTGGACAAGGCCTGGACCAACATGAAGGTGCAGCATCCGCTGGTGGCCGCGCCGTCGTCCGAGCTGGTGTGGGTGCCCACCAAGGACGGCGTGCAGCTGGCGCGCAAGGTGCGTATCGAGGCGCAGATGCCGACCGGCGGCTTCGTGCAGTTCCTGAACGCGCACGACGGCACGGTGATCGGTTCCTATTCCACCTCGCTGCCGCGCCGCGGCAAGCGCTCGCTGGACGCGCGCGCCGAACTGGCCGGCCCGGTGCTGGACCGCCGCGCCGCCACCAAGGCCGTCAACGACAACCTGGCCGCGCGTCCGCGCCTGAGCGCGCAGGCCGGCGCCGTGGCCACCGCCACGCCGTCCGGCATCAACGGTTCCGGCTACGCCTTCGATCCCGATCCGCGCACCGTGCTCAACACCGACGCCCTGACCGACACCTCGCCCGCCTCCGCCTTCGACGCCGCCTACTCGACCAAGACCCTGCGCGACCTGACGGTGACCAGCGGCGTCTACAAACTGAGCGGCCCGTTCGTCAACATCAAGGACATCGAAGCCCCGAACACCGCGCCCAGCACCACCAGCAACGGCGTGTGGACGGCCAAGCGCGGCAACGATGCCTTCGACGACACCAACGTCTACTTCCACCTGGACCAGAGCCAGCGCTACATCCAGTCGCTGGGCTTCACCGGCACCAAGTCCATCATCAACCGCCCGCTGGACGTGGACACCAACGGCGTCAACGGCGACGACAACTCGCACTACAGCGGCGGCGCGGCCGGCTCGGACTACCTGGCCTTCGGCCACGGCTGCGTCAACGACAGCGAGGACGCCGACGTGATCCTGCACGAGTACGGCCACGGCATCCAGGCCAACATCGACAGCAGCTGGAGCGGCGGCGACACCGGCGCCATGGGCGAAGGCTTCGGCGACTACTGGGCCGCGTCCTACTCCTACAGCACGCCGAACGGCAAGATCTACCACCCCGAGTGGGCCTTCAGCTGGGACGGCCACGGCGCCTGCTGGGACGGCCGCCTGCTCAACCGCACCGACGCCAAGTACAACGCCAGCAAGACCTACGGCGCGCACCAGTCGGTGACCGAGGGCGGCGTGAGCTTCCAGTCCGATGAATTGTGGTCGGCGCCGCTGTACCAGTCCATGGTGGCGCTGATCGCCGCCGGCAAGCCGCGCGCCAACATCGACCAGATCATCCTGGAGGCGCACTTCGGCCTGGGCAGCAACATCAAGATGCCGGCCATGGCCACCGCCATCGTCAACGCGGCCAAGACCTTGTTCCCGTCCGACCTGAGCTACGCCAACACCTTCCAGGCCAAGTTCGAGGCGCAGAACATCCTGTCGTCGGTGGTCAGCGGCCCGACCATCAGCGAGGTCGAGAGCAACAACACCACCGCCACCGCGCAGGCCATCACCACCACCGGCACCACCGTCAACGGCACGATGAGCGCCTCGACCGACGTCGACTACTACAAGATCGTGCTGCCGACCGGCAAAACGCTGGCCCTGACGCTGGCGCCGAACGCCAGCTCGGACTACGACCTGGAGCTGTACAACAGCGCCGGCACCAAGGTCGCGTCCAGCGTCAACGGCACCGGCGCCGCCGACAGCGTCAGCTACGGCACCGCCGGCACGCTGTACGCCAAGGTCATCTACTACGGCGGCGGCACCGGCGCCACCAGCGGCAAATACACGCTCAAGGCCAGCTGGTAAGCCGGGTCGAAATACCTTCCTTTCAACGCCCCGCTCCGGGGCGTTTTTTCGTTGGGCCGCCGAAAACCGCATTACGCTTGAGTGAGATTCAGAATCGGAGCCGGCGAACATGGTAAGCTTCGACCCCGGCGCTATGACAGCGCCCCCTTTTCCCACCAACTAACTACTTACTTCATGGATATCGTTCTCGCTCTCAAAGCCCTGATCATGGGCCTGGTTGAAGGTTTCACGGAATTCCTGCCGATTTCGTCGACCGGCCATTTGATTCTGGCCGAACACCTGCTGGGCTTCCACGGCATGGAAGAAAAGATGAAAGTGTTCGAGATCGTCATCCAGGCGGGCGCCATCTTCGCCGTCTGCTGGGAGTACCGCGCGCGCATCGCCGCCGTGCTGACCGGCCTGGGCGACCCGAAGCAGCAGCGCTTCGCCATCAACGTGTTGATCGCCTTCATGCCGGCCGCCGTGCTGGGCGTGCTGTTCAACAAGGCCATCAAGGCCAAGCTGTTCGCGCCGGTGCCGGTGGCGCTGGCCTTCATCGTCGGCGCCTTGGTGATCCTGTGGGTGGAGAAGCGCGAGAAGGCCAATCCGGCCATGGCCCGCATCAACTCGGTGGACGACATCACGCCGGCGGACGCGCTCAAGATCGGCATCGCCCAGGCGTTCGCGCTGATCCCCGGCACCAGCCGCTCCGGCGCCACCATCATGGGCAGCATGATCTTCGGCCTGTCGCGCAAGGTGGCGACCGAGTTCTCGTTCTTCCTGGCGATCCCCACGCTGCTGGGCGCCACCGTGTATTCGCTGTACAAGGAACGCGCGCTGCTGTCGGCCTCCGACCTGCCGCTGTTCTCGATCGGCACCGTGGCGGCCTTCGTGTCCGCCTTCCTGTGCGTGCGCTGGCTGCTGCGCTATATCAGCTCGCACACCTTCACCGCGTTCGCGTGGTATCGCATCGCCTTCGGCCTGATGGTGCTGGTCACCGGCTACACCGGTATGATCGTCTGGGCCGACTAACAACTTTGCAGTAGAAACGAGTAGTAGAAATGGATCATCAGGAAAATAACGAGCGCGCCCTTCATCTGCTGCAGACCGTGTTCGGCTACCCAGCCTTCCGCGGCCAGCAGGCGGAGATCGTCGGCCATGTCAGCGGTGGCGGCGACGCGCTGGTCCTGATGCCCACCGGCGGCGGCAAGTCGCTGTGCTACCAGATTCCCGCGCTGGTGCGCGACGGGGTCGGCGTGGTCGTCTCGCCGCTGATCGCGCTGATGCAGGACCAGGTGGACGCGCTGGCCGAGGTGGGCGTGCGCGCCGCCTTCCTCAACTCCACCCAGACTTACGAGGAAGCGAGCCGCATCGAGCGCCTGGTACGCACCGGCGAGATCGACCTGGTCTACGTGGCGCCCGAGCGCCTGATGACGGAACGCTGCCTGAACCTGTTCCAGGCGTCGAAGATCGCGCTGTTCGCTATCGACGAGGCGCACTGCGTGTCGCAATGGGGCCACGACTTCCGGCCCGAGTACATCAAGCTGTCGGTGCTGCACGAGCAGTTCCCCAACGTGCCGCGCATCGCGCTGACCGCGACCGCCGATCCGCAGACCCGCGCCGAAATCATCCACCGCCTGCAGCTGGGCGACGCGATGCAGTTCGTGTCCTCGTTCGACCGGCCCAACATCCGCTACCAGATCGTCGAGAAGGCCAACGGCCGCAAGCAGCTGCTGGACTTCATCACCACCGAGCATGGCGGCGACTGCGGCATCGTCTACTGCCTGTCGCGCAAGAAGGTCGAGGAGACCGCCGAGTTCCTCAACGAGAACGGCGTGCGCGCCATGGCCTACCACGCCGGCATGGACCACGCCAAGCGCGCGGCCAACCAGGCCAAGTTCCTGCGCGAAGAGAACATCGTCATGTGCGCCACCATCGCCTTCGGCATGGGCATCGACAAACCCAATGTGCGCTTCGTCTGCCACCTGGACCTCCCCAAGAGCATCGAGGGCTACTACCAGGAGACCGGCCGCGCGGGCCGCGACGGCGAGCCGTCCAGCGCCTGGATGGCCTACGGCCTGCAGGACGTGGTGCTGCAGCGCCGGATGATCGACGAGTCGGAAGCCGACGAGACCTTCAAGCGGGTGCTGGGCAACAAGCTCGATGCGATGCTGGGCCTGTGCGAGACGCTGAGCTGCCGGCGCGTGCGCCTGCTGGACTACTTCGGCGAAGCCTCCGGCCCTTGCGGCAATTGCGACACCTGTTTGATCCCGCCGGTGTCCTTCGACGGCACGGTGCCGGTGCAGAAGCTGCTGTCGGCGGTGTACCGCGTCGACCAGCGCTTCGCGGCCGGCCACGTGATCGAGGTGCTGCGCGGCGTGGAGACGGACCGCATCAAGACCTGGCACCACGATTCGCTGTCGGTGTTCGGCATCGGCGCCGACCGCAGCGAGCAGGAATGGCGCGCCATCCTGCGCCAGGTGATCGCGCTCGGGCTGGTGACGGTGGACCATGAACAATACAGCTCGCTGAAGCTGACCGACGCCGCGCGTCCGGTGCTCAAGGGCGGGCAGAAAGTGCAGCTGCGCCAATACCAGAAGCCGGTCAAGCAAAAGAGCGCCAGCCGCGCCTCGAAAGGCTATGTGGAGAGCGACCTGTCGCCGCGCGAGCAGGCCATCTTCGACAAGCTGCGCTGGTGGCGCGTGGAGACCGCGCGCGCGCACGACGTGGCGGCCTACATCATCTTCAACGACGCCACGCTGCGCGAGATCGCCAAGGCGCGTCCCACCACCTTGTCCGACCTGCGCGGCATCTCCGGCGTCGGCGAGAAGAAGCTCGCCTCCTACGGCGACGAGATCGTCGCCATGATCAGCGAGATGGAGTAAGCGCCTAGACGCGCACGAGGTTGTGCGTCGACAGCGGGCCGAAAGGCAGCGATGCCAGCGGGCCACCCACATCCAGCGCGCCCAGGTCGACCGGGAAGAAGCCGGCGCCGTCCATGATGGCGCGCACCTCAGCCTTGGCGCCTGCGTCGTCGCCCGAGTAGAACAGCACGCGCTTGCCGCCGGCCGTCTCCGGCTCCTTCAGCACGTTGACGTCGTTATGGTTGAAGGCCTTCACCACGCGCGCGCCGGGCACGAACTGCTGGATCACCTGGCTGGAGTGCTTGCCGCCCAGGTCGACCGCCTTGATCCCGTAGGCCGCCAGCGGATTGCTGGTGTCGTTCGCGTCAGGCGACGTCGCGGGATCGAAGAACTCCACCGGGTTGGTGCCGTCGATCACGATGCGGCCATTCCACGCCGGCAGGCTGCCCAGCACCTTCTCCGCGTCGACCCAGCGCACCGCGACCAGCACGATGTCCGCGCTTGCCGCCTCTTCCACCGTACCCGCCTTGATGGACGGTCCCAGCTCCTTCACCAGGTCGGCCAGCGAGGCCGGCCCGCGGCTGTTGGAGATGGTGGCGGGGATGCCCTGTTTGGCGAGGATGCGAGCGAAGTTGGAGCCGAGGGCGCCCGAGCCAATGATGCCGATAGTAGACATGATGTTTCCTTTAAAGGTTAAGTGTATAAACTGTTTGCTGAGTTGAAGTGTAGGGCTGGTCAGCTTCTAGCGTTAGTCACAACCAGCTATAATCAGTTTCAATCAACACTTGAAGGCGAAGTCATGGAAACCCTGGCCAACCTGGAATCGTTCGTGCGCAGCGCCGAGAGCGGAAGCTTTTCGGCGGCGGCCCGCCGTCTCGGTTTGACGCCGGCGGCGGTGAGCCGCAACGTCGCCCTGCTGGAGCGTAATCTGGGCGTGCAGCTGTTCATGCGCAGCACGCGCGGCCTGACGCTGAGCGAAGCGGGCGAACGTTTTCAGCAATCGGTGCAGGGTGGCCTCGACAGCATCCAGGGCGCGATCGCCGACATCAAGGTCAACGCCGGGCAACCGGCCGGCGTGTTGAAGCTGAGCGCCGCGCCGGGGTTCGGCATGGACTACCTGCTGCCGCTGATGCCGGCGTTCCTCGAACGGTATCCGGGCGTGGTGCCGGACTGGGTGTTCGACAGCCGTCCGCTGGACCTGATCGCCGGCGGCTTCGACGCCGCCATCGGCGCCGGCTTCGAGCTGCCGCCGGGGATGGTGGCGCGCGAACTGGCGCGCATCCATTTGATCGCGGTGGCCGCGCCGGCGCTATTGCAGGGCAAGCGCAGTCCCAAGGATCCATCCGGACTTGCCGAGTTCCCCAACGTGGTGATACGTTCGCCGCTGACGGGCCGTTTGCGCACGCAGGTCATGCGCAACCACGCCGGCGCCGAGGTCGCGGCGAAGCAGCGGGCCATCATGCTGGTCAACGATCCGGATGCGCTCAGCCGCGCCGTGGTGCTGGGCCTCGGGGTCGGGCTGATACCGGTGCCGCACGCCGCGCCGCACCTGGAAAGCGGCGCGCTGGTGCGCCTGCTGCCGAACTGGTACGGCGACGTCGGAGCGGTCTCCCTGTACTTCACCAGCCAGAAGCTGCTGCCGGCGAAGACCCGGGTCTTTATCGATTTTGTGGTCGAGGCGTTCCGCGCGCAGAACATCGCGCGACTGCTCTCCGCCAAATAGCATCAATCCCGGGCCGGGAATTTCAGCAGTTTCGACATGGCCTCGGCCGGCAGCGGCTTGCTGAAAAAATTACCCTGCAAGATCTCGCAGCCTTCGCGCCTGAAAAACGATACCTGCTCCGGCGACTCCACCCCTTCGACGACGATCTTCAGCCGCAGCGTATGGGCCAGCGCGATGATGGCGCTGACGACCGCGCAGCTGTCCTGGTCCGCGGGAATGCGCTCCAGGAAGGAACGGTCAAGTTTGACCCTGTCTATCGGCAGCCCGCGCAGTTTGCTGAGGGACGAATAGCCGGTTCCGAAATCATCGATGGCGATCGTGACGCCCAACGAGCGCAAGCGCGCCAGCATCGTCGATCCCGGCCCATCGCTCTCGACGGCCTGATTCTCCGTGATCTCGATCTCGATGTTTTCACCGTCCAGCTTGTTATCCCTCAGGAGGCGCTCGATATGATCGGACAGTTCGGCATAGAGCAGCTCGCGCGGACACAGGTTGACGCACATTTTAAAGTCGGTCAGGCCTTGAGCCTGCCATTTTGCGGACTGCGCGCACGCCTCCGTCAAGATCCACAAGCTGAGCTCCAACATCTGGCCCGAGTCGATCGCCAGCGCGATGATCTCCTCGATGGGATGGCTCGCCAGCGCCGCGTCCTGGCAACGCAGCAAGGCCTCGACCCCCACGATGTTCTCGCTGCGCGTATCGACTTGCGGCTGGTAGTCCAGCCGGAACGCGCGCGCCTTCACCGACCGCTTCAGGCTGGCGATCAGCTGGGCCTTGTTGTGCGCCTCGGCGTCGAGCTGCCTGGAGTAATAATGGTAGCCCCCGTGGCTGCGTTCATTCTTGATTTTGTAAAGGGCGAGATCAGCCTTGCGCATCAGTTCATCCTGATCGCTGGCGTCGTCCGGAAAGACCGAGATGCCAATGCTGACGCCGATGACCACTTCATGGCCGTCGATTTGAATGGGATTGGACAGCGTCTCGATCAGTTTGGTCGCCAGGCTGGCGCCGGTTTCTGGTGTCTGCACATTGGCCTGCAACACGACAAATTCGTCACCGCCCAGGCGCGCGACGAAGTCGGAGTCGCGGATGACCTCGCGCACCGAGCGCGCCACCCGCTGCAACAGCCTGTCCCCGGCCTGATGGCCCCAGCGGTCGTTGATCTGCTTGAAGTTGTTCAGGTCCATCATATGAATCAGCAGCAGATTGCCGTTGCGAAGCGCCGCCGCCGACATTTCGCTCAGGCGCTCCTCCAGTTCCGCGCGGTTGCCGACACCGGTCAACAGATCGATCCGCGCCATTTGCGCGCGCTCCGTTTCAACGCGCCTGCGCTCGGTTTCGTCACGAAGAATTTTCAGGTATCCCGTGATCTCGCCGTTGAAATTCAGGATAGGGGTCATCACGCCATCGGCCCAAAAAACGGTGCCATCCTTGCGGCGGTGCCAGCGGACATCGTCGCTTCGGCCGATATCGCGGGCGTTTTCCAGCTCCCGCATGGGCACGCCGTTGGCGTTGTCTTCCGACGTAAAGAGGAGCGCCAGCGGCTTGCCGACAATCTCCTCGGGCATATAGCCAAACACCAGTTCCGCCCCTCTGTTCCAGGAGACGATAGCCCCTTGGGGATCGGTGGTGATAATCGCATATTCAGTCGCCGACGCGAATATCGCATCCAGCAAGCCAGGGTTGGCTTTGTCGGTCGGTTTAAGTGGAAGCTTGGTGTGTTTCTTTTTGGTGGACATGACGGACCTCCCGCTACAGGACGAGCCGCCAGACTAGCGCAATCGGACGCCGCGACGTATAAGCGAAATCAATATCGACGCGCATTTCCATTGTGCTCGGGCCACGCGCGGGGATGATTGAACAGCTGAGTTAAACTCGGCGGCATCTTTTCCGCCCCCATCCAGGACACGCCATGCACGCATCAACTATTTTTATACGCTATCTCGGCCAGCTGGCTGGCATCATCGAGAAAGTGAAGGGCCGGCCGGAAATCCTCGGCGCCCGGCTGCACGCCGGGATGCTGCCGTTCGCCTCGCAGGTGCGGGCCACCTGCAACTTCGCGCTGCGCGGCTGCTGCCCGTTGGCCGGCCTGCCGCCGGTCAGCTTCGATGGCGCGGAGCCGTCCTTCGCGGCGCTGGCCAGGCAGGTCGAGGAGACCATGGCCTACATCGCCGCGATTCCGCCGCGGCGGTTCGAAGGCCCGGCCGACCGCCAGTGCCGCGACCGCGCGGGCTTCGCCGACATCGAGCTGCCGGCGGACGAATATCTGAACCTGTACATCCTGCCCAACTTCTACTTCCACTTCAGCATGGCCTACGCGATCGCGCGCGGCCAGGGGGCGGACATCGGCAAGCAGGACTTCGACGGCTACCATCTGTACGCGCCCGGTTTCTCGTTCGAACAGCCTAGGCCGTAACGATGACGCGATAACGGCTGGGCGGCGCGCCGACCGCGTCGCGGAAACGGTGGCTGAAGTGGCTCAGGTCCGCGTAGCCGCAGGCGTCGGCGATCTGCTGCAAGGGCTGATCGGTGGTCTTCAGCAGCCGGCGCGCATGTTCCACGCGGCGCGCGGCGATCCACGCCGACGGCGGCATGCCGAACGAGATCCTGAACATGCGCGCCAGGTGGTACTCCGACATGCACGCCAGCTGCGCCAGCATGCCCAGCGAGATGTTCCGCGCCAGATTCGCCTCGATGTAGTCGGCCAGCCGGCGCCGCACCACCGGCGCCAGGCCGCCGCGCACGCGCTGCTGGTGCTGCGGCATCGATTGCGACAGCAGCAGGTGGCTCAGGGTCTCGTGCGCCGTCTCGTTGGCGCGCAGCTGGCCGTCCGCGCCTTCCCACGACATGTTCGCCAGCCCCGCGCACAGGCGGCCGATGCGTTCATCCTCGAAGTAGGTGCGGTCGGCCAGCGTGATCTCGCGCGGTTCGCGATCCAGCTCCACCACGGCGCGGCGCGTGAAATGCTCGGGCAGGAAGTAGACATGCAGGAAGCGCAGCGGCCCGCGCACCGTCCAGCTGGACTCGTGCCAGTCCGGCAGCGTGCACAGACGCTCCGGCGCGCCGTACAGGCCGGGCAGCTCGTCGCGCTCCGTGCGGTAGCCGCCGCCCATGTAGTAGGACAGCGTGTGGTGGCCAGGCTTGCTGTAGCTGGTCTCGGCGACCTCGGTGTCGCGGCGCCAGATCGCCACCGCCAGCTCGTCGCCCAGCCACGCGAAGCGCTCCAGCACCGCATCGGTTTCGGACATGGTACGGAACACGGCGTGCGAAATCAGCCCGTCCGGCGGCCGGACCAGGGGCGCGGCCGTGGCGCCGGCGCTGCCGCGAGCGTGCACGGGGAAGCCGCCGTTGGCATCGGCGGCGGCGTTGGGCGGGTTGGCTGACATGCATAAAGTCTAGCATGGAGCACGCCCTCTCCGCCGGCGGCCCGCCGATTTGCGCAATTCCAGACAAGCGCCCGCGCCGCGCGCGCGGCATGCTGGCGGCATGAATATCTTCCTCTACCTGCTCACTGTCCTGATCTGGGGTACGACCTGGATCGCCATCACCTTCCAGATCGGCGTGGTGCCGGCGCCGGTGTCGATCGCCTACCGCTTCTGGCTGGCCGCCGCCGTGCTGATGGGATTTTTGCTGGTCACCCGCAAGCCGTGGTGGCCGCCGCGCCAGGCGTGGCGCTACCTGTTCGCCCAGGGCCTGGCGCTGTTTTGCCTGAACTTCCTGTGCTTCTACTACGCCAGCCAGTGGATCACCAGCGGCCTGGAAGCGGTGGTGTTCTCCACCGCGCCGATCTGGAACGCCATCAACGGCCGCATCTTCCTCGGCCGGCCGATACGCCGGCAGGTGATGACGGGCGCCCTGCTCGGCCTGACCGGCATCGTGCTGCTGTTTTCGCCGCAGATGGCCGGCCACTGGAACGACAGCAAGGTGATGATGGGCCTCGCGCTGACGCTGGGCGGCACGCTGTGCTTCTCCTGCGGGAACCTGCTGTCGAGCCGCATGCAGTCGCTGGGCCTGACGCCGTGGCTGACCAACACCTGGGCCATGCTGATCGGCTCCACCACGCTGGGCGTGGCGGCGCTGGCGCTGGGCATGCCGTTCGCGCTGGCCCCCAGCGCGCGCTATGTCGGCGCCCTGCTGTACCTGGCGATCCCCGGCTCGGTGATCGGCTTCACCGCCTACCTGTTGCTGGTCGGCCGCATCGGGCCGGACCGCGCGGCCTATTCCACGGTATTATTCCCCATCGTGGCACTGACCATTTCAACGATCTACGAAGGCTACCATTGGACGCCGACGGCCCTGGCCGGGCTGGCGCTGGTCCTGGCGGGGAACCTGCTGGCGTTCCTGCCGCTGGCGCCGCGCGCCAAAGTGATGGGAGCCGCATAAAACAGGGGAACGCATGAACAGATACGTCGCCGCAGTGGCGCTGACATTGGCGGCATCCGCGCAGGGCGCCGAAGCGCCGGCCGACACCATCTACCGCAACGGCTACGTCTACACCGTCGACGCAAAAGACAGCGTGCGGCAGGCGCTGGCCGTGCGCGCCGGCCGCATCGTCTACGTGGGCGACAACGCCGGCGCCAAGCCGCTCACCGGCAGTAAAACCAAGGTCATCGACCTGCACGGCCGCATGCTGATGCCCGGCCTGATCGACGGCCATATGCATCCGCAATCGGGCGGCAGCCGCCTGCTCAACTGCAGCCTCGATTACGAGGCGCTGACGGTGGCCCAGTTCCAGTCGCGCATCCAGGCCTGCCTGGACAAGGACAAGAAGTCCGACGCCAAGCGCTGGCTGGTGGTGGTGAACTGGTTCCAGCAAGGGATGCTGCCCGACGGCGTAGAGACCACCGCCGCCACGCTCGACGCGCTGAAGACCGAACGCCCCGTCATCGTGCGCTCCTCCTTCGGCCACTCGGCGCTGTTGAACTCCAAGGCCGTGCAGCTGGCCGGCATCAAGCGCGACACGCCCGATCCCGCCGGCGGCAAGATCACCCGCGACGCCAAGGGCGACGCCACCGGCCTGCTGGAGGACGCCGCGCAGGACATGGCGATGAACCTGCTGCCGCCGCTGACGGTGGCCGAGAACCTGGCCGCGTCCAAGGCGGCGCTGGCGGCGATGCGCAAGCAGGGCATCACCAGCTTCCTCGACGCCTACACCGATCCCGAAACCATGACCGCCTTCGCCGACCTGCACAAGCAGGGCAAGCTGACAGCGCGCGCGCACTTCGCGGTGCTGATCGATCTGGATAAAGGCGCCACGCCGCAAAGCGCGGTGGCCGATCTGCTCAAGCAGCAGAAGCAGTTCGACCAGGGCCCGACGACGGCGGCGCCGTCGATGCAGGTGCGCCACGCCAAGCTGTTCATGGACGGCGTGATCTCGGCGCCGGCCTTCACCGGCGCCATGCTGGAGCCCTACCTGGTCAACAAGGGCACGGCGGACAAGCCGGACTGGCAGCCCGGCCCCAGCACCGGCCCGGCCAGCTACTTCGCGCCCGACGCGTTGAAGGCCACGCTGGCCGAACTGGCCAATGCCCACATCGATCCGCACATCCACGTCGACGGCGACCGCGCGGTGCGCGAATCGCTGGACGCCATCGAATACCTGCGCTCCACAGCGGCCGGCAAGGACGTGCGTCCCGCGCTGGCGCACGACGAAATCGTCGCTCCTGCCGACTACCCGCGCTTCGCCAAACTGGATGTGACGCCGGTGCTGTCCTTCCAGTGGGCGAAGCCGGCGCCGGACACCGTGGGTGCGCTGAAGGACTACATGGGCCCACAGCGCTACGCCCTCGTCGAGCCGCAGGCGCCGCTGCTCGACGCCGGCGCGCGCATCGCCTTCGGCAGCGACTGGCCCGTCGATCCACTGGACGAATGGTTCGCGCTGAAGGTCGGCGTGACCCGCACCGCCGCGCCCAACGCCGGCAAGGAATACGCCGGCACGCTGGGCACGCAACCCGGCATGCCGCGCGCCGCCGTGCTGCGCGCGATCACGCTCAACGCCGCCTACACGCTGCGCCAGGAGGCGCTGACCGGATCGCTGGAGCCGGGCAAGCTGGCCGACATGATCGTATTGGACCGGAACTTCTTCACCATCCCGGCCGAGGATATCGCCAACATCAAGGTGCTGCAGACTATGGTGGGCGGCAAAATTGTGTATCAGGCCAAGGGCATGCGTTAAGATGTCGGCCTTTAGATAAACAAGCCCGCCATGGAACTCGCCATCTCCCTGCTGATCATCGCCGTCACCGGCCTGGTGGTCTACGCGATCATCAAGACCAATCCGGCCAAACCGATGCCGCTGCCGGCGCGCCCCGCCACGCCCTACGAGCCCAGGCTGCCCGAGGGCGCACCGGCGCTGCATTGGTCCGACGACGGCCGCTTCCTGGTCGAGGTGGTGAACGAATCGCGCTACCAGGCCACGCTCAAGGCGTTGGCCGGCGATCATGGCGACAGCAACGCGGCCGCGCCCTACCTGGCCACGCTGGTGCCGGACGACGTCAACCCATATGAAAGCGCCGCCGTCGCGGTCTTCCTCGACGGCCGCATGACGGGCTACCTGTCGCCCAAGGCGTCGGTGGCCTTCCGCGCGCTGCTGAAGCACGAGGAGATCGAAGGCCGCACCACGACCTGCGACGCGCAGGTGCGCGGCGGCGGCGTGTGGCAGAACGGCCGCCTGGCCTACGTGGTGGTGCTGGACATGGAGCAGTTGGAGAAGTGATGAAGGCGCTCGCACTGTCCTTGCTGCTGGCGGCAGGCACCGCGTCCGCGCAGCCTCTGGTGCTCCATTACGCGCAAAGCCCGCCGCTGCAATACGCCGACACGCGCGGCGTGCTGACCGGTCACGCGGCAACACCCGCCATCGCCGCGCTCACCGCGGCCGGCATCCCATTTGTCGTGCGCCAGACGCCGGCCAAGCAGCAGTTGGTGCTGATGCAGGACGCCGGGCAGGAACCCGCCTGCATGCTGGGCTGGTTGCAGACGCCGGAGCGCGAACGCATCGGCAAATTCTCGGAAGTGGTGTACGAGGACAAACGCCCGTTCGCGCTGACCTGGAGCGGCAACCCCGCCATGCATGACGAGGAGCCGCTGAAGGACACGCTGACCGACAAGCAGCTGCGCGTGGTGGTGAATAAAGGCGTGTCCTACGGCGTGACGATCGACCGAGGACTGCTGCGCTACAAGACGCCGACCATCCCCAGCGCGGCCGACACCCAGCAGCTGCTGGACATGCTGCGCCGGCACAGCATCGATTACTTCTTCATCACGGAGGAGGAATTGGAGGAAGCGGTCAAGGCCTCGGGCTACCCGGCCTCGCACTACAAGCGCATCTACTTCTCCGACCTGTACAAAGGCTACGAGCGCCGCCTGTGGTGCGGCAGGTCGGTGCCGGACGAGACGTTCAAACGCTTGAACGCGGCCATCGTCCGGCTGCGCAAATAACTATTTTTTGGTGAAGACCAGATCCCACACGCCGTGGCCCAGCTTCAGGCCGCGGTTCTCGAACTTGGTCAGCGGACGATAGGCCGGCTGCGGCGCATAGCCGTCGGCGGTGTTCCGCAGGCCCTCTTCCGCGCCCAGCACTTCCAGCATCTGCACCGCGTAGTCTTCCCAGTCGGTGGCGCAATGCAGATAGCCGCCCACTTCTAGCTTCTGCACCAGCAGCTTGACGAACGGCGATTGAATCAGGCGGCGCTTGTTGTGGCGCGCCTTGTGCCATGGATCCGGGAAGTAGATATGCACGCCGTGCAGCGAGCCATCCGGGATCATCTGGTTCAGCACCTCGACCGCGTCGTGCTGGATCGCCTTCAGGTTGGTCAGGCCCTGTTCCTCGATCAGCTTGAGCAGGCTGCCCACGCCGGGCGTGTGCACTTCCACGCCGATGAAGTCCTTCTCCGGCATCACACCGGCGATGTGCGCGGTGGTGCCGCCCATGCCGAAGCCGATCTCCAGCACCACCGGCGCCTTGCGGCCGAAGGCCTGCTCATAGTCGAGCGGCGCCTTGGCGTATTCGATCATGTACTTCGGGCTCAGTTCCTCCAGCGCGCGCGCCTGCGCGGTCGACAGGCGGCCAGCGCGCGTGACGAAGCTGCGGATGCGGTGTTCGGTCGGGTCGTAGAGCATCGGCCGCGCTGGGCCGTCTTTAGGGGTATCGGAAGACATGGGATGAAGTGAGTCGATGAACAATGAGGCAGCATTATATCAGCCGCCCCTTACCACCCCTCCGCTTCAGCTAATGATTGACACTCCGTTTGAGTTGAGGTCTAATCAAGGGAAGCGGCGTGAAATCGTTTTCAAACGTCAAAATGCCCCTATTCCACACCCGTTAAACCTCAAAACGACCTCACATGACCGATTTCACGCAATTTCCGCCCTCGTTTACCTGGGGCGTCGCCACCAGCGCCTTCCAGATTGAAGGCGGCGCGGCCGACGACGGCAAAGGCCCGTCGATCTGGGACACCTTCAGCCACACGCCCGGCAAAGTCATCGACGGCAGCAACGGCGACGTCGCCTGCGACCACTACCACCGCTACCCGGAAGACGTGGCCATCATGTCCGGCCTGGGCGTGGACGCCTACCGCTTCTCGATCGCCTGGTCGCGCGTGCAGCCCACCGGCAAAGGCGCCTGGAACGAAGCCGGCTTCGCCTTCTACGACCGCCTGCTGTCGGAGCTGGAAGCCAAGGGCATCGACGCCCACGCCACCCTCTACCACTGGGACCTGCCGCAAGGCCTGCAGGACGACGGCGGCTGGCTCAATCGCGACACCGCCCATCGCTTCGCCGACTATGCCGCCGAAGTGGCGCGCCGTTTTGGCTCGCGTTTGAAAACGATTGCAACGCACAACGAGCCGTGGTGCACGGCCAACCTTGGCTACGGCAACGCGCAGTTCGCGCCGGGCGTGGCGGACCTGAAGCAATCGATCCAGGTATCGCACCACCTGCTGTTGTCGCACGGGCTGGCGATGCAGGCGATGCGCGCGGTCGGCAGCCCGGCCAAGCTGGGCATCGTGCTCAATCAGTGGACCGCCGACCCGGCCACCGACAGCGCGGCCGACAAGGCGATGGCGGAATTCGAATACGCGCGCTCGGTGCAGTGGTTCATGGACCCCATCTTCAAGGGCACGTACCCGGAACTGGCGTTGAAGGGCCACGGCGACAACGCGCCGGCGATCCATGAAAACGACTTCAAGGACATCCAGCACAAGATCGACTTCCTCGGCGTGAACTACTACTTCCGCGCCTACTGCTCGGCCGAGACCCCGCCGCGCCAGCCGGAGGCGAAGCTGGGCACCACCGACATGGGCTGGGAGATCTTCCCCGACGGCCTGACCGAGCTGCTGCTGAAACTGAAGGCGGAATACGAGCTGCCGCCGATCTACATCACCGAGAATGGCATGGCCAATCCGGACGTGATCGTCGACGGCGAGATCCCGGACGAGGCGCGCATCGATTTCGTGCAGCGCCACCTGAAGGCGCTAAACGACGCGCGCCTGCAGGGCGTGGACATCCAGGGCTACTTCCTTTGGAGCCTGCTCGACAACTTCGAGTGGAACTCCGGCTACGCCAAGCGCTTCGGCATCGTCCACGTGGACTACGCGACGCAGAAGCGCACCCTGAAGCACAGCGCGCACTGGTATCGCGAATACCTGCTCAAGCAAAGGCCGCAACGCACCGCGCACGCGGCCTGACAGCAAACGTTTTAATCCCGCCGGCGCAGATGCCGGCGTTTTCCTTTCTACAGGCCACAGAGCCTGATGCTTTACACTCCAACGAGAACAACGAGGACGACACCATGCAAACCGCACCATCCGCCGCGCCACAAGAGACGCCGGTCCCCGCCGCCGGCAGCCAACCGCCATCGCTGCTGCGCGCCATGTTCGCGCGCGGCACGCCGATGCTGTGGGTCCCCAGCGGCTATTTCGCCATGGCGCTGACCTACATGATGCTCACCAGCGTCACCTCCATCATGTTCAAGAACCTGGGCATGGACAACGGCCAGGCAGCGCAATACGCCAGCTACCTGATCCTCGCCTACACCATCAAGCCGCTGTTCGCGCCCTTCGTTGAAATGTACCGCACCAAGAAGTTCTTCGTGCTGTGCGCGCAACTGATCATCGGCCTCGGTTTCGCCGGCGTGGCGCTGGCGATGTCGCTGCCGGACTACATGGTGGTGATGGTGTTCATGTTCGGCGTGCTGTCGCTGGTCGGCGCCACGCAGGACATCGCCTCCGACGGCGTGTACGTCACCTCGCTGGACGCCAAGACGCAGTCGCTGTTCTGCGGCATCCAGAGCCTGAGCTGGAACGTCGGCCCCATCGTCGCCTCGGGCGGCATGGTGTACCTGAGCGGCTGGCTGCACACGCACTACTTCCACCACCAGGCCGGCGCGTTCGGGCCGGAGTGGATCGATTCGTGGCGCATCATCTTCTTCATCGTCGCGGCCATCACCATCGTCGCCGCGCTGTGGCACATGCGCGTGATGCCGGACGGCGCCAAGGCGGAGAACGCGCCGGCGTCGGTTGCCGATGCGGCCTTCATCCTCAAGGATTCCTTCGTCACCTTCTTCCAGAAGCGCGACGTGTGGTTGATGGTGCTGTTCGCGTTCCTGTTCCGGCTCAGTATCGGGCTGCTGGAAAAGATCGGGCCATTCTTCATGGTCGATCCGGTGACGCAGGGCGGGCTGGGATTGTCGAACGAGATGCTGGGACTGATCTACGGCACCTACGGCCTGATCGCGGTGCTGCTTGGCTCCCTGCTGGGCGGGATCTTCGTCGCGCGGCGCGGGCTGCCGGCGACCTTGTTCCTGCTGTGCTGCGCGGTCAACATCCCCAACGTCACCTTCCTTTTGATGAGCATCTACCAGCCGCACGACCTGCTGGTGATCAGCGCCGGCGTGGCGATCGAGAAGTTCTTCTTCGGTTTCGGTTCGGTGGGCTTCATGATCTACCTGATGCAGCAGCTGGCGCCGGGCAAGTACACCACCACGCACTACGCGTTCGGCACGGGGCTGATGGGATTGTGCATGATGGTGACGGGCGTCGTCAGCGGCCACCTGCAGCAGGCGCTGGGCTATGTGCACTACTTCTGGCTGGTGATGGCCGCGACGATCCCGTCGTTCATCGTCACCTGGTACGCGCCGTTCCACAACAAGGACTAGGCGCATACCCCCAGACGTGTGCTCGCCGCGCGAAGCCGGCGATCACACGTCCATAGTTTTATTCCGGGAAGAGAACCTGCCACCGCGAGCAAATGGGCATCGATGAGGCTGAGGCCGGTTCCATACAACGCATGCAGGCCAACGAATAAAATTACCTCGTCGTTCGAAATCACTATCGACTGAGGCAGATCGCGCAGCGTCTTTAGAAAACGATTCCTATCTGCCAGATTACCCATGGCAAGCTCGCCAATAACGAACGGATGCACCAGCAACTGATTCCGTTTCAGTAGCAGCATGAGTTGCTGGTCAGATCGGCGGAAATGATTGATCCAGACCGAAGTATCGGCCAATATCATTCAGCGCCCCAGCGGCAACGAGGAATGTCGGCCAACTCCGGCTGAGTTCCGCCTTGCGCCGCCAGCCATTCACCCGCCTTTAATTGAATCAGAGTGGTAACAGCCATCTGAACCAGCGCGTTGGCATCCAGCGGCCCCACATAGGCGCGTGCCTTCTGCAGCAACTCATCGTCAATCTCGACCTTGATGTCAGACATGATTCCATCCTCCCGCCGGCTATCATATTCATCATAGTCTGTGCCAGACTCCTTGCCCGCATTTTGATCAATTCAACCAGAAAAAAAACCCCTCGGCCTTTACAGGACGAGGGGCAGAAGAGCACTACAACACTGGGACTACATGAAAAACTCTTTGCTTAGAACGACTTGCCGACGTTGATGCCGAAGGTGCGCGGCGGCAGGTATTGCGCTTGCCACGGGCCGTTGGCGTTCATCGCGCTGGTCTTGATCTTCGCGTCTTCCGCGTTGCGGATGTAGGCGTCGAAGTACCACTTCGAGTCGGCGTCGAAGCGCAGGCCAAGGTCGGTGCGGGTGTAGGCCTTCTGCTTGTCCGGCTCACCCAGATTGAACACGCTCAGCCAGCTGGCCGTCTCGTAGTGCGCGCTGATGCGCGGGACCAGCCTGCCGTTGGCCAGCGCGAAGCTGTGCTGGTACATCATCTGCGCGCTGAACTTCGGCGAGTGCGGCATGGTGTTGCCGGTCACGTCCAGGCAGGTGCTGATGCCAGGCACCGTGCACGCCGGCAGCACGTAATCGTTGCTGCCGCCGACCAGGTGCTTGAGCGTGGCGTTGGTGTACGCCGCCGTGAACTGCACGCGGTCGTCACGCGTGATCTTGGCCGCGATCTCCGTCTCCAGGCCCCAGACCTTCGCGCCTTCCGCATTGCTGGTGGCCAGGCCGCGCGTGCCGTCCGGGTTGGTGACCGGTGCGCTGAACTGGAAGCCCTTGAACTTCTCGTAGTAGGCCGAGTTGTTCATCCGTACCGTGCCGCCGAGGAAGGTGCTCTTCGAGCCGATCTCGTAGTTGGTCAGGGTCTCGGAGCCGTATGGCACGCCGCCGTCCTGCAGGCCGCCCGACTTGTAGCCGGTCGACACGCTGGCGTAGACCATGTTGTTCTTGTCGATCTCGTAGCTCACGCGCACCAGGCCGGTCAGCTTGTGGTCGTTGAACACGCCGTCGTTGTGCTGATAGGTCGAGAAGCCGGTGCCGCCACCCAGGGGATTCATCGATGGGCTCACCGGAATCTGCGGCGCGGTCAAATCGCTCCAGCCGTTGTTGGTGCCGCCGATGTTCTTGCGCTCGTCCGAGGTGTAGCGCAGGCCGCCGGTCAGGTGCAGCGCGTCGTTGGCGTTCCAGGTGGCCTGGCCGAAGACGGCCTTCGAATCCACGGTCTCCTTCGGCTGGATGAAGGAACCCTGCCAGCCCACGGTGCCCTGCTGGGTGCCGTTCATGATCGGGATGTCGAAGCGGATGCCGTTGTCCTCGTTGGCGTAGTACAGGCCAAGCAGCCAGTCCACATCGCGCTTGCCGGTCGACTGGATCTCCAGTTCGTGGCTGTAGTTCTTGTACTTGGACCAGACGGTGTTGTTGGCCTGGTAGCTGCCGCCGCTGGTGAAGCTGGTCGGCAGCGTGGCGCCGCCGTCCTGGTCGAAGGTCGAGGAACCGTTGAAGCGCGAGTAGCCGGCGATGTAGGCCAGGCTGATGTCCGGATTGATCTGGTAGTCGACCCGGCTGCGCACCGAGTGCGAATCGCGGTTCACGCTAGGCGCGGTGTCGATCAGCGCCGACCAGAAGTCCTGGCCCGCGCGCGGGTTCTGCATCAGGTTCATGCTCGGCGTGCCGCGGTCCATATAGTGCTCGTACGCGATGTTCCACTTCAGGCCCGGCGTCGGCTGCCACAGGAAGCTCAGGCGCGCCGCGCTCTGGTCCTGCGCGCTGTACTTCTGGGCGTTGTTGACGTACAGGTTGGTGTTGATCGGCTGGAAGGCGATCGGGTTGCCCGGATTCTTGGCGTTCCAGGCGGCGATGACCGGATCGGCCGCCGCGTGCTGCGCCGCCAGCGACAGGTTGGGCGCGGTCTGGTAGCTGACGTAGCCGTTGTGCTGCTCGTGCACCACCGCCACGCGCATCGCCATGGTGTCGTTGATCGGGATGTTGACCGCGCCGCGCGCGCCCAGGCGGGCGTAGTTGCCGTAGCCGGCCTCGAAGTTGCCGGCGCTGCTGCCGATCTCGGGCTTCACGGTCTGCATGTTGACCGCGCCCACGCTCGAGTTGCGGCCCCACAGCGTGCCTTGCGGGCCGCGCAGCACTTCGATCGCCTCCAGGTCGAACAGCAGCGCGGTCGCGCCTTCCGGACGCGGCGAGTAGATGCCGTCGACGAAGCTGGCCACCTCGGGATCGGCGTATTCGGTCTTGGCGCTGTCGTTGCCGATGCCGCGCAGGGTCATGGTGATCACGCCATGGTCGCCCTGGCCGGTGGCGGCGAAGCTGGGCACCAGGTTGACCACGTCCTGCAGGGTCTGGACATGGTTATCGTCCAGCACCGCGGCGTTCAGCGCGGTGACGGCCACCGGGGTTTTCTGCAGCGAGGTGGAACGCTTGGTCGCGGTGACATACACCTCGGTGATGGTCGAGGAAGTCTTGTCGGCGGCGGCCGACTGCTCGGCGACCGGCGCGTCGGCGGCATAGGCGCCGGCGCCGGTGCCGGCGATCAGGGCGACGATGGCCAATTGGATCGGGGACGGCAAGCGCTTCCCGGACTGCGGTACGTGGACGTTCATTTAGGTCTCCTTTTACGTAGCGATCGCCGGGAAGGGGCGCGCCACATTATCATCGTGGATTGATTCCGTTGTATGAAAACGTTTTCAAATCTCTTGAAATCGATTTCCTTATTTGTGAAATCGATTTCATGGTACATAATTCAAATCCAGGATGTCAATTTAAAAATTGTAGCGGCGTTGTTTCTTCGGCATGCGGCGGCGCGGCCGCCGGAGCGCGCACGCCACCGACGGAGACCGGAGCACCGATGAAAACCACAGCAATCAAACATGTCCTGATCGTCGGCGGCGGCACCGCCGGCTGGCTGACGGCGGCCTTCCTGGCGCGCACCCTGGGCGCCGGCGCCGACCCGGACAGCGTACGCATCACACTGGTGGAGTCGAAGGAGATCGGCATCATCGGCGTCGGCGAAGGCACCTTCCCGTCGATCCGCGGCACGCTGGCGGCGATCGGCATCGACGAGGCGCGCTTCATCCGCGAATGCAGCGCCACCTTCAAGCAGGGCATCAAGTTCACCGACTGGGTGCGCGCGCCGGGCGCGCCGGGCAACGACCACTACTTCCATCCCTTCAGCCTGCCCAGCCAGCGGCCCGGCGGCCCCGAGCTGCTGCCCTACTGGCTGCAGGGCGCGGCCGCGCCGGGTGCCGGCTTCGCGGCCGCCGCCACCATGCAGAAGCGCGTGGCCGACGCGGCGCACGGACCGAAGCGCTTCAACGACGCCGACTTCATGGGACCGCTGAACTACGCCTACCATTTCGACGCCGGCAAGTTCGCCGCCCTGCTCGGCACCCACGCGCGATCGCTGGGCGTGCGCCATGTGCTGGCCACGGTGGAGCGGGTGGAGCTGGACCAACAAGGCGCGATCGGCGCGGTGCACACCACGGAGGCGGGCGCGCTGACGGCCGACCTGTACATCGACTGCACCGGCTTCCGCGCCGCGCTGATCGGCGAGGCGCTGGGCACGCCCTTCCGCAACATCCAGGACACGCTGTTCGTCGACCGCGCGCTGGCGATGCAGGTGCCGTACGCCACGTCCGACGCGCCCATCCCGTCGTACACCATCGCCACCGCGCACGAGGCGGGATGGACCTGGGACATCGGCCTGCAGCAGCGGCGCGGCATCGGCTACGTCTACTCCAGCCGCCACACCGACGACGCGCGCGCCGAGCAGGTGCTGCGCCGGTACATCGGCCCGGCCAGCGACGGCCTCGATCCGCGCCAGCTCAAGCTCAACGTCGGCTACCGCGAGCAGCACTGGGTCAAGAACTGCGTGGCGGTGGGCTTGTCGGGCGGCTTCCTGGAGCCGCTGGAATCGTCCGGCATCGGCCTGATCGAAACGGCGGCCTACCTGGTCGGCTACCTGTTCCCGCACGACGGCGACCTGGCGCCGGTGGCCAGGGTGTACAACGAGATGATGAAGGCGCGCTACGAGCGCATCGTCGATTTCGTCAAGCTGCACTACTGCCTGACGCAGCGCCGCGACAACGCCTTCTGGACCGACAACACCGACCCGGCCAGCATCCCGGAATCGCTGCGCGACAAATTGTCGATGTGGCGCAAGCGCGCGCCGCACCGCATGGACTTCGTGGTGGACCTGGAGATGTATCCGCCGTCCAGCTGGCAGTACGTGCTGTACGGGATGGAGTACCCGACCGCGCAATACGCCAACGCCCGCACGCTGCCGCGCTTCGACGAGGCGCGCCGGGAATTCCAGATGATCGAGCAGATGTCGCACCGGGCGGTGGCCGACCTGCCCACGCACCGCGCGCTGGTCGAGCACTTCCTGCAGCGCGGCGAGCGCAAGTTCGCCTGACAACCAACGCCGGCCGGACCCCGGGGCCCCGCCGGCGGCATCAACGGTATAAACCGTTTAGCTTATTTCGCCTTGCGGCGGCGCGCAGCCACGCCCACCAGGGCCAGGCCGCCCATCAGCATGCCGTAGGTGGCCGGTTCCGGCACGGCGGTGGTGATGTTGAAGTTGCCCGAGTAGCTGGCCGAGTCCCCGGTCCAGCCGGTCACGCGCAGGCTCAGCGGGCCGCTCAGCACGACATTGGTCAGGCGCGCCTTGCTCTCGCCGTCGCCGTTGCTCAGCGCCAGCTCGGTTTCATTCAGGAACACGTGGCTGAACCGGATCTTCTGCTCGTCGAAGCCGAAGAAATTGACCACGCCGCCGTTGACCGTCAGCGCGCCGGGCAGGTCGGGCGTGAAATTGTACGTGTCGGAGAAATATTGGCCTTCCCACGGGGTGGGCTGGCTCAGGTTGAAGCTGCCGGTCCACTGGTGCGGATTGGTTTTGGACTGGTGCAGCTGGACGTCATAGGTGTTGGCCATGGCCGACGACGCGCACAGCGCGCTTAACGCGAATGCAAGTATGGTGGATTTCATTTGATATTCCTGGTGTGGTTAAGAAGATGGTTGCTTGCCCGCAAACCAGATATGATGATAAATTGATACCAATTATTGGAAAATAGTCCAATTGGACTGAATTGCCGCGCCACCGTGAAGCACACCATGAAACAAACCGTACTTGTGATCGACGATCACTCGCTGTTCCGCGCCGGCCTGCGCCTGATGCTGGCCGACGCCATCGCCCAGCTCGACGTGCGCGAGGCCGCCTCGATCGACGAGGCGCTCGGCGGCCCGCGCGACGCCCCCGCGCCCAGCCTGGTGCTGCTCGACATCCAGCTGCCCGGCGTCAACGGCCTGGACGGCATGACGCTGATCCACCGCCGCTGGCCGGACTGTCCGGTGATCGTGCTGTCGGCCGACGGCGCCAGCGCCACCGCCCGCGACGCGCTGGCGCGCGGCGCGGCGCGCTTCGTCTCCAAGGCCGAGCCGGCGGCGGCGATCCAGGCCGCCATTTGCGCCGTGCTGCGCGGCGAGAGCGCGGCCGCGCCGGCCGGCGCCGCCCGCGACCAGCCGCCGCGCCTGACGCCGCGCCAGTGCGAGGTGCTGGCGCTGATCTGCCAGGGCCTGTCGAACAAGCTGATCGCGCGGCGCCTGAACCTGTCGGAGAACACCGTGCGCGGCCACGTGCAGGCGCTGCTGGCCATGCTGGGCGTGGTCAGCCGCGCCGAGGCGGCCTTCGTCGCGCGCCAGCGGGGCCTCGTTGCTTAGCCCGCCCGCCACCGAGCGCCTGATCCGCGCCGAGCAGGCGCGCCTGTTGATGGGCAACATGGGCAGCTCGCTGCTGCCGGCCATCGCCGTCGCGCTGCTGCTGGTGTACGTGCTGGCCACGCCGGACAACACGCTGGCGCTGCGCCTGTGGTGCGCGGCCGTGATCGCCTCCAAGGTGTACGCCAGCTGGGACGCGCGGCGCCTGCTGCGCGCGCCCATCCTGGCCGAGCACGCCGACCGGCTGACGCGCCGCCTGATCGTGCTCAACGCCATCGACGGCGCCGCCTGGGGCATGCTGGCGTTCGCCGGCCTGGACCCGACCTCCACCGCCAACAGCATCCTGGTGGTGGCGGTGCTGGCCGGCATCGTCGGCAACTCGATGTCGCTGCTGTCGCCGGTGCTGCCGGTGTTCGCGGTGTTCTGCGTGTTTGAACTGGGCGCGCTGGCGCTCAAGGCCTGGACCATGGGCGAGCTGGCGTTCCAGGCGCTGAGCCTGGCCGTGCTGGTCTACCTGGCGAGCCTGCTCAGCCAGGGCCGCAACAGCTCGCGCGCGGCGCGCGCCGCGATCCAGCTGCGCTTCGACAACATCGAGCTGATCGCCCAGCTGCGGGTCGAGACCGAGAAGGCGCGCCAGGCGCTGCACGCGGCCGAGCAGGCCAACCTGGCCAAGTCCAAGTTCCTGGCCGCCGCCAGCCACGACCTGCGCCAGCCGATCCACGCCCAGGGCCTGTTCCTCGAGGTGCTGGGGCGCTCGGCGCTGACGCCGGCCCAGCAGGAGGTGCTGGCCAGCGCCCGCTCGGCGTCCGAGGCCTCGGCCAGCATGCTGCACACGCTGCTGGACTTCTCGCGCATCGACGCCGGCGTGGTCGAGGCCCACATCGTGCCGTTCCGCCTGCAGCCGCTGCTGGCCAAGATCGAGAGCGAGCTGGCACCGCAGGCCGACGCCCAGGGCCTGGTCTACCGCACCCACGACAGCGAGCTGGTGCTGCAATCGGACCCGGCGCTGGTCGAGCTCATCCTGCGCAACCTGGTGTCGAACGCGGTGCGCTACACGCTGCGCGGCGGCATCCTGGTCGGCTGCCGCCGGCGCGGCGGCGGCGCCGTGATCGAGGTGTGGGACAGCGGCATCGGCATCGCCGCCGCCCAGCAGCAGGAGATCTTCCAGGAGTTCCACCAGCTCGGCAATCCCGAGCGCGACCGCCAGAAGGGCCTGGGGCTGGGCCTGTCGATCGCGCGCGGCCTGGCGCGCATCCTGGACGCGCCGCTGACGCTGGCCTCGCAGCCGGGACGCGGCAGCGTGTTCCGGCTGGCGCTGCCGCTGGCGCCGCTGCCCGCCGGCCATCGCGGTGGAGGCGGCGCCGCCGCCCGCGCCGCTGCGGCCGCTGTCGCTGCGGGTGCTGCTGATCGACGACGACGCCATCGTCTGCGCCAGCATGCAGCGCCTGCTGCAGGCCTAGGGCTGCGTCTGCCAGGTGGCCGACGGCGTCGAGCAGGCGCTGGCGCTGGCGCCGGCGCTGCGGCGAGCTGATCATCAGCGACTACCGGCTGCGCGGCCAGCAGACCGGCGCCGGGGCGATCGCCGCGCTGCGGCAACAGGCCGGCCGCGCCGTGCCGGCGCTGTTGATCACCGGCGACACCGCGCCGGCCCGGCTGCGCGAGGCGCGCAACAGCGGCGTGCCGCTGCTGCACAAGCCGGTGGCGCCGGCCCAGCTGTACCGCGTGCTGGCCGACATCGCCGCCACGCTGGCGCCGGACGGGGCGGAAAACAACAGCGGTGAGAATGTGTGAGATTGTTCTTGCCGTTGGGAAATGCCTGTTTTAAACTTGCATCACTGCCTCACCGGCCCCCCCTCCCCCGGGGCCACCATCCGCCAGCCGGCCATATCTCCGCCGGAAACTCATAGTCGCTGCGATCACGGCCCACGCCGGCCAGCGCTAGTCCAGTCTACGGAGAACCACATGAACATGCTCAACAACATGAAAATCGGCAAACGCCTGGGCCTGGGTTTCGCCCTCGTGATCGCGCTGCTGGTCGCCACCGCCGCGATCGGCATCAGCCGCATCCATGGCATCAACGCCAACACCGACATCATCGTGCACGACCGCTACGCCAAGGTCGCGCTGGCGCAGACCATCGAGAACGAGGTCAACCGCCAGACCCGGGCGCTGCGCACCGCGCTGATCGCCGGCGACAACGCGGAGGTCGCCGCCAGCGAGCTGGCCAAGGTGGCCGCCTCGGGGCCGGTCATCACGGCCGCCATCGACAAGCTGCAACCCATCATCCACACCGAGCAGGGCAAGGCCGCGCTGCAGGCGCTGATCGCCGCGCGCGCCACCTTCAAGGACCACGAGCACCACATGGTCGAACTGATCAAGGCCAAGCAGGCCGACGCCGCGCGCGACTACCTGATCAAGGACATCCTGCCGCCGCAAACGGCCTACCTGCACGCGATCGAAGTGTTCTCGGGCACCCAGGTGCAGGGCATGGAACAGTTCGCCACCGAGGCGGGCGCGATGGCCGACAGCGGCGCCCTGCTGATGACCGTGTTCGCCGTGCTGGCCACGCTGCTGGCGGTGGCCATCGGCTGGGTGCTGACGGGCTCCATCGTCACCCCGCTGAGCCAGGCGCTGCGGGTGGCCCGCACCGTCGCCGCCGGCGACCTGAGCACCCGCTTCGGCCCGTGCGCCAAGGACGAGGCCGGCCAGCTGCTGGAAGCCCTGCACGAGATGAACGACAGCCTCAAGCACATCGTCGGCCAGGTGCGCGCCGGCACCGAGACCATCGCCAGCGCCTCGAGCCAGATCGCCACCGGCAACCAGGACCTGTCCTCGCGCACCGAGCAGCAGGCCGGCTCGCTGGAGGAGACCGCCTCGTCGATGGAGGAGATCACCGCCACCGTGCGCGAGAACGGCAGCAACGCGCGCACGGCCAACCAACTGGCGGTGTCGGCGTCGGACGTGGCGGTCAGGGGCGGCGCGGTGGTGGCCCAGGTGGTCGACACCATGGGCGCCATCCACGCCTCGGCCAGGAAGATCGTCGACATCATCGGCGTGATCGACGGCATCGCCTTCCAGACCAACATCCTGGCCTTGAACGCCGCCGTCGAGGCGGCGCGGGCCGGCGAGCAGGGCCGCGGCTTCGCGGTGGTGGCCACCGAGGTGCGCAACCTGGCCCACCGGTCGGCCTCGGCCGCCAAGGAGATCAAGACGCTGATCGGCGACTCGGTCGGGCAGGTCGAGCGCGGCAGCGAACTGGTCAACCATGCCGGCGCCACGATGGACGAGATCGTCGTCAGCGTCAAGCGCGTGACCGACATCATGGCCAACATCGCCTCCGCCACCCAGGAGCAGGACACCGGCATCGAGCAGATCAACCAGGCCATCTCCGAGATGGACACCGTGACCCAGCAGAACGCCGCGCTGGTGGAGGAAGCCGCCGCCGCGGCCGAATCGCTGCAGAACCAGGCCGGCACGCTGGCGCAGCTGGTCAGCACGTTCAAGCTGGACGGCGACCACGGAGCGGCGGCGCTGCACCTGGTCGCCAGCGCGAACGCCCCGGCCCGGTCAGCGGCCGGCGCGCGGCGCCTGGCGCTGGCTTAATGGTTCAGTGAAAAGCGGCGGGCCGACGGCAGCCCACGCGGCTGGCGTCGGCAATTGCTTTGGATGGGGAACGCGAAGGCATGGCACCGGAATGCGGTGATTTGACTGGAGCGGGTGAAGGGAATCGAACCCTCGTCGTAAGCTTGGGAAGCTTCTGCTCTACCATTGAGCTACACCCGCGTTGGCAGCATTCTACGCGGGTTTGCCTATCATTGACAATGTTGCGACATGATTACGGCGACGGAAAGTGGCGATGTCCGGATTCAACGGGGCAACGGGTCGCCCAACAAATTATCTCGCATACTCAGTTCACTTCACTTCGCGTCATCCAAATCGAAGCCTTGCTGACCATCTAAACGAAAAGCGCTTGCATCAAACCCATCAACCAGTTTGATGGCCCGAACCTTCACGCTTCCTGCGCTGCGCAGCCGCTCGCAATATTTGAAAAGAGTTGAAACGTCTTCAGTAATGATAAAGGGAATCGATTCATGAGCGGCTTGAGCGATCAGTTTCACGTCATCACGAATCGCTCCGCGCGCATCACCATGATCGCGAGATCCCAGTGCATTCCAAATCCGACCAGCCTCGACGGCATGGGGAATGTTGAATGGGACCGTCCGAAAATTTTTGAGCGGGAAATCGGTAATCGGCTGCTTGATAGAAATTTCAGCTGCCACGATAGCCGAAAAGTACATCGTCACGTTTTGATCAAGCATCAATCGATAGTACTTGGCCGCGACAGCATGATTGTGACGATTGCCGTCAACTAAAGAAATTAAGAAACTCGTATCTAGTAACGCCGAGGCCGTCATGTCTGACCGCCTCGCAACTCCGCCGTCCATTCCGTTGCGCTGACCACGTCTTCCCAAGCCTTGGTTCCTCGTTCGACCATTAGCCTGAATTCCTCGTCGTCATAGCTGGGCTGGTGAGTCTCGAATGCCAACAAGCGTAGATTTCGCAACTCCCCCGTATGCAAATTTTCCTCTGCAGCTACGTGCAGCAGAGCTGGCCGATAAAGACGATTTCGTTCGTCCTGCGCCAATACTTCATGACTGGAGCTAACCGTCACAGCCTGGCCATTTTCAAGTTCAAGATGAACATTGGCCTTGGTCTTACCCCCCATATCAATGATTTTTCCGTGCAAATATTTTTCAACCTGCACCCATACGTCATCGACCTTGGTCAAGGTGCTTCGTGCGTCCACCACAAACAACGCCTGCCCGGCCTTGTCCGCCAAGGTATAACTTCGATTCGGCTTTTCACGCGCGGCGGCTTGCCAGCGCTCCAATACATTGGCACGCTTGGAATCAATCAAAGTCAACGCGTCCGGCGAAGTGATATGGGTCAAGTCCGCCCATAAAGTCGTTGCGCTAAGCAATCCGGATGCAACGAAAACGAGTGAACCCGTTTCAATTGAAATTTGAACTTGCAGAGGGTCCACATCACGAGTTGTCCCCTTCAAGAAATCAGTCACATCCCGTTGGAACTCTCCCAGCAACGCTAACGAGACGTGCTTAGGCCCAACCTCAACATTGTTGATGCTGTCATGAACAGAAAAACGAATTTGATCGATGGGATCCACAGAGTCCTGACATTTTTCTTTGACGGAGAACTAGCTCACATCTTATGCCAAATGTCCTCTCAAGTCAGCAAGGAGAGCTGCTCCGGCGGGCGCTGCCGGCCTTGCGGCTCACATCGGCGCCGGACAGGGCGAAGCGCTTGCGGCTTCGCCCTGCACCACGCGCGACAGCTTGCCCATGGATCAGTTGATGACCCAGGTGTAGCGCACATTCACCCAGCCCTGGGCGATGTCGCTGTCCTTGGCGACCGGCTTGAACTTGCATTTGACGCTGGCGCGCAGCGATGCCTTGTCCAGCGTCGCGTAGCCGCTGGACGCAACCAGCTTCGCCTCCGTCACGCTGCCGTCCGGGGACACCAGCAGCTTCACCTTGACGTCGCCTTGCTGCTCTTCGCCGAGCCACGCGGCCGTATAGTCCGGCGTGCCGCACGTCTCCTTGTCGAACCGGCTCAGGATATTCCCGGCCGAGGCCACGCCCGATACCAGGCTCAACACCAGAGCCGACGCCACCGCGCTTGCTGAAAATTTAGTCAACATAAAACCTCCGAGTCAAAAATGATGGGATGAAATCGTTTGCAGCGTTTTAAATATACTGCGCCGCAGCATATTTTTATAATTTATTGTTGAACTATCTTTCATTTGAAAATCATATAACTCGTCGCCGGCCGCCTTGCCGGAATCCACATATCAATATGATTTTATATACGTGTCCTCAATGAACCGTCGCTGCTACGCTCTTAGCCTATCGACAATTGGGGGAACAATGACGACGAATCTCACCACGCGGGGACGCCCATGAGCGGCGAACTCACACAAGCGCGCACGCCTTGGGCGCCCGCCTTCCAATGGCGCGCCCTGCTGCGCCCGCACACCGTCGCCGGTCGCGCGCCGGCCAAAGCCTTGACTGGCTTCATCTGCGCCTGGCTGGCGCTGGCGGCCATCCATCTGCTGATGCCGGTGCCGGCCGGCCTGACGGTCGCCGGCAAGGCCACGCTGGCGATCATGGCGTGGGCCGCCATCATCTGGATCTTCGAGGCGCTGCCGGTGGCCGTCTCCGGCCTGCTGATCCCGGCGCTGCTGGTGCTGACCAAGGCCGTCACGCCGATGGCCAAGGCGGCCAACGGCTTCACCAACCCGGTGGTGTTCCTGTGCCTGGTCGCCTTCCTGTTTTCCGCCATCATGCAGTGCGCCGGGCTGGACCGCCGGATCGCGCTCGGCCTGCTCGACAAGATCAGGGTCAAGACCGTCAACGGCGTGATCTGGACCATGTTCGGCGTCAACCTGGTGCTGTCGTTCGTGGTGCCGGCGGCCAACGCGCGCGCCGCCACGCTGCTGCCGGTGATTAACGGCTTGACCAAGCTGTTCGGCGATACGGAGCAGGAGCGCAACGCCGCCAAGGCCATCGTCATCCAGTCGCTGGTGTATGGCTCCATGATCAGCGGCATGTGCATCCTGACCGCGCACCTGCCCAACCTGGTGCTCACCGGCTTGTTCAGCAGCGAGCTGCACATCCGCATTTCCTACCTCGACTGGTTCAAGCTGCAGTGGCCCTACCTCGGCATGTTCGTGCTGACCCAATGGTGGGTGCAATACTATTTCCGCACCCGCCGCACCGCCATTCCGGGCGGACTGGAAACGATCCGCGAAGAACAACGCAAGCTGCCACCCGCCGGCAAACAGGACTGGTCCATCCTGCTGGTGTTCGGCCTGGTGGCGCTGCTGTGGGCCACCGAACAGTGGCACAAGATCCCGACCGAGAACATCGCCCTGCTGGGACTGGCGCTGGTGTTCACGCCCGGCCTCATCCAGATCAAATGGAAGGACATCCAGGACCGCACCATCTGGGGCACGGTGTTCCTGCTGGCCGGCGCGCTGTCGATCTCGTCGGCGATCAGCAGCACCGGGCTGGCGCAATGGCTGGCCGACCAGATCCACGCGATCGCGCAGGGACATCCGTGGTGGGGCATCCTGCTGATCGTCATGGTGGGCACGCACGTGATCCGGCTCGGCATGTTGTCCAACGTGGCGGCGGTCACCATGCTGGCACCCATCCTGCTGGCGCTGGCGCCCAAGCTCGGCTTGCATCCCATCGCCTTCACCATGCTGGTGGCCGACACCGACAGCTTCGCCTACCTGCTGCCGACGCAGATCACCGCCGCCGTGATCGCCTACAGCAGCGGCACCTTCAGCACCAGCGACTACGCCAAGGTCGGCATCGTCTCGGTGCTGATCGCCATCGCCTACGGCATCCTGGTGATGGCGCCATGGTATGCCTTCCTCGGCGTTCCGCTGTGGGATGCCACCGCGCCCTGGCCGTTTTAATCCCCTCACGGAGCACAAGACATGAGCAAGCAAGAGAACACGGCGGCCGAGCGTTACAGCGCGCTGCGCGAGAAGCTGGGCCCGCACCACGCACCCGAAGGTTTGTATTTGCGGAACAAGAACCTGCCCTTCGTCGGCCGCGTGCAGTGCAACGTCGCGCGCCTGGAGAGCGGCAGCTGGAACGAGATCGTGCTCGACTACGAAGTGGGCGCGGCCGGCCTGGCCGACGGCGGCTGGTTCAAGGCCACGTTCAAGTTCTATTCCGACTGGGCGCTGTTCCAGAGCAGCGATCCGACCGCCGCGAACTTCATCAGCGCCGAGTACCACGCCGGCCCGCTGCAACCGGGCCAGAGCCCGGCCACCGTGCAATCGCTGAGCATCCGCTTCGACCAGAAAGGCCACGAGCGGCCGTTCCAGAAGGCGCTGATCGTCGACGTGGTGGACGGCTACCTGAATGCGGGCGACCACATCGTGATCCGCCTGGGCGACCGGCGCGGCGGCGGTCCCGGCACCCGGGTGCAGACCTTCGTCGAGGACAACTTCCGCTTCCGCTGCTACGTCGATCCGCTGGGCACCTCGCGCTTCGTCGCGGTGCCGGGCGACGTGGTGATCGACATCGCCGCCGGCGCGCCGGCGCGGCTGCTGGTGAACGGCCCGCGCTTCGCGCATCCGGGGCAGGCGCTGCCGTTCCGCATCTCCGTGCTGGACCGCTGGGGCAACGCCTGCAAGGACAGCGGCGGCACGCTGCGCCTGCGCGCCTACGCCGGCGAGCGCCAGGTGTACGAGCGCGAGTATGCGCTGCCTGAAACAGGCTGGTCCAGCATCGGCATCGACGACCTGCCGAGCGACTTCCCGCAACTGCGGCTGGTGGCGGAGCTGCGCGGCGTGCCGCAGGCCGAAGCGCTGGTCACGCTCGACCCCGCCCTGCCGGCGCCGCGCGCCTTCTACGCCGACCTGCACGTGCACGCCAGCGACACGGTCGGCACCAACAGCCCGGCCTACAACGCCGCCTACGCGCGCGACATCGGCGGCATCGACGTGCTGGGCTACACCGCCAACGACTTCCAGATCACCGACGAGAACTGGCAGCTGGGCGTACGCACGGTGGAGGAATTCAACCAGCCCGGCCGCTTCGTCTGCTATCCGGTCCAGGAATGGTGCGGCAGCTCGACCGCCGGCGGCGACCACAACGTGGTGTTCCTGGACGACGCGCCGCCGGACTTCCCCTACAACCAGCAGGGCGAGCACAACCGCACGCTGGTCTGGAACGAGGACATGAAAGGCAGCGCGGTGCAGCTGGGCCGCTGGCCTGTCGAGGAACTGTGGGCCGCCTACGTGGACGACGCCGAGCACCGCCTGATCATGCCGCACGTCGGCGGCCGCCGCTACATCCCCGACTGGCACCATCCCGAACTGGAGCGGCTGGTGGAGATCGCGTCGAGCTGGGGACACTTCGGCTGGCTGTACCAGGACGTCATCGCGCGCGGCTACCAGCTCGGCGTGGCGGCCAGCGGCGACGAGCATCGCGGCCGTCCCGGCGGCGGCCCGCCGGGCACCCAGGTGTTCGGCGTGCACGGCGGCCTGACCGGCGTGATCGCCGACCATCTGGACCGCCGCACCATCGGCCGCGCCCTGCGCGCGCGCCACACCTGGGCCACCACCGGCGAGCACACGGCGCTGCTGGTCCGCTGCGGAAATCACCTGCAAGGCGACGTGGTGCACCAGCGCGGACCGGCCACGCTCGACTACCGCTTTCTCGGCCAGGCCGGTTGGGAAGAGATCGCCGCGTACGATCACAACGGCCTGATCTGGCAGCGCAACCTGCATGAGGAGGCCGGCTATTCCGAGCGCCTGATCCGCCTGCGCTGGGGCGGCGCGCGCATCCCGGACCGCTACCGCTGGGCGGTCTGGCAGGGCCGCATCACCATCCTCAACGGCACCATCAACCGCTTCCAGTCGCAGGGTTTCGAGCATGGCGAGGAAGTGTGCCGCCGCGACGGGCCGACCGACATCGTCTTCCGCAGCGACACCTACGGCGACGCCGACAGCGTCGAGATCGACATCAGCAACCTGCGCCATTGCACCATCAAGGTGGAAGGCAACATCGGCAGCTACGTCAAGGTGGGCGATCCGCTCAAGCCGAATCCGTTCGTGCACAAGCCGCAGTTCAGCTGGGAGATCAGCGGTGCGGAGCTGCTGGCGGCGGGGGGCCTGAAGCTCGACCTGGGCGGCACGGAATTGTTCCTGGCGCTGGAGCGGTTGACCGAACACGCGCTGCCGACCGACCTGTCCGGATCGATCGACATCGCGCCGGACAATGCCGCCTTCGGCCACCGCCCGGTGTATTTCTACGGCCGGCAGCGCGACGACAGCAAGGTCTGGTCCTCGGCGGTCTTCTTGAAGTTCGACTGAACTCAGTTCAGCAGGTTGAAGTCGGCGCGGTAGTAGTTGCCCTCCGGCCCGCTGCCGGCCAGTTGCAAATACATGGTCTGCTTGCCGAGGCCGGCGTGCTCGACTTCATACGCGCCGCTGGCCAGCGACTGGCCGGCCGGCACCGCGAAGGTCAGCGAAAACTGGTCGCCGCGCGCGGCCTCGAACTGGCGCTTGACGCTGAGCAGCGTCATCGCCACGCCCCGGCTGCCCGGATACACATTGAAGCGCTCCTGCACCAGCGGCAGGTAGGCCGCGCTGCCGGCCAGCGCCGGCACCGGCGCGGCGCCAACACTGGCGACGGCCGCCGACCTGGCCTTGGCCGGCTCGGCCGCGCCGCACAGGCCGCTGCCGCCCAGCAGGCCGCCGGTGGCTAATACAAAGGTTCGCCGTTCCATGATGATTCCTTCTCGATGATTAGCTGCGCGGCGGGAAGATGCCCTGCAACGCGATAATGAAATTCAGCTCCAGATAAGGCTGCACATTGTTGTGCGCCTGCCCGCCGCCGGTCGACGCGGCCAGCACGGCGCCGCCCATCGGCAGCAGCGGCGCCGGGCCGATGTACGGCGGCGTCGGCGACACCGCCACCGCCAGCGTGTTGCCGTTCGGGCTGGTGGTGGTGGCCGGCGAGCCGGACGCCAGCATCTGGTGCGCGTGGGCCGGCGTCTGCGCGCCGTTCACGGTGACGGTGGCGGCGCCGCCCGTCTCACCCTGGAACCGTTCGGTCAGGCCGGCGCCCTGGCCGGCGCGCAGCGGCGCGCGCTGGCGCAGGTTGGGCAGCGCGAAGGTGCTCTTGCCGTCGCCGCCGTATTGCGTGCCCAGCAGCGAGAACAGCGCGGTGTTCTGCGCGATCGGCAGCAGTTGGCCATCGCAGGTGGCCCAGCCGGTGGGCGCGAAATTGCCGGCGAAGAGGCGAATTTCCGCAACAAAGGGATCTGCCATGGTGTCTCCTCAGAATTGGGATGGATAAATGCCGAACAGCGAGATGATGAACTGCACGGCCAGGTAGGGCGCCATATTGTCGTGCGGCTGGCTGCCGCCGCCGACGCCAATGGTGCCGGCGCCCATCAACAAATTCGGGCCCGCCGTGCCGTACAGCTTGGGCTTGGCCGGCGGCGCGGCCGGCACCCAGCTGCTGCCGTCGGTGATGTTGATCGCGCCGGTGGCCGGCGGCGGCGCGGCGGTGCTGGCGCTGACCCGGTGGCTGTGCGGCGGGATCTGCGCGGTGGTCAGGGTCACCTGCTCCGCCCCGCCCTTTTCGCCGATCTGGTACGACTCCGCGCCCAGCGCGCCGACGTGCACCGGCACCCGCCCGGTCAGGTCGGGCAGGGCGAAGGTCTCCTGGCCGTCGCCGCCGTAGGTGGTGCCGATCAGGTTGAACAGCGTGTCGTTTTCCGAGATCGGCATCAGCGCGCCGTCGCAGAACGCCCACCCGGCCGGGGCGAAGTTCCCCGCGAACATACGAATTTCACCAACATATGGCATGGACATGAATGGTCTCCTGAAACGGTATGCTTAATTACGCGAAGGGAAAATGCCGCTCAACGCGATGCCGAACATGCTGGTGGCGTAGGGCTGGCGGTTTTCGTGGGGCTGGCCGCCGCCGACGTTGCCGACGCTGCCCGCCGCCAGCGCGGCGCTGCCGTCGTAGCCGTGGAAGACGTTGGCGCCGCCGGCCGGAATTGAGCACAGGTAGTTGCCGCTGGGGCTGGTGGAACGCAGCACATTGGGATCGGTCTGGTTGACCGCCTGCATCGCGTGCGTGTGCTGCGGCAGCTCCTGCGCCGTCAGCGTGTGCATGGCCTCGCCGCCCTGCGCGCCCGGCTGGGCGTTGTGCATCGGCATGCGCCCGCGCAGGTCGGGCAGCGCGAAGTTGGTGCGGCCGTCGCCGCCGTACATGGTGCCCAGCAGGGAAAACAGCGCCTGGTTCTGGTTGATCGACAACAGCTGTCCGTCGCAACGCGCCCAGCCCTTGGGAATGTAGTTGAAACTGAACATGCGGATTTCGCCCAAAAATGGTAGAGACATGGTCGCTCCTGATGGCAAGAGATGCCGCGCCGGTGCGGCCGGGCGGCGGATGGAAAATGCGCCGTCGGACGACGGCGTACAGGCAAGGGGAAGTATCAGCCGCGTCGGCGCCGCTTGGCGCGGCCGGCCAGCAGCAGTCCGCCCAGGCCCAGCGACAGCATCAGCGCGGACGAGGGTTCGGGCACGGCGGTCATCACCAGCGAGACGTTGTCGAGCTCGGTGTAGTCGTAGAGGTTGCGATTGGAGAACTGCAGCCAGGTCGACGCCTTGTCGGTGCTCAGGTTGTTGATGACGTAGTGGGTCCAGTCGCCGCTGGTGTTGGTCTGGTGCCAGACCACGGCGCCGTTGAACAGCACCTGGGAATCGTTGACCACCGGCGTCGTGCCGTACGACGTGTCGAAGCGCAGCAGGTCGAATTCCAGGGTGTATTTGTAGCCGGCGTGGGTGGCGATCTGCTGGCCCAGCAGGCCGGCGCTGTCGGAATTGCCATCCCAGAACACCCGGTTGAGCACGTTGGACAGCGGTGTGCCGGAATAGTCGAAGCCGACAAATTGCAGCGAGGTGTCGCCGCCTTGGGTCCAGGCCGCCAGCGAGGCTTGGGAGAAATCGCCATCGTCCACCAGGTTGGCGGCAAAGGCGGACGGGGCGCCGAACGCGGCGGCGCACAGCAGGACGGACAATAACTTACGCATGGCTAACCTTCAAAAAGATTGAGGATTTGGCGAGCAACAGTGCGCGTATTTTACTGCAATCATCTCAACAAATTGTCATTATGATAGCGACAGTCAAAAATATTGCCGAAACGTTGTTTTTTGTCGAAGTAACAAGCCATGAGCATATTGACAATTACTTTTCGGCGTCCTTCCAGCCGATATCGCCGGCCGTGACGTTGTGGATGTACAGGCGCCCCGCCGCCTCGGTGACGCCGGTGGTGACCGGCGCGCCGCCGCCCGGGTCCTGCAGGTCGGCGACGATGCGGCCGTCCGCGGTGAACGCCACCACATGGCCGTAGGACTTGGGCTCGGGCCACAGCGCGCGCGGCACGCGCAGCATCAGCTTGCGCAGCCAGGGCTTGTCGGCCATCTTGTCGAGGTCGTTGCGCTGGCCGGACAGGCCCAGCCAGATGCGGCCGCCGGCGCCGCGCACCAGGTTGTCCGGATAGCCGGGCAGGTTGTCGAGCAGCACCTGCGCCTGCGGCGAGGCCACGCGCACGTCCAGCCCCGCCGCGTCGACGGCGATTTTCCAGACCCGGTACTTGCCGCTCTCGGACACGTACAGCCAGCGCTGGTCCTCGCTCAGCAGCACGCCGTTGGCGAAGCTCAGGCCGCCGGCCAGCACGCGCGTGGCCCGGCTGGCCGGATCGTATTCCAGCACGCGCCCGGTCGACGATTGCTCCAGCACGTCCAGCATGGCCGCGCCCATGGTGTCGCGCCGCACCGGCGCGAAGCGCTGCGAGGCGTCGCTGAAGTAGATCTTGCCGTTGGCCGCGACCGCCACGCCGTCGGCGAAGCGGATCGGATCGCCACCGACCTGGTCGGCCAGCACGCGCACGCTCCGGTCCGGCGCCACCGACAGCAGGCCCTTGACGGCGTCCGCCACGATCAGGTTGCCGGCGCCGTCGAAGGCCAGGCCGAGCGGGCGGCCGCCGGTGTCGGCATAGGTTTCCAGCGCCGAGCCGTCGGCCTGCATGCGCAGGATCTTGCCGCTGGCGACGCCGGTGTAGAGCTTGCCGTCCGGGCCGGCCAGCACATGCTCGGGTCCGACCTCGCCGCCCAGCGGAATCTGCCGCAGGCCAGACAGGCGCTGGTTGACCGCGTGCACGCCGGTGTAGCCGGGCGGCGTGGGCGCGGTCCAGCTGACCGGCACGATGGGCACCGGCCACAGGCTGAGATAGGCGGCGGCAAGCAATGCTGCAAACATGGAGACCCTGGCGATTTTTTTCATGACGCCCAGTCTACGCAATCCCTACGCCGAATGGCAAACCCTGTTTCACCCCGGGGCGGGGCGCTGGAAATCAGGCGGCCTGCGCCGGCGCCGGTTCCAGCAAGGGCTCCAGCGCCTCAAGCACGATATCGTGCAGGCGCTGCGCGGGCGGATTCAGCTGCGCCTCCATCCGATGCAGGCGCAGGGCGATCATCGGCAGCGCCGGCAGCGCAAGGTCGTCCAGAGCGCCGAGGCGGGGCGGCAGGACCAGGCCGGTACGCACCGTCACGCCCAGGCCGGCGGCCACGGCGGCCCAGACGCCGCCCAGCCCCGGACTGCTGAAGGCGATCCGCCACGGGATGCCGGCGCGGTCCAGCGCGGCGGTGGCGATGCTGCGCATCGTGCACGGCGCTTCCATCATCACCAGCGGCAGCGGTTCGCCGTCGCGCAGCATGGCGGGCGCGTCCGCCGCGACTATCCAGCGCAGCGGCAGCCGGGCGATCACCGGCGCGCTGTGCGAGGGCGGGACCAGGGCGGCGTCGCTGTCCCAGGCCAGCGCCAGGTCCAGCCGTCCGCCCGCCATCTGCGCCATCAGGTCCGCGTTGCGCGCCACCCGCGCCTCCACCCGCAGCCGCGGATGCACGCGCGCGAAGCGCCCCAGCACTTCGGTCAGCAGATGCTCGCCGAAATCCTCCTGCATGCCCAGTCGCACGCTGCCGGCCAGCTCGGCGCCGCGCACCGCCGTGGCGGCCTCGTCGTTCAGCTCCAGCAGCCGGCGCGCGTAGCCGAGCAGCGCTTCGCCGGCCGAGGTCGTCACCATGCCGCGCCCTTCCTTGCGCAGCACCGGCATGCCCAGCTGGTCCTCCAGCTTTTTCAGCTGCGCGCTGACGGCCGAGGTGGAACGGCCCAGCCGGTCCGCCGCCTTGGCGAAGCTGCCCAGGTCCACGCCGGTCACGAAGGTGCGCAACACATCCAGGTCAAACGTAATCCGCCGCATGATCATCCCGATTTTCTGAACTGTTGATCAAAATATTCCTGATTTTCCGGATCAAGATAGTCCTGTATCGTGGACCTGTCAAATCAAACAGGAGCACGCCATGGCGTCGACGGCGGGACAACAAAGCATGGGCAGCCACGCCCCCAAGCTGGCGGAACTGACCGACAAGGTGCTGTTCGACGACGTCTGGCAGCGGCCGGGCTTGTCGCAGCGGGACCGCAGCGTCATCACCGTGTCGGCGCTGATCGCGATGAACCGGGTCGAGCAGCTGCCCTTCCATCTGCAACGGGCGCGCGACAACGGCGTCACGCGCGACGAGATCGCCGAACTGATCACCCACTTGGCGTTTTATTCCGGCTGGCCGACCGCCGCCTCCGCCATCACCGTGTTCAAACAACTGGAGGAAACATCATGCCCATGAGCCGCATCTCCCTGCTGAAAGGGAAATCCCCCGAGTACCTGGCCGCGCTGTCGAACAGCCTGCACCGCGCCATGGTCGAGGCCTTCAACGTGCCGCCGAAGGACCGCTTCCAGATGATCCACCAGCACGAGCCGCACGAGCTGGTCTTCGACCGCGACTACGAAAGCCCGTCCGGCCCGCGCTCCGACGACTTCGTGCTGATCAACATCACCATCGGCAAGCCGCGCAGCACCGAGATGAAGCAAGCCTTCTACCGCCGCCTGGTCGAGCTGCTGGCCGAGGCGCCCGGCCTGCGGCCGCAGGATGTGATGGTGGTGGTGTCGAGCTCGCAGGGCGACGACTGGTCGTTCAGCGGCGGCGCCCCGGCCGCCAGCCTGTGGAGGCCGGCATGATCGCGATGCAGTACAGCTTCGCGCTGCCGGCCGACTACGACATGGCCATCGTGCGCGAGCGCATCGGCAGCAAGGGTCCGCTGCTGGACCGCCTGCCGCACCTGGCGTTCAAGGCCTACCTGTACGCCGAGCGCGGCGAATCGAAAGAGAACCTGTACGCGCCGTTCTACCTGTGGCACAGCGAGACCGGCATGCACGACTTCCTCAACGGCCCCGGATTCGCCGGCGTGGCGCAGGCCTTCGGCTGGCCGTCGGTGCGCACCTGGACACCGTGGCACGCCAGCGTCGGCGCCGACATCAGGCAGGCGCGCCACGCCACCCGCAGCGTCGAGGCGATCGCGCCCCACAGCGACCTGGCGCAACTGCGTCAGCGGGAGGAGCAGCACGCGCGCCACGCGCTCGAATGCGGCGCGCTGGCGGTGATGATCGGCTTCGAGCCGGGCAACTGGAGCATCGTGCGCCTGTGCCTGTGGCGCGGCGAACCGGCCCTGCCGCCGCTGCCGCACGAGCAGCGCTACCGGGTCGGCCACGTGTCGGCGCCCGAAGCAGTTCAGCAGTAATCAGCGCAGCAGCATCAGCGCGTTGCGCGGCTGGGCGTTGGCCTGCGCCAGCATCGAGGCGCCGGCCTCGCGCAGGATGCTGGCGCGGGTCAGCTGCGCGGTCTCGCTGGCGTAGTCGGTGTCGCGGATGCGCGAGCGCGCCGCCGCCAGGTTGTTGGCGCCGATCTCGGCGTTGCTGGCCACCGCCGACAGCCGGTTGCTGGTCGCGCCCAGCATGGCGCGGATGGTGGTCACTTCGTCTATCTTGCCGTCGAAGTAGTCCAGCGCCGCGCTGGCGCCGCTGAAGTTGGACAAGTCCTGCACCGGCTCGCCGCCGCTGTACACATCCTGCAGCACCAGCTGCGGCGGCCCGACGATGACCGACGCCTGCTTGCCCGCGCTCAGTCCCGCCTTGGCCGGATTGGCGCCGCCGATGCTCATCGAATGCGCGCCCAGCCGCGCGGCCTCGGTCACGGTGACCGTGCCCTTGTTGTTCCCCAACGCCAGGCCCAGCGACGCGGCGCTGCCGGCGTTCGATTCGGTGATGACGATATCGCGGCCGTCCGCCGCGCTCAGTGTCAGCGTGCCGCCGGCGGCGCTGGCGGTCACGCCGCTGGCGCCGGAGGCGGCGGAGATCGCGCCGGCGGCGTTGGCCGCGCGGACCGCGGCGGTGGCGCCGGCGATGGCGCCGATGCTCACGCCGTTGACGGAAAAGCTGCCGCCGGCCAGCGCGCCGGTGGCGCCGACATCGCCCGACAAGGTGTTGGCGGCGCTGGCCGTCACGTTGCGCACATTGGCCGCGTTGATGGCGGCCGCCACCGCGAAGGCGCTGCCCGCGTTCTGCCCCGGCAGCGCGCCGGCCGACGAGGCGCCCACCGCCGTGTTATTGATGACCAGGTCGCCGTAAGCGATCGGCCCCAGCACCGCCGTGCCCACTGCCGTGGACTGCTGCGGCGCGATGTTGACCAGCTGCTTGCTGTAGCCGGTCGGCACCAGCGCGGCCGGAATCGACAGCGCCAGCGTCTGGTCCGCCCCGGCGCCGATCTGCAACTGCTGCGAGAACGACCCGTCCAGCAGGCCCAGGTTGTTGTAGCGCGCGCCGGCCACGATGTCCACGTTGGACGCCGCCAACGCCGTCACTTCGCCCTGGATGGCCGCGCGGTCGCTCTGGCTGTTGGTGTCGTTGGCGGCCTGCACCGCCAGCTCGCGCATGCGCTGGAAATTATTGAGCAGCTGGCCGGCCGCGCCGTCCGCCACCTGCAGTAGCGAAATGCCATCGTTGATGTTTTGCCTGGCCTTGTTCAAGCCGTTGATGCCCGAAGTCATGCGCTCGCTGATGGCCAGGCCGGCCGCGTCGTCGCGCGCCGAGTTGATGCGCTGGCCGCTGGAGAGCTTTTGCAGACGCACAGCCATGTCCTCGCCCGCCAGCGCATAGCTGCGCTGGACGTTCAGGGCGGAGAGGTTGGTGTTGATCTGCATGCCGATGGCTTCCGATGCCGCCACGGAGTGACGGTTGTCGTTTAACTTACGGCAATAATCGGCGGTACTTGAGCCGCCGGGCGGCAAAAGACCTCAGCCCGGCAACAGCTCCAGGCGCTCGCGGGCCTGCGCCAGCTGGGCGCTGTCCATGCGCGCGGCGGCATTTTTCAGATAGCGGCCGGCGGCGGCATAGCCGTTGCGCTCGGCCATCGCCAGCCAGGTCCAGGCCTGCGCGATATCGGCGCGCACGCCCTGGCCGACCATGAACATCAGGCCAAGATTGAACTGCGCGCGCGCGTGGCCCTGGCCGGCGGCCTGCAGATACCAGCGGTGCGCCTGCGCGTAATCCTGCGCCAGGCCCTGGCCGTTGTCGTAGCGCAGGCCCAGCGCGAACTGCGCCAGCGCGTGGCCCTGCTCGGCCGCCTTGGCGTACCAGGCGTTGGCCTGCGCGCAATCGGGCTGCGGGCCGTCGTCCTTGTCGAACAACAGGCCCAGGTTGTACTGGGCCGCCGCGTAATCCTGCTCGGCGGCGCGGCGATACCAGGCCATGGCCTTGCGGTCGTCGCGCGGCACGCCGCGTCCCGTCTCGTAGCGCAGGCCCAGGTCGAACTGCGCGCGCAGGTGGCCCTGGTCGGCCGCCTTGCGGTACCAGAAGATCGCCTCCTGCGGATCCTGCACCACGCCGTGGCCGGCGTCGTACAGCATGCCCAGATGGTATTGCGCGCCGGGGAAGCCCTGCTCGGCCGCCTTGCGGTACCAGAACTGCGCCTGCTCGTAATCCTGCGGCACGCCCTGGCCATGATCGTAGCGCAGGCCCAGGTTGTTCTGTGCCGCCGCGTGGCCCTGCTCGGCCGCCTTGCGGTACCAGTCCATCGCCTTCTGCTCGTCGCGCGGCACGCCCTGGCCGTTGTCGTAGATCAGGCCCAGGTTGAACTGCGAGCTGGCGTGGTCCTGCTCCGCCGCGCGGCGATACCACAGGATGGCCTTCTGGCTGTCCTGCGCGATGCCGTCGCCCTTGTCGAAGCGCAGCGCCAGGTTGAACTGCGCCGGCGCGTAGCCCTGGTCGGCCGCCTTGCGGTACCAGGACATCGCCTGGCCCACGTCCTGCGGCACGCCCTGGCCGTTGTCGTAGCGCAGGCCAAGGTTGAACTGCGCGCGCGGATAGCCCTGCTCCGCCGCCTTGCGGTACCACGCGATGGCCTGCTTGAAATCCTGCGGCACGCCCTTGCCGGTGTCGTACATCATGCCGAGATTATTTTGCGCGCCGGCGTCGCCCTGGTCGGCGGCCTTGCTGAACCAGTACATGGCCTTCTGCGTATCGGCGTCGATGCCCTGGCCTTTGGCGTACAGCCAGCCCAGATTGTACTGCGCGGCGGCGTAGCCCTGCTCGGCGGCCAGCTGGTACCACGCGGCGGCCTCCTGGTAATTCTGCTCGACGCCCTGGCCCTTCTGGTACATCACGCCCAGGTTGTACTGCGCGTGTTCGAGGCCGGACTGCGCGGCCTGGCGATACCACACCACCGCCAGCTCATAGCTCTGCGCCACGCCCTGGCCGTTGAAGTACATGAAGCCCAGGCTGTGCTGGGCGTTGGCGACGCCGCGTTCGGCCAATCCCTTGACGCGCAAGAATTCGGCCGTTTGAGTGCTGCCGTTGTTTGCGTCGGCTTCGTTGGGACTGTATTTCGTCATACTCTGTTCAAGCTTGGATCGCGATCATCGCCGGTTGGGGGTCTACGTTGGTGACGGCGTGCAGCGCGTGCGCCGAAGGCATGGCGGTCAGGCGGCCCTGCTCCTGCAGCACGTCCATGAAACTGGTCAGCGAAATCGGGCGGTGGTACAGGTAGCCCTGCATCGTGGTGCAGCCGTTGGCCTGCAGGTAGCGCGCCTGCACCTCGGTCTCCACGCCCTCCGCCACCAGGTGCAGGCCAAGCCCGCGCGCGATGGAGATGATCGCCAGGATCACCGGGTAGTGGCCATTCTCGTCGTGGATCTCCTTGACGAAGGACTGGTCGATCTTGATCGTGTGGATGGGGAAGCGGTGCAGGTACGACAGCGACGAATAGCCGGTGCCGAAATCGTCGATCGCCACCGACACGCCCAGCTGGCACAACTTGTTGAGCTGCTCGATCGCGTACTGCGGATTGCGGATGCAGATGTTCTCGGTGATCTCGACCTCGATCTGCGCCGGCGAAATGCCGTAGCGCGTCAACGCGCCGCGCATCTTCTCGAAGAAGTCGCCACGGTCCAGGTATTGCGGCGACAGGTTCAGCGACAGGCGGATAGACTCGCCGCCGGCCGCGTTCCACTGCAGCAGGTCGCGGCACAGCGCGCCCAGCATCCAGTCGGAGATCGGCAGCATCAGGCCATTGTCTTCGGCGAACGGCAGGAACTCGCCGGCCGACAGCAGCCCGCGCTGCGGATGGTTCCAGCGCATCAGGCCCTCGGCGCCGATGATGCGGCCGGTGGCCACGTCGACCTGCGGCTGGTAGTACATTTCCAGTTCGTTCAGCTCCAGCGCCTTGCGCAGGCTCTGCTCCAGCGCGATCTTCTGGTGCGACACATCCAGCATCGAGTTGTGATAGAAGCTGTGGCCATTCTTGCCCAGCGCCTTGACCTGGTACATGGCGATGTCCGCGTGGCGCAGCAGCTCGTCGATGGTCTCGCCGTCGCCAGGATAGATGGCGATGCCGATCGAGGCCGAGATGTGCACCTCGTGGCCATCGAGGTCGAACGGCTTGTGCAGGCTTTCGAGGAATTTGTCGGCGATGGACTTGGCGTCCTGGCGGTCGCGCAGCTCCGGCAGCACGATGGTGAACTCGTCGCCGCCCTGGCGCGCCAGCGTGTCGCCGCGGCGCAAACAGTCTTTGAGGCGCGTCGCCACCTGCTGCAGCAGCTCGTCGCCCTTGACGTGGCCCAGCGTGTCGTTGACCAGCTTGAAGCGATCGAGGTCGATGAACATCACCGCCAACTCGGTCAGCTTGCGCTTGGCCTGGATCACGGCCAGTCCCAGGCGGTCCTTGAACAGCATGCGGTTCGGCAGGTCGGTCAGGATGTCGTGGTAGGCCTGGTAGGAGATCACTTCCTCGGCGCGTTTGCGGTCGGTGATGTCGCGCGCCACGCCGTAGGTGCCGAAGAACTCGTGCTTCTTCACCTCGTGGTCCGGGATGTGCATGCCGATCGCGTTGAGCGAAATCGTCATCAGCGTGTTGTTGAAGGTGCGCTCGATGCCGCTGCCGGTGTTGCACTTCAGGCGCAGCTCGACGTTGCGCGAGGCGCGTTCATCGACGCGGCGCTCGTTGAAGGCGTAGCGCGCGCGCTCCTGGTCCTCGTCGTGCACCAGCACCGAGTAGTGGCGGCCGATCAGCTCTTCGCGGGTGAAGCCCAGCAGCTGCTGCACGCGGTCGTTCACGAAGGTGAACTTGCCCTCGTGGTTCAGGGTGTAGATGATGTCCGGCGAGCTGTCCACCAGGTAGCGGTACATCTTCTCGGAGTTCTCCAGCTTGGAGGCGATGCGCTCGTTGTCGATGGCCAGGCGGCGCTTCTGCAGCGCGTTCTCCACCGTCTTGAGCAGCTCCTCGCGGCTGTAGGGCTTGCGCAGGTAGTCGTAGGCGCCGCGCTTCAGGGCGCCGATGGCCGCCTCGATGCCGACATCGCCGCTCATGACGATGACGTCGCCGTCGATCTCCTTGGCGTTGATGAAGTCCATGATCTCGTGGCCGCTCATGTCGGGCAGGCGCAGGTCGAGCAGGATCAGGTCGAACTTCAACCGGGTCAGCTGCGCCAGCGCTTCGCTGCCGCAGGTCGCGGTGACCAGGTGGTAGTCGCGGTCGCGCAGCAGTTCGTACAGGGATGACAGCAGGCGCGGCTCGTCGTCTACGAGCAGGATGCGCGGGCAGTTGTCGGGAAGGGCGACGGGGGCGTGGTCGTCCGTAGCAGCGGTTAGGCTGGCTGGGTTCAGGTTCATCATGGCCTTAAACTGAATCCATCACCCGCGTTTGCACGCCGGCGACTTGACTGGTGCTGCCGCGAGCTGGCAGCAGGATTTCAAAGGTGGTACCCGTTTTACCGGAACGGCAGGTGATCAGTCCCTGCATTTTTTTCACCAGGCTGTGGACGATGGACAGGCCCAGGCCATGGTGCGCGCCTTCCTTGGTGCTGCGCACTGCGGAGAACAGATTGGCCAGCACCTCGGCCGAGAGGCCAGGGCCGGTGTCGCTGACCACCAGTTCCAGGTAAAGCTTGCGTTCGCGGTTGACGTGACCGCGGTTCGAAATCTCGATCTTGCCGCCGTCGGCCAGTGCCTCCACGGCGTTCTTGATCAGGTTGACCAGTATCTGCTTGAGCAGGTCGGCGTCGCCGTCGATTTCGGCCGGCTCCTCCTGCATACGCACCACGATCTGCACCGAGGCCGGCACGAAGTCGGTGGCGCGGAACAGGCGCAGCACGTCGTCCACCACGCGGGCGACGTCGGTCACGCGCGAGCTCTCGGTCGGCTGCAGGTCGGCCAGGCCGTTGATCAGTTGTCCGACGCGGTCGATCTCCTCGTTCAGGATGGACATCTCGCCCACCACCGGTTCGCGCTTGGCCAGCTTGCCGTCCAGGACCGACAGGTAGTTCTTGATGATCGACAGCGGGTTGTTCACCTCGTGCACCACGCGGCGCGAGGCTTCGCGATATTCTTCCGCCACGTGGGCGATCTGGCGCTTGGTGTGGCCACGCTCGCTGATCGCCGTTTCCAGCGCGGCGGCGGCCTGGGTGCCGAACGATTGCAGGAAGCGCTCGCGCTTCTGGAAGCCGGCCACCTGCCACGCCGGCGCGCCGCCGATCAACACGCCCAGGCAGCGCTGGTTGGCCACCAGCGGCACGCACACCATGGCCTCGCTGCCGAGGAGGCGGAACAGCTGTTCCTCGGCCACGCTCAGGGCCTGCTGCGGATTGCCGTCGCGGCTGACGAAGGCCAGCTTGCGCTCCAGCGCCGCGTCGGCCACCACGCCGCCCTTGGTGAGCGGGATGACCAGTTCGGCCAGCCGCTGCTGATGCTCGCCGGCGGCGGCGCCGTGCAGCGCGTGGCCGGTCGGATTCTCCAGCAGCACCACGGCGTTTTCAAAATCGAACAGGATGCGCGCCGAGCGCGTCATCGCCTCCAGCAGGCCGGACTCGCCCTGCTGGCGCGCGAAGGTCTGGCCCATCTCGGACACCAGCACCATGTTGCGCACTTCCTCGGACAGCCGCTGCTGCACCGGATCGACCGGCGGCGGCGCGTAGGCGGACGGCGTCGGCACGTCGTCGGCGCCGGCCAGGTCGATGCCCAGGTAGGCGGCCGACTTCTCCACCTGCCGCGCGGCGTTGTTGACGACCTGCTCCAGCGCCTCGGCATCGAGGCTGCACAGGTGGCCGGCTTCCTCGATGGCCTGCTGCTGGTCCTCGTGGAAGCACAGCAGGTGCGCCAGGCGCACCATGCGGATCAAGGGATGGGCCGACTCCAGGCGCGCGATCGGCTCGTGGTGATACAGCACGCTGTCGGCCAGGAAGGAATCGAGGTGCCAGCGTTCGATCAGCCAGGCGCCCGCCTCCGAGTGGGTGATCTGCAGCGTGCGCTGCTCGACCGCGCACAGGTCCTCGTCGTCGCGCGCCATGAAGTTGAAGGCGTATTCCTTGGGCGCGGTGGCCAGCAGCGCCAGGCGGCCGACGTTGTGCAGCAGGCCGGCCAGGTAGGCTTCCTCGGCGTGCGGGTATTCCATGCGCTTGGCGATGTCGCGGGCGATGACGGCGGTGGTCAGGGAACCTTTCCAGAAACCGCGCAAGTCGGTGCTGCTCGAATGCGGGAAGCTGTTGAAGGTCTGGAACACGGATTCGCTGATGACCAGCGTCTTGATCATGTCGGTGCCCAGCGACACCAGCGACTGCTCCAGGCCGACCACGCGCGCGTTGCGGTGGTAGGCCGAGCTGTTGGCGACGGTGAGGATCTTGCTGGTCATCGCCGCATCCTTGGCGATCAGCGCGGCCAGCTCCGGCATGCCGGCGTCGTCGGCCTGCAAGTGCTCAATCAACTTAATGAGTATCTGCGGCATTGCCGGCAGACGGGCAATCAGCAGGCGATTGCGAATATCATGGTCAGGTTGATGCATCGTATCAAGCGTTGTTTGGGCCGGTCGTTGTGCAAGAATCGGGAGCAATAATCAAGGGCAATAATTGCTGCCGAAAAGTTATACTAACATAAAGTCTTGTAGTAACTTAACAGCAAGTAAGATTTCTTTCTAAACTAAGTCAATTTCCTGCCGTAAATAATTACCGACCCGGATGGCGTAGAAGCATGCTCCGGTAATAGCGCGACGTCAACCACAAAACGAGAGCAGAGGCACTAAATGCCATCTGTCCGGCGGCTAACCATAGCGCGGAGTGTGATAGGAAGGGTGCGATCACCCCCGCCACCACCGCGCCGAGCAGGGTGGTGGCGAACGATTGGCAGGACGCCACCGTGCCGCGGATGTGCGGAAACAGGTCCAACGCCAGCAGGGTGGCCGCCGGCGCTACCACCGACATGCCGAAGGTGTAGAAGAAGATCGGCGCCACCGACCACGGCAGAGCGGGCGGCTGCAACAGGTGGTAGCAAACGTTAAATGTCGACGCGACCACCAGGAAACAAAAACCGATGGCTATCTGTCGCGAAAACGCCATCTTGCCGGCGATCCGGTTGGCCGCCAGCGCGCCGAGGAAAATCCCGCTCACCGATGGAATGAACAGCCAGCCGAACTGCGAGGCGCCCAGCCCCAGGTGCTGCGGCAGGAACACCGGCGCCGACGAGATGTACAGGAACAGGCCGGCGAAATTGAGCGCCACCACGCCGGACTTGAGGTGGAACAGCGGCGAGCGCAGGATCTCGGTGTAGTTCCGCAGCAGGAAGCGCGGATTGAAGGGATGGCGCTTCTCTTTCGGCAGCGTCTCCGGCAGCTTGCGGTAGCAGTAGATGAACAGCAGCACGCTGTAGGCCAGCAGCGCCAGGAAGATCGCCCGCCAGTCGAACAGCGTGACCACCCAGCCGCCCAGGATCGGCGCGATGGCCGGCGCGATCGAGAAGATCATCGTCACCATCGACAGCAGGCGCGCGGCGGCGGCGTCCTCGTACAGGTCGCGGATGATGGCGCGCCCCACCACCACGCCGGCGCCGGACGACACGCCCTGCAGGATGCGGAACACCCACAGGTAGTGCACGGTGTGCGCGGCGGCGCAGCCCAGCGTGCCGACCGCGAACATCGCCAGCGACACCAGGATCACGTTGCGGCGGCCGAAGGCGTCCGACAGCGCGCCGTGCCACAACACCATGGCGGCGAAAGACAGCATGTAGAACGTCAGGCTTTGCTGGACCTCGATCGGCGTCGCGTTCAGCGTGGCCTGGATGTTGGGGAAGGCCGGCAGGTAGGCGTCGATGGAGAAAGGCCCCAGCATCGACAGGGCCGCCAGCACGGCGGCCAGCGCGCCGGCGCCGAGGACTTTCATGTGCGGCGGCTCGGGCGCCTCCGCGACGGGATCGGGGGGAAGATTGACGGGAGGTGTGGTGAACATGCGGTGCTTTCCGGCTGGGGCGCCGCGCCGGAAAGCGCGGCGCGTACTACTTAGACTTCTTTCGGCTTGGCCGCTTCGCGGCGGTTGAAACCGGCCACCATATCGAAGCGGAACAAACGGCATTCCAGCGCGCCGTTGAAGAACGGCGTCTTGCGCGATTCCTTCAGGCGCAGCAGCTTGGGCAGGCCCAGGTCCGCCGTGAACAGGAACACCGTCCAGCCGGCGAAGCGCTGCTTGAGGGTGGTCGACAGCGCCGAATAGAAGCTGGTCGCCAGTTCGTCCTCCGGCAGCGAGCTGTCGCCGCGCACGCCGATACGCTCGCCGTACGGAGGATTGGTCAGCAGGATGCCCGGCTGCTCGGTCGGCGCCTTCACCTCCTGCGCCTCGATCTGCTTGAGCGGCACGTCGAACATGATGCCGGCGCACTTGAGGTTATGGCGCGTCATCGCCACCATGTCGCCCGAGATGTCGGAGCCGAAGATGGTCGGCGATTCCGGCAGCGGATTGGCCTTGATCGAATTTTTCATCTCGTTCCACGGCGCCGGATCGAAGTCGTTGAAGGCTTCGAAGGCAAAGCGGCGGCGCGCGCCCGGCGGGATGCCCTGCACCATCTGCGCCGCTTCGCACAGGATGGTGCCGGAGCCGCACATCGGGTCGAACAGCGGCATGCCCGGCTTCCAGCCCGACACGCGCAGCAGGCCGGCGGCCAGGTTCTCGCGCAGCGGCGCGTCGCCCGTCTCCTCGCGCCAGCCGCGCTTGAACAGCGCCTCGCCGGAGGTGTCGAGGTAGATGATGAACTGGCGCGCGTCGAGGAAGCCGACGATACGCATGTCCGGTTCCTTGGTGTTGACCGAAGGACGCTTGTTGAACTGGTCGCGGAAGCGGTCGCAGATCGCGTCCTTGATTTTCAGCGTGGTGAACTCCAGGCTTTTCAGCGGGGACTTCACGGCGGTGACGTCGACGCGGATGGTGTGGTCGTAGGTGAACCAGTCTTCCCACGGCTGCGCCAGCACCAGGTCGTAGATGTCGTTCTCGTTCTGGTAGCCGGTGACGGCCATACGCATCAGCACGCGCGAGGCGATGCGCGAGTGCAGGTTGATGCGGTAGGAATCGAGCAGCTCACCGGAGCAGTGCACGCCGCCCGGGACCTGGTTGTGCACCTTGAGGGTAGTGCTCAGTTGGGCGATCTCGCCCAGTTCTTCGGCCAGCGCCGCTTCCATGCCGCGCGGGCATGGGCAAAAATAGGATGCCATAGGTGTACCTTTTGTCCGTTAAAAAAATTGCGCGCCGCCCGAGTGGCGCGGCGCGATTTACTTCTGCATTGCCCGTTCCAGGAAGTCCAGGCGGTCCTGGCCCCAGAAACTCTCTCCATCCAACACATACCACGGCGAGCCGAACACGCTGGCCGCCGTTGCGTCTTCCGTATTGCGGTCGTACTCGGCCTGCACGCTGGCCGTCTCCGCCGACTTGATCAACGCTTTGCCATCGAGGCCAAGGCTGCCGGCGATCTGCGCCAGCGTTTCCTCGTCGCCGATATTCTTATCCTCGGCCCACAGCCCGCGCATCACCGCCAGCGACAGCGACAACGCCACGTCCACGCCATGTGTCAGGCGCGCGGCGATCAGCATGCGGTTGGCCAGCTCCGGCGACACCGGGAAAAACTTCGGCTGCACGTTGAGCGGAATGCCGAGGAAATCCGACCAGCGCGTCAGTTCGACCAGGCGGTAGGCCTGGCGCTGCGGGGCGCGCTTGGCCAGCGGCAGGCCGCCGGACACACCGAACACCTTGCCCAGGTCGACCGGCCGCACTTCGATTTGCACGCCGTGCTGGCGCGCCATGGCGACAAAGCGCTCATGGCCCAGATACGTCCACGGCGAATGGGCGGCGAAAAAATACTGGCAGACTTTACTCATGACACTCCGATCAGAAGGGTTTGACCACAACCAGCAGCACTATCGCCAGCAGCATAAACACCGGCAGCTCATTAAACACGCGGAACCACTTGTGGCTGCGCGTGTTGACGCCCTTCTCGAACTTCTTGAGGATGGGGCCACAGGCGTGGTGATAACCGATCACCAGCACCACGAAGAACAGCTTGGCGTGCAGCCAGTGTGGCATCTGCGCGCCGTACTGCATCCACACCAGGATCGCGCCGAACACCACCGCGAACACCGACAGCCACATCGAAAAACGATACAGCTTGCGCGCCATGAGCAGCAGGCGCGCGGTCGAGGCCTTGTCGGTCTCCATCGCCAGGTTGACGAAGATGCGCGGCAGGTAGAACACGCCCGCCATCCAGGCGATCACGAAGAAAATGTGCAGCGCTTTAATCCAGAGCATACGTCTCCTTATTGACGGATTTCGCCGTGACCGAACACGACGTACTTCAGCGAAGTCAAACCTTCCAGCCCAACCGGGCCGCGCGCGTGCAGCTTGTCGTTGGAGATGCCGATCTCCGCGCCCAGGCCGTACTCGAAACCGTCGGCAAAGCGCGTCGAGGCGTTGATCATCACCGACGCCGAATCGACTTCGCGCAGGAAGCGCATCGCGTCCGTGTAATCCTCCGTGACGATGGCCTCGGTGTGCTTGGACGAGTAGTGGTTGATGTGCTCCATCGCCTCGTCGATGCCGGCGACGATCTTCACCGACAGGATCGCGGCCAGGTATTCGGTCGACCAGTCTTCCTCGACGGCGGCCACCAGGTGCGGATAGCCGGCGGCGGACAGGATCGCCATCGCCTCGGGATCGGCGCGCAGCTCGACCTGCTTGGTCGCGTACAGCCTGGCCAGTTCCGGCAGCACGGCGGGCGCGATGGCGCGCGCCACCAGCAGCGTCTCCATGGTGTTGCAGGTGCCGTAGCGGTGGCACTTGGCGTTGAACGCGATGTCCAATGCCTTCTTCATGTCGGCCTTGGCGTCGATGTAGACGTGGCAGATGCCGTCCAGGTGTTTAATCATCGGCACCGTCGCCTCGGCCATCAGGCGCGCGATCAGGCCCTTGCCGCCGCGCGGCACGATCACGTCCACGTACTGCGGCATGGTGATCAGCGCACCGACGGCGGCGCGGTCGGTGGTGTCGACCACTTGCACGCCGTCCTCCGGCAGGCCGGCGCCCAGCAGGCCTTCCTTGACCAGCTTGGCCAGCGCGCGGTTGCAGTGGATCGCTTCCGAGCCGCCGCGCAGGATGGTGGCGTTGCCGCTCTTGATGCACAGGCCCGCCGCGTCCACCGTCACGTTGGGACGGGATTCGTAGATGATGCCGATCACGCCCAGCGGCACGCGCATCTGGCCGACCTGGATGCCGGTCGGGCGGAACTTCAGGCCAGAGATTTCGCCGATCGGATCGGGCAGCGCGACGATCTGGCGCAGGCCTTCCACCATCGTCGCGATGGCCTTGTCGGACAGTGCCAGGCGGTCCAGCATGGCCGGGGCCAGGCCGTTGGCGGCCGCCGCGTCCATGTCGAGCTGATTGGCGGCGCGCAGCTGGGCGGCGTCGCGCTCGATCGCGTCGGCGATCAGCGTCAGCGCGCGGTTGCGGGTGGCGCTGTCGGCGCGGGCCATGGCGCGCGATGCCTTGCGCGCTTGCTGGCCCAGTTGTTCCATGTAGTGCTTGATATCCATCGGTAGCTTTCCTATCCGCCGCGTGCGACTTTCAACGCCAGTTGCAGCATCGCGTCCCACGCGTCGCCGGCGTGCGCTTTGGCGCGCAAGCCCTTGATCATCTTGTCGACCTGCGCCGCGTCCTTCATCGCCACTTCCAGTACAGGCAGCGAGATGCGGCGCAGCGCCGGCTCCATCATGCGTTCCTTCGGTCCCCAGATGCGATACTCCTTGAGCAGCGCACCCAGAGGACGGCCCTGCGCCATGCCCGCCTTCAGCTTGAGCAGCGTGCGGATTTCCTCCGACACGGCCCACAGCACCAGCGGCAGCGCCTCGCCCTCGCCCTTCAAGCCTTCCAGCATCCGCACCAGACGCGCCGGATCGCCCGACAGCATCGCTTCACTGAGCTTGAACACGTCGTAACGCGCCACGTTCAGCACCGCTTCGTGCACCTGCTCGTAGGTCAGCTTGCCCGGTTCGTGCAGCAGGGCCAACTTCTGTATCTCCTGATGGGCCGCAAGCAGGTTGCCTTCAACGCGATCGGCGATGAAATCGATGCTCTGTCTATCCGCGCTTTGCCCTTGTGCGGCAAGGCGCTGGCCTATCCAATTGGGTAACTGCGCCCGTTCAATCTGCGCGATGTCGATATACACCGCCGCCTGCTGCAGGCTGGCGACCCACGCCGCCTTCTGCGTCTGCCAATCCAGCTTGGGCAGCGTGATCAGGGTCAGATTGTCCGGACTTAAATCCTTCACATAATTCTGCAGCGCCGCGCCGCCATCCTTGCCCGGCTTGCCGGTCGGGATGCGTAGCTCGATCAGCTTCTTGTCGCCGAACAGCGACAGCGCCTGGTTGGACGCCAGCAGCTCGCCCCACTTGAAGCTGCGTTCCACGGTCAGCACGTCGCGCTCGGAATAGCCTTGCGCGCGCGCCGCCTTGCGGATCTTGTCCGCGGCCTCCAGCGCCAGCAGATGCTCGTCGCTGGTGATCACGTACAGCTGGGACAACGATTTCGTCAAATGGCCGTCCAGCGCTTCTAACCGCAATTGCATCGCGCGCCCTTACTGGATAGGCACGGCGGGCACGGACGGCGTCGGCGACGCCGGCGGCGGCAGCGACACCTGCTGCGGCTTGATGGCCGCGATACGGCGCATCATCTGCTGCACCAGGTCCGTCTGCATGTCCTTGTACAGCAGCGCTTCTTCCTGCTCCTTCGCCAGCAACTGGGTTTCGTTGAAGTCGATGGGGCGGGTCAGCAGGATCTGCGTACGTCCCAGCAGCTCCTTGCCCTGCTTGTCCAAGACGCGGAACACGATGTTATACGACAGCAGGTACTGGCTCACGCGGCCATTGCGGTTCAGCGTCAAAATGGATTTGGTGCGGGTCTTCTCGGGGTCGGACAGCACCTCGATCACGCCGTCCGCATCCTTGGCCGCGTTGACGACGGTGGTGCCGCCGTTGGCGCGGATGTTGCGCTTCAAATCGATGGCCAGCGGCGACGCTTCCGGCAGTCCGACATACATCGTCGGGAACGGCAGCGTGTAGTGGCCGCCGTCGCCGCGCAGATGGAAGCCGCAGGCCGACACGGTCAGCGCCACGGCCAGCACCGCGGCGGCCAGCCGGCCGCGCCGGAACAACTCGGAAGTAGTCAGCATGTTTGAACCCAGTTAAACCACGATGTTGATCAATTTGCCCGGCACCACGATGACCTTCTTCGGCGTGCCTTCGATGAACTTCTGCACCGCCTCGTTGGCCAGCGCCGCCGCCTCGATGCTCGCCTTGTCGGCGGTCTTGGCCACGACCACGCTGCCACGCAGCTTGCCGTTCACCTGGATCATCATCTCGATCTCGGATTGCTCCAGCGCGGCCGGGTCGACCTGCGGCCACTGCACGTTGAGGATGTCGCCGTGCGCCTTGGCGTAGCCCAGTTCCTCCCACAGCACGTGGGTGATGTGCGGGGCCACTGGGTTCAGCAGGCGCAGGAAGATCGAATAGCCTTCGGACAGCGACGCGGCATCCGCGTCCTTGGCCGATTCCAGCGTGTTGAGCATCTTCATGCAGGCCGACACCACGGTGTTGTACTGGATGCGCTTGATGTCGTAGTCCGCCTGCTGCAGCACCTTGTGCAGTTCGCGGCGCAGGGTTTTACCAGCGTCGGTGGTCGCGGTGGCGGTCAGCGGCGCGCCGGCGGCGGCGATGGCGTCGCGCTGCGCGTAGCCGAAGCCCCATACGCGGCGCAGGAAGCGGTTGGCGCCTTCGACGCCGCTGCCCGACCATTCCAGCGTCTGTTCCGGCGGCGAGGCGAACATCGTGAACAGGCGCGCGGTGTCGGCGCCGTATTGCTCGATCTGCGCGGCCGGGTCGATGCCGTTGTTCTTCGACTTCGACATCTTCTCGGTGCCGCCGATGTTCACCGGCTGGCCGTCGGCCTTCGAGACCGCGCCTTGCGGGCGGCCCTTGTCGTCCAAGGTCAGGTCGACGTCGGCCGGGTTGAACCAGGTCTTCTTGCCGGCGGCGTCTTCGCGGTAGTAGGTCTCGTTGAGCACCATGCCCTGCGTGAGCAGGTTGACGAACGGCTCGTCGAACTTGACCAGGCCGAAGTCGCGCATGATCTTGGTCCAGAAGCGCGCGTACAGCAGGTGCATGACGGCGTGCTCGATGCCGCCGATGTACTGGTCCATCGGCATCCAGTAGTCATTGCGCTCGTCGACCATGGCCTTGTCCGAACCCGGCGAGGTATAGCGCATGTAGTACCACGACGAATCGACGAAGGTGTCCATCGTGTCGGTCTCGCGGCGCGCGGGCTTGCCGCACTGCGGGCAGTCGCACTTGAGGAAGGCCTCGTATTTGTTCAGCGGATTGCCGGTACCATCGGGTACGCAGTCTTCCGGCAGCACCACCGGCAGGTCCTTCTCCGGCACCGGCACCACGCCGCAATCGCCGCAGTGGATCATCGGGATCGGCGTGCCCCAGTAGCGCTGGCGCGAGATGCCCCAGTCGCGCAGACGGAAGGTGATCTTCTTCTCGCCCAGGCCCTTGGCTGCCATGTCGGCGGCCACCGCATCGACGGCTTCGGCGTAGCGCAGGCCGTCGTACTTGCCGGAGTTGGTGACGATGGAGATGTCCTTGTCGCCGTACCATTCCTGCCAGGCGTCGGTGGAGAACTCCTTGCCCTCGGCCTGGATGACCTGCTTGATCGGCAGATTGTATTTTTTGGCGAAGGCGAAATCGCGCTCGTCGTGCGCGGGCACGCCCATGACGGCGCCGTCGCCGTAGGTGATCAGCACGTAGTTGCCGACCCAGACCTCGACCTGCTCGCCGGTCAGCGGATGGGTGACGAACAGGCCGGTCGGCATGCCCTTCTTCTCCATCGTCGCCATGTCGGCTTCGATCACGGAACCCAGCTTGCACTCGGCGTTGAACGCGGCCAGTTCAGGATTGGTCTGCGCGGCGTGGATCGCCAGCGGATGCTCGGCCGCCACGGCGCAGAAGGTCACGCCCATCACGGTGTCCGGACGGGTGGTGAAGACGTACATCTTGCCGTCCTGGATCAGCTGGCCGTCAGCGCCCTTGATCTGGTGCGGGAAGGCAAAGCGCACGCCGGTCGACTTGCCGATCCAGTTGGTCTGCATGGTGCGCACGCGCTCGGGCCAGCCCGGCAGCTTGTCGTCGACATAGGCCAGCAGCTCGTCGGCGTAGTCGGTGATGCGGGCGTAGTACATCGGGATCTCGCGCTTTTCGATCGGCGCGCCGGAACGCCAGCCCTTACCATCGACCACCTGCTCGTTGGCCAGCACGGTCTGGTCGATCGGGTCCCAGTTCACGGTGCCGGTCTTCTTGTAGATGATGCCTTTTTCCAGCATCTTCAGGAACATCCACTGGTTCCACTTGTAGTATTCCGGCTTGCACGCGGTCATTTCACGCGACCAGTCGATCGCCAGGCCCATCGACTCCATCTGCTCGCGCATGTGGGCGATGTTGGAGTAGGTCCACTGCGCCGGCGGCACGTTGTTGGCCATCGCCGCGTTTTCTGCCGGCATGCCGAACGCGTCCCAGCCCATCGGCATGAGCACGTTGTAGCCGTTCATGCGCAGGTAGCGGTACATCACATCGTTGATCGTATAGTTGCGGACGTGGCCCATGTGCAGCTTGCCCGATGGATAAGGCAGCATCGAACAGGCGTAATACTTCCCTTTCGGGAAACGCGGGTCGTGTTCGACGGCCTTGTAGGCGTCGATGGCTTTCCAGTGCGATTGAGCGGCTTTTTCTACGTCAGCGGGACTATATTTATCTTGCATGATGGTGTGCGGCCAATAAGTGTATATGAACCGGACATTATACCGGTTCAGGGCGCGGTATGAGCGGCCGGGCTCGGCGTGGCGGCGTTCGATTGAGGCGGGACAGTACGGCGGCGCGCGGCTGGGGCTAAATAGCGGGGTTGCGATTGTCAAAAAAGCCACTCCTGAGCCTGCCATGTCCGCCGATCTCCCCGCCGCCATTGAAGCGTTGCGCCGCGCCCATCCCGGGTGCGACTTCCTGCTGGTCAGCGCCAGCATTTCCCGCAAACTGCACCGCGAGCTGTCCAGGCTGATCGCCGGCGGCAAACAGCATGCCGGATGCACGGTCTTTCTCTGCACCATGGGCGGCGACTCGGACGCGGGCTTTCGCATCGGCAGGTGCCTGCAGCAGCACTACGAGCACATCCGGCTGGCGATTCCCTCCTATTGCAAAAGCGCCGGGACGCTGATCGCCATCGGCGCGCATGAGCTGGCAATGGGCGACCTTGGCGAACTCGGGCCGCTGGATCTGCAAATCATGAAGCCATCGGAATTGCATGAAATGGGTTCGGTACAAGACGTGATGCAGGCGCTCAATGCGGTGGAGTTCCATACCCGCGAGGCGTTCATCAAGAACCTGCTCGGCATCCGCAAGCATGGCCGCCTCTCGACCAAACTCGCCGGCAAGCTTGCCGCAAGAGTGACGCAAGGCATCGCCGCGCCGCTTTATTCGCAGATGGATCCGCTGCGAATCGGCGAGATACAGCGAGCAATACGCATTGTCGCGGAATACGGAAAACGGCTAAACGATGTGTGCAACTCGCTTAAGAGCGGGGCGCTTGAACGTTTGGCGAGCACTTATCCTTCTCATCATTTTGTCATCGACCGCAAGGAGGCGGAGGAACTTTTTTCCCAAGTCCACTGTCTCACGCAGGAAGAACTGGCAATCTGCCAAATCCTTGAGGCTTGGTTAGTTGAGCCAATAGAACAGGCGCCAGTTTTTCTGAACGCAGGGCTGGATACCAAGGGAGAAAATCATGAAAGTCAGGATTGGCGTCTCTGAGCTCATTACGCGCCAGGAGAGCTTTCAACGCGCAAGAAGAATGATGGAGTTGCAGATGAGGCAGGCCAGCAAGACCTCGGAAATGATTCAAAGAGCATGGGCCAAGACGGGCTTCCTGGTGGACGAGGACGAGCGGCCGTATGGCGATATCGACGATCCCGAGTCATTCTAAGCAGGCTTGAGGCGAGCCGGCCAGGGACCGGCGCATGGCATACTGCGCGGATGTACTACCGCGAATATCCTCCCCATCCGGCGCTGGCCGCGCACGTCGAGTGCATGTGGGCCGCCCGCGCGCCCGGCGGCGCGCACACGCACCGGGTGCTGCCGGATAATTGTGTCGATATTCTTTGGCAGGACGGCGGCCAGCCAGGCTTCGCGGTCGGCATGATGAGCAGCGCCATCCTGGTCGCCAGCGGCGGGCCGCTGCGCACGGTGGCGGTGCGCTTCAAGCCCGGCGCGGCTGGCGCCTTCCTGGCCGCGCCGCTGCACGCGCTGACCGACCAGCGAGCCGATATCGACCAGCTCTGGGGGCGCAGCGATGCCAAGCGGCTGGCCGACGCCTTGTGGACCTGCGAGCTGTCCGACCGCGAACGCATCGCCTTGATCGAACATCAACTGCTGCGGCGGCTGCGCGATGCCGGCGACGCGACCACGGCGCGCACGGCGGCCGCGCGAGACATCGGCGAGCCCGGCGACGCGGGCGAGCGTTTGATCCACCACGCCCTGGCCGCGTTGGACGCCAGCGGCGGCACTCTGCGCATCGAACAACTGGCGGCGCAGCTGGGCGTGTCGCGCCAGTACCTGGCGACGCTGTTCCGTGCGCGGGTCGGACTCTCGCCCAAGCTGTATGCGCGCATCAGCCGCTTCCGCCGGGCCGCCGCCGCGCTCAAGGCTGCGCCGTCGCCGGACTGGGCGCGACTGGCGCTGGACTGCGGCTATTTCGACCAGTCGCACCTGATCCACGATTTCCAGGAATTCGCCGGCAGCGCGCCGGAGCGCTTCCTGCTGGGCGCCTAGCTTCCATTTTTACAATCGCGCCCGCTGCCGATGTGCCAAGATGGCGTTTTCAACATCTCAGTGGAGACAAGCATGATCAAGGGATTACGCACCGTGGCCTATCCGGTGGCCGACCTGGCGGCCGCCAAGACCTGGTACAGCAAGGTGTTCGATACCGCGCCCTATTTCGACCAGCCGTTCTACGTCGGCTTCAACGTCGGCGGCTTCGAGCTGGGCCTGATCCCGGACGGCAAGCCCGGCCAGACCGGCAGCATGGTCTACTGGGGCGTGGACGACATCGCCGCCGAGGTGGACCGCATCGTCGCCCTGGGCGCCACCGTGCACGGGGCGATCCAGGACGTGGGCGAGAACATCAAGACGGTGGAATTGGCCGATCCGTTCGGCAATCTGCTTTGCCTGATCGACAACCCTCATTTCGATTTGGCAGCGGTACGCTAGCGGATGTGGCAGTATACGCGCCTCCGAAAATGAAAGAGGTCGCACCATGTCCCGCCGTAACGCCAATCTGATCAAGTCGTCCGAGCAAATCGTCCAGGCGCGCGTCGCCGCCCAGCTGGCGGCCGACGTGCTGACCATGATCACGCCGCACGTCAAGGCCGGCGTCAGCACCGGCTACCTCGACAAGCTGTGCAACGACTACATCGTCAACGTGCAGCAGGCGATCCCGGCCAACGTGGGCTACGGCGGCTTCCCGGCCACCGTGTGCAGCTCGGTCAACCACGTGGTGTGCCACGGCATTCCGAAGGACGACCACATCCTCAAGGACGGCGACATCATCAACCTCGACGTCGCCGTCATCAAGGATGGCTGGCACGGCGACACCAGCCGCATGTACTACGTCGGCGAGCCGTCCAAGGCCACCCGCAAGCTGGTCGAGACCACCTACGCGGCGATGTGGGCCGGCATCCGCGCGGTCAAGCCGCGCGCCACGCTGGGCGACGTCGGCTTCGCGATCCAGACCGTGGCCGAGAAGGCCGGCTACAGCGTGGTGCTGGATTACTGCGGCCACGGCATCGGCATGGTCTACCACGACGAGCCGCAGGTGGCGCACTACGGCCGTCCGGGCCAGGGCGTGGTGCTCAAGGCGGGCATGCTGTTCACGATCGAGCCGATGATCAATGCCGGCAAGGCGGCGACCAAGGAATTGAACGACGGCTGGACCGTCGAGACGCGCGACAAATCGCTGTCGGCGCAATGGGAGCACATGGTGCTGGTGACCGAGACCGGCTTCGAGGTGCTGACGCTGGCCCCGGGCGAGACCGGCGCCAAGTCGCAGATCCCGAACGCGGTGCCGGCCGGCGTGGTCAGCGCAGCGTAAGCTTCAGGGCCGGCTTCTCGCCGTAGTCTTCGTAGCGCTCGTTGATGCCGGCCACGCAGTAGGCCACCTCTTCCAGGATGTCGGGCACGGCGGCCTTCATGGCCTCGGCGTTGGTGATGACGATGTCCAGCACCTCGTTCGGCTTCAGGCGGAACTTGCTCATGCCGTCCTCGTCGCGCAGGTAGCTCAGGCAATCGACCCAGGCGTCCATGGTGTTGCCGTAGGTATCGGGGAAGCCCAGCGCGGCCTTGCACGCGGCGTGGAAGCTGGCGAAATCGGTGATCGCCGCGCCGTTCAATTCTGCGGTTGCCATTATTTTTTCTCTTTCCTCGGGTCGGTGACGAACCCTAGTTTCGTTAAACCATGCGACTGCGCGGCGGCCATCACCTGCGCCACCACTTCGTAGCGGGTGTCCTTGTCGGCGCGCAGCTGCAGCTCCGGCTGCGGCTCCAGTTTGGCCGCGTCGACCAGGCGCGCCTCCAGCACGCTGAGCTCGACCGGGTCGTTATTCCAGAAGATCTTGCCGGCGCCGTCGATCGACAGCGTGACCGTGGCCGCCTGCTGCGGATTGGCCTGGGCCTGCGCCTTTGGCAGGTCCAGCTTGACGGCGTTGGTGAACATCGGCGCGCTGAGGATGAAGATCACCAGCAGCACCAGCATCACATCGACCATCGGCGTGACGTTGATATCGGCCATCGGCCCCGGATTGCGGTGGTGGTTGAAGGCACCAAAACTCATGCTAGCTCCCAATAATGGGGTCAAGTCTGACATTCGGACACGGCCTCCGCCGTAGCGGGACGGCCAGGGCAGAGCTCGTGTCCGAATGTCAGACTTGACCCCCGCCCTTAGTCAGGTAGGCGTGCAGGTCGTGCGCGAAGGCGTCCAGTTCGGCCAGGGTCAGCCGGTTGACGCGGTTGAAGCCGTTGTACGCCAGCACCGCCGGGATGGCCACCGTCAGGCCGATGGCGGTCATGATCAGCGCCTCGCCCACCGGGCCGGCCACCTTGTCGATCTGCACCGTGCCGCTGGCCGAGACGTTGGCCAGCGCGTGGTAGATGCCCCACACCGTGCCCAGCAGCCCGACAAACGGCGCGGTGGCGCCGATCGACGCCAGCAGGGTCAGGCCGCCTTCGAGGCGGTTGGTGGAATTCTGGATCGCCACCCGCAGCACGCGGGTGACCTGCGCGGCATGGCCCATCTCGCCTCCCAGCGACGCGCGGCCGCCGGTCTTGAGCTGCGCCGCGCCTTGCTGCGCCAGCGGCAGGAAGACTTGTTCGGGATCGGCCAGCGTCAGCGCGGCCACGCCATCCTGCATCGACGGCGCCTCCCAGAACGCTTGCACGGCCGGCGCGCTGCGGCGGATGCGCAGCGCGGCGTAGGCTTTGGACAGGATGAAGAACCAGCTCACCAGCGACATCGCCAGCAACACCAGCGCCACGATGTGGCTGATGGTGTCGCCCTGCTCCCAGTAGCCGGCCAGGGTGAAGTGGTTGGGCGTCATCAGTTCAGCGCCAGCACGTCGTTCATGTCGTACAGGCCGGTGGCCTTGTCGGCCAGGAAGCGGCAGGCGCGCAGCGAGCCGTGCGCGTAGGTCACGCGGCTGCTGGACTTGTGGCTGATCTCGATGCGCTCGCCGGTGCCGGCGAACAGCACGGTGTGGTCGCCGACGATGTCGCCGCCGCGGATGGTGGCGAAGCCGATCGACGACGGGTCGCGCTCGCCGGTCACGCCCTCGCGCGCGTAGACCGCGCAATCCTTGAGGTCGCGCCCGAGCGCGTCGGCCAGCACTTCGCCCATCTTCAGCGCGGTGCCGGACGGGGCGTCGACCTTGTGACGGTGGTGGGCCTCGATCACTTCGATGTCGTAGCCGACCGCCAGCGCCTTGGCCGCCTGCTGCAGCAGCTTGAGCGTGACGTTGACGCCGACGCTGAAGTTGGGCGACATCACGATGGCGGTCTTCTTGGCCGCTTCGGCAATCGCCGCCTTGCCCGCTTCGTCGAAGCCGGTGGTGCCGATGATCATCTTGATGCCGTGCTCGGCGCAATACGCCAGGTGGGCCAGCGTGCCCTCGGGGCGGGTGAAGTCGATCAGGTACTGCGCGCCGGCCAGGCCCTTGGCCAGGTCCGACTCCACCGGCACGCCGGCCGGCTTGCCGAGGAAGGCGGCGGCGTCGCCGCCGATGTTGGCCGAGCCCGCGCGGTCCAGCGCGCCGGACAGGCGGGCGTCGGGCGCGTCGAGCACCGCTTCGATCAGGATGCGGCCCATGCGGCCGCCGGCGCCGGCGATGGCGATGTTCAGGTTGCTCATGCGTGTGTCCTCGTGCTTATTTCTTGTCGTTGCTCACCGTCACGCCAACCGGCGAGGCGGCGGAGTTGTCGGCGCCGGCCGGGATAGTCGCGGTGTTGCCGACCGGACGCGCGTCCGGCGTGTTCAGGTCCTTCTTGATCTTGGGCGCCGGGCCGGCGATGCGGGCGATGTAGTCTTTTTCGGTCGGCAGGTTGCCGCCTTCCCAGCGCGCCACCTTGCCGTCCTTGTCGAAGAACACGATCACGCGGCTGGTGGTGATTTCGCCGTTGCCCTTGGCCATGCGGAACGCGTAGTCCCAGCGGTCGGCGTGGAACGGGTCGGCCAGCAGCGCGGTGCCGAAGATGAAGCGCACCTGCTCGCGCGTCATGCCGGTCTTGAGCTGGGATAGCATCTCCTCGGAGACGAAGTTGCCCTGCTGGATGTCCGGACGGTACGGCGAGAAGAACCACATGAACTTCTGCAGCTTGGTGATGGTGGTGGTTTGCGCGCCCTTGCTGGCGTCGAGCGTGGTGCCGGTCTCCTTGACCTCGTTCGATTTCTCGCCCAGCGTGGTGTTGGACGCGCAGCCGCCCACAGCCAGCGCGACGCAAACGGCGCCGGCCAGCAGCGGGGCGCGGCGGGTGAAACGGTGCAACAAAGACTGCGATAAAGCCTGGGTGACGCGCATGGTTGTCCTCAATCTGATCGAGCGGAAGTGCCGAAAAACGCTATATCATAAAGCACAAGGTGCGACATGGGGCTGCGCGGGCACTCCGGGAGAGCGCATTATCCAGCAAAACGGCGAGTATGTCCTTGTTTTATAAAGATTAATTGTAAAACATTGCAATTGTAAATTTCACGCCGGCGGCGCCGCGCGGCGCGCAGGGTGCGGTGGCGGCCGGAGTGCGTTAAACTGTCGCCTAGCTATCGCCAACCACTCAAAGAGCCGCCATCATGAGCAACACCCCCACCGACCTGAAGGCCAGCGGCCTCAAAGCCACGCTGCCCCGCCTCAAAATCCTGGACATCTTCCAGAACAGCGAAGTGCGCCACCTGACCGCCGAGGATGTCTACAAGATCCTGTTGGCCGAAAATATGGACGTGGGCCTGGCGACCGTGTACCGGGTGCTGACCCAGTTCGAACAGGCCGGCCTGCTCAACCGCAACCACTTCGAGACCGGCAAGGCCATCTTTGAATTGAACGAGGGCTCGCACCACGACCATCTGGTGTGCCTGGACTGCGGCCGCGTGGAGGAATTCTTCGACGAGGAAATCGAGACGCGCCAGCAGGTGGTGGCCAAGGAGCGCGGCTTCAAGATCGCCGAGCACGCGCTGGCCATCTACGGCAACTGCACCAAGACCGCCTGCCCGCACCGTCCTTGACTCAATTATGGCTGAGCGCGTTCGATAGCAGCTTGGCCGTGATGTCCACAATCGGGATCACCCGCTCGTAGGCCATGCGCGTCGGCCCGATCACGCCCAGGGTGCCGACGATCTTGCCGTTGGCCGTGTACGGCGCGGTCACCACGCTCATCTCGTCCATCGGCACCAGGCTCGATTCGCCGCCGATGTAGATCTGCACCCCGCTGGCCTTGCTCGACACGTCGAGCAGCTGCATCAGCCCGGTCTTCTGCTCGAACATGTCGAACATCTGCCGCAGCGACGTCATGTTCGACGACAGGTCGCTCACCGACAGCAGGTTGCGCTCGCCCGAGATGACCATGTCGTCCGAGCTGTCGGCCATCGCCTCGCTGCCGGCCTCCACCGCCGCCTGCATCAGCCGGCCCATGTCGTCGCGCAGCTGGCGCACCTCGCTCTGCAGCCGGTGGTGCACCTCGTCGAAGGCCAGGCCGCCGTAGTTCTGGTTGATGTAGTTGGCCGACTGCACCAGCTGCGCCGGGCTGTAGTCGACATCGGTCAGCAGCAGCCGGTTCTGCACGTCGCCGGTCGGGCCGACGATCACCAGCAGGATGCGCTTCTCCCCCAGCCGTAAAAACTCGATCTGCTGGAACACCGATTCGCGCCGCGGGCTGAGCACCACGCCGGCGAACTGCGACAGCGACGACAACATCTGCGCCGCGTTGGCGATCATCTTGTGCGGCTGCGGCGCCTGCAGCCGCATGCGCCCCTCCACCGACTGCTCGTCGAGATGCTGCACGGTGAGCAGCGTGTCGACGAAGATGCGGTAGCCGCGCGGCGTCGGCACGCGGCCGGCCGAGGTGTGGGGACTGGCCACGTAGCCCAGTTCCTCCAGGTCGGCCATGATGTTGCGGATGGTGGCCGGCGACAGGTCCAGTCCGGAGATCTTGGACAGGGCGCGCGAGCCCACCGGCTGGCCGTCCGCGATGTAGCGTTCGACGAGGGCCTTGAGCAAGGTTTGTGCGCGTGTATCGAGTTGCATGTTCATTCACTGATGATATTTCTGCTTATTATGCACGCTCCGCGCCGGACGGGGGCCGCAGCGTGGCGTCAATGCTGCATTTGCGCACGAACCCATGCCAGAAGTTCATCAAAACTGGCGCAGGTGGCGTCCGGCGCGATGCCCGCTTCGTGCTGCGCGCCCCGGCGGTTCATCCACACCGCCCGCAGGCCGGCGCCCTGCGCGCCCTGCACGTCCAGCCGCAGGTCGTCGCCGACGTAGACCGCGTCGCGCGGCGCCACGCCCATCGCCTCGCAGGCGGCCAGGAAGATGGACGGGTCGGGCTTGGCGCGGCCGAAGCGCGACGAGGCCAGCACAGTGTCGAAATGGTGGTGCAGGCCGATGACTTCAAGGTCGGCGTTGCCGTTGGTGATCACGCCCAGGCGCAGCATGGCCTGCAGCGCCACCAGCGCGGCCGGCACCTCGCCGAACGGCGTGACGGCGTTGCGCTGCACGTGGAAGTGGCGCATGGCGCCCTCGATGTGGGCGGCGTCGGCGCCGGCCTCGGCGAAGGCCTGCTCCAGCGCCAGGCGGCGCAGCCGGTACAGGTCGACCACCAGTTCGGGCCGCTGTTCCAGCAGGGCCATGCGGCGCGCGCGCAGCGCCTCGATGGAATAGCGCTGGGTCACCTCGGGCGCGTGCTCGGCCAGCCAGGCGTGCCAGCTGGTTTCCGCCGCCGCGATCACCGGGCCGATCGGCCACAGGGTGTCGTCCAGGTCGAACAGCAGGGCGTGGGGGCGGCGTGGGGTCATGGCGGGCAAACGAAAATGAAAGATGCGATATTGTCGCACCGATTGCCGCCCGGCGAGGGCGTGGTAAATTACCGGATTGCCCCGCTGGAGAACCCGTGCCCTCGACCACCCTCGCCACCATCCACCGCCGCCGAGCGCCGCGTCCGGCAGGCGCCCTATCAGCGGCCCTGTCGGCCGCCCGATCAGCCGCGCTGTCGGCCGCCGTGCTGGCCGCCCTGCTGGCCGGCTGCGCCACCGTCGGCCAGCCGCCGGCCTTCACCTCCTTCGTGGTGCTGAGCGAAGGCGGCGCCGCCGTGGCGCGCGTGCTGATCGACGCCCCGACCTGCCCCGACATCGTGGTCGACGGCCAGCCGCGGCCGATGACGCTGCGCGCGCCGGCCGCCACATTGCCGCTGCGCCCGACGGCCTCGGCGCCGGCCGACTCCAAGCCGGCCGCCTTCCCGCTGCTGACCTGCGAGGCCGCGCTGCCGGCCGGCGGCCATCCCCGGGCCAGCGTGCTGGGCCGCGCGCTGCCGCAGCCTGTGGCCGCGCCGCGCCGCATCGTCGTCATCGGCGACACCGGCTGCCGCCTGCAAAAGAGTTCCAACAGCTACCAGGCCTGCAACCGCGCGGCCGACTATCCGTTCGCCGCCATCGCGGCGGCCGCCGCCGCGTGGGGCCCGGAGCTGGTGGTCCACGTCGGCGACTACCACTACCGCGAGAACGCCTGCCCCGACGGCGACGCCGGTTGCGCCGGCAGCCCGTGGGGCTACGGCTGGGACGCCTGGAACGCCGACTTCTTCGCGCCCGGCGCGGCGCTGCTGCGGGCGGCGCCGTGGATCATGGCGCGCGGCAACCACGAGAACTGCCAGCGCGGCGGCCAGGGCTACTGGCGCCTGCTCGACCCGCGCCCGCTGGCCGCCGGGCGCGACTGCAACAACGCCGCCGACGACGCCCTCGGCAACTACAGCGCGCCCTACGCCGTGCCGATCGGCCAGGACACCCAGCTGCTGGTGCTCGACACCGCCAACACCACGTGGAAGGGCTTCAAGCCGGGCGAGCCGGGCTACGACGCCTACCGCACGCTGTACCGCCGGCTGGACGCATTGGCGCGGCAGGCGCCGCGCAACATCGGCATCGCCCACCATCCGCTGCTGGGCATGGGCGCCGACCGCCGCGCCGACGGCTCGGTGCGGCTGCTGCCGGGCGACGCCGGTCTGCAGCAGGCCTTCGGCTCGCTCAACCCGGGCCTGCTGCCGGACTCGGTGCAGGCCATGCTGTCGGGCCACGTGCACCTGTGGGAGCAGGTCAGCTTCGCCGGCGGCCACCCGAGCCAGTTCATCTCCGGCTTTTCCGGCACCGCCGAGGACACCGTGCCGCTGCCCGAGCACCTGCCGGACGGCGTGACGCCGGCGCCGGGCGCGCGGGTCGAGCAGTTCAGTTCCTGGGTCGACGGCTTCGGCTTCATGACCATGGAGCGCCAGGACGCCGACCGCTGGCTGGTGCAGGTGCACGACCTGCAGGGCCGGGTGCGCAACAGCTGCCAGCTCGACGGCAAGCGCTCGCGTTGCGCGGTGGCGCAGGTGCGCTGAGCCCCGCCGCGGCCCCGGGTGTCACAAGCTGTTACATCGCTTAGCGGCCCCGGTGTTACCAAATGCACTAAAATACCGGCCAACGCGTGTAAGATGCTGCACCCGCCCGTTGCCCGGCCCTATTCGATTTGGAGAGAGATTGTTATGAAAAGTGTGTACCTGCGTTCAGGCCTCGCCCTGGCGTGCGCCGCCCTGCTGAACGCCTGCGGCGGCGGCAACGGCAACCTGGCCCTGTCGGGCACCATCAGCGGCCTGACCAAGCCCGACCTGGTCCTGATCAACAAGAAGACCAATGAAAAGCTGGCCATCCCGGCCAACAGCAGCAGCTTCGTGTTCACCCGCCTGGCCGCGGTCGACGAGGAATTCGACATCGAGGTCGACACCCCGCCCACCGGCGCCAAGTGCACGCCGGTCGGCACCTCCAACGTCGGCAAGGCCAACGCCTACACCTCGTACCAGATCGGCTTCAGCTGCGTGACCAATCCGTGGACGCTGGGCGGCAACGTCGGCGGCCTGCGCTACCCGGGCCTGGTGCTGGCCAACGGCGCCGACCTGGTCAGCGTGCTGCCGCCGGCCACCGCCGGCGCCACGGTCGGCTTCACCTTCCCGAGCAAGGTCGGCGACGGTTCGCCGTACGGTGTGACGGTGCTGTCGCAACCGGTCGATCCGGTCACCAAGCAGACCCAGGTCTGCACGGTCGCCAACCCCACCGGCAACATGCCGGCCAAGGACTACGGCGACCTGGTCGTCACCTGCAATTAATTCCGGCGCCGG